>NZ_JBFUIL010000001.1:40000-552692 GCF_056401895.1 Sphingomonas sp. P4_D12 | reverse complement strand
CCCGGCCTCCCATAGAGTACCGTAGATGGGAGGCCGGGTGGGGGAGCGGGCCGGTGCCGTACCAACAACATCAGCGCGCACCCTCGGGCCACAGCACGACGCGGATCGTCTGGAGCAGGATCAACAGATCGAGGAACGGCGAATAATTCTTGGCGTAATATAGATCGTATTCGAGCTTCTGCCGGCTGTCCTCGATCGACGCGCCATAGGGATAATTGATCTGCGCCCAGCCGGTAATGCCCGGCTTCACCATGTGGCGCTCGGCATAATAAGGCAGCTGCTGTTCGAGATCCTCGACGAATTGCGGGCGTTCGGGGCGCGGGCCGACAAAGCTCATCTCCCCCTTCAGCACCGACCAGCATTGCGGCAGTTCGTCGATCCGCACCTTGCGGATGAAGCGGCCGATCCGGGTGATGCGCGGATCGTCCTTCTCGGCCCACACCGCCTGGCCGTTGACCTCGGCATCCTGGCGCATCGAGCGCAGCTTGAGGCAATCGAACCCGACGCCGTAGAGGCCGACGCGGCGCTGGCGATAGAAAGCCGGGCCTTTGCTCTCGAGCTTCACCGCCAGCGCGGTGAGCAGGATGACCGGCCCCGCAACCAGGAGCAGGAGCAGGCTGGCGGTGATATCGAACAGCCGCTTGAACACACCCGACAGCATCCGCCCCGACGAGAAACCGTCGGAGAAGATCAGCCAGCTCGGATTGACGCTCTGCAGGTCGACGCGGCCGGTCTCGCGCTCGAGGAAGGTCGAGATATCGTTGACATGGACGCCGGTGGTTTTGATCCGCAACAGGTCCTTGAGCGGCAGTGCGTTGCGCCGCTCCTCGAGCGCCAGCACCACTTCGCTCGCGTTGAGCAATACGACATGGTCGGCGAGATTGTAGATCGCATCGCGCGCGATCGCTTCGGGGATCACTCGGTTGGCTTCGCTCATCGAGACATAGCCGACCACGACGAAGGCCGATCCGGGCTGTTGCTGCAAGGCTTTCAGCCGCGCGGCGCGCGGGCCGGCGCCAAGCACGACGACGCGGCGCTTGAACACATGGCTGCCCAGCATCTTGCCGAGCAGGATTCGGATGGCGATCAGCGCTACCGGCGCGATTCCCATCGCGTAGAACAGGTTCGATCGCCAGAAGGTTATCGCCGGCGACAGGAAGTACAGCACCGACAGGAAAATCACGCCGAGCGAGATCGCGACCAGGATGCGCGCGATCGCCCGACGCAGCGACTGCAGCGCGTCGGCGCCATAGACGCCGACCGCGATCATCGCGGTTTCCAGCGACACGGCGAATGTGAAGAGTTGCGGCAAGCGATTGACGATCGGCTCGACAATGCTGCCGAGCTGATGCAGGCGAATCGAATAGGCGATCTCCGCCGCCGCGATCAGCAACGCGACGTCGAGCAGTCCCAGGAACAAAACGGCGTGCGGCACATAGTGCTTGAACAGCCTGATCATCGTCTTCGCCTGCCTTTTCGGCCTCAGTGCAATCGTCGGGTGTAAGGTTTTCCGACAGGTTTCAGGCGGTGTCGCAGAAATTGACAAAGAAAGGCTGAACGCCGCGGAAACCGGCGACTTTCTGCGAGTTTGGCAAATCGTCGGAAGACCCTAGATTAGCATCAACCGCAAAGGACCCGTGAATGCCCGAGACGACGTCGATCATCCCTGTCATCCTCTCGGGCGGATCGGGCACGCGGTTGTGGCCTATGTCGACGCCGGAAACGCCCAAGCAATTGCTCGCGCTGACCGCCGACGAAACCATGCTCCAGCTGACCGCGCAGCGCGCCTCGGGCGACCATTTCGCGCCGCCGATCGTGGTCGCCAACCAGCGCCATGCCGAAGAGATCGAGGCACAGCTCATGGCGATCGGCACGCCGGCCCAGGCGCTGATCCTCGAACCGGTAGCGCGCAACACCGCGCCGGCGATCGCGCTCGCCGCGCTCGCGGCGGGCGACGGAGAGGCCGTCTTGCTGATCATGCCGTCGGATCATGTCATCACCGATACCGATGCCTTCCACGCCGCGATCCATGCGGCGCGGCCGATGGTCGACCAGGGCTGGTTGGTCACGTTCGGGATTGATCCGCACTCGCCGGAAACCGGCTATGGCTGGATCCATGTCGGCGAAGCCGTTGCGCCGCGCGTGCACAAGGTGACGCGGTTCGTCGAAAAGCCCCCGCGCGACCGCGCCGAGGCGATGCTGGCGGCGGGCGATCATGTCTGGAACGGCGGCATCTTTCTGTTCCGGGCCGACGCATTCCTGGGCGCGCTCGCGGTCCATGCCCCCGAAGTTCTGCATGCGGCTCAGCAGGCCATGCTCAAGGCCAGGCACGAAGGAGCGCGTGTCCACCCCGACCCGCAAGCCTTCGCCGCTTCGCCCTCGGACTCGATCGACTATGCGGTGATGGAGAAAACGCCGCGCGTCGCGGTCGTGCCGGTCAGCATGGGCTGGAGCGACCTCGGCAGCTGGGATGCGCTCCACGAACTGAGTACATGCGATGGCAACGGCAACGTCTGCAAGGGCGATGTCGTCGCGATCGAGACCGAGAATTGCCTGGTCCAGGCCGATGGCGTGCGCATCGCCTTGGTTGGTGTGACCGACCTGATCGTGGTCGCCAACGGCAAGGATGTCCTGATCCTGCCGCGCGGCCGCAGCCAGGAGGTCAAGAAGCTGATCGAGGCGATGAAGTAGGAAGCCAAAGCCTTCTCCCCATGGAGAGAAGGATACCGCAGCTGGCAGCTTGCTGCCTAGCAGAGGTTGGATGAGAGGTTAGCCGCGCTCCGCGCCGCGCGTCCGCTCTGCGGTCGCTTCCCTCACGCACCCCCTCGGCTGCGCCGAGCGGGCCTCTCCTGTTTATCACCTTGTTCAGCGCGCAATAGTCATCGGCTTTGTGAAAAGCCTCTAGGATACCAAACACCTCTCCAAGTAGGCGCGTCCATATTCGGAAGCACATGTTTTTGGTCCAAAGTTGAAACGTCGACATCTTCAATTACGTGTTCGATCTCTGGGATGGGCTTCCCATTGAAAACGGTCATCCCCAAAATCGCGAGTGCATCGTCATAGCTATACGCCGTGACTCCGCACCCAGGTCTGGGCACGCCAAAGCTGTTGCTCGCTGCAAAGCGAATCCAGAATCGATGAAGGTCCATGGGGCACCCGGCACAAAATAGGTAGAAGTTCCCGGCTCAAACCGGATTGAAGGACCTTCGTATGGATCGGCGTTGCCCCGGGAGAGCCCATGTTCCGGAAAATGCTCGGTGGTGCTCCGTTCGACCTTCCAAATGATGCTCACCACGCGATCGGCAGTTCTGAAATTACTCGCCAAAATCGCTCCAGATGATGTCTTCGTCGGTTGCCCCAATAGATCTCAGTACGTCCTTTAGCTCCTCGCATGGATCTTTCGAATCTTCACGGAGGTACACGTCAACTCCCTTCTTGGGAGCATCCAGATAGAACCCCAACAAAGCATAGATACCGGCCTCGGTGTGTATCGACGCGACGTCGAGATCACCCAAATCATCACGAATTCGTTCAAATATTAGCCCGAAACGCTCGGATAGAGCCTCTTGGGTGATGTCCAACATGGCAGCATACCGACCCGTCCTATAGGGTGCAGTTCCGAGCGGGATTTGAGCAATTTTTGTCATTCACGGCCTCGTTATGGCACGATCGTCTGGCCTGTCACCGTCACAGGAATGGATGCCCATCCTCGCTAACTAGGGCTCCCTCCCCCGCCAAATCGCCCGAGCATTTGTTGATATCCAACGCAGATGCTTGCGTAAGGCGAGGCGGGTCATCGCCCCAAGCTGACTTCACCAATCACAGAGTAGAGGGTCGTTCCAGGCGTTACCGAATCCCTACGCCGACTCTACGTAACGCCTTACGAGACTATAATAACCTTCTTCGCCATCTTTGGCAGGATTGTTATCAAGGAACTCAATTATACGATTTATAAATAAACTCTCAGCTTCCCCGTTTTTCGAAATTCGACATGCAACGAGAGAGTTCACGTATGAAACAAGCTCATAAATCCGATGATTACGCCGATAAGCATTTGGAGGCAGGGAAAATGGAGCATTCAATCTCTCTTCCATTTCACTACGTTCTGGATGATCAGCGCGGGACAATGGTAGCTCCAGGATTGAGGGAGTTTATGCCATCGAGATACTCTCGCAATGGAACAGCATTTGGACTGAAGCGCGGATCATAAACGTACGATCCATCGGTATAGACGTCATGATAGACAAACCCATCTTGCACCGAGCCATACTCCGAAAGACTCAGATCCCTTCCGGCTGACGGAGTGATGTGAAGAATATCACCATTCCCATTCGCGGCTCGTTGTATGGATTCCGCGATCTCTGAGCAATCGGTTCCAGAACATATGTTCATATTGTTCATGTGATTGGCAAGATCCGGATTGGCCGCGGCGTCCGCTCCAGAGCTCGCTTCACCAGCTGCTGCGCTGGCGTCCGCCGCTTCAGCTGCGGCCCCGCCGTCTGCGGCTCCGGCGGCGGCCGCCGCGTCCGCCGCGCCAGCGGTCCCGGCACCACCACCCGCCTCCGCAGCAGCTGCGCCACCGAGCCCCCCGCCAACGAATGCTCCAGCACCACCAAGTGCGCCGCCCGTTGCTACCGAGATCGCCAATCGCCCCCAGTTGAAGTTCCAGCAATGCTCGTTCCGGTGCTCCCACAACTCTATGCCGAGGTCGATCACCGCACCAAGCATCATGCCGATCAGGATCGGATTACGCCCGCTTGGATCGGTGAAGCGCAGCGGATTGGCGTTCGCGTAGAGATAAGGGTTCGCACCACCTCTCAACCCGACCGGGTCGGCCTGGATGTAGCGCCCGAGCGTCGGGTCGTAATCCCGGTACCGGTTGTAGTAGAGGTCCATGAGCGTCCGGGTCTGTCCGGGGAACCCGACCAGCGTGTATCCCGGCGTCACCACGTTGCGCAAATTGTCGGTAATCAGGATCGGCACGCCGAGATGATTGCCGTAGACCCAGTTGAGCCCGGCGGGGGTCGCGACGGCGAGCGGGGCGTAGCCGCCCATGCCGTCATCTCCACCAAAAGGCTCGGCAGGACTGCTCACCGTCGGGCTCAGCCAGATCGTCTCGGCCCGCACATCGGTATAGGACGAACCATATTCGCCCATCATCCGACCATCGAGATCGTACACATAATGGCGCGGGTCGGTGGTCGCACCGCCGGTGATGCGATCGTCGAAGCCGTTATATTCGTTGACCAGCGTATCGCCGCCGGACACCTGGTAGCTCGTCAGCCGGCCAAAGCCGTCATAGGCCACGGTGATCCCGCTCCCCGGCCGCGTCTCTCCGATCGTGTTGCCACGCCCGTCATAGCTGATCGACCGCGTACCGGCGGCATCGACCACAGAGGCGAGCTGGTTCGTGCCCGTGTTGAGTGCGTAGGTCGTCGTCGATGCCGGCACGATGTCCGCCGGATTGGCGCGCAGCTCGGTGCGCTGCAGGTTGCCGTTGGTATCGTAAATCAAATCCTGGCGCCGCGCGCTCCCAGATGCCAGCACGCTCTGCGTCAATCGCCCGACGGCATCATAGCCATAAGTGACACTACGCGTGGAATCGACGTTGTCGGTGATCGACGTGATGTTGTCGTCATTGTCGTAACCATAAGTCAGCGACGAGACGTCGGTTCCTGCCGGGAGGTAAAGCCGCCTGCTCGCGAGCCGGCCGTCATTGCCCCAACTTTGCTGGAACAGGAGACCATTGCCGTACGTCGCCGACAGCATCGACCCGAAGGGTTCGTAGGTGATGCCGGATATCAGGTATTGGAGCGGGGCGGAGGAATTAGCTCGCGTGGAAACCAGGGTTACGCGCCCGTACAAATTACGCGTGTAGTTCACGATCCGGCCTGACGGATAGGTGATGCTCACCACGCGGTCAGCGTTGTCGTAAGTATAGGTAAGATCGGCGAGGACGGTCGATCCGCTCTTGCGCCGCTTGATCGTGATATTGCCGCGATGGTCGTAACCGAACTGGGTTTCGCCGGTGCTGTCCACGGCCGAGACCAGCCGTCCAATGCTATATGAGCCGGTGATCACATTGGCGTCATAGCCATAGTTGACGATTTCGGATGCCGGGCGGCCGGCAGGCGTCTTGCTCAGGATTCGCCCCAGTGCATCGCGAACGATATCAACGCGCTGCCCCCGCCCATCGATTGTCGCGATCACCGCGCCCGCCGCATCGTAATAATAGGTGCTGGTGCCGCGATCGGGGCTGACCTCCCGGATAACGTCACCGAACCCGTCGCGAACGAAGGTAGTCTGGACCGACTTCGCATCGGTGAAGCTGCTCGCTCTGTCGAATACGTCGTAGGAAGTCCCGCGGCTGCCCGTGTCGGGCGCGACTGACGAGATCAGCCGATTGAGCGAATCGAAGGCTCGCGTGGTCGCGAAAGATCGCGCCGAGGTGACCGAAACGACGTTGCCGAGCTTGTCATAAGCCAGAGCCGAGGTGCGGCCGGTCCCCAGCGTCTCCGTCAGCAATCGACCGAGTCCATCGAACGTGCGGCCGATCTCGCGAGCGGTGGTGCCGTTGATCCGCTTCACGGATTGGAGCGTGACGTTGCCCATCGGATCGCGGGTGAAGGCGATCTTTTCTCCGGTTAGCGTCAAGCGAAGCGCGGTGACTTGCCCCGCGAGGTCGCGATCGATCGCCAATTTTGTCGTACCTGGCAACGTAACTCCGACGATGCGTCCTTCGATATCATAGTCGAAGGACGTGACGGCATCGCCCGCAGACGACGCGGGGCTCTTGACCGTCACGATCGCCAACCGGCCGAGCTGATCATAGGTGTAGAGCGTATCGATGCCATTGGGGTCGGTCATCTTTCCCGGTCGACCATTCGCATCGTAATTGGCGAAATGCGTCACGTAACCAAGCGCATTGGTCGAGGTCAGCAGATTGCCATTGGTATCGTAGGTGAAGGTGGTGACGTCGTCCTTACCGTTCACATCGAGCCCCTTGGGCCCGTTGACCGACAACAGCCTGCCGTTGCCGTTCCAGTTGTAGGTCCAGGTCCTAGTTTGACCCGCCGTCGAATAAGGGACCGTTTGCGTCGTCGTGTCGGTCTCAGTCTTCGTCAGCAACAATCCCGCCGGGCTGTAGGTGTAATCGATGCTGAGCCCGGGTCGATCTTCGTGCTTGGGAAGATCGAACACTGGATCCCAGGTGAAGTTGGTCGTCCGCGCGTCCGATGTCCCTGACGCTTCGCGCAACAGCGTGGGACGGAGCTGTCCGTCGATATCGACGTGCTGCTGCAGCCCCTTCTCATCGGTAAAGTCGGCGATCGCCATGTCGCCGACATAGCCGTAGTAATTATAGTTGGTCGTCGACCCTTCGACTCCCATCGAGGCGTAGTTGGTAACGCTTTGAAGCACACGCTGAGCGTCAGCCCAGTTATGCGCTTTATAGAATCTATAATCCTGTCGATATCCGAGCGGGTTTGTCACCTGCCTTATGAACGAGGCCCCCCAAGACATGTCCTCCAGGTTGACGATTTGGTACTTGTTGAACCCGCCAGCGAGTTCGGTCGACGTGACCAACCCGGCCGCATCATAGGTATAAGTAGAAAGCCGGTTGCCGTTCTGGTCGACTTTGCCGGTCAGCGCATAAGGGATCGCCAAGTTTTCATAGAGATAGGTCCGCCCCCAAAGCAACGTGCCGGTGGATGAGAGGCGCTGGACTCCTTCCAGGCGGTCCTGGAGCTTGGAACCGCGGACGTCGTAGTCCTTGCCATAGGTATAGTTCAGGCTCGTTCCATCCGGCAGGTCGATCTTGGAAATCACGTGCACCGCGTGATTCAGCGACAGGGTAGCTGCGGTTTCCCGCGGCGCGTCGGCCCAGGTCAGGGTCATTTGATGACCGAGGCTATCGGTCACCAGGTTGGGAAACTCGCCTGTGTCGGGATATGAATAGGAAATCTTGTACCCATCCGCCCAACCATGCTCGATCGGGACAAGATACCTGACGCCATCCGTTGGATTGCTGGGACCGGCCCGACGGAACAGGATATACTCACCCTGCTGCATATCCATCCGGACTTCGCCACCGCCATTAGAGACAGCCGATCCAGCATAGAAATAATCGTTACGACCGGACGACGGAATGGCGACCATCGATAGTCTGCGCCTAGTCGCCGCATAAGTGTGCCAGGTCCAGACGGAGTCCCCACCATCGGGAAGGAAGATGGCGAAGGAACCATCGACGTCTAGATATTCGAGCCTGCCGTTACCAAAAGCGAGTCTTCCAGGTACGACGCCGTGCCAGCGCGCACCAAAACCCGGAATAGCTGTTGGCGAGACGACGTTCGTATAATCCTCTCCGAGACTGTAATATGTTCGATCGACCGAGAACCGTCGTTCGGCAGCGGAATAGTCAACCTCTTCATCGACCTTTGCGCCTTGGTTGAGCGCTACAGGATTGCCTACGGTCGGATTTGGAGAGCCATCAGGACCGCCGTCTTTACAACCGCATTGCGCACGCGAGCCGGTATTGGCATCGCCGCGCAGGCAGATGCCGGGATCCGCCAATTGATAGCCGGAGGGACAATATGCTGTTGCGAGGGCGGAGAGGATGGTGTTGGAATTGGCGTTCAGCGTCCAGTTGCAAGCCGCAGTACGCCCACCATTGTAGGTCGGCGGTTGAAGCGTCGCGCCCGGGTTGTAATAATCGTGCTGAGCCTTGCAGGCCGCATCCGGGCTTGGCCAGTTTCCAGGATCACTCGGAAAATTGCCGCTCCAGAGTGGCGTTGGCGCATAAGCCGGCGGGGCCACTCCTTGTGCATTCGCCGTGACGGGGAACAATAACAGCGTAAAGAGAAGAGCCAAATATGCAGCAAATCTGCGCATCGTCGTCATCGCCCCCGATCGAGACTCAATGCGGCGAAAGTGTACTGTAATCTCCAGCTTCACAAGGGGTTAGGTCCAAATAGAACGTAAATTTACCTTTCACTACAATATCATGACACGTACGCGGCCCTGCCTGCAAAACCGCGCAGTTGAAAGCTTCGGCGCCCGGCGAATTTTCGCCGATCAACGACCACCGGCAGCGTCGCCAGCTTTGAAGGCGGCGGAAAAGGCAGCTCCCAACGGGGGAGCAACCCGCTCCTAAAAGTGCAACTGCACGCCAATGCGGTAGGTCGACCCATAGCGCTCGCGTTCGACTAGGAAGTCCTTGCTGCCCTGATAGTGGCGCCATGGCGAGTCAGTCAGATTGGCCGCGTCGACATAGATCGTATATTGCGGCGTGACCTGTAAACCGACGTGCAGGTCGAGCTGTCCCTGCGCATCCCAATAGGAGTCGGTGGCCGCGCTGGTGCCGACCACGTCGGAGAAGGCCGAGCGGTAATTGAACGCCAGCCGCGCGGTCAGGCCGTATTTCTCGTAGAAGAGGCTGACATTGCCGAGGTCGTGCGACTGATAGGCGAGCGGGATAGCGCCGGCGCGGAACCCCGGTCCGGTGGCATGGCCCCAAACGTGCGTGTAATTGGCCGACAGGCCGAAGCCGCTCAGGAAACCCGGAAGACCGGTGAACTGGGTCTGGGCGTTGAGCTCGACGCCGCCGATGAACTCCTTGTCCATATTGGTATATTGGGTGAGGTCGATCTTCGGATAGTCGGTCGCCGACGCGCCGGGAATGTCGCCCGGATTGGCAATACCCTTCTGGACGATCTGATAGATCGGGTTCTTGATGTCCTTGTAGAAGAAGCCGACGCTGAACAGGCTGTCCTTGGTCGGATAATATTCGATCGCGGCGTCGAAATTGACCGCTTTGTAGGGCTTCAGGAAGGGGTTGCCGGCGGCAACCGTGGCCGGATTGGGATCGTTCGGCGTCACCGTGATGAACGGCGCCAGCGTGCTGTAATTCGGGCGGCCGATCGACGTCGTGACCGCGCCGCGTAGCAACAAATTGGGCAACGCCGCGAACTTGACGTTCAGGCCGGGGAACCAGTCGGTGTAGCTGTTGGTGGCGCGGGCGTTGAAACTGTTATTGGCAGCCAGTGCCGCGGCATAGGCCGCGTCGGTCGTGATCGTCTTGCCGATCGCGGTGATCGCGGGGCCGACGATCTTCGCCGCGGTCTGATCGCGCGTATTCTCGACGCGCACCCCTGGGACGATGGTCAAATTGCCGAACTTTAGCGTGACCATCGCATAGCCCGCCAGGATGCGTTCCTTGACGTCGTAATCGGGCGCCAGCGAGCCGCCCAGATTGCCAGCATAGTCGAAGGTCGCCACGTTCGGATGCGCGACGAGATAGGCCCGCGCCTTGTTCCAGTCGATCCGCTGACCGAAGTTGAACTGCCCGTTGTAGAAGTCGCTGTCGCCCAGGAATCCGACGGTATCGAGCGTCCAATTGGCGCCCTTCGTGCTCTTGTAACTGGTCAGGTCGTGGTCGTCATTCTTGTGGCGGTCGAGATATTTGAAGCCAACCTGGAACGATGAGTCGGTGCCGATCGCCAACGGGTGGCTGTAATCGGCCCTGCCCTGCCAGATGCGTTCGAACGTGAAGCGGTGCTCGGCCTTCAGCTTGCTCTGGATGAAATTGGCCGGGTCCGAAAAGATCCCGGCATTCGTACCGCTCGGCACCAACGTATAGGGGTAGGTCGAGGGATCGTAGGTCGCAAACAGCGGGTTGGTCTTGGGCGGCGTATAGGTGAAGGTGAATTCGCTGCGAATCGGGTCGACCTTTTCGGCCCGGGTCCAACCGCCCGACATCGACAGCTTGCCGCCGCCGACATTGAAATCGCCACCCAGGGTCACCGACTTGGTGTTGTCGTCCTCTTCGCGATGGCGGACCAGGATCGTCGCAGTGGCCGGCAGCGTGGACAAGGTAAGAGCATTATAGGCCCCGCTGCCCTTTGCCGGGAAGTTGATCGCGAGCAGGTTCTGATCGCGAGTCTCATGGTCCTGATATTTGGAATAGCTCGAGCGGATATAGAGCTTCACGTCGTCGCTCGGTCGCCAATCGAAATTGCCGACAATGCCCAGGCGCGTGCGGAACAGATTGTAGTCGCGATAGCCGCCACCGGCCGGAACGGCCACGCCGCCGACGGTGTTGGTCCAGTCCGAAGAACCCTGAAAATTCTCGGACTCGATCGGGCGCCGCGAATAATTGACCGACAACACCGCGCCGAACGTCTCGCCGGCGCCGAACCGGCCACCGATCGTGCCGTCAACCTCATAAGGCGATTTCTTGTTGATGCCGTACAGGCCGATCGCGCCGCGGGCGTCGAAGAAGAACGGCGCCTTGCTGTCGAACGCAGTCTTGGTCCGGACATTGACCTCGCCGCCGATCGCATTGGCATCCTGGCTCGCGAGCAGCGACTTGGTGACGACGACCGACTGGATCATCGCCGAGGGAAGATCGTCGAGCTTGACCACGCGGCCGTCCGGCTCGGGCGCGGGCAAAGTCTGGCCGTTGAGCGTGACGTTGACCAGGCTCGGGTCGATACCGCGAATGACGACATAGCGCCCTTCGCCTTGATCGTTGGCGACAGACAGCCCGGGCAGGCGCTTGACCGCCTCGGCGACATTCTGGTCGGGCAGCTTGCCGACATCGTTGGCGTGGAGCGTTTCGACGAAATTGTCGGCGTCCCGCTTCTCGGCGGTGGCGGCGCGCAGCGCGGCGCGGCTGCCGGTCACGATGATGTCGCTGCTCGGAGCATCGCTCGGAGCAGCACCGCTATCCGCAGTCTGCGGGGCATCACTCGTGGCCGGCAAGGCAGGCGCGGTCTGTCCGTCGGCCGCGAATGACGGCGTCGCAACACACAGAGCGATAACGGCGAGAGCGAAGCGCGACGTCGTGCCGCGCAGCGTGAAGCTGACCATGTCGTAACCCCCGAAGAGCTGAGACATTGGTAAATCCCAACGTCCCGTCGCAAGGCGCGCTATTCCCGGCGCGCGACATTCGCGCGACACCAGGATGACGTCCGCGTTACGATTCGGGGTCGGTTTTGCGACGTGGCGCTATAAAGCCCCTCCCCTAAAGGCGAGGGGCATAGATAGTCTCACGCCATCAACTTCTCGCAGGCATCCAGCGTTTCGCGGAACGTCTGGATGATCGCCTGATATGGCGCCGGGCTCGCCATATCGAGGCCGGCGCGCTCGAGGATCTCGGTCGGATAATCCGACCCGCCCGACTTGAGGACGGTGAGGTAAGTGTCGCGCTCCTTGGCGCCGCCTTTCAGGATCGCGCGCGCGAAATAGGACGCCGCCGAGATCGAGGTGGCGTATTGATAGACGTAGAAGCTCGAATAGAAATGCGGAATGTACGCCCATTCGGACGCGTATGTGTCCGACACCGCGACCTTGGGTCCGTGATAGCGCTTGAGCAGATCGAGATACATCGCGCTGAACTTCTCGCCCGACATCCCCTCACCCGCTTCCGCTTTGTCGTGCGCGGCAAGTTCGAACTCGGCGAACATCGCCTGGCGGTAGAAAGTCCCGCGCATGCCTTCGAGCTGCATGCCGAGATAATAGAGCTTCTCCTGCTTGGTCTTGGCATTCGCGACCATATACGCCGCCAGCAGCTGCTCGTTACAGGTCGAGGCTATCTCCGCGAGGAACAACGGATAGTCCGACTTCTCATAGACCTGGTTCTTGTTCGCGAGCAGCGTGTGCATCGCATGGCCCCATTCGTGCGCGAAGGTCGTCATCCCCTCGTAATTGTGCCCCAGGTTGAGCAGCAGATACGGGTGCAGGTCATACGCCGCACCCGGGTTCATATAGGCGCCCGATTTCTTGCCCGGCCGCGGGAACGGATCCATCCACTTGCCCGCGGTCGCCTTGCCGAGCAGATCGACATATTCGGGGCCGAGCACCTTGGTCGCCGCCAGCGTGTTTGCGCGCATGTCCGCGAGATCGGCCTTCTGATCGAGCTTCACCAGCGGCGGATAGATATCGTAATAAGCCATGTCGGGCAGGCCGAGCAGCTTGCGGCGCAATTCGAAATAGCGGTGCAGTTCGGGCAGGCCCTTATTGGTCTCCGCCACCAGCGTCCGGTACACGCCCTCCGGTACATTGTTGCTCGACAGCGACATGGCGAGCGAGGTCGGATATTTGCGCGCCTTCTTGCGGAACACATCGGCCTTGAGCTTGGCGGCATAAGCCGCGCCGAGCGAATTCTGGAACTTGCCATATTCGGCCCAGAAAGTGTCGAATACCAGTTTGCGGTCGGCGCGATTGGGCGCGTCGCGGTTGAGCGTATAGGCCTGATCGTCGAGCCGCACCTGCTTGCCGGTCGACAAGGTCACGGTCGGCCAGGGAATGTCCGACGCGACGAGTTGCTCGCGGATGTCGCTCGGCCCCGACAAAGGCGAGCCCACGCCCGCCAGCAGCGTCTCGCCTTCCGGCGACAAGGTATGCTCGGCTTGGCGCAACGTATCGGCGAGCGCGAAGTCGAAGCGCTTCTTCAGCGTGTCGTTGGAGGCGATGAACCCGTCGATCTTCGCCTTGCCGAGCGACAGGATCTCAGGCGTTGACCAAGCGGTCGCCTCCCCCAACGCGGTGAACAGGTCGATCGCCTGCGCCTGGCGCTCCTGATTGGCCGAGACGCGCAGATCGGCGTCAGCATTGAGGCTGGCATAAGTATAGACCCGGCTCGCGGCACGGCCGATATCGGACTGAGCGACCAGGAAGGCCGCGAGCGTCTCGGCGCTTTCGCCCAATTTGCCCTGATACTTGGCCAGGCCCGGCACCTCGGCCAACGTCTTCTTGCGCGCTTCGTCCCAGGCAGCGTCGTTGGGATAAAGGTCGGTCAAATCCCACATCGCACCGGGCGCCGCGTCCTGCGCCCAGGCCGGCATCGCCGCGGCGATCGAAATCATCGCCGCGGCGGTCATCGCCTCACGGCGCGAAAGTTCGGTCATGCTATTTCCCTTTGAGCGCGCCGGTGGACCGGCATCGAGTGGACGCACTCATCCTGCCGCGACGACTGGCCAAAGGGAAGTGTGTATTAGCGGGTTAGCGCACCGACGGGCAGGATCACCGGAATATTATCGATCCGTGTGAGCCGCCCGGCCGCCGTCGCGGGCACCGCGACGTTGGGCGCCAGCACGTAGAGGCGGTGCGGATCGACCTGCCCCGCGGTGAACGCCGCCAGCTCGCGCCGCTGGCGCTCGACGGTCGCAACCGAATCGCGTGCCGCATAGACCAATCGGACAGGCTTGCCCTGGCCTACCGCGCGCCAGGCGACTTCCTGGAACAGCGAGAGATCACGCGTCGCGTCGGGCGGTACGAAGGTGACGTCGCTCGCCGCCGCGATCGCGCGATCCCAGCGGAGATCGGGCGTCAAGACGTAGAGGCGATGCGCACCGGCCTCGGCACTCTGTGCGCGGACCACGGCCGCCATGCCTGACAGATCGAGGATCTGGATCGCCAGCAGCAATACGAGCAGGCCGTCGGCCTGGGCACGCGGTAGCCGATAAGCTGCAAGGATTGCGGCCAGCACGAGCACATAGGCGACCGGCCAGAACAGCCGGCCCGATGCGCGGACCAAATCCAGCGCCGCTATGAGAAAACTCGGCAACGGGATGCGCGGCAGCATCTGCCCGGCGACATCGGGATAATTGCTGATCGCGAGCAAGGTCAGCGCGACGAGCGCGGGGATCAGCCAGCGCAAGCGACGTAACGACGAACGCTGGTTGTCCGCCGCCGGTCGCCTCCACGCGACCACCACCGCGATCGGGAACAGCAGGAGCAAGCCGGCACCGAGATACTGGAATCCTTCGAACCCGCGCCCGGCGCGTTGCGCGACAGACGGCAGGAGGCGCGAATAAACCGGCGTGCCTGGGTTTATGGGCGCGTCGATCGGCATCGCGAACGCGCCGTAATTGCCCGCCAGCGTATGCGCCTCTCCGGCCCCGAGCAGCCAGGCGAGACCCGCGACCATCGCCAAAATCACCGCCGCGCCGCCAACCAGGACGACGCGCCCACGCCGATCCGCGATCACGAAGCGCTCGATCATTGCGGTCAGCCAGATCGCGCCGACCATCATCAGCAGGTAATTGTGCACCAATGCCGCGATCAGCAGCAGCACCGCCCAGCCCCGGTTCGATCCGGCCCGCCCCGGATCGAGGAAGCGCCACAGCGCCCACAGGATCAGCCAGTGCGCCATCAGATTGGCGTGGACATAGCGATTGGCGAGCGTTGGCAGCGCAGCGAGCAGAATCACGCCACACCATAAGGCGATCGGCCCTGGTGCGTATTTCCTGAGCAACAGCCAAGCGAAGAAGACCTGCAGGAACAGGCAGACCAGAATCCATGGACCGACGAACTGCGCATCGGTGGGCAACAGCGAGGCGAGCGGCCGCGCTGCGATACCAATCAGCGGATTGCTGTCGGTGAACAATAAAGGCACGCCGTCGGGGGCGTTGAGCTGGCGCGTCCGCAGCACGCCCGGCGCAGGATCGTGCAGCCACGCGTGAATCCCCAGCGCATTCTCACCATTGTCCGACCCACGGATCAGCCAGCCGGCATTGCCGATATCGAGCGTTGCCGGGTGGAATAGCGCAAGGAACAGCGCCAGCGGCAACAGCAGCAAAGGCAATCGAGGCAGAAGCGCGCGCACTCCAGCGGCTTGCCCGACCGGCGCTACTTTATAGTTAACGGACGGCCAAAGTCCTTTCGGCGAGGGGAGATTTTTCTGATCTGGGCTTGACTCCATAACGCGATATATATCACGTTATATTTATAGCAACACGAGGACGATTCGATGGTCGACGATGCGATAGCGTTCGAGGGAGCGGTTATGCTCGGCAGCCGCCTCAAGCGACTGGCCGAACGCTTCCAGAGCGGCGCCGAACGCATCGCTGCCGATTGCAACCTGCCGACCCAGCCGAGCCAGATGCCCCTCCTCACCGCGCTTCATCGTCACGGTCCCCAGACGGTGGGCGATCTGGCCGAGCGGATGGGGATCAGCCAGCCCGCCGTGACGCGCATCCAATCACGACTGCTCGACCTCGGCCTGATCGAGACCAGCCGCGACGAACGCGACCAGCGTACCCGGACGATCGCGCTGACCGACAAGGGTCACGAGGCGATGGACCTGGCGAGGACGGTGCTGTGGCCGCGGCTGCGCGCCGCGGTTGCCGAAGTGTGCGACGTCGATGCCTTCCTGGCGCAGATCGCCGCGATAGAGACCGCGCTCGCCGCGCAACCGCTCGAGCGGCGCCCGCGCGGCGGCCTCGCCATCCGCCGGTTCAGCGATGAACTCGCGCCCGATTTCTATCGCATCAACGCGCAATGGATCGAGGACATGTACACGCTCGAACCAACCGATATCGACGTGCTCAGCCACCCGCGCGAACGGCTGATCGAGCCGGGCGGCGACGTGCTGTTCGTCGAGGATCCCGAGCTCGGTATCGTCGGGACATGCGCGCTGCAGAAGACCGGCGAGCGTCAGTTCGAGTTGACCAAGATGGGCGTCGTGCCGAAAGCGCGCGGGCGCAAAGCGGGCGAATTCCTGCTCCACGCGACGATCGAGCGCGCCTTCACGCTGGGGTGCGACCGGCTGTATCTGCTGAGCAACGCCAAGGGTGCAGCGGGCGTGCATCTCTATGAGAAGGCAGGGTTCGTGCACGACGAGGGAATTATGGAAGAGTTCGGCAAGCGCTACGCGCGGTGCAATGTGGCGATGCTGTATCGGGGCACGCAAGACAGATTTAGTTCAACGACCGTCGTTGCTTAGGTCGTTTTCTGGACGTCGGAAGGACACAATTCGATACTTCCGCGTGGCAGCCCCGCCCGCCCTCCATGGAGTATCCGAATGGCATCCCCGGCCTTCTGGATGCTGGCCAGAACGCAGAAATACCCCTCGCTTTTTATCTCGTCCGGACCTGACGCAACGTCCCCAGGACGCCGATGGGCGAGCATCCAGGCATAGTCATCTTCGCTGATCTCGATATTCGACCAGAGCGGCATGGTCTGGATGTTCCAGCTCTGACCTTTTCCATGCGTCCGATAAGCTCGCGATATCGCGATTGGCACCTGCCGATATGTGACTGTCTTCGCGGGCGGAAAGTCGATCCATCCCTCGACGATCTCGCTCGCCGGCAGGAGCGTCATCGAGACCGCCAAAAAACTCAGAAAAGAACTGGCGATCGTGAAGCCGATCCGATTGTAGGCCGGCCATGAATTTGTCGTCGGCCACAGGACGACAGCGCCGACGAGAGCGACAACAACGCCTGTTGCGAAATCCCATCCGATGACGTTGCTGTGGTCCGGCGCCAACTCGGTGGCGTCGTCGATCCTGCCCAGAACAAAGCTGAGCAAGAGCAGACACCCGCAGACGGCAAGCCATCCGATAGCCGGCTTTTCGAGCTTTCGTTTTACTGACGGGATAAAACGACCGGCCGGCGGATCGCTCCGTCGGCCTTTCTTTTTGGGGGCGGGGCAGCGGCGAASCCGCKGCCTGACGTCGGTCGGGATATTCGGCGGGGCCGAAGACCCGCCGTCCGTTCCGATTTCGTGTCGGAAGCAGCTCTCGCTGCTCCCGTCCGAAATCAGAAGTCCATCCCGCCCATGCCGCCCATGCCGCCGCCGCCCATGGGCATGGCGGGCTTGTCTTCCGGCAATTCCGACACCGCCGCTTCGGTGGTGATCAGCAAGCCGGCAACCGAGGCCGCATCCTGCAGCGCAGTGCGAACGACCTTGGTCGGATCGATCACGCCGGCAGTGACGAGGTTCTCGTACACGTCGGTCTGGGCGTTGAAGCCCTGCGACGGGTCGTTGCCCTCGAGCAGCTTGCCCGAGATCACCGCGCCGTCATGACCGGCATTCTGCGCGATCTGGCGCAGCGGCGCATAGAGCGCCTTGCGGACGATATCGATGCCGCGGGTCTGGTCGTCATTGGCGCCCTTGAGACCTTCGAGAGCCTTGGTCGCGTAGAGCAGAGCGGTACCGCCACCGGGGACGATGCCTTCTTCGACGGCCGCGCGGGTCGCGTGCAGCGCGTCGTCGACGCGATCCTTGCGCTCCTTGACCTCGACTTCCGAAGCACCGCCGACCTTGATCACCGCGACGCCGCCCGCGAGCTTGGCCAGACGCTCCTGGAGCTTCTCACGGTCGTAATCCGACGTGGTGTTCTCGATCTGCTGACGGATCGCTTCGGTGCGGCCCTTGATCGCATCGGCATCACCGGCGCCATCGACGATGGTGGTGTTGTCCTTGTCGATCGAGACGCGCTTGGCGGTGCCGAGCATGCCGATGGTGACGGTCTCGAGCTTGATGCCCAGGTCTTCCGAGATCATCTCGCCCTTGGTCAGGATCGCGATGTCCTCGAGCATCGCCTTGCGGCGATCGCCGAAGCCCGGCGCCTTGACCGCGGCGACCTTCAGGCCACCACGCAGCTTGTTGACCACGAGCGTGGCGAGCGCCTCGCCCTCGATGTCCTCGGCGATGATCAGCAGCGGACGGCCCGACTGGACGACCGCTTCCAGGATCGGGAGCATCGCCTGCAGGTTCGACAGCTTCTTCTCGTGGATCAGGATGTACGGGTCGTTGAGTTCGACCGTCATCTTCTCCGGGTTGGTGATGAAGTAAGGCGACAGATAGCCGCGGTCGAACTGCATGCCCTCGACGACATCGAGCTCGAATTCGAGACCCTTCGCCTCTTCAACGGTGATCACGCCTTCCTTGCCGACCTTGTCCATCGCTTCGGCGATCTTCTCACCGACGACGGTATCGCCATTGGCCGAGATGATGCCGACCTGGGCGATCTCGTTCGAACCCGAGACGGGCTTCGAGCGCGCCTTCACGTCCTCGACGACCTTGGTCACCGCGAGATCGATGCCGCGCTTCAGGTCCATCGGGTTCATGCCGGCCGCGACCGACTTCATGCCCTCGCGAACGATCGCCTGGGCGAGCACGGTGGCGGTGGTGGTGCCGTCGCCGGCGAGATCGTTGGTCTTGGACGCGACCTCACGGATCATCTGCGCGCCCATATTCTCGAACTTGTCCTTGAGTTCGATTTCCTTGGCGACGGTAACGCCGTCCTTGGTGATGCGCGGAGCGCCGAACGACTTCTCGATCACGACGTTGCGGCCCTTCGGACCGAGCGTGACCTTGACCGCGTCGGCCAGGATATCGACGCCGCGCAGGATGCGCTCACGCGCGTCGCGGCTGAATTTAACGTCTTTGGCTGCCATGCTGGCTACCTTTCCTTATGGTTCGTCATCCCAGCGAAAGCTGGGAGCTTATGGTGCTTGAGACCCCGGCGTGCGCTGGGGTGACGGAATTGATCAGCCGACGATCCCCAGGATGTCGCTTTCCTTCATGATCAACAGGTCTTCGCCATTGACCTTGACCTCAGTGCCCGACCATTTGCCGAACAGGATGCGGTCGCCGGCCTTGACGTCGAGCGGGGTGACCTTGCCGTCCTCGCTCTTGGTGCCGGTGCCGATGGCGACGACTTCGCCTTCCTGCGGCTTTTCCTTGGCGGTGTCGGGGATGATGATCCCGCCCGCAGTCTTCTCTTCCGCCTCAACACGGCGGACGAGGACGCGGTCATGCAACGGACGAAAGTTCATTTGCGTGAGTCCCTCAATAGGAATTGAATTGGGATTAGCACTCAGTTCCCCCGAGTGCCAACGCAGCGCATATGTGTCTCGTCTTCCAACTCGTCAACGGGGTCGGAAGATTCTTTTGCTTAAGCGGGGCGAGCGCACTCGAACCCGCGACGGACCGGGTCAGCCGGTCGCGGGCAGCAATCCCAGCCGCTCGCGCATCGCCCAGCGCGCGACGAGCAGCGCCGAGACGACGGCCAGCCCGACCGCGAGCCCGACCCAGATGCCGACGCCTTGCCAATGCAAATGGAAACCGAACAGGATCGCCGTGCCGAACCCGGCCACCCAATAGCCGAACGCCGCGACCACCATCGGAATGCGCGTATCCTGCAGCCCGCGCAGCGCGCCCGCCGCGACCGCTTGCGCGCCGTCGAACAACTGGAACATCGCGGCGACGGCCAGATACTGGATCGCCAGCGTCACTTCGCGGGCCCGCGCCAGGTCGTCGACATTGACGTAGATCCCGACGATCAGCTTCGGCGCGATCCAGATCGTCGTCGCGGTCAGCACCATGAAGCCGGTGCCGGTGACGATCGACGCCCAGCCGGCGCGGCCGATCCAGACGCGGTTGCGCGCGCCATAGGCCATGCCGACCCGGATCGTCGCCGCCTGGGCGATGCCGAACGGCACCTGAAAGGCGAGCGCGGCGATGTTGAGCGCGATGGCGTGCGCCGCGACTTCGGTCACGCCGATCAGTCCCATCAGGAAGGCCGCGCCACCGAACAGCCCGCCTTCGAGCGTAAAGGTCAGTGCGATCGGCGCGCCGAGCCGCGCGATTTCGCCCATCCGCGTCCAATGCGGCAGCCACCATTTGCCGAACAGGCGGTAGCGGCGCAGCTTGCCGTCGAACGCCAGGATCGCGGCATAAGCCAGCATCATCGCGATCGCGGTGACCAGGCTGGCGATCGCCGATCCCTCCAGCCCCAGCGCGGGAAAGCCGGCATGGCCGAACACCAGCAACCAATTGCCCAGCGCGCCCATGCCGAGCGCGCCCGCCGTCACCAGCATCGCCCAGCCCGGCCGGCCGAGCGCGGCGGCGACGGTGCGCATCACTCCCGCCCAGATATTGGGCACCATGATGAACAACAGGATGTCGAGGAACGCGCCGGTGCGTGCCGCCACCCGCGGATCCTGCCCCAACAGCAGCAGGATCTCCCGGCTGAACGCGAGCACCACCATGAAGAACAGCCCGCTGATCAGCCCCAGCCACATCGCCATGCGGAATGACCGCCTTACCTGGCGAACGGCATGTGCCCGCGCACCCAGTTCGGCGGCGATGATCGGCGCGCAGGCGCCGGTGAAGCCGATCATCGCCCACATGATCAGGCTGAACAGGAACACGCCCAGCGTCGCCGCGGCGAAATCGATCGCGCCCAGCCGCGCCACGAACATCACGTCGACGGCATAGACGCCCATCTGCAGCAGATTCGCGCCGACCAGCGGGCCGGACAGGCGAAACAGCGCCCACAGCTCGGCGCGCGTCGAGGCAGGGACAGGGCCGGCCAGCGGCATGGGGGCAGCTAACGCGACCATAAGTCCGCGGCCTCTAATCCAAATCATGCGTATTGCTCAACCATCACACTTGCGGCTATCGCGGCTTTAAGACACGCTGCATGGCGCAGTGGGAGACGATCGACGTGAAATTGGTACGCGGCGCCTGGAAGATTCTGGTCGGCATCAAGGACGGCCTGGTGTTGATCTTCATGCTGCTGTTCTTCGGCATCTTATTTGCCGCTCTGTCAGCCAAGCCCAACAGCACGGTCCGCGACGGGGCGCTGCTGCTCAAGCTCGACGGCCCGATCGTCGAACAGCCGGAGAACGTCAGCCCGTTCGCCGCGATGCAAGGTGGCGGCAAGCAGCACCAATTCCGCCTGCGTGACCTGGTCCGCGCGATCGATGCGGCCAAGGACGATTCGCGGGTCAAGGTCGTGGTGCTCGATCTCGACGGCTATGGCGGCGGCTATCCCGCTGCGGTGACCGAGGTCGCCAATGCGCTCGGCCGGGTCAAGGCATCGGGCAAGCCAGTGCTGGCTTATGCCACTGCCTATACCGACGGCAGCTATCTGCTCGCCGCCAATGCCAGTGAGGTCTGGCTCAACCCGATGGGCGGCACGCTGTTCATGGGTCCCGGCGGCAACCAGCTCTATTACAAGGGCTTGATCGACAAGCTCGGCGTCAACGTCCACGTCTATCGCGTCGGCAAGTTCAAGTCGTTCGTCGAACCCTATGAGCGCGACGCGCAGTCGCCAGAAGCGAAGGAAGCGCTCACCGCGCTCTACGCATCGATCTTCAGCCAGTGGAAGGACCTGATCCACAAGGCGCGGCCCAAGGCGCAGATCGACGCCTTTCTGACCGCGCCGGATCAGGCGATCGCCGCGACCAAGGGCGATATCGCGCACGCCAACCTCGCCTCCGGCCTGGTCGACAAGCTCGGCGATCGGCTGGCTTTCGGCAAGCGCGTGGCGCAACTGGCGGGTGACGGTCCGAAAAAGGTCGCCGGTAGCTTCGCCGCGATCAAATATGACGATTTCGTCGCAGCGCACCCGATGTCCACCTCCGGCGACAAGATCGGCATCGTCACCGTCGCCGGCGATATTATCGACGGCAAGGCCGGACCCGGCACCGCCGGCGGCGACACGATCGCCAAGGCAGTGCTCGACGGCCTGGCCAAGAAGGACCTGAAGGCGCTCGTCGTGCGCATCGACTCGCCCGGCGGGTCGGCGCTGGCGTCCGAGACGATCCGCAAGGCGGTGCTCGAAGCCAAGGCGCAAAAGCTGCCGATCGTCGTCTCGATGGGCGGGCTCGCCGCATCGGGCGGCTATTGGGTGTCGACTGCCGGCGACGTGGTCTTCGCCGAGCCCAATACGATCACCGGGTCGATCGGCATTTTCGGCATCATCCCGACCTTCGAGAATTCGCTCAAGAAGCTCGGCATCACAACCGACGGGGTGAAGACCACCCCCCTGTCGGGCCAGCCCGACGTCTTTGGCGGCACCAGTCCCCAGGTCGATTCGATCCTGCAGGCGTCGATCGAACATGGCTATGCCGAGTTCATCGGCCGGGTCGCTACCGCCCGCAAGATGACGCCGCAACGCGTCGACGAGATTGGCCAGGGCCGTGTCTGGGACGGCGGCACCGCGCGTCAGCTCGGGCTGGTCGATCGTTTCGGCTCGCTCGACGACGCCGTTGCGGAAGCCGCCAAGCGCGCCGGGATCGACGCCAAGAACGTGCGCCGCGTCTATCTGGAAAAGCAGCCCGGCTGGTTCGCCAAGCTGGTCCAGGGCTTTGCCGACAATGACGATGACGACGCCAGCGCGACCGACGACGCCAAGGCGGGCGATCTGTTCGCGATGCTTGCCGCGCAGCGTCAGGACGTGTTCGCCCGCGCGCTGGGCGATGCCAAGCGGCTGGCGACGGTCAATTCGGTCCAGGCACGCTGCCTCGAATGCGCCGGCTTCTCCGACGCCCGCTCCGATGCCGACGACCGCACCCTGGCGCAGATGCTGATCAAGGCGATCTGGCAGTGATCGCGCTGCGCCCCGCGCGGCCCGAGGATGCAGCATCGATCGCGGCGATCTACGCGCCGTATGTGCTGACCGCGACGGTCTCGTTCGAGACGGAGGCGCCCGACGCGCGCGCGATGCGTAACCGCATGACGGCGAGCGATGGGCTCTATCCGTGGATCGTCGCCACCAACGGCGTCGAGGATGGCGATGCCGTCCTGGCCTATGCTTATGCCACCAAGTTCCGCGAACGGCCGGCCTATCGCTATGTCGTCGAGACCTCGATCTACGTCTCCGGACCGGTCCAGGGACAAGGCGTCGGACGGCTACTTTATCCCGCGCTGATCAACACGTTGCGCGCACAGGGATTCGTCCAGGCGGTGAGCGTGATTTCGCTGCCTAACGACTATACGATCGGGCTGCACGAAGCGGCGGGGTTCCGCCGTCAGGGTGTGCTGCGCGAGCTCGGCTTCAAGCAGGGTCGCTGGATCGACGTCGGCTTCTGGCAGCGCGAGCTCAACGATGCCGCGATCCCACCGGCCGAGCCCAAGCCGTTTTCCGAGGTCGGTCTGATCCGCGCCTGACACCGCGATAGTTCGGTCCCGACCTAAGTGTCGGCACCTGTGCCGGGACGGCGCGTTGTCCCCGGCATGAACCACCTGTCTTCGCAAACCCAGGCTCGGCGCGGCACCGCGGCGGCGATGGGACTGATCGCGATCGGCTTTGCCGGCAGCACGATGATCACGCCGCTTTATGCCTTGTATCAGGCACAGTTCGGCTTCTCCGCCGTCGTGCTGACGATCGTCTATGCCGCTTATGTCATCGGCAATCTCTCAGCGCTGCTGTTCCTCGGCCGGCTGTCGGATCGCATCGGCCGACGCCCGATCGCCTTCGCCGCGATCGGCCTGTGCCTGGTCGCGGCGTCGGTCTTCCTGACAGCGCACAGCACGGCATGGCTGTTCGCGGGACGCGTCGTCAGCGGCCTCGCCGTTGGGCTAGCATCGGGCACCGGCACTGCCTGGCTGGTCGACCTCCGACCCGACGACCGCCCCCGCGCGACCCTGCTCGCGATCCAGGCCAACATGGCGGGGATTGGCCTGGGGCCGTTGATCGCAGGGCTGCTCGCGAGCTACGCACCGCTGCCGCTTGCCCTGCCCTTTCTGGTCTATGGCGCCGCTATCGCCACGGTCGCCGTGATAGTGACGCGGACTCGCGAGACGGTCTCAACCCGCGCGATCGACGCCGCGTTGTTCCGCCCGCAATTCGCGCTGCCGCAGGACGCGCGCGCCGCCTTTGTCGCGCCCGCCATCACCTCGTTCGCCACGTTCGCCTTTGTCGGTTTCTACGCGGCGCTGGTGCCGTCGATCCTGCACCAGGCGATGCATCTCGCCAGTCCGGCGATCAGCGGCGCGATCCTGGCGCAATTGTTCGCGGTCGCCGCCGCGACGATGCTGGCGACGCGGCGCCTGTCGAGCCGGATGGCGATGCTGAGCGGGTTGGTGACGATCGCGCCGGCGCTCGCGCTGCTGGTCCTCGCTCAGTCGCAGCAGAGCCTCGCATTGTTGATGCTGGGAACGACATGTGGCGGCATCGCACTGGCGCTCGGCTATCGTGGCAGCCTCGAGATCGTCAACACGATCGCACCCGCCGACCGCCGCGCGGGGTTGGTCTCGGTCTATCTGGTGATCTGTTTCATCGGCAATTCGCTTCCGGTGATCGGCGTCGCGATGGTCGGCGCCGTGGCCGGACCGGTCAGGGCCAGCGAGATCTTCGCCGGCGTGATGATCGTGCTGGCCGCGGTGGCGTTCGTCACCGGGCTGCGCTTTGCCCCGCGTCGCCCAACCCGTGCTTGCGAAGCGCGCTAGCCCGGCTCGCCCTTGCGATAGGCCGGCAGCGCCAGCTTCCAGTGCAACGCCGCCGCGCGCAGGCTGAACCCCGCGACGGCAGCAATGGCCGCGGCAACCGGTAGCGGCACGCCGAGCAACCCCAAAGCGACATAGGAGCCTGACGCCAGCGCGGCCGCTGTGACATAGATTTCGGGCCGCATGATGATCGACGGCTCCCCCGCCAGCACGTCGCGGATGATCCCGCCGACACAGGCCGTCACCACGCCCATCAGCGCCGCCGGCACCGGGGGCACGCCGAACCCGATCGCCTTGGCCGCGCCGAATACGGCATAAGCGGCGAGCCCGACCGCATCGAACCAGTCGAGCGCCGCCCCGCGCCACCATCGGACGGGAGTCAGCCACACGGCGAAGGCAACCGCCAAACACGCCGCCGCCGCGCGGCTGTCATGGATCCAGAATACCGGCGCCCCGATCAGCAGGTCTCGCACCGTCCCGCCGCCGACACCGGTGACGAGCGCGAAGAAGCAGAGCGTCACCATCGTCTGCCCGCGCCTCGCCGCCGCGAGCGCGCCCGACGCGGCGAATACGACGAGCCCGGCCAGATCAAGCCACGGCGCGATCGCGGGGAGCCATTCTGGGGTGTGGGGGAGCATCGGACGAAGGGTAGCGCGACGAACCAGGCTTCGCCACAGGGTTTGAGTTCTGCAAAGCCCGGATGACGAACCAAAGGTGTCTAGGCTCCCCCAAACGTAAACGGTGCTTATCCCCTAAGAGCGAGGGTAAGGTGTTCCCCGCAAAAAGTGCATCCCGTACGTCAGCCGGCGCCCGCTAGCGGATCTCAAGGCGCTCGCGGCAAGCAAGCTCGGAAGATAATTCCCTCTCCCGCTTGCGGGAGAGGGAGGGACCCGCCGCCGAAGGCGGTGGGAGGTGAGGGTCTTCTTTCTTCTTGAATTCCAGCTGCTTGAAAGAAGAAAGAAGACCCTCACCCAACCCTCTCCCGTATACGGGAGAGGGCTAAAGATAAATGAGGGCGGAATCGGGGGAGCAGGGGTGGACAGCCGACTATGTCGCCAGTCCCCAAACGCAATTGGGGAGCCGGTGTTGCCACCGACTCCCCTGTCGCCGGACTTCGATCCGCTCATCATGTCTTGCGACCTGACCGCGCTTTCTGGTTTCGGCGGCTCGCTACGCCCGTGCTGTCCGAAGACGGCGCCAGGTTTCGCGCTTTGCTCGGTTCGGATCGTCTTGCGACGTTCCTCCCTTTGCACCGTTCCGGTCGAACTATCCGAAGACACTTCTCCCTTCGCGGATCGCTCCACCCCTCTGACCCGAAAGTCCCAGGAATCTCGCGTTTGCTTCGTTCGGATCGTCTTGCGACGTTCTTCCCTCGGCTCCGCTCCGGCCGAACCACCCGAAGGCATTTCGTCCATCGCGGTTTGCTCTACCCGGCTGGCCCGAAAGCTGCCCCGGTATCGCGCCGTTCCACTCGGTTTGATCCGAAGACCCACCTGAGCTTCCCGGGTCGGTCGTCGGGGCCGGGCGCGATCATCCGAAGAGTCTCAGCAACCCGACCACCGGCGGCCTACGAAGATAGTTTGCCGAAGCATCCTGTCTTCGCTTTGTCGCCTCGATGCCCTTTCCATTTCCCCGGTTGCCCGGTTCGATGAACAGCGTTCCGCTGCGACCCGCGATCATTCCGCCCGAAAGCTTCCTGGTCGCGTTCGGTCCGTCAGATGCATAGTCCGGCCGTCGCGCTTGCGCGCTCCAATCGGACGCAGCAGCGCTGCCGTCCCTACCTCGAAACCGCCCTCCTCCCCTTGCGGGTCGGATGCACCTTCTCGAAGATCAAGTTCTTGAACTTTCTTCCGATTTCTCGGTGAACCGCTCTCGTTCCTGATGTCATCATGCTGTCACCAAAGCCGAGTCGCACCAAGCACGAAACACGCACCAGGCCCTGTGGATAACGTGGATAACGTGCACAGATGGCAGCAGCCTTGAAACAAAGTGTCGCGCGATCATTTCGTCCCGGATTCGGCACGCCATGCAACCCAATCGCTGCGAGAACGTTACGCACCCGGCATTGAATCACATCCACTACCAAGCAAGGGAAACAATATGCGTAAAGTTCTGCTCGCGCTCAGCGCAGCGTCGATGGTCACCTCGGCGGTCATTCCGCTCACGCAGGCCGATGCCCGTCGCTCGCAATATCGCGAATGGCGCGGCCGTGACGGCCGCACCTATTGCCGCCGCTCGAACGGCACCACCGGCCTGGTGGTCGGCGGCGTGGCCGGTGCATTGATCGGCCATGGTGTCGCCGGCCGCGGCGACAAGACGCTCGGCACGATCGTCGGCGGCGTCGCCGGCGCGTTCGGTGGTCAGGCGATCGACAAGACGATCACCAAGAAGCGTCGTTGCCGCTAAGGCGATACGATTAAATGGGGCGCGGTTCGCAAGGGCCGCGCCCTTCTTCTATGAGGAATGCACCATGCCCACACGCAGCGGATCGGCAAAATACGAAGGCTTCGGCAAGGACGGTGTCGGCCACGTCTCAACCCAATCCGGCGTCCTCAGCGACCAGAAATACGGCTTCAACACCCGCTTCGGCGACGAACCCGGCACCAATCCCGAGGAGCTGATCGCGGCGGCGCATGCCAGTTGCTTCACCATGGCGCTCAGCTTCGCACTCGCTCGCGAGGGCTTTACCGCCGGCACGCTCGAAACCAACGCTAAGGTGACGCTCGACAAGCAGGGCGAAGGTTTCGCGATCACGCGTTCGGACCTGACGCTCGCCGCTCATATCGAGGGTATCGACGAGGCTCAATTCGCGCGCATCGCCGCCGACGCCAAGGCCAATTGCCCGGTGTCGAAAGTGCTCAATGCCGAGATCACGCTGACCCACACGCTCAACGGCTGACGTGTTTTTTCAGCTTCGCTGATACGGTGCCAGCCCGCGACCGTTTCAGCTTCCTGAAACGGCATCACGCCAACTGTCGCTCCGATGAACGCGAGGTAGTTCTACGTTCACGCAACCTCCCGGCCGTGCGGTTTGTTTTAACCGCACCCAAACAACGGGAGAATGATGATGCGACGGCTAATCATGGCCGCCCTGGCCACCAGCGTGACGATTACCCCGATCGCGGCGATGGCCCAGGACAATCCGTACCAGGCGCGCAAGGAATATCGCGACGAGGTCCGCGACGCCAACAAGGATTACCGCAAGGATTTGCGTCATGCCGACAATTGGCGCGACGTCCAGCGCGCGAATCGCGAGCGCAACGGCGAGATTCGCGATGCGCGCAGGGATTACCGCAGGGACACGCGCGACTGGCGCCGCTATCGCTCGTACGACTGGAACCGGACGGAGCCGGGTCAGCGATATTATTATGCCGACCGCTATTATCGCGACGGCCGCTATTATCGTCCCTATCACCTGAGCCGGAACGACCGCGTCTATCGCGGCTATGACGGACGCTATTATTGCCGACGTTCGGACGGCACGACTGGACTGATCGCCGGCGCGGCGCTGGGCGGGCTGCTTGGCAACGCCCTGTCGAATGGACGCTCGGCGACATTCGGCACCCTGCTCGGCGTCGCGGGTGGTGCGGCGCTGGGGTCCTCGATCGACCGCGGCCGGGTGCAGTGCCGCTAAGATCCTGATCGTTCAGGCGATAAAAATGCGAGGGTCCGGTCCCCGACCGGGCCCTCGTTTCGCGTCAGTTCGCGCTCGAGACGGGTGTCGTGCCGTTGAAGCGGATCGTGACGAATGAGGCGTCGCACAGATTGACCGCCGGGAAGACAGCGGAACTAGTGTCCGCGAAGGTCGCCTTGATTTCCCATTTGCACTGCGACGCGGCCTTGTCGAAATGGACCGTATTTCGGCCGCCGACCTTGAAGTTCTTGGGCTTCTCGCCTTCGTCGACCTTGTTCTTCTGCCATTGATTGGCACCGGCCGGCGACAGTTCGATCAGCGTGATTTCCTTGCCGGAATTGTTGATCAGGATGAAATCCCAAGCGTCAGCATAAGCGGGAGCGGCCAGCCCCAGCATCGCGACGCCCACCCCGAAACGGTAGCGCATATGACGTCCCCTAAGCCTCCCGCCTCTAAGCGGACGGGCGCGCGGGACTATCTTACAGGATGCCGCCTCCGAGGAACAGGCGGAACGCGGCAATCGCCATCAGGACGAGGTTGATGATCAGCCCCGCCTTGTTCTTCGACAGCGCGCCGAATAGCAGCCCAACCGCACCGATCAGCAGCCCGAGCCAGTTCAGCCAGCCCAGAAAAGGGATCAAGGCGACGAGCGTGACGACCAGCAGGATCACGCCGATGATGATCGAGAGCACATTGAGCATGTCGCGTCATATGTGGGCAATACACTTCGGGCGCAAGTCCAATGTCGTCATCATAGGCCGTTTCTTAACCACTTCGCAGGCATGGCGAGCGCCGAACCGATCGGAGTTTTTTGGGTGGGCATCACCTTTCGCAATCTGGCCTGGGCACTTGCCCCGCTTGCGCTCGCCGCGTGCGGATCGAAGCCGCCCGCCGACAGCAATATCGACTCGCTCGATGCCGAACTGGCCGGCGGCAATACGACAGGCAATAGTCGCGACCCGGCGATGATGAGCGCGCTCCAGGATCAGATCATGGTCGATCCCGCGCTGACCGGTCAGGCCAACAACGACGCCGTCCGCCCGCCGCAACAGCCCTATTCGGGGGCGACCCCGCCCGATTCGGTGGCGCCGTCCAAGACCGACGGCACCAATGTCGCCGACGGCACCGGTTCGTCGAGCGGCGGCAGCAAACCGGCCCCTGCCTCGGCCGGCGACTGCCCGCAATGCAAGGTCAAACGCGATTCGGTGACACTCGGAGCACTGGCCCAGCGCCAGGCCGACAAGCGCACATCGGGCTGCGCGCGTGGTCTGCAATATTCGACCGCTTGGGTGCAGCGCCTGCCCGCCGACATCCCGCTCTATCCCGACGCCCGGGTCGACGAAGCGGCGGGTGTCGCCGGCAATGGCTGCGCGCTTCGCGTCGTCAGCTTCTCGACCGGCGCCTCGGTCCAGACGGTACTCGATTATTATTATGGCCGCGTCACTGCCGCCGGCTATTCGGCCGAACATCAGGCCGATGGCGCCCAGCACGTGCTGGGCGGCGTCCGCGGCAAGGACGGCGGCGCCTATGTCATTTATGTCGAAAAGCGCGGTGACGGCAGGACCGAAGTCGATTTAGTCGCAAATAACGGGAACTGATTGGGTTCTCATCTCTTCTAGCCGCTTCAGCATCGACGCGAGCTCACCCTCCCGATAACGGACAGCAAGGGTCACGCCGTTCGCGTCGATGCTGAAACCGATCGCCACCAAGTAGCGATCGCCCCGGCGAAGGCCGGGGCCCATCAAGCGACCTCATCAGAATTCGTCATGCCGTGCTTGTCCCGGCATCCAATGCGCAACAACGGCTTGATTCCGTTGTGGAGGGTTGGCCCCCGGCACAGGGCCGGGGTGACGATTAGCATGGCGCGCACTCCCCTTCCCAAACCGCCGTTTGTCCGAACGCCCGCGTGCGGCTACAGCGCGCGAATGAATTTCCTTCTCGTCATGGCCGGCGGTGCCCTGGGCAGCGCCGCGCGCTACCTCGTCGGCAAGCTGACGCTCGGCTGGTTCGGGCCCGATTATCCCTGGGGTACGCTTGCGGTGAACCTGATCGGCGGGTTCCTGATGGGCACGCTCGCCGGCATGCTGGCGCGCACCGGCGGCAGCGAACATGCTCGCCTGCTGCTCGGCGTCGGGGTGCTGGGTGGCTTCACCACCTTTTCCGCTTTCTCGCTCGACACCGTGCTGATGATCGAACGCGGGCAATTGGGTATGGCGATTGCGTATGTATTGATCTCGGCGATTGGCTCGATCCTCGCGTTGTTCGCCGGCCTGCACCTGATCCGGGCGGTGGCATGAGCGAGATCCGCACCTTCATCGTCGCGCCCGATGACGACGACATCCGGCTCGACCGCTGGTTCAAGCGGCATTTGCCCGACACCAGCTTCACCACCGTCGCTAAATGGGCGCGCACCGGCCAATTGCGCGTCGATGGCGCGCGCGCGGCACCGGGCGACCGCATCGCCGCGGGCCAGACCTTGCGCTTCCCGCCGCCCGAGCCGGTCCCGGTCGCCGGCAAGCCCAAGCGCGAACGCCCTCCCCTCACCGACGACGAGACCGCCTTTGCGCGCGAATTGGTGATTCATCAGGACGCCCAGGCCTTCGTGCTCAACAAGCCACCGGGGCTGGCGACGCAAGGCGGCACCAAGACCCTCCAGCATGTCGATGGCCTGCTCGACGCGCTGCAGTTCGACAATGAAGGCCGGCCCAAGCTGGTCCACCGGCTCGACAAGGACACGTCGGGCGCCTTGCTCGTCGCGCGCACCTCGCGCGCGGCGGCATTCTTCGCCAAAGCGTTTTCGGGCCGCACCGCCAAGAAAGTCTATTGGGCATTGGTGGTCGGCGTGCCGTCGATCGAGGACGGCATGATCGAGCTGCCGATCGCCAAGCAGCCGGGCACCGGCGGCGAGAAAATGCATGTCGACGAAGACGAGGGCCAACCTGCACGGTCGCGCTATCGCGTGATCGAGCGCGCCGGCAATCGCGCCGCCTGGGTCGAGTTGCAGCCGTTCACTGGCCGCACGCATCAATTGCGCGTGCATATGGCGGCGATCGGCCATCCGATCGTCGGCGACGGCAAATATGGCGGCCCCGAAGCGTTCCTGACCGGCGGAATCAGCCGCAAGATGCACCTCCATTCGCGGCGCATCGCGGTCGACCATCCCGATGGCGGCAAGATCGACGTCGAGGCCGAATTGCCGACCCATTTCGCGGAAAGCCTGTCCGGCCTGGGCTTCGACCAGATGGCGGGCAACATGATGCCGCTCGACGAACCGGCGCCGCCGACCAAGCAGGTGAAAAAGGCTTGGGCGAAGGCGCACGCCAAGACGGTGCGCAAGGAACGCAAAGGCGAACGCCGCAGCCGCGGTGCCGCTGTCGAGCCACGCAAATCTGGGTCGCGTCCCAAGCCTGCAAGTAGCAAGTCCACGGGATCCAAGTCTTCGGGCAACAAGCCCGCGGGTGCCAGATCGGCGGGTCCCAAGCCTGGAAGTCGCAAGTCGTCAAGCCCCCAGTCTTCGGGCTCCAAGCCCGCAAGCCCCAAGGGCCCGCCTCGCAGGGGCCGCTGATGCATCCCAATGCCGCGTTCCGCTGGGAAGATCGCGACGCGATGCGCGCGCTGGTCGCCGAACTCGGTTTCGGCGCGTTGTTCTGTGCGACGCCCGACGGCCCGCGCGTCGCGCATGTGCCGGTCGTGTGGCTCGACGACGCGACCCTCGGCCTCCATCTGGCGCGCGGCAACGGCATCGTCCGTCATCTCGACGGCGCGACTGCCTTGTTCGTGGCGCAAGGGCCCGACGGCTATGTCAGCCCCGATTGGTACGGGCTCGACAACAATCAGGTGCCGACCTGGAATTACGTCGCGGTCGAACTCGAAGGCATGATGCGGCGGATGGAGCATGACGCGCTCGTCGCGCAGATCGACCAACTGACCGCCACACAGGAAGGCCGGCTCGACAAGGTGCCATGGACTCGCGCCAAGATGGATCCGGCCATGTTCGGCAAGATGACGAACGCGATCACCGGCTTCCGGCTGGAGATCGCCGCGTGGCGCGGTACGCTCAAGCTCGGCCAGAACAAGCCCGAAGCGGCGCGGCTGGCGGCCGCCGATGGCGTCGAGGCGTCGGGACGGCGCGGCGTCGCGCACTGGATGCGCAACGCGTGAGCAGTCCGACGACCAGACTGGCGATCTTCGATTGCGACGGGACATTGGTCGACAGCCAGGCCAATATCTGTCGCGCGGTCGAAGAGGCGTTGACCGAGGCGCGGGTCGAAGTGCCGTCGCGCGACCGCATCCGCCGCATCGTCGGGCTGAGCCTGGTCGAAGCGATGCAGGCGCTGCTGCCCGACGCATCCGACGTGGATCACCGTCGGCTGGCGCAAGCGTATAAGGACAAGTTCTTCGCGATGCGGACGAGCGGCGCGCTCGCCGATGAACCGCTGTTCGACGGCATCGACGCGATCGTCGAGCAACTCGCCGGCGATGGCTGGATGCTGGGGGTCGCCACCGGTAAATCCGATCGCGGGCTCGACCATATCCTGACCGCGCACGGCCTGAAGCACCATTTCGTCACCTTGCAAACCGCCGACCGCCATCCGTCCAAGCCGCATCCGTCGATGATCGCGGCGGCGATCGCCGAGGCCGGCGCAGACCCGGCGCGTACGGTGATGATCGGCGACACCAGCTTCGACATATTGATGGCAGTCAATGCCGGGGTCCGCGCGGTGGGAGTCGCCTGGGGCTATCACCCCGCCGACGAGCTGGTCGCCGCGGGCGCGCATGGCGTCGCGCTCGCCGTCGCCGATTTGCCGCATCATCTGGAGGCACGATGACCGATTCCGCAATCCAATCCCGCAATCGCTGGCTGATCATCACCGCGATCCGTTTGCTCGCCATCGCCGGCGCAGTGTTCGCGGTGATCCTGATCGGCCGGGCGCCTACCTGGCCGCCAAAAGTGCTGGGCGTCGCGATCGTACTGTCGGCGCTCTACATGTCCTGGGCGGTTCCAGCCTCGCTCGCGCATCGCTGGCGCACACCCGACGAAGACGCGCCCAAGCGGACGACCAAGACGCGGCGATGAAGCGGTTCTGGAAGACTGTGACGGTCGACGCCGAGCGTGGCGTGCGGCTCGACGAGCGGCCCGTGCGCACCCCTGGTCGCGTGCCGCTATTGCTGCCGACCGACATGTTGGCCGAAGCGGTCGCCGACGAATGGCGCGAAGTAACGGATGATATCGACCCGCGCGCGATGCCGCTGACCGGCCTGGCCAATGCCGCGATCGACCGTATCGCACCCGATCCCGCCGCCTTCGCTGCTGGCCTCGCCGCTTATGGCGAGAGCGATCTCCTCTGCTATCGCGCCGAGAGCCCGCCCGACCTGGTCGCGCGTCAGGCCGCTTTGTGGGATCCGCCGCTCGATTGGGCGCGCGACCGCTATGACGTCCATTTCGAGATCGTCATCGGGGTGATCCACCGGCCCCAGCCCGAGGCGACGATCGCGCGGCTGGGCGCCGCGATCGCCACGCGCCGCCCGTTCGAGTTGGCGCCGCTGTCACCGATCGTGACGATCACCGGGTCGCTGGTCCTGGCGCTCGCGCTCGCCGAGCGCGCGATGGAGGCCGAAGCGGTCTGGGCGGCCGCCAATCTCGACGAGGACTGGCAGGCCGAGCACTGGGGCGAGGACGATCTGGCAGTCAAAGCGCGCGAGACCCGCCAGCACGACTTCGCGGCGGCCGCGCGGTTTCTGAGCCTCGTCAGCTAACCCCTAATTCGTCATGCCGGCCTTGTGCCGGCATCCACCGCGCGACAAACCCTAACAGTTCAGGATACGCGGCACGGTGGATCCCGGGACAAGCCCGGGATGACGGGCGAAATTGTGGCGGGCGAGCACCTCATCACCCAGCGCCGACTTGGTCAATTATCCGGCAGCTTGCGAATGAACCCGATTAGCCCGCGCTGGCGCGAGCGCTTGAGCCGTTCGGCCGTCAGGATCGTCTGGACGCACTCGAAACAATCGTCGAGATCGTCATTGACCAGGACATAGTCATAGCCGTCCCAGTGGCTGACCTCGGCCTGCGCGCGCTCCATGCGACGCTCGATGATTTCCTGGCTGTCGGTGTTGCGCCCCTCTAGCCGCTCGCGCAGCGTCTTCAGGCCCGGCGGCAGGATGAACACGCGGACGACGTCACCACCGGCGAGCTGGAACAATTGCTGCGCGCCCTGCCAGTCGATGTCGAACAATATGTCCTGTCCGGCCTCGAGATCCTTGAACACCGTCTCGCGCGGCGTGCCGTAGCGCTGGTCGAACACCCGCGCCCATTCGAGGAAAGCGTCGTCCTCGACCATGTCCTTGAACGTATCTGTGTCGACGAAATGATATTCGCGCCCCTCCTGCTCGCCCGGGCGAATCGGCCGGGTGGTGTAGGAGATCGACATCTTCAGCCGGCCGTTCTCTTCCGCCAGCAGCCGGTTGGCGATGGTCGACTTGCCCGCGCCGGACGGCGAGGACAGTACGAACATCAAACCACGGCGCTTGAAGCCCGGCGGCTGCGAGGAACGGTGATCGACCATGCGCGCTAGTGGCGTGCGCGCAGGGGGCGCGTCAAGCGCTGGCGGGTTCGTTCCCGAACTTGCGCATCAGATAGCGTGCCCCGAGCGCCGCGCCGCCAAGCACGATCGCGGCGGGAACGACTCGACTGGCGACCTTCCATGTCGCGACCCCGGCGAGCGCCCCGAGCGTTCCGCCTTCGCCGTCGCGCTGATCGATGTTGCGGCCGATGGCAGCGGCGATGAGGTCTCCGATCACGCAGTATCTCCTTGAAATATCCGTGATTGAAAGCCGGAGTGCGAGGAAGGTTCCCACGCCGTCATCCCAGCGAAAGCTGGGATCTCACGCCGTATCGCGCCTTCGCCTGAGACCCCAGCTTGCGCTGGGGTGACGGGAAAATGAGCCGCCTGACACTAAAGCACTTGCTAAAGTGTTCGACTCGGAATACTTAAGCGTATGCTTAACGAATCACCCTCCCTCGATCGCGTCTTCCACGCCCTCGCCGACTCCACGCGGCGGGCGATGGTGGAAAGGCTCGCGCTTCGGCCGATGTCGGTGAGCGAACTGGCGTCCCCCTTCGCCATGTCGCTCCCCGCCGTCATGCAGCACCTCGCGGTGCTCGAGGAATCGGGGCTGGTCCGGTCGCACAAGGCCGGGCGGGTCCGGACCTGCCGCATCGACACCGAAACGTTCGGCCTGGTCGAACGCTGGACCGCCGATTGCCGCAGCGAGTGGGAGAACCGGCTCGATAAGCTGGAGGACTATATCAACACCCTGAAAGGACAGCAGAAATGACCGAGAAGACGATCATCCGCCCGGAACCGCTCGTGATCGAGCGCCATTTCGATGCGCCCCGCGCCATCGTGTTCCAGGCCTGGACGACGGCCGAGCATATGAAAAACTGGTTCAGCCCCGAACATTTCACCACGCCCGAGGCGGTGATCGAATGTCGCCCCGGCGGCCGCTTCGACCTCTGCATGCAGGCGCCCGACGGCCAGAAATTCTGGAACCACGGCCGCTTCATCGACGTGGTCGAGAATGAAAGCCTGTCGTTCGAGGCCGGCGCGCATGTCGACGACAGCGGCAACGCGCCGTTCGCGGTACGGACCTATGTGACCTTCAGCGACGACGGTGATGGATCGCTGATGTCGGTGCGCCAGGAATATGAGATCTACGACGAGGCCGCCAAAGCCATGATCGGCGGCGCGCCTGAGGGTTGGCGCACGACGCTCGACAAGCTCGAAGCCGAGGTGGCGCGGATCAAGGGGTAACCTGTGGGAAAGCCCCTCCCCTTCAGGGGAGGGGTTGGGGTGGGGCAGTGCGGCAGGCGACACTCTCTGCGAGGCATCCCCCACCCCCAACCCCTCCCCTCAAGGGGAGGGGCTGCAATGATTCTCACCGCCCGACCATATCCTCGGCCCGCACCACGCGATCGAACGTCGCTTCATCGACCAGCCCCAAATCCAGCCCCGCTTCCTTCAACGTCATCCCCTCGGCGTGCGCATGCTTAGCGATCTTCGCGGCATTATCGTAGCCGATCTCGGGCGCCAACGCGGTGACCAGCATCAGCGAGCGATCGACCAGTTCGGCAATTCGCCGCCGGTCCGGTTCGAGCCCCTCGACGCAGCGTTCGGCGAAACTCTCCATTCCGACCGACAGCAGATCGATCGAGCGCAATACCGCCGCTCCGATCATCGGCTTGAACACGTTGAGTTCGAGATGTCCCTGCATCCCGCCGACCGTCACCGCCTGGTGGTTGCCGATCACTTGCGCCGCGACCATCGTCAGCATCTCGCACTGGGTCGGGTTGACCTTGCCGGGCATGATCGAACTGCCCGGCTCGTTTGCAGGCAGCATTAGTTCGCCAATCCCCGACCGAGGACCCGAGCCGAGCAGGCGGACGTCGTTGGCGATCTTGGTCAACGCGACCGCCAGGCTGTTCAACCGCCCCGAGAAATCGACCAAAGTATCGTTCGACGCCAGCGCCTCGAATTTGTTCGGCGCGGTCTCGAACGCGAAGCCGGTCAGATCGGACAGCTCGGCGGCGATCGCTGGGCCGAAATCCTTCGGCGCGTTGAGCCCCGTCCCCACCGCGGTGCCGCCCTGCGCGAGCTTGGACAGGCCATGCTCGATCAGCGGAACCAACCGCGTCCGCGCCAGACGCACTTGCGCATAATAACCCGAGAATTCATCGCCGAGCGTCAGCGGCGTCGCGTCCTGGAGATGCGTGCGGCCGATCTTGACGATGTCCTGCCACGCCTGGGTCTTGGCGAGCAACGCCGCCTCCAACCGCTCGATCGCCGGCACCAGCCGCCGCGTCGCCGCCAGTGCTGCCGCGACATGCAGCGCGGTCGGGAAGCTGTCGTTCGACGACTGGCTCATGTTGACGTCGTCGTTCGGGTGGATCGGCGTCTTGCCGCCGCGCGTGCCGATCAGCATCTCGTTGGCGCGGCCGGCGATCACTTCGTTGACGTTCATGTTCGATTGCGTGCCGCTGCCGGTCTGCCAGATGACCAGCGGAAACTGGTCGTCGAGCTTGCCCGCGACCACTTCCGCCGCCGCAGCTTCGATCGCGTCGGCCTTGTCCGCCGCCAGCCCATGTGCGCGGTTCACCCGCGCCGCCGCCTGCTTCACCAAAGCGAGCGCATGAACGATCGCGTTCGGCATTCGCTCGCGCTCGCCGAACGGGAAATTCTCGATCGATCGCTGCGTCTGCGCGCCCCAATAGGCGGTCGCGGGCACCTCGATCGCGCCGATCGAATCGGTTTCGGTGCGGGTTTCGGTCATCGCGCAGGCTCCTCGTGACGGGAGCGCCCGATTTGGCGTTACCAGATGCCGGGCACAAGCCTTGCCCGCACGCGGCCGGCATAGTCCCGATAACCCGGTAGCTTGTCGTGGAGCAGCCGGTCTTCCCACGCAGTACGGACGGCAAGCAGGACCGACGCGATCGCGGCCGGCACCAATCCCCACCACGACGCCAGCGCCAGCGATATTCCCAGGAACATCGCCACCGCGGCACTGTAGCCGGGGTGGCGGACGAAGCGATAAGGGCCGGTGTCGATCACGCGCTGATACCGTTCCGACTGGATGCGCACGCCGGGCTCGAAGAACGGGTTGACCGCCTGCGCCCAGGCGGTGACCGCGATCCCACCGAGCAGGGCGGAATAACCGATCACGACCAGCCACAGCGGCACGTGCGACCAATGCGCCCTCCCTGCGTCAATGCTCGCGACGGGAATGGTCACGACCATCGCGGTCAGGATCACCGCTACCAGCGGCAAGTCCCAGCGCTCGGTCCCCGGCTGGAAGCGACTGCGCGCGCGAAAGATGACCGGATTGACCTTGGCGAGCGCCAACCCGGATGCCGCGAACCCGATCACCAGCGCGGCGACGAAAATCCAGCCAGGCACCCAGAGAATATCGCCGGCCGGCAGGAAGACGAGCAACAACAGCGAGATCGGCAGCGCGACCGCATAAGCGATCGCCGTTGCGCGTGACATTGGTGTCGGATCTTGCGGCTGTGGTTGAGCCATATCCACCCTACGCCGCCGCGCTCCCCTAGTTCCGGTGGGGTCATACTCGATCCGGCCGAGCCACAGTACGACCACCGCCATATCCTCGAATAGAAAAACACAGCGAAAGTAGTAAGTTGTCAACCGCTGTCGATTATCCACGCCAGCATGCAGCGTCGCGTCCCGCTCTCTTTGCTTCGGCCGGGCATGTTCATCCACGGCATTGAGGGCTCCTGGCTCAGCCATCCGTTCTGGCGCCGCCGCTTCCTGCTACGCTCGGACAGCGACATCGCCGCCTTGCGCGACGCCGACATCGCCTTCGTGACGATCGACACCGCGCGGGGACTCGCGCCGATCGAAGAGCCCGAACCGATCATCATCACCGAACCCGTGGTCGCCAATGTCCCCACGGGCATCACCGCCGAGCGCGAGCGCGCCGCCGACATCGTCGCGCGGACCAGGGAAATCATCCGCGGTGTTTTCGAGGGTGCCCGATTGGGCAAGGCGATCGACTCCGATCAGGTCGCCGCGGTCGTCGACGAGATTTCCGAATCGGTACAACGCAACGCTTATGCCCTGATCAGCATCGTCCGGCTCAAGTCGAAGGACGATTATAGCTATCTGCATTCGATCGCGGTGTGCGCGCTGATGGTCAATTTCGCCCGCCATCTGGGGTTGCCCGACGACACCGTGCGCGAATTCGGCCTGGCCGGGCTGGTACACGACATCGGCAAGATGGACGTGCCGTCCGAGATCCTCAACAAGCCCGGCCGGCTGACCGATGAGGAATTCGCCATCGCGAAGCTCCATCCCGAGCGCGGCTGCGCGATCCTCGATCGGGCGGACGCCATTCCCGCCACCGCGATCGACGTCTGCCGCCATCATCACGAAAAGATCGACGGCACCGGCTATCCGTTCGGGCTGAAGGGGAGCGAGATCAGCCTGGCGGCGCGGATGGGCGCTATCTGCGATGTCTATGACGCCTTGACGTCGGATCGCGCGTACAAGGATGCCTGGTCACCGATCGAGGCGGTGACCGCGATGCACGGCTGGCGCGGCCAGTTCGATCGCGACCTTTTATTCACCTTCTATCAAAGCATTGCAGTGTTCCCGGTCGGCATGGTCGTCCGCCTTCGCTCGCAGCGTTTGGCGATCGTACTGTCCAATGGCCGCCGCGCAAGTCGGCCCCGGCTGCGCGTCTTCTACGACACCGCCGCAAACAGCCTGGTCGATCCACGCGACATCATTTTGGCCGATGACGACGCGTGCAAGACCGTCATCCGCGCGGAGAATCCCGCCGATTGGGGAGCGCATGATTGGCCCGCGCTTTGCGTGCATCTGCTGCAGGAGAGCGATAAGCTCGACCGCGACGTGATCGAGCGGCTGTGGGCGGGGGTCGAAGCGACGGCGGGGGAAACGGTCGAGATGCCTGCTACCGATCGCGTCTCGCGTTGGCGGCCGAGTCAACGGCTCGATTGAGTTAGGTCGTTACCCGTCTCCTTCGTCATGCCGGGCTTGTCCCGGCATCCACCGTGCAACATCGCCTCAGCTCGCGAATGGAGGAGTGCCCCCCAGCGCAGGGCCGGGTTGTCGGCGGGAAATGAGGCTAATTCACCGCGCTAAGCAGACATCCTCGGGCCGTCACGGAAGTAAATTCCGTGACGTCGGACGCGGCTTTGCCGCGCCGGCCGGCCGTTCGCGTCACCATAGGTGACCGCCGCGCGAGCCGCGCGGCTCGCTCCGGCTACTTCTTCCTTTTGAAATCGACGCTGACGACGTTCGAGCCGTCATCGACGCGCTCGACATGGTCGTTCTCGGCCTCGTCATGCGGCTCGGGACCGTCTGGGCCTTCCTGCGCCTGGAAGCGGAGTTCGAAATTGACCGCCGGATCGTGAAAGCCGGTGATCGCCGAATAGGGAATGTCGAGCTTCGACGGCACCTGGTTGAAGCTCAGCCCGACCGAGAATCGCTCGTCATCGACTATCAGGTCCCAATAGCGATTCTGCAGGACGATCGTCATCTCGTCCGGGAATCGCTCGATCAGGCGTTCGGGGATGCTGACACCCGGCGCCTGGGTCTTGAATGTAATGTAGAAATGGTGCTCGCCGGGCAGCCCGCCACCGGCCGCAACCGAGCCGAGCACGCGGCCGACCACGGCGCGCAAGGCCTCTTGCACGATCTCATCATACGGAATCAGGCTATCGGGCAGTCCATCACTCATATGCCTTGGGTAGCCGATGCGAGCGTCGGGTCAAGATTGCATGACGTGCAACACACCCATATGGGGGCGCGATGCGCACCGCGACGATCAACCGCAAGACGAGCGAGACGTCGATCGACGTCACCGTCAACCTCGACGGGACCGGCAGCTATGCCGTGTCGACCGGCATCGGTTTCTTCGACCATATGCTCGAACAATTGTCGCGCCACTCGCTGATCGACCTCGAGGTCAAGACCGTGGGCGACCTCCATATCGACCAGCACCACACGGTCGAGGATACCGGCCTCGCGATCGGTGAGGCGATCAACAAGGCGTTGGGCGAAAAGCGCGGCATCCGCCGCTATGCCGATGCGCTGTCACCGATGGACGAGACGCTGACCCGGGTCGCGCTGGATATTTCGGGTAGGCCGTACCTCGTATGGAAGACCGAATTCTCGCAAAAACGCCTCGGTGAGATGGACACCGAGATGTTCGAACATTTCTTCCACTCGTTCGCGCAGACCGCCGGGATCACGCTCCACATCGAGACGCTGTACGGCTCGAACAATCATCATATCGCCGAGGCCGCGTTCAAGGGCCTGGCCCGGGCGCTGCGCGAGGCGATCGAGATCGATCCGCGCAAGGCCGATACGATCCCCTCGACCAAGGGGACGTTATGATGCCGGCGACCAACGCCGATGCGCCGGTCTGCCTGATCCTGATCAATTACGTCGTTTCGCTCGACGAGGTCGATCGGCACATGAAGCCGCATATCGACTGGCTCGAGCGCGGCTATGTCGAGGGGCTGTTCCTGATGTCGGGGCGCCGTGAACCGCGCACCGGGGGTGTGATCATCTGCCGCGGGCAAAAGGCCGAGGTGGAAGCGCTCGCCGCCAGCGACCCGTTCGTGACCAGCGGCGCGGCGACGATCGAGGTGATCGAGTTCAATGCGAGTTGGGCGGCCGAAGCGGTCGCTCCTCTGTTCGCGTGACGCTCGCGCTGATCGATTACGGCGCGGGAAACCTCCATTCGGTCGCCAACGCGCTGAAGGCGGCAGGCGCACAGGACATCGCGATCACCGCCGATCCCGAACTGGTGCGCGGCGCCGACCGGATCGTGCTCCCCGGCGTCGGCGCGTTCGGCGCCTGCTCCGCAGCGCTGCGCTCTGTGCCGGGAATGATCGACGCGCTCGACCAGCGCGTGCGGCGCGATGGCGCGCCGTTCCTGGGCATTTGCGTCGGCATGCAGCTGATGGCGGACGTCGGTGAGGAAATGGGCGAGCATGACGGCCTCGGCTGGATCAAGGGCCGCATCCGCCGCCTGTTGCCGTCCGATCCCACGGCCAAGGTACCGCATATGGGCTGGAACGATGTCCGGCTAACCGCCCCTCACCCGCTAATCGAGGCAGGCGAGGCCTATTTCCTGCACTCTTATGCGTTCGAGGGCGACGATGTGATCGCCACGACCGATCATGCCGGCTCGGTCGTCGCCGCGATCGCCCGCGACAATATAGCGGGCGTGCAATTCCACCCCGAAAAGAGCCAGCGCTACGGGCTGGAATTGTTGAAGAGGTTCCTGACATGGCGGCCGTGAAATGAGCCTGATCATCTTCCCGGCGATCGACCTCAAGGGCGGCAATGTCGTGCGCCTGGCCGAGGGCGATATGGATCGCGCGACGATCTATGGCGACGATCCCGTGGCGCAGGCGATGGCCTTCGCCAATGCCGGGTCGCAGCATCTCCACATGGTCGACCTCGACGGCGCGTTCGCGGGTGAGTCGGTCAATGGCGACGTTGTCCGCGCGGTGGTCGCTGCCTTTCCGGGCCACGTCCAATTGGGCGGCGGGATCCGCGACCGAGCGGCGATCGAAGGTTGGTTCGACGTCGGCGTCTCGCGATTGGTGATCGGCACCGCCGCCCTCGACAATCCCGAACTGGTGCGTGAGGCCGCGCGCGATTTCCCGGGCGGTATCGTCGTCGCGGTCGACGCCAAGGACGGCATGGTCGCGACGCGTGGCTGGGCCGATGTCTCGGATGTCTCGGTCGAAGACATGGCACGCCGATTCGAGGATGCCGGGGTCGCCGCCTTGCTGTTCACCGATGTCGGGCGCGACGGCCTGCTCAAGGGCTGCAACGTCCAGGCGACGGTCGATCTGGCGCGCGCGGTCGACATTCCGGTCATCGCCTCGGGCGGAGTCAGCGGGGTCGCCGACATCCACATGCTCGCGCTCCACGCCCGCGACGGGATCGAGGGCGTGATTACCGGCCGCGCATTGTACGACGGCCGCCTCGACCTTGCGACCGCGATCGCGGTGGCGGAGGCGGCGTGAGAATCCCCTCTCCCCGTGGGAGAGGGAGGGGCCCGCTCGGCGCAGCCGAGTGGGAGGGTGAGGGCAGCACGCTTTTCTCACTCCTGCCCTCACCCTTCCGCCGCTTCGCGGCTCCCTCCCTCTCCCACAGGGAGAGGGATTTATGACCGTTCGCGCCCGCGTCATCCCTTGCCTCGACGTCGCCAATGGCCGCGTGGTCAAGGGCGTCAACTTCGTCGATCTGCGCGACGCCGGCGATCCGGTCGAGCAGGCGCAGGCCTATGACGCCGCCGGCGCCGACGAACTCTGCTTCCTCGACATTACCGCCAGCCACGAAGCGCGCGGCACCATCCTCGATGTCGTGCGGCGCACCGCCGAAGTCTGCTTCATGCCGGTGACGGTCGGCGGCGGCGTGCGCTCGGCCGAGGATGCCCGCGCCTTGCTGCTCGCCGGCGCGGACAAGGTCGCGGTCAATTCCGCCGCGGTGGCGCGGCCCGAACTCGTCAGCGACATCGCCGAGCGCTTCGGCAGCCAATGCTGCGTCGCTTCGGTCGATGCGCGGCGCACTGCCGACGGTTGGGAAGTCTTCACGCATGGCGGCCGCAAGCCGACCGGGATCGATGCGGTCGCCCATGCGCTGCGCCTCGCCGAACTCGGCGCCGGCGAGCTGTTGATCACCAGCATGGACCGCGACGGCACGCGCGACGGTTATGACCTCGAGCTTATCCGTACGATTGCCGACCAGGTCAGCGTGCCGGTAGTGGCATCGGGCGGCGTCGGCGGGCTCGACGACCTCGTCGCCGGGATTCGCGACGGCCATGCCAGCGCCGTGCTTGCCGCAAGTATTTTCCATTTCGGCGAGGCGTCTATCGCCGACGCGCATCGCGCGCTCGCGGCAGCCGGTATCCCGGTCAGAACTCCGATCGTCTAAGATTCGGGTAAGCCGACCCACTCGTCACCCCGGGCTTGTCCCGGGGTCCACTGTGCCGCACACCCGAAACTTGAGGCCATGTTGCGCGGTGGATGCCGGGACAAGCCCGGCATGACGGATGGACGTAGAAACGGCGTTAACCCGCACGCGGTATCAAGCCCTTTCAATGCGCTACGCCCTTGCCCTGCCCCTGCTGTTGATCGCGACGCCCGCGCTCGCCTCGGTGCCGCCGCATAGCGGGGTGATTCACACCCGATCGATGCCCGAACTGTCCGACATCGCGTTATTCGGCATGGCAGTCGCGGGTGTCTGGCTGGCACGTCGCGCACTCCGCAAACGCTTCGCCAAACAGGCCGACACGACCACGACTGCGCCAAAGGATTGACGGCGGCGGCGCGGACAGGCAGCGCTCGCGTCATGAACAACGATCCGCTCGATGCGCTCGACGCGCTGATCCACTCGCGCAAGGGCGAAAGCGCCTCCAGTTCGTACACCGCAGAACTGTTCGTCCGCGGCCGCGCCAAGATCGCGCAGAAGGTCGGCGAGGAAGCAGTCGAAACCGTGATCGCGGCGATGCGCAAGGACAAGAAGGAACTGACCAGCGAGGCCGCCGATCTGGTCTATCACTTGCTTGTCCTGCTCGCGGATTCCGGACTGTGTCTCAACGACGTGCGCAACGAACTGGCGCGGCGTACGGGCACGTCGGGCCTCACCGAAAAAGCCAATCGGAGCCGCTGATGCCGATCGACGCCACCCTGCCCTATGACGACCAGAACATCTTCGCGAAGGTCCTGCGCGACGAGATACCGTCGAAGCGCGTTTACGAGGACGAATGGGCGGTCGCGTTCCACGACATCAATCCGCAGGCGCCGATCCATGTCCTGGTGATCCCGCGCGGGCCGTACGTGTCGTGGGACGATTTCAGTGCCAAGGCGTCGGACGTGGAGATTGCAGGCTTCGTCCGCGCGGTCGGCAAGGTCGCACGCGACCTCGGCCTCGTGGCACCCGGCTATCGCCTGCTCGCCAATGTCGGGTTGCACGGCCATCAGGAGATCGCGCATCTCCACGTCCACCTGTTCGGCGGCCACGCGCTGGGCCCGATGCTCGCGCGCTGAGTTCGTCGCAGGCGTAACCAATAAGGGATTGCGCGCGGGGGTTTTGCGACTAGGCTCCCCCGCCAGCACCAAAATACCACCTTGGGGGTTGGCTATTCATGATTTTTGACCGCGTAAAGTCACTGGACGCGATTCTCGCGACCGCCGAGAAGAAGGGACTCCACCGATCGTTGGGGGCGTTTCAGCTGACCATGCTGGGCGTCGGCGCGGTGATCGGCACAGGCATTTTCGTCCTCACTGCCGTCGCGGCGCAAAAGGCAGGGCCGGGCATGATGCTCAGCTTCATGATCGCCGGGTTCGTGTGCGCAGTCGCCGCGTTGTGCTATTCGGAGCTTGCCTCGATGGTCCCCGTCGCGGGATCGGCCTACACTTACACTTATGCCGTCATGGGTGAAATGCTCGCCTGGATGGTCGGCTGGGCGCTCGTCCTCGAATATGCCCTGGGCGCGAGTGCGGTTGCCGTCGGCTGGTCGAACCATCTAGTCGGTGCGCTAGCAGACAGCGGATTCCATTTTCCCGCGATTATCAGCAACGCGGACGGCTTGATGGCCAAGGTCTCGCTGGCGTTCGGCAGTAAAGCAACGCCTGACCTTCTCGCCGCTGCGCAGCATGGCGGCTATATCAACGTGCCCGCTGTCGTCGTCGTTCTCGCCGTGACGGCGCTGCTGATCAAGGGCACGACCGAAAGCGCGATGGTCAATGCGGTGCTCGTCGTCGTCAAGCTGGTCGCCCTGACCGCCTTCATGGTGCTGACGCTCCCGGCGATGCACACAGCGAATTTCAGCCCGTTCACGCCCACCGGGTTCGGCAATCTGACCAGCGGAACGGGCTATGTCGGCGCGGCCGCATCTATCTTTTTCGCCTATGTCGGTTTCGACGCGGTTTCGACTGCCGCCGAGGAAACCAGGAACCCGCAGCGCAACGTGCCGATCGGATTGATCGGCAGCCTGATGATCTGCACGCTTATCTATCTGCTTGTGGCGGCCGGCGCGATCGGCACGATGGGGGCTCAGCCCGTAACGTCGGCGGCTGGTGCGTTCCTCGCGCCCGGTTCGCCCGAAATGGCAGGACGCTGTACCGCGATCGTGGCGAGCGGAGTGACCGAGCCGCTGGTGTGTTCGAAGCACGCGCTGGTACACGTGCTTCAGACGATCGGCTATCCCGTCATCGGCTGGCTCGTCGGACTTGCAGCGATCATCGCGCTGCCGTCGGTCGTGCTGATGATGATGTTCGGCCAAACGCGCGTATTCTTCACGATGGCGCGTGACGGTCTGCTCCCCGCGTCGTTCGCGAAGGTGCACCCGAAGTTCAGGACGCCGTATGTCGTGACCGCCGTCACCGGCCTTTTCGCTCTCATCTTTGCGGGGCTGCTGCCGGTGGGCAGCCTGGCGGACTATTCGAACTCGGGCACGTTGTTTGCGTTCGCGATGGTGGCGCTGGCGGTGCTGGTGTTGCGGGTCAAAGATCCGACGCGCAAGCGCAGCTTCCGCACGCCGGGTGTATGGATCGTCGCGCCGCTGGCGATCATCGGCTGCATCGTCCTCTATCTTGCGCTGGATACGACGTCGAAGCTGGTCCTGGTGGGCTGGGGCGCGATCGGCTTGGTCGTTTATTTCCTCTACAGTCGCAGCCGCAGCCATGTCGGTCAGGGCATCATCGATGTTCCCGAACACGAAGCATATGGCGAGCTGGAGCCCCCGGTGCCCGGCACCGAGTGAGGGTCTGATCCAGGCAATAAGAAAGGGGCTGGAGTAGCGATACTCCGGCCCCTTTTCTTTTTTAGGCCCTCTCCCGCTTGCGGGAGAGGGGGTTTCTGCTCAGCCCAGTTTGCTTGCCACCAGCTTCTTGAGATCCGCCAGCGGCCGCGGGCCGACGTGCGAGATGCATTCGGCGGCGCAGATCGCGCCCATGCGCAGGCTGGTGGCGAGATCGCGGCCTTGCGCCTGGCCGGCAAGAAAGCCAGCCGCGAACAGGTCGCCCGCACCGGTCGTATCGACCACGTGATCGATCGGCTCGGCGGGAACGCGAGCATGTTCGTCGGCATGGTGCGCCTCGGCGCCATGTGCGCCGTGCGTGCACACCAGGGTCGGCACGCGCGCCGCCAGGCCCTTCACCGCCGCCTCGATATCGTCGGTCTGCATCATCGCGCGGACTTCATTGTCATTGGCGAACAGCAAATCAATCTGGCCGGCGTCGATCAACGCGAAGAACTCGTCGCGATGCCCTTCCACCACGAAGGTGTCCGACAGCGTCAGCGCTACCTTGCGTCCCGCGTCGCGCGCCAACGCGATCGCCCGCTTCATCGCATCGCGCGACTGTTCGGCGTTCCACAGATAGCCTTCGAGATAGAGGATCGCGCCGGCGCCGATCGTCTCCGCGTCGACCGCGCTTTCGGGCAGATACTGCGCCGCACCCAGGAACGTGTTCATCGTGCGCTGGCCGTCGGGCGTGATCAGGATCAGGCAACGCGCGGTCGGGTCGCCGCCGGTCGCCGGTGGGGTGGCGAAATGCACGCCGAGCGACTGGACGTCGTGCGCGAACACCTTGCCGAGCTGGTCGTCGGCGATCTGGCCGATGAAGCCGGTCGGCTGGCCCAAGGCCGCGAGCCCAGCGATCGTGTTCGCCGCCGACCCGCCCGACACTTCCTGCCCCGGGCCCATCCGCGAATAGAGATCGTCGGCGGCGGCGGGATCGAAGATCAGCGCCATCGATCCCTTGGTCATGCCCTCGGCCGCGATGAACTCGTCGGTCGACTGCGAAAGGATGTCGACGATGGCATTGCCGATCGCGACCACGTCATAAGCGGGGCTGGTCAAGTCAGATATCTCCGGGAAATGGTTGGCCGCGCCGTATCGCCGCCGCTAGACAGAAGCAACGATGATCCGCGCTTTCCTCCTGTCGCTCGGCCAGCTCACCGATTCCGCGATCCTGCGCGTCTTCCTCAAATCGATCGGGTTGACCTTGCTGGTCTTCCTGCTGCTCGGCGCCGGGCTGTGGTTCGGGACGCAATGGCTGTTCGTCGATCAACTCGGTTGGGGCGAGAACGCCGCCGGTCTCGCGATCATCGGCGAGTTCGTCGTGACGATCATGTTCGGCTGGGTATTGTTCCGCGCGGTGGCGATTGCGGTGATCGGTCTGTTTGGCGATCAGATCGTGATCGCCGTCGAGCGCAAACATTATCCCGACGCGCTGGCGAGCGCCCACGACGTGCCGTTCGCGCGGTCGTTGCACATGGGATTGCGATCCGCCGGCCGCGCGCTGGCGGTCAACCTGGTGCTCCTCCCGGCCTATATCCTGCTCCTGCTGACCGGATTCGGCACGCCGTTGCTGTTCTTCGCCGCCAATGGCTGGCTGTTGGGAGTCGATCTCGGCGAGATGGTCGCAGCGCGGCATATTGCGCCATCCGAGATGAAGGCATGGCGCGCCTCGACCCGCTGGGTGCGCTGGGAATTGGGGGTAATCGTATCGGGACTGCTGACCGTGCCCGTTATCAACCTGTTCGCGCCGGTCTTGGGCGCGGCGATGGCGGCGCATTTGTTTCACGGGAGGAAAGGATGAAGCGACTTCTGGCGATAGCGGGGTTGGCGCTGCTGCTTGCGGGTTGCGGCGAATCAACCATGGCGCGTCCGGCGACGCCGGTCAGCGCGGTGATCAAGCAGCCGCCGCTGCCGGCCAACGGGCTCGAGCGCGTGATGGGGCAGAATGCCGCCGGCCTGACCCAGACATTCGGGCCGCCCAATGCCGATGTCCGCGAAGGCACGGCGCGCAAGCTGCAGTTCCAGGGCACGTTCTGCGTGCTCGATACCTATCTCTATCCCGGCAAGAACGGCGGGGAGCCGACCGTGACCTATCTCGACGCCCGCCAGCCCGATGGAAGTCCGATCGACCGCGCGAGCTGCGTCGCGGCGTTGGCGCGGAGGGGTGGGGGTAAGTAACCATATAAGCCCCTCCCCTTCAGGGGAGGGGTTGGGGTGGGGCAGTCGCGGGCGACGCGCTCTGCGAGGCATCCTCCACCCCCAACCCCTCCCCTGAAGGGGAGGGGCTAGATAGCTGTCCCAGCGCCCAGCGCGCTGCGTCCGCCACAACCTCTGACGGATCGTCGCACAGCGCCTCAAGCACCGGCGCCAGCCCAACATCCCCACTATTTCCCGCCGCATAAGCCGCATTGCGCACCATCCGATCCCGCCCGATCCGCTTGATCGGCGACCCCGCAAACACCTGACGAAACCCAGCATCGTCGAGCGCCAGCAGATCGGCCAGCCGCGGCGCGGCGAGCTCGGCACGCGGCAGGAATGCCCGGTTGGCCGCCGCCGCCGAGGCGAACTTGTTCCACGGGCACACCGCCAGGCAATCGTCGCAGCCATAGATGCGGTTACCCAGCGCCTCCCGGAACTCCTCCGGCACCGGCCCCTTATGCTCGATCGTCAGATACGAGATGCAGCGCCGCGCATCGAGCCGATAGGGCGCCGGGAAAGCATCGGTCGGGCAGGATCGTTGGCACGCATCGCACGAGCCGCAGCGATCGCGCCCCGCCTGATCGGGCACGAGGTCGAGCGTTGTGTAGATCGCGCCGAGGAACAGCCAGCTGCCATGATCGCGGCTGACCAGGTTGGTGTGCTTGCCCTGCCAGCCCAGCCCGGCCGCTTCGGCCAGCGGCTTTTCCATCACCGGCGCGGTGTCAACGAACACCTTGAGGTCGGCGCCCGGCGCTTCCGCCACGATCCACCGCGCCAATGCCTTGAGCGTCCGCTTGACGAGATCGTGATAATCACCGCCCTGGGCGTAGACCGAGATGCGCCCGCGATCGCCCTCGCCCGCCAGCGCCAGCGGATCGCGGCCAGGCGCATAGCTCATGCCGAGCGCGATCACACTCCTGACCTCGGGCCACAATCCGGTCGGCGCGGCACGGTGATGCGCGCGCTCCTCCATCCAGATCATCTCGCCATGGCGGCCTTCGGCCAGCCATTGCCGCAAGCGCTCGCCCGAGCGCGGCGCGGCATCGGCGCGCGCGATCCCCACCGCGGCGAAACCAAGCGTTAACGCCTCTGCCCGCAGGCGATCCTCGAATAGCTTGTGTTCGGTCACTCCGCCCCGCTACCACGGACGGAGCAGTCGAGGGAGGTCGCGTGTCTCAATCTCTGGCCGTCTCTGCCCACGGCCTCGTCAAGAATTTCGGTGGGCGGAGGGTGGTTGACGGCGTCGACCTCGCGGTGCCGACCGGCACGATCTACGGCGTGCTCGGCCCCAACGGCGCAGGCAAGACCACGACCTTGCGCATGCTGCTCGGCATCATCGAACCCGATGAAGGCGAGCGCACCTTGCTCGGCCGCGATCGTCCGCGCGACGCGAGCGACCATGTCGGCTATCTGCCCGAGGAGCGCGGCCTCTATCCACAGATGAAGGCGCGCGAAGCGATCGCGTTCATGGGCGCGTTACGCGGCCTGCCCTGGAAAATCGGGCGCAAGCGCGCGATCGAGATGATGGAGCAGGCTGGCCTCGGCTATGCGGTCGATTTCAAGATCCGCAAATTGTCCAAGGGCATGGCCCAGCTGGTCCAATTGCTCGGATCGGTCGTTCATCAGCCCGATCTGCTCGTCCTCGACGAACCCTTTTCGGGGCTCGATCCGGTCAACCAGGAAGGGCTCGAACAGCTGATCCGTGCCGAGCAGGCGCGCGGCGCCACCGTCCTGTTTTCGACCCATGTCATGGCGCATGCCGAGCGACTGTGCGACCGGCTGGCGATCATCGCCGGGGGCAAGCGCCGGTTCGAAGGCACCGTCGCCGACGCGCGCGGCATGCTGCCGATGCGCGCGCATTACCAACCCGAGCGCGACGGACCCGAAGTGGCGGCGATCCTGCCCGCCGACGCGCAGCATAACGGCCGCGACTGGGTGTTTCCGGTCCCCGATGACGCGGTCGAGGCAGTGCTGCTCAAGCTGACTCAATCGGGATTTGGCGTGGCGGGCCTGTCGATCGAACGTCCTGGATTGCATGACGCCTTCGTCCGCATCGTCGGCGCCGAAGCGCTGGCCCAGGCCGAAGCGGAGGCGCTGTGATGGGCGGTAATATCGGTCGCGGGCTGCGCCAGGCGCTGACCGTGGCGCGGCGCGATTTCATCGCCACCGTGTTCACCCCGACGTTCCTGCTGTTCCTGTTGTCGCCGATGTTCACGATCCTGTTCGGCGCCGCCGGCGGGTTCGGCGCGTCGAGCATGGCGCAGGGCGCCGCCGACCGCGCGCGCATTGTCGTGATCGCAGCTCCCGACCAGGCGCCAGCGATCATCGCGACCGACTGGCAATTGCGCCGGGTGTTCGGTCGCGGCGACATTCCGCCGCCGCTCGACGTCCTGACGCCGTCGGGCGATCCCGCCGCACAAGCGCGCGCGCGCGTCTCGGGCCGCGATGGCGATGTTGACGCGGCGCTTTATGGTCCACTCGAACGCCCGACGATCGTCTACGGTGGCGGCGGACGCGATGAGGCGGATTATCTCGCGGGCCTGGCCGAACAGGTCATGCGTGCGCAGAAACTGGGCTCGACCGCGCCGCTCAGCGTGCCGACCAAGACGAAGATCGTCCGCACCGTGGTGACCACCAGCGGCCATAACGCCGCGGCCTTGTTCGCGGTCATGGCGATCTTCCTGCTGACCCTGTTCCTCGCCGGCCTGACGATGGGCACGATGGCGGAAGAGCGCAGCAACAAGGTGATCGAAGTCCTTGCCGCCGCGGTCCCGCTCGAATCGGTGTTCTTCGGCAAGCTGATCGGCATGTTCGGCGTCGCTTTGCTGTTCGTCGGTTTCTGGGGCACGGTCGCGAGCCAGATCACCAGCATCCTGCCCGCCGGGACAGCGGCGGCGCTTGCGGGTGTGGCGCCGGCCGTCGGCAAGCCGGTCTTCGCGTTGCTGTTCCTGGCCTATTTCGTCATGTCGTATCTCCTGATCGGCGCGGTCTATCTGATCCTCGGCGCGCAGGCCTCTACCCAGCGTGAGCTTCAGCTGATGGCGCTGCCGATGACCGTCGTCCAAATGGCCAATGTCGGCATGTCGACCGCGGCGGCCGGTCGCCCCGGAAGCACGATCGCCTGGATCGCGGAGATTTTCCCGTTCAGCTCACCGATGGCGATGGCCGCGCATGCCGCCAATTCGTCCGCTTTGTGGCCGCACGCGGTCGCGATCCTGTGGCAATTGCTTTGGGTGTCGCTGGTGATCTCGCTCGGCGCGCGCTGGTTCCGTCGCGGCGTGCTGAAGTCGGGCGAAGGCCCCAAGCGCAAACGCAAGCAGCCGCAGCCGGCGAGCAGCTAGCCGCTCCACTATTGACATCTGTGTAAGTATAGGTTTGTCTCGCCCGATAAATGGGAGAGTGGGCATGGCGACTCAAGCCGAATTGACCGAGATGTTGGCGAAGGGTCCGACCTTCAAATATGAAGGCCCGGTCGATCCGCTCGACGTCAGCCGGCCCGAACTTTATCGCGACGATGTCTGGCATGAGCCGTTCAAGAAGCTCCGCGCCGAGTCGCCGGTCCACAAGGTCGAGAATTCGGATTACGGCCCCTATTGGTCGATCTCCACCTACAAGCCGATCCTCGAGGCGGAATCGCTGCCGGACGTCTTCTCGTCCGAAGTGGGCGGGATCACGCTTGCCGACTTCCTGCCCGACAGCGACGTCAAGATGCCGATGTTCATCGCGATGGACCGGCCCAAACATACCGGCCAGCGCCGCACCGTCGCCCCCGCCTTCACGCCGAGCGAGATGGTGCGGATGAAGGAGGATATCGTTCGCCGCACCGCCGAAATCCTCGACACGCTGCCTTATGGCGAACCGTTCGACTGGGTCGACACGGTGTCGATCGAACTGACTACCCAGATGCTCGCGATCCTGTTCGATTTTCCCTGGGAAGATCGCCGCAAGCTGACCTTCTGGTCCGATTGGGCCGGCGATATCGAACTGGTGAAGACACCCGAACTGCGTGCCGAGCGGCTGACGCACATGTTCGAGTGCGGCGCCTATTTCCAAAATCTGTGGAACCAGAAAGTCGGCAAGGAGCCGACCCCCGACCTGATCAGCATGATGATCCATTCGGACGCCATGGCGGAAATGGATCAGTATGAGTTCCTGGGAAACCTGATCCTGCTGATCGTCGGCGGCAACGACACGACACGCAATTCGATGTCGGCGGCGGCTTACGGCCTCGACCTGTTCCCCGATCAGCGCGCCAAGCTCGAGGCGAATCCCGAACTGATCCCCAATGCGGTTCAGGAAATCATCCGCTGGCAGACCCCGCTCGCGCATATGCGCCGCACCGCGACGCAGGATTACGAACTGGGTGGCCAGATGATCAAGGAAGGCGACAAGCTCGCACTCTGGTATCTGTCGGCCAATCGCGACGAGACGGTGTTCGGCGACGACGCCGACAATATCGTGGTCGACCGCCCGAATGCGCGCCGGCACCTGGCGTTCGGTCATGGCATCCACCGCTGCGTCGGTGCTCGCCTCGCCGAACTCCAGATCAGCGTGCTGCTCGAGGAAATGGCCAAGCGCCGGATGCGCGTGAACGTGCTGGGCGAGCCCGAGCGCGTCGCGGCCTGTTTCGTCCACGGCTATCGCAAGCTGCCGGTCGAGATCAGCAAATATTGAGCTGACGCGTCGCGGCGGATTGAAACCGGCAGCGTTTATCGTCCGTACTTATATAGGTCCGATCGATGGAGCCTGTATGATGACGTTCGACCGCCGCCATTTCCTGACCCTGGCCGGCACCGGTGCCGCGACGATGCTGTTCGGCGGCTGTCGCGCCGCGCCCGTCGCGCCGCCCGAAAAGTTCGAGTTCCAGTTGAGCGACGCCGAATGGCGCAAGCGGTTACCCGGGCTCTCTTACCAGGTGCTGCGCCACGAGGCGACCGAGACGCCCTATACCAGTCCGCTCAACAACGAGCACCGTGCCGGTATCTTCTCGTGCAAGGGCTGCGCGCTGCCGCTCTATTCGTCGAAGACCAAGTTCGAGAGCGGCACCGGCTGGCCAAGCTTTTGGGCGCCGTTGCCCAATACAGTGAAGACGCGTAACGACGGTTCGCTGGGGATGACCCGGACCGAAGTCCATTGCCGCCGTTGTGGCGGGCATCTCGGCCATGTGTTCGACGACGGCCCCAAGCCGACCGGTTTGCGTTACTGCATGAACGGAGCGGCGATGACCTTCACGCCGGGTAAGGCGTAGGGCTCATCAACCGATAGTAGCGGCTCGCTCAGTCGCGAACGCCGACCACTCCGCGCGCACCAACCGGGGCGATCGTGGCGACCGTCTGGCTGCGCGACGCGTCGAACTGGTCGTCATCGCCATTGTCCATCTTGGGCGCACCGGCGCCATAGATGAAACCCTTGGTCGGATAAGTCGTCGTGCCCAGGCCGCCCATCGGGCCGTACCAGACCTTGACCTGGCTCCAGTCGCCTTCGGGCGAGACGTCGATCGCGCGGACATTATACTCGACGCCGCCGCGGCGCGACCAATTGGCGTGGGTCAACAGGATCTCATGGTCGTTGACGATGCCCGACACCATCGCGACGTGGCCGAGCGGCATGCGGCTGAACGAAGCGAAGGCGAGGACCGAACCAACTTTCGGGGTGTTGCCGCGCTCATATTTGCCGGCGGCCTGCGACCACCAGGTGTTGGCGTTGCCGAAAATCTGGATACCCGAAATCTCGCGCGCATAGGGAGCGCACTGCCAGAACCGAGCCTGAGCCGGCACCGTCGTCGCCAGGGCGCAGAGCGCCACCAGCGCGAATCGCGCTGCCAAACCACCAAATTTCATGCGACCCCCCAAAAGGTCCGTTGAACTGTTGATGGTGGGTTAGGTGGACAAAACCGACATGGGAACCCTGTCGGCACGATGAATGGAACCTTTCACGACGAACTGTGTTTCGTCGCCGGTGAATGCCCAAATGCGGTGCCGCCTGGACCCAATTCACGCCTGAGGCGCCCATATTTTGTGGCCGAAATCCGCCGAATCGCTACCGGTGTCACGGCGAGTGCGGCGCGCCCTCGGCCTCCGCCGCCGCGATCATCCGCGCCAGCCGCGCTTCGTGTTCGGTGCGGCCGAACGGGAATTTGGAGAACAGAATGGCCGCCATGATCGCCAACGAGCCGTAGATCAGGATGAAGGCCAGCGTCAGGTGGTCGATCACCGCCACCGGCACCATGCCGGGCTTCGCACCCTTAGGGAACGAGACGAGATCGAGCAGCTGGCCGACGATCATGATCCCCAGGCCCGAGGTGCATTTCTGGACGAAGAAGGATCCCGCGAAATAGACGCCTTCCGACCGGCGGCCGGTCCGCGCTTCCGAATCCTCGACCACATCGGCCATCATCGATGCGCCCAGGATGAAGGACGATACGCTGAGCGCGGTCGCGGTGACGAAGATCGGGAGGAGCAGAAACACCAGTGCGCTCGATCCCGGCGGCGGCAAGACGCCAGCGAAGCGCAGCCAATAGGGCATGGTATGGAACACCGTCGCCGCCAGCACGAATGCCATTGCCGCATGCGGCTTGCTGGTGCGCTTGCCGACCGCGGGCGCGATGACGAAGGCGAGCGCCGCACCCAGCATCAGCGCGAACGGTAGCAGTTGCAGCGTCCAGGACTTGAACTGCCAGACGAAACTATAGGTGTAGTTGGACAGCGCGTAGCTGATCCCCTGGTTGGTATAGGCACAAACGCCCGCCAGCATCAGGATCAGGAACCCACGATTCTTGACCGTTTCCCACAGCTCGCGGAAATGCTCGCCGAGCGATTGGCTGCGTACGACCGTCTTGGGTAACCGCGCGATCTCGTGATGCGTGCCCAGCGCCGATGCCAGGATCGCGACAACCATGATGACGGTACTGGCGATTGCGAGGTGACCATAACCGACGCGATTGAGCAGGCCGTTGGGATAGGCGGCCGACGGCGTCAGGAACACGCCGTAAGCGAGCAACAGGATCGACAGGCCGCCCGCCCATCCGAACAGATAGCGATAGGAGGTGATCCGCGTGCGCTCGTCGTAATCCGACGTCAGTTCCGGCGTCAGTGCTTGGGACGGCACTTCATAGCAACTAACCGCGCTGCGCACGACGACCGCGGTCACGAACAGCCAGGCGAGCGTGGCGCCGCCGCTCAGATGCGGCGGGTTCCACAATAACAGCCATCCGATCGCAATCGGCAGCGCCGCCGAATACATCCATGGATGACGCCGCCCCCAGCGCCCGCGCGTGCGGTCCGACAACACGCCAATGAGCGGATCGACGAACGCGTCGCAGACGAGCGCGATGAAAATGATCAACCCGACAGTCGAGGCGTCGAGTCCGACTACCTGGTTGTAGAAGATCAGCAGGAACGTCCCGAACCCGGCATCCTTGACGCCGTACGCGACCGATCCGAAGCCGTAGCTTGCCGTAGTCCAGTTCGAAAGCCGGCGCGGTGCCGGCGTCGCCAGCTTGCTCACGAGGCCGCCGCCTCCAGTGATGAGAACAGGCCGGGCACGCTGTCGTCCCAGCTCGCGCGCGTGCCGATCAGCATGCCACCATCGACCAGGATATGCGTGCCGGTGACAAAACTGGCGTCATCGCTCGCCAGATAAGCGACCGCTGCGGCAATGTCTTCAGGCCGTCCGGCGCGCTGCACCGGTTGAGCGTGCGCGGCGGTCTGGGCGATCACGCCGTTGACATGATCGCGCACCTCGCCTTCGAGTCCCAGCGCCGAAGTGAAGATGTTGGTGGTGATGAACCCCGGCACCACCGCATTGACGCGGATATTGTGCTTGGCGAGGTCGGCGGCGGCGACCTTGGTCAGATGCAACACGCCCGCCTTGGCGGTCGAATAAGCGGTCGGCGCATAGCCGCTGCCCAGCGCGGAGACGCTCGACGTGTTGACGATCGCCCCACCACCGCGTTTCGCCATCAGCGGCGCGGCATAGCGGATACCCATCGCCACCGATCGCAGCAACAGGCTCATCGTGCGATCCCAATCGTCGGGCGAAATCTCGTCGATCTTGTCGCGCGCGCCCGCCGCGCCGGCATTGTTGAACAGGATGTCGAGCCCGCCCGCGGCATCGGCGGCGGCCAGCAACGCCTCGATATCGGCGACTTGCGTCACGTCGGTTTTCTGGAAGCGGATGCGGCCGTTCGAGGTTTCGGCAAGCTCCTGGCCGCCCGCGACATCGACGTCGCCGATCAGGACGTCGGCGCCTTCCTCGACCAATCGCAGCGCCGTCGCACGGCCGATACCGGAGGCGCCGCCAGTGACCACAGCGCGCTTGCCCTGAAACCGCATTCCATTCTCCTGCATGTGTTTTTCCTGCAGCATAGAGGGGGCCTGAGGCCGGTCAATCCGGCTTTTCGAATTTCGGGTTTGTTTGATGTTGCAGCGAGCTTTGCGCCAAACTACCAACCGTCACCCCGGACTTGTTCCGGGGTCCAACCCGCCACAACGGAATCCAGCCGTTGCTGCACGTTGGATGCCGGGACAAGCCCGGCATGACGAGTTGGACATGGGGAGAGGAACGTCATGGCGCTCGACGCCGAAACCTTCGACGCATTGATCGACACCGTCCGCCGCTTTGTGACCGAGCGGCTTCGCCCCCTGGAAGCCGAGGTGGAAGCACAGGACGCCATCCCCGACGACGTCACCGCGGAGATGAAGGCGATGGGCCTGTTCGGCCTGTCGATTGCCGAGGAATATGGCGGCCTGGGCCTGACCATGCTCGAAGAGGTAAAGGTCGCGATCGAGCTCGGCCGCACCACCCCGGCGTTCCGCTCGAGCTTCGGCACCAATGTCGGCATCGGCAGCCAGGGGCTCGTCATGGCCGGCAGTCCCGAACAGAAAGCGGAGTGGCTGCCCAGGATCGGGAGCGGCGAGATCATCACCAGCTTCGCGTTGACCGAACCCGATGTCGGCTCCGATTCGGGCGCGGTGAAGACCAAAGCCGTATGGGACGGCCAGGCTTATCGCCTGTCGGGTACCAAGCGCTTCATCACCAATGCCGACAAGGCCGACCTGTTCACCGTGATGGCGCGGACCGGCGACGCGCCGGGCGGGCGCGGCGTGTCCGCCTTCCTGGTCCCGCGCGATCTTGCCGGCGTATCGATCGGCGAACCCGAGAAGAAGATGGGGCAAAAGGGCGCCAAGGTTGCCGACGTGATCTTCGATGATGTCGTGGTGCCAGTCGAGAACCGGCTCGGCGCCGAGGGCGAAGGCTTCAAGATCGCGATGCGCGTGCTCGACCGCGGGCGGCTGCACATCTCGGCGGTGTGCGTCGGCGTCGCCGAGCGGCTGATCGCCGATTGCGTCGCTTATGCCAGCGAGCGCAAGCAGTTCGGCAAGCCGATCGCCGAACACCAATTGATCCAGGCGATGATCGCCGATTCGAAGACCGAGGCGCTCGCCGCCCGCGCTTTGGTGCTCGAGACGGCAGCGGCCAAGGACGAAGGCAAGGATGTCGTCATGGAGTCCGCCGCGGCCAAATATTTCGCCAGCGAGATGGTCGGCCGCGTCGCCGATCGCGCGGTGCAGATCTATGGCGGCGCCGGTTATATCGCCGATTACGGCATCGAGCGGCTGTACCGCGACGTCCGCCTGTTCCGCATTTACGAAGGCACCAGCCAGATCCAGCAACTCATCATCGCGCGCGAGACGCTGAAGCGCGGGGGGTGATCAAAACCCCCCTCCCGCTTGCGGGAGGGGTTGGGGGAGGGCGTGTCTCTTCTCGCTAATCGACGCAAACAAGCCCTCCCCTTGCCCCTCCCGCAAGCGGGAGGGGAAATAAGGAGACAGACATGGACACCAGCAAGTTCTTCAGCCTCGAAGGGCGCGTCGCGCTGATCACCGGGGGGTCGCGGGGCATCGGCAAGATGATCGCCGCGGGATACATCGCGCAGGGGGCCAAGGTGTACATCTCGTCGCGCAAGGCGCCGGCCTGCGAGGAAACCGCCGCCGAACTCGGCCCGAACTGCATTCCGCTGCCGATGGATGTCTCGACCGTCGACGGCTGCAAGGCACTCGCCGCCAAACTGGCCGAGCATGAGGATCATCTCGACATCCTGGTCAACAATGCCGGCGCCGCCTGGGGCGTGCCGTTCGAGGACTTCCCGGAAAGCGGCTGGGACAAGGTGATGGACCTGAACGTCAAGTCGCCCTTCTTCATGACCCAGGCACTGCATGGCCTGCTCAAGGCGCAGGCGAGCTACGACAAGCCAAGCAAGGTCATCAACATCACCTCGATCGACGGCCTGCGGCTCAACCCGTGGGAGACGTACAGCTATCACGCCTCGAAAGCGGCGCTGATCTATCTCACCAAGCGGATGGCGGCGCGGCTGATCAAGGACGCGATCATCGTCACCAGCCTGGCCCCCGGCGCCTTCGCGAGCGAGATGAACCGCGCCGCGCGCGATCATGGGGAGGAGGTCGCCAAGAGCATTCCGATGCGCCGTATCGGCACCGACGAGGACATGGCCGGCGCCGCGATCTTCCTCGCCAGCCGCGCGTCGGATTATGTCGTCGGCGATACGCTGGTGGTCGATGGCGGCCTGGTCAACGCGCAAGTGGGCACGTCGATCGACGCCTAGGGCCGAAATTCCCTCTCCCTGTGGGAGAGGGAGAGTTCGAGCTTTGGCCTGCCCCCGGCAGGTCAAGGTCCGGTCCGGGGGACCGGACCTCGCTCGAACTCGCCGCAGGCGCGGAAGGGTGAGGGCAGCGACCGCCCCTGCCCTCACCCTTCGCTACTTCGCAGCTCGACCCGCGTCGGGTGAATGGCGCCCCGCGCCATTCAGGTCATGCCGGGGGCATGACCGACCCGACGCGCCCAAAGGGAGGGGGTTAGGAAGCCGCCGTGCCTTTTCCATTCTGCGGATGGTTCGGCGTCAAAATCAGCGTCCGCCCCTCCACACGCCAGCTCTTGAGCCGCGACAGGAAGTTCATCCCGATCACGTCCATGTCGCCGAAGGCCGGCGAACTGACGACGGGCAGATCGCGCGCGACGATATTGCCGATGCGCAATTCGGGCACCGTCGCGGTATCGGCGCGAACCGATCCGTTAGCGGTCTGGATGATCATCGGGAATGGGCTCGGGCTGAGCCGCAGCCCCGCCGCGTCCACGGTATCGGTCGACAAAGCGGTCACCGTCGCGCCGCTGTCGACCAGCATCTTGCGTTCGACATGGCCGAACCGGACGGTAACCCAGAAATGGCCGTCATCAGCCATCGGCACGCGCATTTCCTTGCCGACGACCTGTTGCCCGTCCTCAAGGTGCAGCATCTTGGCGACACGCGCGAACATCGGATCGAACCGCCCGCGCTCGCCGACCAGCATCACGATCAGCCCGAGCGAGACGACCAGCGCCGTCATCGATAACAGGCGCCCGACCACCCGAAACCGCCGAGCGAGCAGCATCAGCACGATAACGATGCCGATCAGGATATATAGCGGCAACGAGCCACCCAGAGCGTCAGCCATGCGCGCCACCTGCCATGGACTAGATGTATGGCGGCTGAGCGTTATGTCCAGCCTCGTGGCGGCGGGGCGCGGCCGAGCAGGTCTGCGGACGGCGACCCGAAATCACGGCGCGCTGCCGACCACCTTCGCCTCGTGCCGCGCCAGGCTATAGGCACGGCGCATGTCGCGCGTCATGCCACTCATCGCCCAGGATCTTGCCATGTCGGGGCAATAATGCGGATCCTCCCGCGATTCGTAGGGCGTGATCTCGGCGCCATGATCGGCGCAGAATCGCCGCGTCGCATCGACCACACGTCGCCGCAATTCGGCCCGCCCCGATGGCGTATCGGTCGAAACGTCCGCGACCCGGATGCTCAGCCGAGGCTCGCTCGCCAATGCCGAATGGTCGGCGCAGGCGCCAAGCAGGATTGCGACAGCACAAATAGTGACCCGCATTCGTATCTCCTGAAATTGGGCAAGCCGGTCCCGTGGCGCGGAATCGCGCTTGCCTGGGTGACGTCGATGGATAGTGGCGGCTAGGTGCCGCTCAGTTTGTCGGCCTTGTTGTCGAGGTCGTCGGCACTACCGCGAAATCCCTTCGCGATAGCCAGATTGCTCGCCCGCACGGCGCTGGATTGTCCTGGCAGATTGGCGACGCGTTCGAGCTCTTCGGCGCGCGCGCGAAATCCCACGGCGGTGCCGCGCATCCCTTCGCCAAGGCCACGACGCTGTTCCTCCGCGCCGCGTTTGGCGGCAGCAGCGCCCCCCTCTTCCTCGCGCTTCGCCGCGGCGGCCTCTGCGTCCTGCGGCGAGTCATCGATCACTGCCCGCGCATCCGGCATGCCAGCCACCTGGCGATCCGTACCGCCCGTGGCCGCCAATGCGAACCGTGCGGTCGAGCTCCCCTTGATCCCGCTACCGAGGCGCTTCAACATTCGGCCGCCAGCCTGGCCGGTGCTGCGCACGGCATCGGGCCAAGCCGACGGTGCTGCTGCCGCTGCTGAGGGCGGGACAGGCGGCGCAGGCGGTTCGGGAATCGGCGGCTGCGGTGCGGGCGGCGCGGGAGCAATGCGCACGATATGCGCAGCCGCGAGCGGCACGGCGGTGCTCAGCGCCACCACGAGCAGCAACGCCGGCATCAGCGGCCGCATGCGCCCCCCCGCGTCACCGTCGAGTACGGTAATGATCCGGCGCGCCAGCGCGGTCCGCGAGAATGCCATGCCGTTGGCTTCGGAATGGACCGGGCGTCCGCCGGCGGCCGCGAGCAACGCCTGGGCATAATCGTAGCGGTCGACCCGGTCCAACGCATCGGCGTCGGCCGCCAGCTCGACCTCGCGCATCAATTGGCGAGCGACCAGCCACACCAATGGATTGAACCAGAACAAGGCAATGGCCATGCGGGCGGCGACTAGCCCCAGCCAATCGAAGCGGCGGATATGCGCCATTTCGTGCGCGATGACCGCCTTCGCCTGTTCGGGGTGATCATGCGTCGCCGAGCCGATCAGGATCCAGGCGGGCACGATTCCCCAGCTGAGCGGCGTCGCGGCATGTGGCGAAACCAGCAAGCGGAGCGGTCGGCGGAAGCCGGCGGCTTCCTGATCCATCACCCGCCGCCAGTGCGGATCGATCGCGGGCTGAGCGGCGTGCGTCCAGCGCCGCAACGTCCACAGTCCCGTCAGGAAACGGACCAGGAGCAGCACGACCCCGGCAGCGTAGAGCATCGCCACCATGACCGCGCCGTCGAGCGTCGCAGCAGGCGCGCGCGGCATTTCGGCCGCAGTCGCCGGGATGCTCCACGTTGCAACCGCGTTCGATACGGTCTCGGATGCCGGCAGCAAGGCGAGATCGAGTGGCGGCAACAGCGGCGCGAGCAGGAACAACGCGAGCGAAGCGACCAGCGCCGCCTGCAGCAAAGCGGCGCGCTCCGCCGCTGGCCGGCCACGCATCGCAGTGCTGACGAGCAAGGCCGCGCCGGCAATCAGCGCCGATTTGCAGCCGAGGTCGATCAGCAGCCCCAGCATCATTTCGCATCCCGCCGGGCTTGGTCGATCATACGCTGGAGCGCATCGATCTCGTTGGGCGCGAGCTTGGGCTCCATCCCCAGCAACGCGGTCGCCGCGCTCGCGGCAGAGCCGTGGAAGAAGGTCTGCACCAGCCGCTGCAATGCCCCTTCCGCGACCGCATTGGTCTGTGGCACGGGCGCATAGATATAGGCTTGGTTCTCGGTCCGGTGCGCGATCAGGCCCTTGGCCACCAGCCGCGCGAGCAGCGCGCGTACCGCCGAATCGCTGGGCGGGTCGATCATCGCGCCGCGGACGGCCGACGCAGTGCCCTCCCCCAGGCCGCACAGGATCTCGAAAATCTCACGCTCGCGGCGCGGCAACGAATCGATCATCACGACCTCCTGCTACGTTTGTAGCATGCTACAAACGTAGCAGCAAGAGGCGTGTTCTCAGTGTATGAAACCCATAGTCGCCATTGCCATAGTTGCGATCAGGTAAAAGACGATCAGCAACCCCGCGATCACCCCGCCGACTATTCGCAATATTGCCGCGTCTTTCGACGCGATCGCCCAGATGGCGAGGAACAGCGCACGCGCGATACCGACCGCGGCGCTGATGAGCGCGAACGTCGTCCCGATGCTCGCGGCAGACGAGAAGCCGCGATAAAAGGGGATCATCAGCGACAGGACCGGCATCAGCAGCGCCGGCACGATCGCCAATACCAGCCCGATGATCTTAAGCGCCGTTGCGTCGCGCGACTGCGCGGCCCACCAGACTAGCCAGAATGCGGCGGCGGTCCCCAGCCATTGCGGCAGCAGGACCCATACGCCCATCGCCGGGCTCACCGCGCGACCCCGCCCGCAGCGAGCACCGCCAGTGTGACCAACTCGCTCGCGGTCGAGGTCATCGGCGCGATCTGGACCGGCTTTTCCAGTCCGACCAGCATGGGCCCGATCACCGCGTCGCCACCCAATTCGCGCAGCAATTTGGCCGAGATATTGGCCGATTGCAGCCCGGGCATGATCAGCACATTGGCCGGGCCCGACAGACGGGCGAATGGATAATTCGCTAACTGGCGCGGATTGAGCGCGACGTCGGGCGCCATTTCGCCCTCATATTCGAAGCTGACCTGGCGCTGATCGAGCACGCCCACCGCGGCACGCAGATTCTCGAGCCAGCGCCCCTCCGGGTTGCCGAAGGTCGAATAGCTCAGGAACGCTACGCGCGGTTCGTGACCCATGCGACGGGCGACGGCGGCGGTCTGTTCGGCGATGTCGGCGAGTTCTTCGGCGCTCGGACGCTCGTTGATCGTGGTATCGGCCATGAACACGGTGTGCGTCTGGCCGACCATGACATGGATGCCGAACGCGGTCCGCCCGGCCTCGATGTCGATCACCTTGCGCACTTCGCGCATCGTCTGGGCATAGGTCCGGGTAACGCCGGTGATCATCGCATCGGCCTCGCCGAGCTGGAGCAGGACGGCGCCGAAGATGTTGCGGTCCTGGTTGATCATCCGCTCGCAATCGCGGCGCAGATAGCCACGGCGCTGGAGCCGCTGGTAGAGGAAATCGACCATCCGCGGCACCAGAGCCGAAGTGCGGCTGTTGTGGACCTCGTAACTCTCGACGTCCTTGACGCCGAGCGCACGCAGCCGGTCGTGGACGTCGTCGCGTCCGACCAGCACAGGTGTGCCATAACCGCCCTCGCGGAATGCCGCCGCGGCGCGCAACACGACTTCCTCCTCGCCTTCCGCGAACAGTACGCGCTTGGGCTGCGCGCGCGCGCCTTCATAGGCCTGGGCGAGCACACCGGTGGTCGGGTTGAGCCGGCCACGCAGCTGCTGGCGATAGGCCGCCATGTCGAGGATCGGCTTGGTCGCGACTCCCGAATCCATCGCCGCCTTGGCGACCGCGGACGGGACGAGCTCCATCAACCGCGGATCGAACGGCGCGGGGATGATATATTCGGGACCGAACGTATGGCGCACGCCATAAGCGACGGCGACTTCCTCGGGCACCGCCTCGCGCGCCAGTTCGGCGATCGCATGCGCGGCGGCGATCTTCATTTCCTCGTTGATCCCGGTCGCGCGGACGTCGAGCGCGCCGCGGAAGATGAACGGGAAGCCAATGACGTTGTTGACCTGGTTGGGATAGTCCGAGCGCCCGGTCGCGATAATCGCGTCGGGACGCGCTTCCTTGGCCAGTTCGGGGCGGATTTCAGGCTCGGGATTGGCCATCGCGAAGATGATCGGCGCTTTGGCCATGTCGCGCACCATGTCGGCGGTGACCGCGCCCGCCGCCGACAGGCCAAGAAAGACGTCGGCACCGTGCATCGCTTCCTTGAGCGTTCGCTTTTCGGTCACGACGGCATGCGCCGACTGCCATTGATTGATCTTGTCACGCCCCTGATAGATCACGCCCGAACGGTCGCACATGATGACGTTTTCATGCCGCACGCCCATCGCCTTGATCAGCTCGGTGCAGGCGATCGCCGCCGCGCCCGCGCCGTTGACCGCGACCTTGATGTCCGAAAGATGCCGGCCGGTCAGCAGGCAGGCGTTGATCAGGCCGGCCGCGGTGATGATCGCGGTGCCATGCTGGTCGTCATGGAAGACCGGGATGTTCATCCGCTCGCGCAGTGTCTGCTCGATGATGAAGCATTCGGGCGCCTTGATGTCCTCGAGGTTGATGCCGCCGAAGCTCGGCTCCATCAGCTCGACCGCGTCGATGATGCGGTCCACATCCTCGGTCTTGAGTTCGATATCGATCGCATCGACATCGGCGAACCGCTTGAAGAGGACCGCCTTGCCTTCCATCACCGGCTTGGACGCCAAGGCGCCGAGATTGCCCATGCCCAGGATCGCGGTCCCGTTCGAGATGACCGCGACCAGATTGCCCTTGGCGGTATAATCATAGGCGGTCGCGGGATCGTCGGCGATCGCTTGCACCGGAATGGCCACGCCGGGCGAATAAGCCAGCGCCAGGTCGCGCTGCGTCGTCAGCGGTTTCGACGCGATGATCTCGATCTTGCCGGGCCGCCCCTCCGAATGGAACAGCAATGCTTCGCGGTCGGAAAACTGCACGGAAGATTCGTCGGCCATCCTGGTCCTCTCTGTTGCGCCCGTCTTTAGGTGCGCGTTGGGGAGAAGGAAACCGGCTTCCGGGCCCTTGACGTACTTTTGCCGACAGGGATGCGCTGCCCGCCGGGCGGGAATCCGCACACTTTACCCACAGCAAAGGGCGAAAGCGGGATTTGCGCCGCAGATCGGCTGGGCTAACCGACGCCAATGGCTGACGCCGCCCCGACCCCGATGATGGCCCAGTATCTCGCCTTGAAGGCGGAGGCTGGAGATTGCCTGCTCTTCTACCGGATGGGCGATTTCTTCGAATTGTTCTTCGAAGACGCGAAAATCGCCAGCGCCGTGCTCGACATCGCCCTGACCGCGCGCGGCGAGCATGACGGGGAGAAGATCCCGATGTGCGGTGTGCCGGCGCATGCCGCGGTCGGTTATCTGCAACGGCTGATCAAGGCCGGCCACCGCGTCGCCATCGCCGACCAGACCGAGACCCCGGCCGAGGCCAAGAAGCGCGGCGGCTCCAAGGCCTTGGTCGCGCGGGCGATCATCCGCGTGGTGACTGCCGGCACCCTGACCGAGGAAGCCCTGCTCGATTCCCGCACCGCCAATTGGTGCGTCGCGATCGGCGAAGCGGCGGGCGGCATCGCTGTCGCCGCCGCCGACGTTTCGACCGGGCGGTTCGAATTGGTCGAAACCGATGCCGGCGGCTTGTCCGCCGAACTTGCGCGGCTGAACGCGGCCGAAGTGCTGGCGAGCGAAGGCAGCGCGTTTGGACATTATGCCACCGTGCTGCGCCCGCGCGGCGAGTTCGATTCGACCGCCGCCGAAACGCGGTTGAAGCGGGTTTATGGTGTCGCCACGCTTGACGGCTTCGGACAATTGAGCCGCGCCGGCATGGCCGCGGCCGGCGGGTTGGTCGCCTATCTCGACCATACGGCGAAAGGCTCGCTGCCGTTCCTGCGGCCGCCTCGGATCGGCAATGCCGGCGAAGCGATGGCGATCGACGCCGCGACGCGCGACAGCCTGGAACTCACCCAGACCCAGACCGGCCAGCGTAAGGGCAGCCTGCTCGACGCGGTCGATCGGACCGTGACCGGCGCCGGCGCGCGGTTGCTTGCCGGGGATATCGGCGCGCCGCTGATGGACCGCGCGGCGATCGAGGCGCGGCTCGACCTCGTCCAGCGGTTGCACGACGACGGCGCCTTGCGCGAAAGCCTGCGCGCGACCTTGCGCAGCCTGCCCGATATCGGCCGCGCGCTGGGACGTCTGGTCGCCGGCCGCGGCGGCCCGCGCGATCTTGGACAGTTGCGCGACGGCCTCGATGGTGCCTGGTTGCTCGGTGAGCGGGTCGACGCGCTCGATGCGCCGCCGCCATTGCTCCAGGACATCGTGCCTCGGCTTCGCGGCCACGGGGCGCTGATCGACCTGCTCAAGCGCGCGCTCGTCCCCTCACCGCCGATCGACGCGTCCGACGGCGGCTATATCGCCGAAGGGTATGACGCCGAGCTCGACGATCTGCGCGATATCGGCGCCGGCGGCCGCCGCGCGATCGCTGCGCTCGAGGCGGAATATCGCAACCGCACCGGCACGAGCGCGCTCAAAATCCGTCATAACGGCGTGCTCGGCTATCATGTCGAGGTTCCCGCCAAGACCGCCGATCCGCTGATGGCACCCGACAGCGGGTTCACCCATCGCCAGACGCTGGCCGGCGTCGTCCGCTTCAACGCGCCCGAACTCCACGAACTGGCGATGAAGGTCACCCAGGCCGGCAGCCATGCGCTTGCCGCCGAGGCGGCGCATCTCGAGGAACTGACCCAGACCGCGCTCGCCGGTCGCGAGGCGATCGCCGCGACCGCCGACGCGCTGGCGCGGCTCGACGTTGCGGCCGGGCTGGCCGAGCGCGCCGCCGAGGACGGCTGGGCTCGGCCCAGCTTGGTCGATCATGCCTGTTTCGAGGTCGAAGGCGGGCGCCACCCGGTGGTCGAGGCCGCCGTCCAGCGCAGCGGCGAACGCTTCGTCGCCAATGATTGCGTGCTTTCCGAAACCTCGCGGCTGTGGCTGGTCACCGGCCCGAACATGGGCGGCAAGTCGACTTTCCTCCGCCAGAACGCGCTGATCGCGGTACTCGCCCAGGCGGGCAGCTATGTCCCCGCCGCACGCGCCGAACTCGGGCTGGTCGACAAATTGTTCAGCCGCGTCGGCGCGTCGGACAATCTCGCGCGCGGGCGGTCGACCTTCATGGTCGAAATGGTCGAGACCGCCGCGATCCTGGCGCAAGCCACGCCGCGCAGCTTCGTCATCCTCGACGAAGTCGGGCGCGGTACGTCGACCTATGACGGCCTAGCCATTGCCTGGGCAGTGGTCGAGGCGATCCATGAAGACAATCGCTGCCGCTGCCTGTTCGCGACGCATTATCACGAGCTGACGCGGCTTGCCGAACGCTGTGATGCACTGAGCCTTCACCATGTCCGCGCGCGCGAATGGAAAGGCGATCTGGTCCTGCTCCACGAAGTCTCCGAGGGACCCGCCGACCGTTCCTACGGCCTCGCGGTGGCGCGCCTCGCCGGGCTGCCGCCGGCCACGGTCGCGCGTGCCAAGGCGGTGCTGGCCAAGCTCGAGGCGGGCCGCGCCAAGACTGGGGGGCTTGCTGCGGGACTCGACGACCTGCCGCTATTCGCCGCCGCGATCGAGGCGGAGGAAGAGGAATGCGACGCCGTCCGTGCCGAACTCGACAGCCTCGATGTCGACGCGCTCAGCCCGCGTGAGGCGCTGGACGTGCTGTATCGCCTGAAACGGCTAGCGCACGACGCTTAGGGTCAGATTGGCACAATAGCTGTCAAGTCGGGCGTTCGGTCCGTTGCGGCCATTTCCGAACTGTGGCAGAGATCGCCTCGGGGACAGGAGGGGATTCGATGGATCGCGATAAACGCGGTCCGGCACCAGATCATCTGGCCGCGAAAATGGAGGGAAGGGCCATTTCCGCGCCCAGCCAGATCGGCGAAGCCTTGTGGCGCGGCCGGTTGAGGATGGGTTTGTCGCTGGATGACGTGGCGCGCCGGGCCGGCACCGACCTGCAGATCGTCAGTGCGATCGAGAATTCGGATTTCGGCCGACTGCCTGGCGCCGGCGCGACGATCGCGGCGGCACGTGCTTATGCCCGGGTCGTCAAACTGCCTGAACGGTGGGTGGCGCTGACCCTTGCCGCCGAACTGGCACGGATCGCCGTCTCCTCGTTACCGATCACGTGATTCCGATGTGCCTCAGCTGAAATCGACCAGCGCCGGCCGTCCCGCAACATAAGCGCTTTTGGGGTCGTTGAACGGGAAGCCGCCGGGCACCAGTCGTCCGAACAGCGCCGCGGTCCGCATCGTCGCCGTGGCCCCCATGATCGCGGCTCCAGGCCCGGCCAGCAAATCGTCGGACAGCAGCACGCCGCGTCCGCGCTCGACCAGCTTGCCAGCCGCGACCGTCGCCAGGATCTGGCGTCGTACCGTCGAATAGGGGATCGTCAGCGCGCGCGAGATCGCCGCCGCGGAAACCGGATCGCGCTGCTCGATCGGCACGAAGGTAGCGGTTTCCGAATAACGACGCGCCAATTCGCTATCGAGCGTGATCCGCCGCACGCTCGCGACCAGCACCGCTCCGACGATGGCGAGTTCCAGCCAGTCCGACACGAACAAGCCGACATTGTCGAACGCGCCCAGTGCCAGGTCGATCGACGCCGCCAGCGTGATGTCGGCGCGATAGGGCTGATCGACTGTCGCGGTACGCGGGAGCGGCATGTCGAAGGCGTGGAATTCGTCGGCCAGCCAGACCAGCGAATCGTGCAGATGGACCAGCAATGCCGCGACATCGGGATCGTCGCGCAATGCAATCGGGATCACCACGCCATTATTCGTGCGCGCGCACAATCCAGCTTCGATTAGCGCGTTGACATGGCGGCGGACGGTTTCGAACGGGCGGTGCAGCGACTGCGACAGCGCGTTGATGCTGATGCCGCCACTATCGGCCTGGCTACGCGGCGCATTGGGCCAATCGGCCAGCACGTCGCCGCTGGCACGCAATATCGCCAGGAAGAAGATGCCGCGATCGAACACGAACGACCCGCCGGCAAGTTTGCGTACGATAGCGATCGCCCTGACCAGGCTGGTTAGCTGCGTTTCCACCAGCAGGCGCGAAGCCAGCCGCGATTGTGTCCGTTCCGGCGTTACCGGCGGCTCAAGGTTCATAATTCCCACCCCGCACCAAAAGAGGCGCCCTGCCAAGCCATTACAGTAAGATTACCGCGCCGCAAACCATCTGAGCGACCCAAATTCGGACGCTTTGTCAGCCGCAAAGCAGTCCTGGCCAATCAGCGTCGTTGCGGTAGCGGCACAATGGTGCGATCCTCCGATCGAGTCGGGGGGCTTCTGATGGATTTGTTTGGAGAGGAACTCGACCGCAACATGCCGGTCCTGTCCGCGGATGCGGTCGGTCGGGCGTTGCGGTCGGCGCGTGAGCAATTGGGATTGTCGCTGGCCGAGGTCGCCGACGTGACCCGGATGGCGGTGCGCCATCTCGAAGCGATCGAGCAGGCGCGCTTCGACGGTTTCTCCGCCCCGGTCTATGCGCTTGGATTCGCCCGCAACTACGCTCGTGCCGTCGGCCTACCGCTGCCTTGGATCACCGACTGCCTGCGCGGCGAGATCTCCGCGTTCTTCGCCGATCGCGAACGCTTCGATCTCGGCTGGACCGCCGAGGGGCTGCAGCACGGCCGCTAGAGGGAGTGGCCCGGCACCGTTACCGTTTCAGCTTTGCTGAAACAAATTCTAGGCCATAACCACGCGTGACGCCGCGTGCGTTCGCGACTATCGCCGGGTCATGCCCGCACGCTTCGACAGCCTGCCCCACCGCCGCGCGATCATCGATCGCCGCATATTGGCCGATGCGCTCAAGGCGCTGGAGGGCGACGACCGTACCAAGCTCCGCCACGCGGCGACCGCTCTGCTCAAACAGGCGCTGCAATCGGGCCGCGCCGAGATCGAGCGCCGGCTGCTCGAACACCCGTCGCGCGGGCTGGAGATCGCGGCCAGCCAGGCGTTCCTGATCGACCAGATTCTGCGCCTGCTCTACGATTTCACCGTCGAGCGGCTCTATCGGCTGAGCAACCCGACCGCCGCCGAGCGCCTGACCCTGATAGCGGTCGGCGGCTATGGCCGCGGCGAGATGGCGCCGCATTCGGACGTCGATATCGGTTTCCTGACGCCGTGGAAGGAAACGCCCTGGCACGAGCAAGTCGTCGAATCGATGCTCTATGCCTTGTGGGATCTGGGGCTGAAGGTCGGCCAGTCGACCCGCAGCCTCGACGATATGGTCCGCCAGGCAAAGGGCGACGTCACGGTCCGCACTGCTTTGCTCGAGGCGCGCTATGTCTGGGGCGACCAGGACCTTTACGACGAGGCCGCGCGCCGCTTCAAGGCGGAGGTCCAGTCGGATACCGCGCGCGTGTTCATCACCGAGAAGCTCGCCGAGCGCGACTTGCGCCATAAACGCATGGGCGACACGCGGTACGTGGTCGAACCCAATGTCAAAGAAGGCAAAGGCGGATTGCGCGATCTGCACGCGCTCTTCTGGATCGGCAAATATGCCTATAACGTCCAGAACGCCGCGCAACTGGTCGATGTCGGGCTGTTCACCCGCGCCGAATATGCCCAGTTCCACCGCGCCGACAATTTCCTATGGGCGGTGCGCTGCCACCTCCATTCGCTGTCGCGGCGGGCCGAAGACCGTCTGACCTTCGACATGCAGCGCGAGATCGCCGAGCGGATGCGCTTCGCCGACCGGCCGGGCAAGTCCAAGGTCGAGCGCTTCATGCATTATTATTTCCTGCAGGCGAAGGCGGTCGGCGACCTGACCGGGGTCTTTCTGGCGCATCTCGACGATAAATTCGCGGCGCGCGGGCGACGCTTCGGCCTGCCGGTGCTGCGCCGCCGCCCGAGCAAACTCAACGGCTTCGTGCTCGACCGTGGTCGGCTGGCGCTACCCGACGAGGATTTCCTCGCCCAGAAACCCAGCCGATTGATCGAGATGTTCGTGCTGGCCGACCGTCACGGTCTCGAAATCCATCCGCTGGCGATGCGCGCCGCCGCGCGCGACGCGAAGCTGGCCGACGACATTCGCCGCGACCCCGAAGCGAACGCCTTGTTCCTCGAGGTGCTGACCAGCCGCCACAATCCCGAGACCACGTTGCGCTGGATGAACGAGGCCGGGGTGTTCGGCCGTTTCGTACCCGATTTCGGCCGCGTCGTCGCGCAAATGCAGTTCGACATGTACCATCATTATACGGTCGACGAGCATACCATCCACGCGATCGGGCTGTTGAGCCGGATCGAACGCGGCGACCTGACCGAAGATCATCCACTCAGCCACGCGATCATGAAGCAGATCGCGTCGCGCCGCGTCCTCTATGTCGCGGTGCTGCTGCACGATATCGCCAAAGGGCGCGGCGGCGATCATTCGGTGCTCGGCGCCGAAGTCGCGCAGCGGCTGTGCCCGCGCTTCGGGATGACCGCGGCCGAGACCGAGACGGTCGCCTGGCTGGTCCGCTATCATCTGCTGATGTCGGCGACCGCGTTCAAGCGCGACCTGTCCGACTTCAAGACGATCCTCGATTTCTGCGAGGCAGTGCAGAGCCCGGAGCGGCTGCGCTTGCTGTTGACGCTGACGGTGGTCGATATCCGCGCGGTCGGTCCCGGCGTTTGGAATGGCTGGAAACGCCAGCTCCTCACTGACCTCTATGAAGCGGCGGAAGAAGTGCTCAGGCTGGGCCACAAGCAGAAGGGACGGAGCGAACGCGTCGCGGCCAAGCAGTACGCGGTCGCCGCCGCGCTCGGCTGGGACGACAAGACCTTCGCGTCGGTCGTCAAGCGCCTGCCCGAATCCTATTGGGTGGCGGAACCCGACCATGCGCTGATCGCCAATCTGAAGCTGATGGCCGAGGCCGGCGACGAGCCGTTATCGATCGCCAGCCAGGTCGATGCGGATCGCGGCGCGACGCTGGTCACCATCTACGCCGCCGACCATCCGGGGTTATTCTACCGCATCGCCGGTGCGATCAGCGTGGCGGGCGGCAACATCATCGACGCGCGGATCCATACGACCCGCGACGGCATGGCGATCGATAATTTCCTGGTCCAGGATCCGCTCGGCCGCCCGTTCGATGATTCCGCCCAGCTGACCCGATTGCGACGCGCGATCGAGGATGCGCTGGCCAATCGCAACAAGCTCAGCGACCGCCTCAAGGCGAAGCCACTACCGCGTCCGCGCGCCGAGGCGTTCGACATCAATCCCGCGGCCTTCGTCGACAACCATGCCTCGAACCGCTTCACCGTGATCGAGGTCAATGCGCGCGATCGCCCTGCCTTGCTGCACCAACTCGCCCAGGCGCTGTTCCAGTCGAAAGTGACAATCCACTCGGCGCATGTCGCGACCTATGGCGAGCGCGCGGTCGATACTTTCTATGTAACCGACCTGACCGGCGACAAGATCGAGGCGCCGGCACGGGTCAAGACACTCGAACGCCGGCTGGTCGATGCCGCGATGGGAGAGATGGCCGCCGAGGCGGCCTGACAGAGGAGAACACAATGCCGGTACTCGGAGTTGGTGGAATATTCTTCCGCGCAAAGGATCCCGACGCGCTCAACGCATGGTATCGCGAGCATCTCGGCATTGGCGCGGGTTGCGCGGCGGAGGATACCGGGCCGCCGGAAGAATGGACCTGGAAAGTACAGGGCGGTCCGATGGTATTCGCGCCGTTCAAGGCGGATACCGATTATTGGGCGACCGACCATCAGTTCATGCTCAATTTCCGCGTCAACGACCTCGACGGCCTGCTCGAGCAATTGAACGCCAGTGGGATCGACGTGATCGTGAAACCGGAATGGGACTCGCCCGAAACCGGGCGTTTCGCGCGTATCCATGATCCCGAGGGCAATCCGATCGAATTGTGGGAAGCGCCGGCTTGAGTCTATCCGATCCCCAACCGCCCGGCGCCGCGTTCCAAGCAAGGCTTAAAGACGATCTCGATGCGCTGACCCGCCGCCATCGCCGGCGTGCGCTGGCCGCCCGGACCGGCCACGATTTCGCCTCGAACGACTATCTCGGCCTCGCCGGGTCGCCCGAAATGCGGGCGATCGTCGCCGACGCGCTGGCGCGGGGCGTACCGATCGGCGCGGGCGGATCGCGTCTGTTGCGCGGCAATCACGAGGAGCATGAAGCGCTCGAAGCGGAGGCAGCGCGCTGGTTCGGTAGCGAGGCCGCGCTCTATTTCAGCACCGGCTTCGCCGCCAATGGCGGATTGTTCGCGGCTTTGCCCGGCGCCGACGACCTCGTCGTCCATGACGAATTGATCCATGCCAGCGCGCATGATGGCATGCGGCTCGGCCGCGCCGCGCGCGTATCGGCCAGGCACAACGATGCCGACGCCGTCGCCGATGCAATCGCGCAATGGCGGCGCGAGGGCGGCCGCGGCCGGCCATGGATCGCGGTCGAGAGCCTCTATTCGATGGATGGCGACCGCGCCCCGCTCGGCGATCTGGTGGCGATCGCCGACCGCGAGGATGCCGTGCTGATTGTCGACGAGGCGCATGCGACCGGCGTGTTCGGACCGGTCGGGCGCGGGCTCGCCGCCGAATGGGAAGGCCGCGGCAACCTCATTACCTTGCGCACCTGCGGCAAGGCGCTGGGGGCTGAGGGCGCGTTGGTCTGCGCCTCTCGCGCAGTATGCGATACCCTGATTAACCGCGCCCGCGGCTTCATCTTCTCGACCGCGCCCTCCCCACTGATGGCCGCGGCGGTGCGCGGTGCCCTCGCTTTGCTCGAGCGCGAACCGGAACGGATCGCCACGCTCGATGGCCTGGTGCGCCACGCGCACGATCGCCTCGTCCCGCTCGGCGCGCTTGCCAGCGGGTCGCCGATCATGCCGGTGATCATCGGCGATGACGCGCGGACGATGGAGATTGCCGGGCATCTCCAGGCACAGGGTTTCGACGTACGTGGCATCCGCCCGCCGACCGTCCCTGTCGGCACTGCGCGGCTACGACTGTCGATCACGCTCAACGTCGATGCCGCGACGATCGATGCGCTCGCCCAGGCGCTGAAAGAGGCATTGTGACTGCGATCGTCGTCACTGCCACCGGCACCGATATCGGCAAGACAGTGTTCGCCGCCGCGCTCACCGCCGCGCTCGACGGCTGCTATTGGAAGCCGGTCCAGGCCGGGCTCGACGATGGCAGCGACCTGGAGCGAGTCGGACGATTGTCGGGCCTGCCGGCCGCGCGTCTGCTGCCCGAAGCCTATCGTCTGACCACCCCCTGCTCGCCACACCGCGCGGCGGAGATCGATGGTGTGACGATCGATGTGGACGCGCTCGAACCACCGCGGTGCGACCGGCCCTTAGTGATCGAAGGCGCCGGCGGCGTGCTGGTGCCTTTCACGCGACAGGCGACGTTCGCGGACGTGATGGCGCGCTGGCAGCTGCCGGTGGTGCTCGTCGCCGCGACGTCGCTCGGCACGATCAGCCACAGCCTGGCCGCGATTGAAGCGTTGCGCGCACGCAAGGTCGATATTCGCGGGGTGGCCTTTGTCGGCGATGCTGTCGAGGATAGCGAAGCGACGATCGCGGATATGGGCGGGGTCAAACGGCTTGGCCGCCTGCCGATGCTCGACCCGCTCGACCCCGGTGCGCTGGCCGCAGCCTTCGCCGCCAATTTCGATCTGGCCGATTTCCGATGAGCGGTTCGCCAGTCTGGCACCCCTTCACCCAGCATGGCCTAGGCGAGCCGATCCCGCTGGTGACGCATGCCGAAGGTGCGGTGCTCCACACCGCCGACGGCCGACGCGTGATCGATGCCATCTCGTCCTGGTGGGTGACGACGCACGGCCATTGCCATCCGCGCATCATGGCCGCGATCGCCGCGCAGACGCAAAAGCTCGACCAGATCATCTATGCCGGCTGGACGCACGAGCCGGCCGAGACGCTGGCGCGCGGGCTGACCGCGATCATGCCCCCCGCGCTCACCCGCGTCTTCTATTCGGACAGCGGATCGACCAGCGTCGAGGTCGCGCTCAAGATGGCGCTCGGGTTCTGGACCAATCGCGGCGAGGCGCGGCACCGCATTCTGGTGTTGGAGCATAGCTATCACGGCGACACGATCGGCGCGATGTCGGTCGGCGCGCGCGGGGTATTCAACCGGGCCTATGCGCCATTGCTGTTCGATGTCGGCACGATCCCCTTTCCCGCCGAAGGTCATGAACAGGTGACGCTCGACGCGCTGGAGACGGCATGCCGCGAGCATCCCGCGGCGTTCATTGTCGAGCCGCTGATCCTCGGCGCCGGCGGGATGCTGATCTATCCGGCGCACGTCCTGGCCGAGATGCGCGCAATCTGTGCGCGGCACGACGTGCTGTTCATCGCCGACGAGGTGATGACCGCCTGGGGTCGCACCGGCACTCTGCTGGCCTGCGAACAAGCCGATGTCGTGCCGGACATTTTGTGCTTGTCGAAGGGGTTGACCGGCGGCGCGGTCCCGCTCGCGGTGACGATGGCGACGCGGCCGATCTTTGACGCGCATCTGTCCGACGATCGCGCCAAGATGTTCTTCCACTCATCGAGCTACACCGCCAACCCCATCGCCTGCGCTGCGGCGGTCGCCAATCTGGAGATCTGGCGCGACGAGCCGGTGCTACAGCGGATCGCCGATCTGGGCGCGCGGCAGCAGGCGCGACTCGATGCGCTGAGCGGCGTCACGGGAAAGCGGCGGATCGGGTCCATCGCAGCGATGGAAGTGCCGGTGGGCGACGGCGGCTATCTCGCCGCGATCGGGCCGCGCTTGCTGAAGCATTTTCGCGAGCGCGACGTGCTGCTGCGACCGCTCGGCAACACGGTGTACGTAATGCCGCCTTACTGCATCGACGATGCGGAATTGGATACGGTTTACGAGGCGATTGCGACGGCGGATTGAGCGACGTTCCGCCCTCTCACCCGTCATGCCGGACTTGTTCCGGCATCCAACGTGCAGATTAGGGAATAGCTGGAGCCTGTTGTCCAGCGCTTGCCGCCCGTTGGCCCCCGGGACAAGCCCGGGGTGACGTCGGTAGTTGGGGCGCCGGAGCCGGCGCGAAGTGAATTCGCGCCGTCGGCCGGCGCCTGCGGCGCCGCCGGCCGGGCTCGGTGCCGGGCGCGGAATAGCGACGCTATTCCGCCACACCGAGCCCTACTTCGGCGAGAGCACCATCAGCATCTGACGGCCTTCCATGCGCGGATAGCTTTCGACCTTCGCGTCCTCGGCGGTGTCATCCTGCACGCGCTTCAACAGGTTCATGCCGAGCTGGCCATGGCTCAGCTCGCGACCGCGGAAGCGGAGCGTCACCTTGACCTTGTCGCCCTCACCGATGAATTTGTGGATGGCCTTCATCTTCGTCTCATAATCATGATCGTCGATGTTCGGACGCATCTTGATCTCCTTGATCTCCTGCGTCTTCTGGCTCTTGCGAGCGAGGTTGGCCTTCTTCTGCGCCTCGTACTTGAACTTGCCGACATCGAGGAACTTGGCCACGGGCGGATCTGCGTTGGGCGACACTTCGACGAGGTCGAGACCAAGCCCTTGGGCCTGCTCCATCGCCTCTTTGGTGTACATAACACCCAGATTCTCGCCTTCATGGTCGATCACTCGAACCTTGGGCGACTGGATCCATTCGTTGAATCGGGGGCCGTTCATCGGCGGCGCCTGGTTTGGTCGGCGCATCGTGGGAGGACGGATAGGTACTGCTCCTTTGGGTTGTGAGGTGCCTGATATAGAATTTTGCCGACGGATTTAAAAGCCGCGACAGCAAAACTAGGCATTTATGATCGGGAATAGCGGTTCGCGATCGGCGCAATCCACGCCGGCGGCAACATTTCCTCACGATTGCGCACGATTACGGCAATGCGGGGGCGATAGTCAGAAGCCGCCGCCGGGACTCGGTCTCGCCATAGAAGACCCTGCCGGGCGGCCGCAGGAGGAACGTTCACCTCATCGCACAGGGGAATGTTCCATGATCTATCGCCTCGCCGCCATCGCGGCGGCGCCGTTGCTGGCCGCCATGCCTGCCGCCGCGCAGGAAGAGCCGCCCAAGCCGGTCACCGTGTCGGCCAATGTCGCCCTGGTGTCCGACTATCGTTTCCGCGGCGTGTCGCAGACCGACAAGCATGCTGCGTTGCAGGGCGGCGTCACCGTCACGCACGAAAGCGGCGTCTATGCCGGCGCCTGGGCCTCGAACCTTTCCGGCTGGGGCACGTTCGGCGGCGCCAACCTGGAACTCGACCTGTTTGCCGGGATCAAGAAGCCGATCGCCAGCGGCACCAATATCGACGTCGGCCTGACCTGGTACATGTACCCCGGTGGCGCCGACACGACCGATTTCGCCGAACCTTATGTCAAGCTTAGCACCACGATCGGACCGGCCAATCTGCTCGCCGGTATCGCTTATGCGCCGAAGCAGAAGGCGCTGGGCAATTTCTCCAACACGCCTGAGAGCCGGGGCCGGGCGCAGGACAATCTCTACCTCTGGGGCGATGCCAGCGTCGGTATTCCCAAGACCCCGCTGACCGCCAAGGCGCATCTCGGCCATTCCAACGGCAATCCCGGACTCGGGCCCAACGGCACCAGCGTCGCCCCGACCGGCGAATATTTCGACTGGTCGCTCGGGGTCGACTACGTGATCGGCCCGGTCACGCTGGGTGTGTCGTATGTCGATACCGATATCAGCAAGGCGAGGTCGGCTTATCTGCTGCCCAATTTCGCCTCGACCAAGAACGGGTCGTCGATCGCCGATGCCACCGCGGTGTTTTCGGTCAGCGCCGCCTTCTGAAAACAAACGGGCGGCGAAAAGCCGCCGCCCGCCGTTCGAATCAGGCCTGTGCCTCGGCCTCCGCCGCGACGGCGAGGTCGGGCGGCATCGCGGCGCGCTGCAATTGTCCGATCACCGCGGCCAAGGTCAGCACCTGCTGGCGATCGCTGCCCAGCTGGCGCAGCGCCACCGTGCCTTCGTCGGCTTCGCGCTTGCCGACGACGAGCAGGTTCGGGACCTTGGCCAGGCTGTGCTCGCGCACCTTGTAGTTGATCTTCTCGTTGCGCAGATCGGTTTCGACTCGCAGCCCCGCCTTGCGCAGCTCGGCCGCGACCTGTTCGGCATAATCGTCGGCGTCGGACACGATCGTCGCCACCACCACCTGGGTCGGCGCCAGCCAGAGCGGGAAACGCCCGGCGTGATGCTCGATCAGGATGCCGATGAAGCGCTCGAAACTGCCCAGGATCGCGCGATGAAGCATGATCGGGCGATGACGTTCGCCATCGTCGCCGACATAGCTCGCGTCGAGCCGCTCGGGCAGCACCGTGTCGGTCTGGATCGTGCCGACCTGCCATGTGCGCCCGATCGCATCGGTCAGATGGAATTCGAGCTTGGGCGCGTAGAAGGCCCCCTCGCCCGGCAATTCCTCCCAGCCGAATTCCTCGGTGTTGCGGCCCGTCGCCGCCACCGCGTCACGTAGCGATTGTTCGGACCAGTCCCACATCTCTTCGCTGCCGAAGCGCTTGTCAGGACGCAATGCGAGCTTGATCGCATATTTGTCGAAGCCCAGGTCCTTGTAGACGATATCGAGCAAGTCGATGAACGCCGCGACTTCGCCCACCAACTGGTCGGCGCGGACGAAGATATGTGCATCGTCCTGGGTGAACTGGCGCACGCGCATGATGCCGTGCAGCGCCCCGTGCGGCTCGTTGCGGTGGCAGCAGCCGAATTCGGCCATGCGGATCGGCAGGTCGCGATACGATTTGATCCCCTGGCGGAAGATCAGGATGTGCGCCGGGCAGTTCATCGGCTTGAGCGCCATCCATTGCGCGTCGTCAGAGACCAAAGGCCCCTCGTCGTCGATGTTCGGCACCTCATCGGGGATGACGAACATGTTCTCGCGATATTTGCCCCAATGGCCGGACTTTTCCCATTGGCGGGCGTCCATCACCTGCGGCGTCTTCACTTCCTCATAGCCCGCGGCGTCGAGCCGGCGGCGCATATAGGCTTCGAGCTCGCGCCAGATCATATAGCCCTTGGGGTGCCAGAACACCGATCCATGCGCTTCGGCCTGGAGGTGGAACAGGTCCATCTCCTGCCCGATCTTGCGGTGGTCGCGCTTGGCCGCTTCCTCGAGCATCACCATGTGCGCATCGAGCTGCTTCTTGTTGAGCCAGCCCGTGCCATAGATGCGCGAGAGCATCGCGTTATTCTGATCGCCGCGCCAATAGGCGCCCGACACGCGGGTCAACTTGAATGCCTGGGGATCGAGCTTGCCGGTCGAGGCGAGATGCGGACCGCGGCACATGTCGAGCCACGCATCGGGGCGATTGCCGGCCTTGTAGACCGTCAGTTCCTCGCCCTCGGGCAGTTCGGCGGCCCATTCGGCCTTGAACGTCTCGCCCTGCGCCTTCCAGCGCGCGATCAGATCGGCGCGGCTCCACACTTCGCGGATCAGCGGCTCGTCGCGCGCGATAATGGCGCGCATTTCGGCCTCGATCGCGGGAAGCTCTTCCTCGGTGAACGGTCCATGCTCGGGGGTCGGCGCGAAGTCGTAATAGAAGCCGTCATCGGTCGCCGGGCCGAAGGTGATCTGCGTGCCCGGGAACAGATTCTGCACCGCCTCGGCCAGGACATGCGCGAAATCGTGGCGCGCGAGTTCGAGCGCGTCCTTCTCGTCCCTGGATGTCACAAGCGCGAGTTGGGCATTGCCCTCGAAGGGCCGCATAATGTCGCGCAATTCGCCGTCGACGCGCGCGGCGATCGCCGCCTTGGCCAAACCGGGGCCGATCGCGGCGGCGATATCGGCCGGGGTCGTGCCGGGCGCGACCTCGCGAACCGAGCCGTCGGGGAGCGTGATCGAGAGCATTTCCATGGTCGTTCCTGTCAGTTGGCGCGCCTATGCACCGGGCAGCGTCCGAGGGAAAGACTGGAACGGGGGAGCGGACGCCGACCTCACCCGTTCCCGGGCGAGGCGATCGGCGAGAGCGTCAGTCGCGCGCGCCGAACACCCCCCGGAAACCCGGGGTAGTGGTGGTAGTCGTGGGGAACGCGCGGTTCATGGCCGGGGATATAGGGCGAGTTCGTAAACATCGCCACCCCCTCGATAAACACCCCTTATCATCGCCTTCCGAGCTTCGATTCATGCAGACGGCGGATCGCCGCTAAAGCATGCGCAGGAGGATCGCCCGATGGACAAGACCGTCATCCTGCGCCGCTGGTCGGCGCGCATCCGTACCGACGATGAGGCGGACTATGTCGCCTATATCGCCGGCACTGGGCTCGACGATTACCGCGCGACGCCGGGCAATCTCGGCGCGCAGATGCTGGTCCGCACGCTTGGCAACGGCGAAAGCGAGGTCACCACGCTCAGTTGGTGGGAGTCGATCGATGCGATCGCGGCGTTTGCCGGCGAGGATATCGACCGCGCGCGCTACTATCCGGAGGACGACCGCTTCCTGCTCACCCGACCCGAATATGTCGAGCATCACCGCGTGGTCGGCGGTGCCGAAATACGTCCCGGCGCTAGCGCATGACCATGGCGGCTGGCTGAGCCGTTAGGGTCCGTATTCAATTACCACGAGGTCGTGACGGAGCCGATTTTGGTGTCCGGCGAGGAGCAAGGAGGGAGCGATGCTTGTAGCATCGTGACCGACGCGCGACGACGTCCGGGCGGCAAAATCGGCCCGCCGCTGTGCGGTTGCCCGCAGGAGCCCGCCGAGCGTCGTCGCTTGCTTGCGCGTAGCTTTAAGCTACGCGTCTGCGCTGCGCTCCTAGTCGGCGGGCTCCTGCGGGCAATCACGATCCTCGTGGTAATTGAATACGGACCCTAGGCCGATCAGGCGGCCTGAGCACCGACAATGTCGTTGCGATGTGCGCGCAACCGCGCATGGTCATCGTCGCTCAAATCGGGTGCCATCATTTGGCGCACCTGGGCGATATGCGCGCGGACGCGGCCGTTGAACCAGGCAACCCCGGCGGCAACCCCGTCCCAGTCGAGCGGCGCGTCGGCGGCGCGCGCCATGAGTTCGCGGACGTTGAAGCGCAGATCCTCGGTCAGTGCGATACACTCGACCTTGAGCTCGTTGACCCGCGCACGCGTGCTGGCGTCGGCACGCTCCAGCATCGGTGCGAACACCTCGCGGTGGACGAACAATTGGTAGGAGGCGAGGACCAAAGCGGAATCGGCGATGCGCCGCTTGATCAGCTCTTCGCTCCCCGCGTCGCGCGCGATCAGCCAGGCCTCGCCTTCGGCCATCATGCGTTCGATCTTGGCGTGATATTCTTCCAGCGTCTGCGGCATCGGGGACCTCTCGATCACCCGATCGCTAACCGGAATTGGTTAGCAAAGGCTTTGGAGAACTACGTAGTTCAACGGATGTGGCCAATATGGGTACGATTATCCCCGGGATATGACCTGGCCGAACGGCACGACATGGTTGTTGCTGTCATGCCCGATCAGCGCGCGACCCTCATACGGGACCTTCATGATCTTGCTCCAGTCCCAGGCGATCTGGTCGGGATTGTGCCCGAAATCGGCCTGACCGTCGGCGGGCGGCAAGGTGATCGAGCCGACGCGCAATGAGGCGATCCCCGCCAACTGGGTCGAATTGGCGACGTGGAACATCATCCGGTCGACGCGATAGAGATGCTCGCTGACTTCCTCGACCAGCAGATCGTGATCGGTCAGATCGGGCAGCCACGGCGTGCCGATCATTGCGTCCAGGATCGACAGGTTGAACGCCGCCGCCGGGCGCCCCGAACCGATGATCCCGGGATCGAGTCCCGCTTTGTCGCCATGGACCAGCCAGCCCAATGTCCGCCGGACCGAGGCGCCATTGTCGTTGCGCGTGACGTCGATCGGCATCGGGCCGTGGATCGGCTTGCCGATCTTGTGCGCGTAGAGCGCGCCGAGCATGAACCCCATGTCCGAATAACCGATATAGGATTTGCGCTTGGCGGCGTCTTCGAGGTGCGGGAAGATCAGCGGGAACAGCCGGTTCGACCCATAGCCGCCGCGCGCGAACCAGACCGCATGGACACTGGGATCGTTGGCATATTTGAGGAAAGTGTCGGCGCGCAGCTGATCCGGGCCCGCCCAGGTATGGCCGCCACCCGAGGCCCAGCTTTGCGGATCGATCACCAATTCGACATCGTATTCGGCGGCGATTGCCGGCAGCGCGTCGAGCGAATGTTCGTCGACCCGGTTGGCGGGCGCCATCACCGCAATTTTCATGTGCCCTGCCGTCCCGTTCTTGCCGTCGTCCGTGAAAGCGGGGATAGCCCGGCGCGATGGATATGAGCAAACCCTGTTTCTTCGTCGGGATCGGCGGATCGGGCATGATGCCGCTGGCGATGATCCTGGCGGCGCGCGGCGCGACCGTCGCGGGATCGGACCGCAGCCTCGACCAGGCGCGGCTGCCCGCCAAGTTCGACTATCTGCGCGACCTGGGCGTCACCCTGTTCCCGCAGGATGGCAGCGGCATCACCTCGCCCGATCAGATCGTCATCGCCTCGGCGGCGATCGAGCCGACCGTGCCCGATATGATCGCCGCGGAACGGCTCGATTGCCCGCGCCGTACGCGCGCGGAAATGCTTGCCGATCTGTTCAACGCCAGCACGATGCCGATCGGCGTCGCCGGCACCAGCGGCAAGTCCACCGTGACCGGGATGATCGGCTGGATCCTCCATGCGCTGCGCCGCGATCCGTCGGTGATGAACGGCGCGGTGATGAAGAATTTCGCCACGCCCAACGCGGCCTTCGCCAGCGCGCTGGTCGGCGGCGGCGACGCCTTCGTCAGCGAAGTCGACGAAAGCGACGGCTCGATCGCCTTGTTCGCGCCGCGCATCGCGGTGCTCAACAATGTCAGCCTCGATCACAAGAGCCTCGACGAGCTCAACCAATTGTTCGGCGACTTCATCGCCAAATCCGAGATCGCAATCGTCAATCTCGATAACGAGGATGGGGCGCGGCTGGCCGGAACCTTGCCCGCCAATCGCGTGATCGGGGTCGCGCTCAAGGCCGACGCCGAGATCATGGCGACCGACATTGTCGAAGAGCCCTATGGCGCCAATTTCCAGCTCGTCGCGCGCGGGCAAGATCCGGTCGCGGTCGAACTCCAGGTGCCGGGGCGCCACAACATCGCCAACGCGCTCGCCGCGATCGCCGCATGCCACGCGGCCGGCATCTCGTTCGAGGATGCAGCGGTCGCGATCGGCGGATTCACCGGGCTGCGCCGCCGCTTCGAACTGGTCGGCGAAACCAACGGCATCGCTGTGCTCGACGATTTCGGGCACAATCCCGACAAGATCGCCGCGACGCTGACGACGCTCCATGCCTTTCCCGGCCGGCTGATCGTGCTGTTCCAACCGCACGGTTACGGTCCGCTCAAGACGATGCGCCGCGAACTCGTCGCCGCCTTTGCCGATGGGTTGAAGCAGGACGACGTCCTGATCCTGCCCGATCCGGCTTATTATGGTGGCACCGTCACGCGCGAAGTGACCAGCGCCGACATCGTCGCCGATATCCAGGCGGCCGGCCGCAACGCCAGCCACATCGCCGATCGCGCCGAAGCGGCGGACAGGATCGCGGGGATCGCCCGACCCGGCGACCGCGTGGTGGTGATGGGCGCGCGTGACGACACGCTGAGCCTGCTCGCGGGCGATATATTGGCGAAGATCGCGGGTAGCTGAGGTTGCGTAAGCGGCGCACCGCTCGATAGGCCGCAAAGAAAGAGCGGCGCGCGGGTGTCCCCACGCGCCGCCCGGTATCTCGCTCAGTCGAAATTACTGAACGGTGATCGGCTCAGCCGTCAGCGCCGGCACGGCCTGACCCTGCAACATCACGGCGGAGTGGCCGCTGATCAGCATCGATCCCAGCAGGGCGGCGACGGTGTTACCTTTGCCTTCCTGACGGTGCTTGCCTTTCAGCGCATAGGTACGCCCGCCGACGGTAACGGTCTGGAACGCGACTTCGAACTTCGCCGACTTGCCGCCGATTCCCTTGCCGGTCCGCCAGGTGATCTTGCCTTTCACAGCGGCGCCGCGCGGAATGACGACCACCCCTTTTTCGACCACGTCGTTGACGACTTGGAATGACGCCTCGTCGCCTTCCTTCATCTTCTTCGACGTGATGTCGGCAACCGGAGCCACGGTCACGGTCGTGTCCGCAGGCAGCACCGTTTCCGCCTGAGCGGGCACGGCAAATAACAGCGCACCCATCAGTGCGCCCATCAAATATAGCTTCATTTCTTTCCCCCTGCCCTGCACGTCGAATCGTGCACTAACGACGGCAAAATGAAACCATCTCAAGCTGCTCACGTCAATCTACCGCTCGCCCGCCTGGAGAGCGAACCAAGGCACACGCTTTTTTTGTAAAGCGCCCCTGAGCCGCCGGCGCCCGGGTTTCTACCCGTTCCCGGCGTCGCGTTGGTCCGTCAGCAAGCGCCGATCGTGACGCGCGAACAATCTGTTCCACAGCCGCACATTGGCGGCATGGCGCGCGGCGCGTTCACGGCGGCGTTTGCGGCGCTGCGGTTGCTGAACAGCGCGCATAACCAAGATCGCCGCCCCCGCCACGGCACCGATCGCCAATATGAACAGCAATACCGACTCCACGCCCGTTCTCCCCCCAAGGCGATCCAATCGGCTTCATATCACTTTCGATATAGCCACTCCACCGTCATGCCGTCGCAGAGCGGGACACCCTAGCCACCACAGCGGTCGCCTGTTTTGTAAAGCACCCTTGACTGACAAGCACGCTTTACTGTAAAGCTCCCTTTACCGATTCGAAAGGAGACTTTACATGATCATGAGCCCCGCCGGTTGGCGCTACAACAAACGGGTCATCGTCCTCAGCCTGATCTATTCCGCGTTCCTGATCGGCGCGGTTTATGGGTTCAAACATCATCTGGTGAGCGGCGCCTTCGCCTGGATCGTGGCGATCCTGCCCGCGCTTCCGATCATCGGCATCTTCGCGGCGATCGGGCTATATCTGGTCGAGGAGCAGGACGAATATGTCCGCATGCTGATGGTCCGCCAGACGCTCTGGGCGTCGGGCTTCTCGCTCTCGATCGCGACCGTGTGGGGCTTTCTCGAAAGCTTCGAACTGGTCAGCCATATCGAGGTCTATTGGGTCTCGGTCCTGTGGTTCGGCGGGCTCGGCCTCGGCAACTTTGCCAACCGGCTGACGATGGGAAGAGGTCAATGAACAACCGCCTCAAGGTGCTGCGCGCCGAGCGCAACTGGAGCCAGGGCGACCTTGCCGACAAGCTCGAAGTCAGCCGGCAAAGCGTCAACGCGATCGAGACCGGCCGCTACGACCCCTCACTCCCCCTCGCCTTCAAGATCGCCGAGCTGTTCGAGCTCGCCATCGAAGACATCTTCGTTTCTCCGTCAAAGGAAGCCTGAACCATGAACCACTTCGCTCTCCGTTTCGCGGTTGCCGTCCTCGCGCCGCTCGCGATCCTCCAGCCCAATATCGGCCATTGCGCCCCCGCCGCCGCGAGCGGCACCGCCGAGGCTCGGATGGACCACATCTCCATCACCGAGACCGGCAAGGGATCGCCGGTGATCCTGATCCCCGGCCTGTCCTCGCCGCGCGCGGTGTGGGACGGCGTGGTGCCCGATCTCGCCAAGTCGCACCGCGTCATCCTGGTCCAGGTCAACGGCTTTGCCGGCGACGATGCCGGCACCAATCTCAAGCCGGGCGTGCTCGACGGGATCGTCGGCGATCTCCACACCTACATCGCCAAGCAAAAGCTGCAGGGCGCGGCGGTGGTCGGCCATTCGATGGGCGGACTGGTCGGGCTGATGCTGGCCAAGGCGCAGCCCGGCGACGTCGGCAAGCTGATGATCGTCGACTCGCTGCCCTGGTACGGCATGTTGTTCGGCCCGGGCGCGACGGTTGATACGGTCAAGCCGCAAGCGGCGGCGATGCGCGACCGCTTCACGGCGAGCTATGGCAAGCCCAACCCGGCGGCGAACCAGGCGATGGCGGCGCGGTTCGCGCTGCGCCCCGAGGCCCAGGCCAAGGTCGCGGGCTGGATGGGCCAGACCGACGCGCGCGTCTCGGCCGAGGCGATGTATGAGGACATGATCACCGACCTGCGCGGCGACATGGGCAAGATCGCGACCCCGATCACGATGCTCTACCCGACCTCCCCGGCATTGCCCAAGGCGGCGGCCGAGCCGCTTTACACCGCCGCCTATAAGGATGCACCGCACGCGACGTTGGTCGAGGTGCCCGACAGCGCGCATTTCATCATGCTCGACCAGCCGGCGGTGTTTTTGAAGACGCTGATGGCGTTTGTTGGGTGACCTCTATCTCCCCTCCCTGCTTGCAGGGAGGGGCTGGGGGTGGGTGCGCGCGTCTGCGCGCCTAAAAAGACGCATTGATCGACCACCAAAACAGCGTCGGACGAGGCATCGAGCCTCGCCCGACGCTAAACCCACCCCTTAATCCCCTCCCTGCAAGCAGGGAGGGGAGCCCTAATTCACCCCTCCTACTTCGTGGGAGGGGCTTTTTGTTTGCCCGCCCTCCCCCTACAGCCCTCCCCATGACCGATACCCCTGCCCGCCCCGCGCTCGCTTATCATCTGACCGTCGGCAAAGGGCCGCCGGTAGTCTTCCTGCCCGGTTATGCTAGCGACATGAGCGGGTCGAAGGCGGTCGCGCTGGAGGAGTGGGCGAAGGCAGTCGGCCGGACCTATCTGCGCTTCGATTATGGCGGCTGCGGCGCGAGCGAGGGGGACTTCGCCGATCAGACGCTGACCGGCTGGCGCGACGACGTGCTGGCGATGCTCGACATGCTGGCCGAACCGGCGATCCTGGTCGGATCGTCGATGGGCGGCTGGATCATGCTGATGATCGCGCGCGACCATCCCGAGTTGGTCGCGGCGTTGGTCGGCATCGCGCCGGCGCCCGACTTCACCGACTGGGGCTTCTCGATGGAGGAGAAGATGAAGCTGCTCCAGGACGGCCAGTTCGAGCGGCCGTCGCCTTATTCGGACCAGCCCACCATCTATACCAGCCGCTTCTGGCAGTCGGGCGAGGCGTCGCGCCTGACCGCGTCGACGCTGGCGATCGACTGCCCGGTGCGCATCCTCCACGGCTGGGGCGATCGCGACGTGCCGCATGAGCGCACCGTCCATCTGGCGCGGATGATCCGTTCAGCCGATGTGCAGCTGACCTTGATCAAGGACGGCGACCACCGGTTGTCGCGCGACCAGGATATCGCGCTGCTGATCCGGACGATCGAAGGACTGTCACCGCACTCATGATCCTGCTCCCGCTGATGTTCCAGGTCGGGTCTACCCCGTCGCCGCTGTCGCCGAACGACCAGCGTTACGCTGCCTGCGTCTCCCTGGCGACGAGCGATCCCAAGGCGGCCGAAGCCGAGGCCGATCGCTTCCGCATCGCCGGCGGCGGCGCCAAGGCGCGACAATGCCAGGGCATGGCCTATGCGCAGGAATCGCGCTGGGGCGACGCGGCGACCGCGTTCGAGGGTGCGGCGCGCGATGCCGATGCGGCCCGCGATCCGCAGGCGGCGCGTTATTGGGCGCAGGCCGGCAATGCCTGGCTGGCGGCGGGCGACGCGGTCAAGGCGCAGACCGCGCTGACCACCGCGATCACCGCCGGGACGCTGGACAATTTCGGCCGTGGTGAGGCGCTGCTCGACCGCGCCCGCGCCCAGGTCGCGGCCGGGCGCCTCGCCTCGGCGCGCGGCGACATCGATGCCGCGCAGGAAGCGACGCCCAAGGATCCGCTCGCCTGGCTGTTGTCGGCGACGCTGGCGCGCCGGATGAACGACTTGCCGCGCGCCCAGACCGATATCACCGAGGCGCTGAAATTGTCGTCGGACGATGCCTCGGTCCAGCTCGAGGCCGGCAATATCGCCGCTTTGTCGGGCGATGCCGATGCGGCGAGGACGGCGTGGCAGGCCGCGGCCAAGCTCGCGCCGGGTACCGCGACCGCGGACAATGCCCGCGCCGCGCTCGCCCAGTTCGATACGCCGGCACCGGCAACGCCGGCAGCTCCGAGCCCGGCGCCAGCCAAGAAACCCTGACCGCGGGACTCCCCTCCCTTTTAGGGAGGGGCCGGGGGTGGGTGCGCGCGTCTGCGCGCCCACAAAGACTCAAATGCCGACCGCAAAACAGCATCGGACGAGGCATCGAGCCTCGCCCGACGCTGAACCCACCCCTTAATCCCCTCCCTGCAAGCAGGGAGGGGAGAACTGAATGTCGATCGCCCTGACCGTCATCTCGTACTGGCGCCGCCGCAGCCGCTTCCCTATCTCCCCGTTGCACTACCAGCAGGGAGAAGAAGGATGAAATATCTCCACACCATGATCCGGGTCAGCGATCCGGACGCGACGGTGCGGTTCTTCGAATTGCTGGGGCTGAAGGAAGTGCGCCGGTTCGACAATGAGAAGGGCCGCTTCACCTTGATCTTCCTCGCCGCGCCCGAGGATATGAACGAGCCCGGCCAGCGCGCCGAGGCCGAAGTCGAGCTGACCTATAACTGGCCGCCCGAAGACGGCGAGGCCGAGCTTTATTCGGGCGGGCGCAATTTCGGCCACCTCGCCTATCGCGTCGACAATATCTACGAGACCTGCCAGCGGCTGATGGACGCCGGCGTGACGATCAACCGTCCGCCGCGCGACGGCCACATGGCGTTCGTCCGCACCCCCGACAATATCTCGATCGAGTTGCTCCAGAACGGCGTGCTCGAGCCGGCCGAGCCCTGGGCATCGATGTCCAATACGGGGGAATGGTGACCCGGTGAGTGCGGCGACCGATCGCTTCCTGGCGCTGACTGGCGCGCGGCTGCCGCTGGTCCAAGCGCCGATGGCCAATTTCGCCGGCGGCGCGCTGGCGATCGCCGCGCTCAAGGCGGGCGCGGTCGGATCGCTCGCCTGCGCGGTGCTGTCGCCCGAGCAGGTCGCGGCCGAGGTTGCAGCGATCCGGGCGGCGGCAACGGGGCCGCTCAACGTCAATTTCTTCTGCCACAAACTCGGCCCGCAACCGAACGAGAGCGCCTGGCATGCGGCGCTCGCGCCCTTCTACCAGGCGGAGGGGGTCGCCCCACCCGCCCAGCCACCGGTGTTGCGCAAGCCGTTCGACGCGGCGATGGCCGAGGTGATCGAGGCGGTGCGGCCGGAGATCGTCAGCTTCCATTTCGGCCTGCCCGAGCGCGACCTGCTCGATCGCGTCCGGGCGACCGGCGCCAGGATCTTCGGCAATGCGACCAATGTGATGGAGGCGCAGTTTCTCGCCGGCGCCAAGGTCGACGCGATCGTCGCCCAGGGGTTCGAAGCGGGCGGCCATGCCGGGCATTTCCTGATCGGCCATCGTCCGATCGGCGTGCTGGCGCTGGTGCGGCAGATCCTGAAGGACGTGGACCTGCCGGTGATCGCGGCGGGCGGCATCGCCGATGTCGGCGCCGCCCGGGGCGCGACAGCGGCGGGCGCGGCGGCGGTGCAGGTCGGTACCGCCTATCTCCGCACCCCCGAAGCGACGACCAGCGCGGTGCACCGCCGGCGGTTGGCCGAGGCCGGGCCGGAGGATAGCGTCTTCACCAACCTGTTCTCCGGCGGGCTCGCGCGGGGGTTGCACAACCGGCTGATCGAGGCGCTGGGCCCCGTCAGCGAGCTTGCCCCGCCTTTCCCTTATGCCAGTGCCGCGCTGGCGCAATTGCGCGCCAAGGCCGAAGCCGAGGGCCGCGGCGACTATTCGCCGTTATGGGCGGGGCAAGGCGTCCGGCTGGTGGGCGACGAACCCGCCGAACAATTGACCGCCAGGCTCGGCGCCGCGGCGCTGGAAGGAAGCAGGATATGAGCAAGCTCGACATCGTTCGCATTGCCGCGCTCAGCGACAATTACATCTGGTTGGTCCACGATCCCGACAGCGGCGAGACGATGGTGGTCGATCCCGCCGAGGCTGCAGGCGTTGAGCTTGTGCTGGTCGAACGCGGCTGGCGGCTGACCGCTATCTGGAACACGCACTGGCACCCTGACCACACCGGCGGAAACGCCGATTTGAAGGCCGGTTGGAACGTGCCCGTAATCGCGCCCGCCGCCGAAGCCGCGAAGATCCCGACCGCCGACCGGCTGGTCGCGGAAGGCGATATCGTGATGCTCGGCGCGCACGCTGCCACGGTGCTCGAAACCCCCGCGCACACCGCCGGACACATCACTTATCATTTCGCCGATGACGGCGCCGTCTTCACCGGCGACACGCTGTTCGCGATGGGATGCGGCCGCTTGTTCGAAGGCACCGCTGAGCAGATGTATGCCAATATGCAACGGCTGGCCGACTTGCCGCCCGAGACATCGGTCTATTGTGCGCACGAATATACGCTGTCGAACGCCCGCTATGCGCGGGTCGCCGAGCCCGACAATGACGCGATTGCCGATCGCCTGGGCGAGGTGGAAAAGATGCGCGAGCGTGGCGAGGCGACGGTGCCGACGACGATCGCGCTGGAACGCGCCACCAATCCGTTCATGCGCGCACAATCGATTGAACAATTTGCCGAAAGGCGAGCCTCTAAGGATGTATTCCGCGGCTGAACCGGTGTAGGATCGGGCCGAGGGGATGCGAAGGAGCCGCTTATGCGTAACCGTATCTTTCCGCTCGCGTCGTTGTCCGTAGCGGCAATCGCGCTGTCGTCCTGCGCGATGACGCCCGCCGAGACCGCGCGCGCCGCCGATGCCAAGGCCGCGACCCAGGCGGCACTGGGCAAGGAACTCGCCGGGCTGACGCCGACCGAGACCACGGACTGTATGTACAGTTATCAGTCTTCGTCGCTCAAGGCCTATGGCGGGACCCTGGTCTATAGCGTCAGCAAATCGCTCAAATATGTCAATGACACGGGCGGCGGCTGCGAAGCGGTCGAACGCGGCGACATTCTGGTCACCAAATCGCCGAGCGGGCGGCTATGCCGCGGCGATATCGCGCGCACGGTGATGCAGGGATCGCACATGCCGTCGGGCAGCTGCGCGCTGGGATCGTTCACCACCTATCGCGCGAAGTGACGCCATGCGTATTGCATTGATCCCCATCGCCGCACTCGGCCTGATCGGCGCCGCCGCACCCGCCGCCCCGCGCCAGGAAACCGTAGAGAGCGCGCTTGCCGGACGAATTGCGGGCAAGCCCGTCGATTGCGTCGACCATTCGCGGCTCGACGGCCCACAAGTCATCGACGAAAAGACGCTGATCTATCATGAATCGGGCCGTCGTATCTGGCGTAACGACCTGATCGGGGAGTGCCGTGGCCTCAAGCCGATGGACACGTTGATCGTCGACGTCTTCGGCACCCAACTGTGCCGCAACGACCATTTCCGCGCGCTGACGCCCGGCACGACGATCCCCGGCGCGATCTGCCGGTTGGGCAAGTTCACGCCCTACGACAAGCCGGCCAAGGCGAAGTAGAGTCGATTCCCTCCCAGCCGTCATCCCGGCGGACACCCTCGTCAATCCGACGTTGGCCTCAGGCGGTCGCGCGATGCTGCTCGAGATCCCAGCTTTCGCTGGGATGACGAATAGGCCGGGATGACGAATTGGCGTTGAATGTCGATCCGTTCTGGTGTTGCAACCTTGCCCCGCACCCCGCCCCTCGTCAAAGCACGAAGCGGCTGAGGTCGGTGTCGCGCGCGATCGAGGCGAGTTGCTTGTCGACATAGGCGGCGTCGATCGTCAGGCTGGTGCCCGATCGGTCCTCGGCGTCGAAGCTCACTTCCTCGATCAGCTTTTCCATCACCGTCTGCAGCCGCCGCGCGCCGATATTCTCGACCGCGGCGTTCACTTCGGCGGCGATCTTCGCCACCGCGCGGATGCCGTCGTCGGTAAAGTCGATCGTCACGCCTTCCGTCGCAATCAGCGCCTTATACTGTTCGGGCAGCGACGCCTTGGTATCGTTGAGGATGGCGACGAAATCGTCCTCGGTCAGGCCCTTCAGTTCGACCCGGATCGGCAGGCGCCCTTGAAGCTCGGGCAGCAGGTCGGACGGCTTGGCGACGTGGAACGCCCCGCTCGCGATGAACAGGATGTGGTCGGTCTTCATCGGGCCGTATTTGGTCGCGACCGTGGTGCCCTCGATCAATGGCAGCAAGTCGCGCTGCACGCCTTCGCGGCTGACCGAGCCGCCGCGCACGTCACTGACCGCGATCTTATCGATCTCGTCGAGGAACACGATCCCGTTGGATTCGGCATCGATCAGCGCGACCCGCGCAACGTCTTCCTGATCGAGGCGCTTGTCGGCTTCCTCCTCGACGAGCTTGTCCCAGGCCGAGGGCACGGTCAGCTTGCGGCGCTTCATCTGGCCCTGGCCGAATGCCTTGCCCATCATCTCGCCCAGATTGATCATCCCGACCTGGCCGCCACCGGGAATCTCGAACGGCATCTGGGGTGCTGCCTCCAGTTCGACCTCGATCTCGGTCTCGTTCAGATGGCCGTCCTTGAAGCGCTGGCGGAACGCCTCGCGCGTCGCGGTCGAGCTGTCGCGCCCGGTCAGCGCGTCGAGCAGGCGGTTCATCGCCGCCTCCTCGGCTTTGTCCTTGACCGCGACACGGCGGCGCTCCTTCTCGAGCCGGATCGCTTCTTCGACCAGGTCGCGGGCAATCTGTTCGACGTCGCGGCCGACATAGCCGACCTCGGTGAACTTGGTCGCCTCGACCTTGACGAACGGCGCATCGGCAAGCTTGGCCAGGCGGCGCGAAATCTCGGTCTTGCCGCACCCGGTCGGGCCGATCATCAGAATGTTCTTCGGCGTCACCTCGTCGCGCAGATCGGCCGACAGCCGCTGGCGGCGCCAGCGGTTGCGCAGCGCGACGGCGACCGCTTTCTTGGCGTCTGTCTGGCCGATGATATGCGCGTCGAGTGCGGCAACGATCGCCTTGGGAGTCAGTTTGTCGTTCATGTTCTTCTTCTTCAGCCCCCCCCTCCAGGGGAGGGGTAAGGGGGTGGGGGATATCTCGTAGAGTGGGTCGCTTGCGACTGCCCCACCCCAACCCCTCCCCTGAAGGGGAGGGGCTTAGGTCAGGTAGCGCTGTCGAGGCTCTCCAGCGTCAGCCGGTCGTTGGTGTAAACGCAGACTTCCGCGGCGATCTTCATCGCCTTGCGGCAGATCGTCTCGGCATCGTCCTCATATTCGACCAGCGCGCGCGCGGCGGCGAGCGCGTAATTGCCGCCCGATCCGATCGCGGCGATCCCCGCTTCGGGTTCGAGCACGTCGCCATTCCCGGTCAGGATCAAGGTCACGTCCTTGTCGGCGACGATCATCATCGCTTCCAGGTTGCGCAGATATTTGTCGGTTCGCCAGTCCTTGGCGAGCTCGACCGCGGCCCGCATCAGCTGGCCGTTGGCGCGTTCGAGCTTGGCTTCGAGCCGCTCGAACAGGGTGAAGGCGTCGGCGGTCGCGCCGGCGAACCCGCCGATCACGCTGCCGTCGCCCAGGCGGCGCACTTTCTTGGCATTGGGTTTCATCACCGTCTGGCCGGCGCTCACCTGGCCGTCGCCAATGACGATCACTTTGCCGTTCTTGCGCACGGAGAGAATTGTCGTGCCGTGCCACGTCATCTTGTCGCTCATGCCTGCGGATGTAGTCATCGGTTGCGCGCGCGCAACATCACGCTCCCAGCGGCGGCAAAACGATGGTATCATCGCCGGGACGTGCTGCCGTTACGGCAGGCGATGTCGGGTCGATCCAATAAATAGGCCGCCCAACGCGGCAGAAGGTGACGGTAGCGGCGCGCTTCGGCGCGGAAAAGAAAGGGGTTTCAACACCATGGCGAGCGAATTTCCCAAGGACATCGGGCAGCCTCCGGTCGGTGGTGGCGGCATGATCGGGCGCATCCAGCGGCTGATATTGAAACCCAAGGACGAGTGGCCGGCGATCGACGCCGAACCGATGACCGTCCAGGGAATCCTGACGAGCTGGGTGGCGCCGCTCGCCGCGATCGGCCCGATCGCCTCGATCATCCAGCAGCAAGTCTTCCCAATGCGCTTTTTCGGCGTCGCCTATCGGCCGCCGATCATCGGATCGGTCGTTTCCGCGGTGCTGATGTGGGTGCTCGTCATCGGCATGGTCTATGTTTGGTCGCTGATCATCGACGCGCTCGCGCCGAGCTTCGGCGGCACCAAGAATCCGATCTCTGCCCTTAAGGTCGCAGCTTTCTCGGCAACGGCAGGCTGGATTTGCGGCATTCTCGGCATCCTGCCGTTCCTTGGCCTGCTTGCGATCCTCGGCGCGATCTACAACATCTATTTGCTGTGGATCGGCGGACCGTTGCTGATGAAGGTCCCGCAGGACAAGGCGCCAGGCTTCGTGATCGTCAGCATCATCGTCGGAATCGTCGCGAATATAATCGCCGGGTATATCGCCCTCGCGATCGCCGGTGCGATGTTTGCCATGACGCCGGGCGTCGGCAACTTCGGAAGTCCGGGCGGCGGCTCGATTTCGGTCGGCGACTCGACATACGATACCGGCAAGCTGACCGATTCGGCGGCCAAGATAGAAGCCGCTGGCAAGACGATGGAAGCATCGCTCAAGGGTGGCGACGGCGCGGTCAAGGCGGTCGATCCGGGCGCGCTCCAGAATTTGCTGCCCGGCTCGATCTCGGGCTGGAACCGCACCAGCGTCGAGAACCAGGGCGGCGCTGCGGCCGGCATCGGCGGCAGCAACGCGCGCGCCGAATTCCAGTCGGGTGACCAGAATTTCAGTCTCTCAGTCACCGACACCGGCGTCCTCGGCAACATCGCAACCCTGGGCGGCGCGCTGAACACGTCGTCCAACAAGCAGACCGCGACCGGCTATGAGAAGTCCGAAATGCAGGGCGGCAACATGGTCGAGGAGAAGTGGGACAACCAGTCGAAATCGGGCAGTTACTCAGTGCTGGTCGCCAGCCGCTTCTCGGTCGAGGCGAGCGGCTCTGCGCCCAGCATCGACACGCTGAAATCCGCGGTTGCCTCGGTCAATCTCGGCCAATTGCAGTCGATGGCGAAGTGAGCAGCCGAGCGCGCGTCCGCATCACTCGATCCTGCAGGCGAGCCCGATGAGGCTCCGCATCATTCTGGCCGGCGCCATGCTCACCATCGGTGGCTGCGAAGCCGGCAACGATAATCAATCCGCCGACGATCGCGGGCCGACCACCACCACTGCGGTTGCGGGGGCCGGCGGCGCCCCGGCCGATTGCAGCAAGCTGCCCGATTTCGTCCCGCTCTATGCCGATGCCCGCGTCGAAACCTGCGTTTCGGGCCTCGCCGGCGAACCGCGTCGCGAGAGCGGAACGGTGGTCTATACGACCGGCGCCACGCCCGACGCGATCATCGCCTGGTACAAGGACAAGGCCGTGCTCGACGGCCTCGTCCCTGCTCTGGCGACCCCCACCCTGTTCTCCGCACGTGACGGCGGCAAACGGTCGATGATGGCGATGGTCGAGACCGTCCGCGACGCGACCAAGGTCACGCTCAATTGGGGGCGGGATACCTGAAATTTCCTGGCTCCTCCCCTTCAGGGCAAGCCGGGCTTTTTCGTGTAAGGTCCCCACCCATGACGGGCACAGCCGCCATTCTCGGCATTCCGGTGCCCTCCACTGACCCGGCGTTTCTATCGGTCGTCGTCATCCACATCGGGTTCGGGGTCGGCGCTGTTGTCGCGGGCTTTTTAGCAATGATGAGTAGAAAGGGCCTTGGCAGACACGCTAGTTGGGGGAAGGTCTATTTCTGGTGCCTCGCGGGCCTGTCTGTCACGATGACCGCCCTTTCGGCCATCCGATGGGCAGAGGATTATCCTTTGTTCATTTTAGGTGCGATGGCGCTTGCGAGCGCTTACTCGGGACGCCGATTGCGCCTCCATCCGCGACTACATCTCACTGCGATGAGCGCGTCATACATCTTGATGTTGACCGCCTTCTACGTCGACAACGGCAAGGCGTTGCCGCTGTGGAAGGAGCTTCCCCAATTCGCCTTTTGGATTATCCCCACTGCCGTTGGAGTGCCGTTGGTCATCTGGGCGTGGTTTCGGCATCCGCCGACTGTGAGTCACACAGATATATAGGCCCGTGAAGGGGAGGGCTTTTTATGTATCAGCCCGCCAGAACCCCGACCAACAGCTTCACGTTCAGCACGACGATCGCCGCCGTGACCGCCCAAGCCGCGACGCGCAGCGCCCAAGGGCTGGCGAACTCGCCCATCATCCGTCGGTCGCCGGTAAACATCACCAGCGGAACCACCGCGAATGGCAGCTGCAGGCTGAGCACGACCTGGCTCAGCACCAGCAGGCTGGTGGTCGAGCCTTCGCCAGCGATCCCGATCACCAATGCCGCCGGTACGATCGCCAGCAGGCGCGTGACGATGCGGCGCAACCAGACCGGTAGCCGCAAATCGAGGAACCCCTCCATCACGATCTGCCCCGCCAGCGTGCCGGTGATGGTCGAATTCTGCCCCGAGGCGAGCAGTGCTAGCGCGAACACAACGCTCGCCGCCCCCGCGCCCAGCATCGGCGACAGCAAGCGGTGCGCCTGCTCGATATCCGCGACGTCGGCGCGGCCCGCCGCGTGAAACACCGAAGCCGCCAGGATCAGGATCGCCGCGTTGATCAGGAACGCCAGCCCGAGCGAGACAATCGTGTCGACCGTGGCCAGCCGGATCGCCCCGCGCTCGTCGCCCGCCGCGACCCGGCGCGTCTGCACCACCGAGGAATGGAGATAGAGATTGTGCGGCATTACCGTCGCGCCCAGGATGCCGATCGCAATGTAGAGCATCGCCGGGTTGGTGACGATCTCGGGCCGCGGCACCAGCCCGCCGGCGACCGCCCCCCAATCGGGCCGCGCCAGCCACAATTCGTAGGCAAAGCACCCCGCGATCACGACCAGCAGCGTGGCGATGAACGCCTCCAGCTTGCGGAAACCAAACCGTTGCAGCGAGAGCAACAACAGCACGTCGAACGACGTGATCGCCACGCCCGCCAGCAGCGGCAGCCCGAACAGCAATTTGAGCGCGACCGCGGTGCCCAGTACTTCCGCCAGATCGCAGGCGATGATCGCCACCTCGCACAGCAACCACAGCACGATCGTGGTCTTGCGCCCGTATCGCGCGCGGCACGCCTGGGCGAGGTCGAGCTTCGCCCCGATGCCGAGCCGCGCCGACAAGGTCTGGAGCAGGATCGCCATCAGGCTCGACAGCAGAACGACCGCGAGCAAGGTGTAGCCGAACGCCGATCCACCGGCGAGGTCGGTCGCCCAATTGCCCGGATCCATATAGCCGACCGCGACCAGATAGCCTGGCCCGATGAAGGCGAAGAACCGGCGCCAGGCACCCGTCGCCGGCACCGCGATGCTGGCATGGCTTTCGGCAAGCGACGGCCGCCCCCGCGCGAAAGGCGTGGTAGTGCTGATCGCGTCGCTGTTCGGCGGTGGCGTCATTCGGGTCCCTGTTCGCGTCCGCGCAGTCAAAGCCGCACGGCATCGATCGTTCCTAGCGCCGCAATGCCCGCCCCGCCACCGCGTCGAGCTTCGCCAGCAATGCCGGGTCGCGCTTGGTCGGGTCGGTGATCAACGCGACGTCGAGGCAGGTATCGATCGGCGACGGTGTGCGCTGATCAGGCAGCGCCTTGACGAATGCCTCGACCGTGCGGCGCGCGACTTCGCCATTCTTGTGCATCTGCGCGATCACTTCGGCCACCTCGACCGGCGCTTCGCTCTCCCGCCAGCAATCGTAATCGGTCACCATGCCGATCAGCGCGTAGGGGAGCTCGGCCTCGCGTGCGAGCTTGGCTTCGGGCATCGCGGTCATACCGATCACGTCAGCGCCCCAGTCGCGATAGAGCAGGCTTTCGGCGCGGGTCGAGAATTGCGGCCCCTCCATCGCCAGATAGGTGGCGCCGGTCGCGACCTTGCCGCCCGCCGCCTCGACCGCCGCCGCAGCGAAGCCCGACAGCCGCTCGCACACCGGATAGGCCATGCTGACATGCGCGACCATGCCGGTACCGAAGAAGCTCGACGCGCGGTGCACGGTGCGGTCGATGAACTGGTCGACCACGACGAAATGCCCGGGCGGCAAATCCTCTTCGAGCGATCCGATCGACGAGATCGCCAAGATATCGGTCACGCCCGAGCGCTTGAGCGCGTCGACATTGGCGCGGAAGTTGAGCTCCGACGGCGGGATGGCGTGGCCACGGCCATGGCGCGGCAGGAAGACGAGATTGATCTTGCCGATCCGCCCAAACAGCAACTCATCCGACGGCTGGCCCCAGGGTGTGTCGACGCGGCGCCATTCGGCATCCTCCAGCCCGTCGATCGCATAGAGTCCCGATCCGCCGATGATTCCGATCGTCCAACCGTCGCTCATATCGTCTCCTGTGGGTGCCGATTCGTTGCCTCCTTAGGCGATCAGGGAGCGGGGCGCAGCGCCCGATCGGCATCCATCCGCCGCGATGAACGGTTGGTTCGTCCGGCGGCACAAAGGCCTGCTATGCCCCCGTTTATGCCATCGCCGATGATTCGCCCGCTCCTTCTCGCCCTCGCCGCCGTCACCGCCGCGCTCCCCGCCCCGCTGTTCGCCGCGGCGCCGATCGCCGGCCGCTGGCTGACTGCCGATGGCGGCGCGGTGGTCGCGATCGGCGATTGCGGCGGCACGATCTGCGGCCGCGTCGTCAAGGTGATCAAGGGTCCACCAGCCGGCAAGCCCTGGGTCGATTCGCTCAATCCAGACCCCAAGCTCAAGACCCGCCCGCTGGTCGGCCTGCCGATCCTGACCGAGATGGCTTCGTCGGGCGACGGCTGGAAAGGCAAGATCTACGACCCCAAGAGCGGCAAGACCTACCGCGCCGTGGTCGCGCGTGATGGCGCCAATCTAAAAGTGCAGGGCTGTATCGCGATCTTCTGCCAGACGATGATCTGGACGCGAGCAGCGTAGGCAACCTCCGTTATTAGTTGGCTGCCATTCCCGGTCGTTAAAAATTGTTATCGGGATCCCAGTCTCGGACGCTCGGTGTGACAGGTAAGCCGAGACTCTGCCCGTCCAGCCATTCAACGAGACGGCTATCCATGTTCCGAGCCGCGAGAAGATCCTTGTGCGCGGTCATCATTGCCAGCAGGATCGCTTGAACCTCGTCGACGCCGCCCGCCCGTCGCATCTTCGAGCCCTCGGGCCAATCAATCTGATATCGGCAGAAGAAACTGCCGCGATCCTCGTCAGGCTTGAAGAAGCGACATTCTACGTCGCGCCCATCGACCTTGAACATTCGTCGGGCAATTACCTCATCAGCCACGCGCGTCCTCCATTGAGCTGGCGTAAACACGCCACCGCATGTCAGCAACCGGATCGCCCGTATGCGCTAGATCACGTCCATATCGACCTTGTAATGATGCCACGCCAGGATCGCCGCCGCGCCGCGATGCGGGCGCCAGGCTTCCGCCAGATCGCGCATCAGCTTTTCGGGCGGCCGCTCGTCATGCCCCAGGATGCGGCCGATCTCGATCTGCACCGCCAAATCGCCGGCCGGCCAGATATCCGGGCGTCCTTCGGCGAACAGCAGATAGATTTCCGCCGACCAGCGGCCGATGCCCTTGATCCGCACCAGCTGCGCGATCGCTTCTTCGTCATCCTCGGGCAATTGCGCGAAATCGAGCCGCCCGCTCGTCACTTCCTCGGCCAGGCTGCGCGCATAGCTCACCTTTTGCCGCGACAGGCCGGCAGCGCGGAGTTGCTCGTCGCTTGCCGCGGCAACGGTGACGGGATCGGTCAGGTCGCCGATCTGCGCCTCCAGCTTGTTCCAGATCGATTGCGCCGCCGCCACCGACACCTGTTGCCCGATGATCGTGCGCAGCAAGGTGGCATAGCCGCGGTCGCGCACGCGCGGTGGGGGATAGCCCGCGCGCTGTAGCGCGACGGCGAAGGCGGGTTCGATCGCGGCCAGCGCATCGAGCGCGTCATTCAACGACGTGGTGGTCTGGACCATAGAAACCTTATGCGAAACCTTGATCGATGCGCCCGGGCACGGCATGGCGCCTGACAACCGGACGGAGGAAAGACATGCCCAAGCTTATCGTCGTGACACGCGACGGGGAAGAACAGGAAATCACGGGCGAGTCCGGGCTTTCGGTGATGGAAGTGATCCGCGACGCCGGAATCGACGAGGTTTTGGCGCTATGCGGCGGCTGCTGCAGCTGCGCCACCTGCCACGTCCATGTCGACCCGGAATTTGCGGCCAAACTGAAACCGATGAGCGAGGACGAGAACGATCTGCTCGATTCATCCTCCGATCGCGATGAAACCAGCCGGCTGTCGTGCCAGATCGAGTTTGGCGATCATCTCGACGGGCTTAAGGTGCGGATCGCCGAAGAGGATTAGGCCGCGGCCTCCCATACCCAAACCGTCATGCCGGGCTCGTCCCGGCATCCACCGCGCCTCTGGCTGAGGAAATGGAGCCTCGAGTTCTGCGCTCGCCTCCCGGTGGATCCCGGCACAAGGCCGGGATGACGACGTAAAGACCTACTTGGCAGCTCCCGCAAACCGCACCACCGCCATCGGCGCGGTGGTCGATAGCGGGGTCGCCCTCCACGTCACGGTCTTGCGGCCGTTGGCGACTTTCGCCCCCTCCTCGTTATTCTGGCTGACGATCTCGGCGTCGGTGTCGAGGATGAAGGTGCCGTCGAGCTTGGCCGAGGCCTTGCTCGTGTCCGATCCGGGCATGCCCGCCGAATCCTTCGAATCGTTGGCGAAGCCCGGTGCCTTGACGCGCGCGGTGCCATTGGCGCGGACTTCGACCGCGACGAACGGGATGATGATCCCGGCATCGATGTTGTAGGGGAACAGATAGGTGTGATCGAGCTTCCCGCTGATCTGATAGTCGATCACAAACTTGTTATCACCGACATAGGTGACCTTGCGGAACCCGGCTTCCTTGGACAAAGTCGCGGCCATTTCGCGGTTCTTGGCGTCCGCCGCGGCCTGGGACTTGGCATCGTCCTTCGCGCCGCTCTTGCCATTCTTGTCGCCCTTCTGGCCGCTTTTGTCGAAGCCGATCTGCTGCAACGAGACGCCGTCGGTCTTCTTGGTGTCGTCGTCACCGCCCGACGGCATGTCCTTCATCGCTTCGTTAAGGTCGAAGGCATAGACCTCGCCCTGGTAGCTATAGGTGAAGGTGCGGTCGGCATTGATCGTCAGCGTCGAGGTGAACTTGCCCGGTGCAAGCAGGCAGCCGACCAGCATCAGAGGAACAAGCAACACCAGCGCGAGACGCGTCATCCGTGCCGTCATTTCCGATTCCCCCATCAGTCGCGCGCGGCCACCGCGTAGAGCGCGATCGCGGCGGCATTGGATACGTTCAAGCTTTCAATTCTAGGAGATATCGGCAGGCGCGCAAGCTGATCGCAATGCTGCATCGTGTTGTGCCGCATGCCCTCGCCTTCGGCCCCCAGCACCAAAGCGATCCGCGCCGCGCCGATCACATCGCCCAATGTTTCGGTCGCTTCCCCGGCCAGACCGACGCGCCAGAAACCGGCCTCGGCGATCTCGCCCAGCGCACGCGACAGGTTCACCACACGGACCCAGGGTACGATCTCGAGCGCGCCCGACGCGGTCCGCGCCACGGCGCCCGATTCGGGCGGAGAATGGCGATCCTGGGTGACGATGCCGAGCGCGTCGAACGCCGCGGCCGAGCGCAGGATCGCGCCGACATTGTGCGGATCGGTGACCTGATCGAGCACCACCAGCGGGCGGCGATCATCCTCTCCCTGGCCCTGCTCGAGCAGGTCGCCAAGCCAGATATCCTCGAGCGGCTCGACCTCGATCACCAGCCCCTGATGCGGCGCGTCGCCCGGTACCAGCCGGCCGAGATCGGCGACATCGGCATAGGTAATCGGGATCACAGGCGGGATGTCGAGCCCGGCCAGCGCCTCGCGCGTCGCCCACATCTTCCTGACCGTCCGCTCGGGATTGGCGAGCGCCGCCAGCACCGCATGGCGTCCCCAGAAACGGGGCCGCGACGCGGGCGCCTGGCTCGGACGGTGACCTCTACGCGCCACGACTACGCCGTCACCCCAGCGAAAGCTGGGGTCTCAGGCCGTTGCGCCATCGCTAGAGATCCCAGCTTTCGCTGGGATGACGGCTGAAGATTATTCGTCAGGATAAGCAAATGGATCGCTTTTCGTCGGTTGGGTCGGCAGCGGCGGACGCGGTAGCGCGTCGCCGTTCGCCGCATTCCACAGGAACGCCGCCAGCACAACCGCCGCCTGACGCATGTCGTCGCCCTTCAGGTGATCATAAGTGTCGATCGAGGTGTGGTGGATGCGGCTGCCATAATCGAGCGGATCCTGGATGAACTGGAAACCGGGCAACCCAACCGCTTGCATGAAGACATGGTCGGTGCCGCCGGTCTTGCGGATCACCACCGATGATGCACCCATCGCATTGAACGGCTCCAGCCATTGCTTGAAGATCGGCACTACCGCCGGATTGTTCTCGGCGTAGATGCCGCGCAATTTGCCTGAACCGTTGTCGATATTGAAATAGGCGGCCATTTTCGACCAGTCGGCCTTGGTCGCGATCGGCCAGCGATTGGCCCAGCCCTGATAACGCGCCAGGCCGGTCAGCTTGGGATCGCTGCCGCTGCCGCGGGTCGCGAAATGGTTCTCGACATAGGCCAGGCTGCCGAGCAGCCCCTGCTCCTCACCTGCCCAGAGCGCGAAGCGGATCGTCCGCTTCGACTTGACCTTCAAGGTCGACAGGATGCGCGCGGCTTCCATGATCATCGCGCTGCCAGCGCCGTTATCGGCGGCGCCGTCGCCCGCCACCCAGGAATCGAGATGCGCGCCGGCCATCACATAGCTGCCGTCCTTGGCGCTGCCGGGGATGTCGGCGATGATGTCATAGGCATTGACGTCGCTGTCGTCGAAGCGGACGTCGTTGTTGATCGACACAGTCGGCGCCGCGCCGACGATCGAGAGCCGAACGAGGCGGCGATAATCCTCCGCCGCGATCTCGACGCCCGGAGTCTTTACGGTATCGCCGGCGCCGAACAGATAGCCTTCGCCATGGACCAATTTGCCGTCGAGCCGTGACTTGGTGGCATAAGCGACCGCGCCTTCCTCTTGCAGAAAGGCGTCAAGCTTCTTGGCGAATTCCAGCCGCTTCATGCCACGATCGGCGGCGGCAGGATCGTATTTGGGCTGGACGAACTGATCGAGCTTGGCGAGATCGTCCGCGGTGTAGCGCTTGAACGGCGCATCGCCCGGTTCCGAGCCGTCATCGGGCTTGGTCACCAGCACGATCTTGCCCTTGAGCTTGCCTTTCCACTTGGCGAAGTCGGCCGGGGTCGCGATCGGCGCGACGATCACCTCGCCCGACACCACACCATTGGTCGAGGGCGTCCAGGCGATCGGGATCGCGGTCAGTTGGATCGGGCGCGGGCTGGTCATCCGCACCGACGAGCTTTCGATCCACCAGCCGCGGCCGAACTCGAACCCTTCCTTATGGACGTTGGTCAACCCCCATTCGCTGAACTTGGACGAGGTCCACGCTTCCGCTTTGCGCATATTGGGCGAATTGGTCAGCCGCGGGCCGATCTGGTCGGAGAGATATTCGGCGGTGGTCATCACCTGAGAGCGGTTGAAGCCCTCATCCATGATCCGGTTGACCATCGACAGGTCGTTGGAATGCAGCGACGCGGGAATGGCGACGGCGGCAGCCGCGGCAAAGGCGGCGATCATCTTGCGCATGAACGATTATGCTCCCCGGGGATTGTTATGCGGCGCACGCTATTGCCGCCGCGCGACCCGCGCAAGGGTGTGCCACACATATCGTACGCCTGGTTTCGGCAGCGCCGAAAACGTGCCCCAACCGCGTTGACATGACCGCCCGCCTTGGGCATGGGGCGCCCTCGCTTTTCGAAGCGACCGCCCTTCCCGCGAAGGGCGAAGACCTGGGGACAGGTGGCCGAGTGGTTAAAGGCAGCAGACTGTAAATCTGCCCGTGCAAGCGTACGCTGGTTCGAATCCAGCCCTGTCCACCATTTCCAAATCGACCAAACCCAGCGTCGTCGTCCTGGAGTGTAGGGATCGCTGCCACGCGTTTGTCGATGGACCCATTGCCGGTCCGACCGGTCTCGCGGGCAAGCAGACCCAAAGTAACGATACGCGATCGAGCAACGCCGCCAGACACGAACACTCCCGCGCCCAGTAAACAGTTGTAACGCGGGGCTAACATGACGACCGCGTCGTTGTAGGCCGCTTTCCAGCTCTGTTGATAAGTACTTGCCTGGCACGGATCGAACTATCGGGGTGGCGGTGCGCTCCTCCGGGTTCGGACCTTCGTTGCGCGGTGATGTACGGTTGGAAAGGTCGCCGATGCTCACGAGCCGTTCGCCCGACACTCCGATCGCCGCGATCGTCGAGGACATGCCGCTTCTCCGAATTCAGACGCGCGAGGCGGTCGAGGAGCTGGGATTCGAGGCGAGAGACGCGGCCAGCGTGACCGAAGCCCTCTCGATCATCGAGGCGATGACCCGACCCCTTTCGTTATTGGTCACCGACGTCGAGATGCCGGGCGAACGCCATGGCCTGGGTCTCGCCTGGGAAATTCACGAACGGTGGCCGCTAACGCGCATCCTGGTCGTTTCCGGTAACAGGTCTTTCGCAGCGGAGCGGCTGCCTCCTGGGGCGCTCTTTCTTGCCAAGCCATTTGGAGCGGTGCGATTGAAGGCGTGCATACACGCCTTGTTCGAGGGGCCGCGACACGGACCTATGCCTGCCCCTTCGGGCCGGTCGGATTTGACCAAATACTGTTGATGCGTTGGGGCGCATACCACGATGCCGGCGAATGTCGCCACGACGGCTTTGCGCGTGGATCAAGGCCCCAAGACGTAGCGGAAACTCGCCCGGGCGTTACAACTGTTTACAAGCCCGCGATTGTCGCTCTTCGGCCCCGTTGCTAGCAGCGGCGCATGTCGCGGAACAGCACCCCTTCCAGGAGAGTGAACCACCGGCCGCCAAGCGTGACGCCATCGCTCGGAGCGTTCCGTGCAGGGCAACACGACAATGGCTTGTCCGATTTCAGGCGGATGGCAGGGGCGCTTATGGCTGAGCCCTATTGAGTTCGCGCAAGGGCCTGGCATGCGAATCGCGGTAGTCGACGACGATGAAAGCGTGATCGAATATGCTTCGGCAGCACTCGCTGGCGCGGGGCATTCGTGCACGGGGTTTCGCAACGGCGCCTCTCTTCTCGCCGCATTGCGAAGGCAGACTTTCGACCTGATCCTGCTCGACTGGAATCTGCCCGACAGCTCCGGGATCGAACTGCTGCGATCGATCCGCGATGCGGTTTCGCGCGCAACGGCGATCATCATGCTCACGAGCCGGTCGGACAAGGACGATGTCGCCGCGGCGCTTCATGCCGGAGCAGACGACTATGTCGTGAAACCGGAAACCGGCACGGTCATCGTGGCGCGGGTACAGGCGGTGCTTCGCCGCGCGATGCCCGCGGCCGCGCAAAACCGCGTTCTGCAATTCGGAATCTATGCCTTCGACCGCCTGACAGAACGGGTGAGCATCGGCGACGAGGAAGTCGCGCTGAGCGCGAAGGAGTTCCAGCTCGCGCTGGTCCTTTTCGAGAACATGCACCGCGCACTGTCGAGGAGCTATCTGCTGGAGACGATCTGGCAGAGCGCCGCCGACCTCTCGACGCGAACGCTCGACATGCACGTCTCCCGGATACGAACGAAGCTCAAGCTAACCCCAGAGAACGGCTACCGAATCGTGGCCATATCTGGCTATGGTTATCGCTTGGAGCGTTTCGGGGCAGAAAATTGAGCATCTTACTCGCGGTCGCCGCGCACGCCGCCGCCATCGCGCCCGCCCAACCGCAGAATGACGATATCTGGTATGTCATCCGGCGAGGTGACACGCTCTACGGGCTGAGCCAGAGCTTTCTCGTGCCGGAGCGCCGCTGGGAGGCGCTGCTCCGGCTGGCGGCGATCCGCGATCCGAAGCGACTGCCCGTGGGCCGCAAGCTGCGTATCCCACGAACCTGGCTGCGCTTCAAAGTCGAGCCGGCACGGCTGGCCGGCTACCGTGGCACCCTGAGTCTGTCGATGAGCGGCCGGACGATGGCGCCCTCCGTTGGCATCGCCATCGGCGAAGGTGCCGAAATCGCCACTGCGGGCAACAGCTTCGCGACGCTCATGCTGGCGGACCGCTCGCAAGTGGTGATCCCGTCGCAAAGCCGGGTACGTATTCGGGAGCTGCGGCGGATCCTGCTGACCGGGGCGATCGACTATCGCATCGACGTCGAACAGGGCCGGCTCGAGACCAAGGTCACGCCGCTGGAGCAACCATCCGGTAGATACCAGATCCGTACGCCGATCAGCATGACTGCGGTCCGGGGAACGGAGTTTCGCGTCTCCTTCGAAGACCAACGCCGCGCGGCAGCCACCGAAGTCCTGGCGGGAACGGTGACGTTTTCGCCATCGCAGAGCGAGACGGGGTTGAGGCTGGAACGCAGTTTCGGCGCCACACTCGATCGGGAGGGCGGATCTCGCGTCGAAAAGCTGCTCGCCGCTCCCGACCTCGAGGAGCCGCCGGCATTGCAGACGAAGGACGCAGTCGAGTTTCGAGTGCGCAAGATGGAAGGCTCACTACGCTACAGGGCCGTGATAGCCTCCGACGCGGGCTTCATCGACAACATTGCCGAGCAATTCTCCAACGATGGCGCGTTCGCGCTGGCGGACATACCCAACGGCAACCTCTTCGTCCGCGTTTCCGCGATCGCCCCGAGCGGCCTCGAAGGAATGGCGCAATCCTACAGCTTCCAGCGTCGGCTCGCCTCGATACGCGGCAGCGTGGAACCCCAGGACGACGGCTATCGGTTCCGCTGGGCCGGGGCCGGCGCCGGCGTGCGCCGATACCGCTTTCAGCTGAGGCGGGATACGCCGCAGGGCGCACTCGTCGTCGACGAGGTGGCGCTCGCACGCGATGCGCTCACGCTGCGGCGGCTGAAGGCGGGCGTCTATTACTGGCGGGTTGGCCTCGCCCAGCTCGAAGACGGCGAACTCACCGAGTCCTGGACGGAACCGGAAAAGCTCACGGTCACCGATCCTTCTCGATCGCCGCGAGGCTGACGAGGTGTTCCGGCGGCTGTTAGTCGAATGGTGCGCCGTCGCCTTGCTGGTGCTGGGCCTCACGCTCGGCCTTACCCTGATCGGAGCCACGTCCAAGGCGGATGACGCGATCTATGATCAGATCGTGCAATTGCGCGCGCCGCCCGCCTCGGAGCGGATTCTTCTGGTCACGATCGACGATGCGAGCCTCGCGGCGCTCGGGCATTGGCCTTGGCCGAGAACCGTTCATGCAAAGGCGATCCAGGCCATCTCGGCGGCTCGACCGGCGGCAATCGCTTATGACGTGCTCTTCACCGAGCCCGCACGCGCGCCAAAAGAAGATGCGGCGCTTGCCGCGGCCTTCAGCGATGCGAAGAAGGTCACGCTGCCCATTCTTTTCGAGGCGCCGGGTGCGAATGGTCGTCCGTTCGACACGGTGCTTCCCATCCCGCCGATCGCTCATGCGGCGGCGGCGCTCGGGCATGTGGCGCTCCCTCAAGAGGCGGACGGCAAGGCGCGAGCTGCATTGCTCCAGGTGAACGACGGATCGCGCGCCTGGCCGCATCTGGCCGAACAGACGTTCCGGCTGGCGTACGGACGGTCGTCACCGGCATGGCGGCGCAGCGTCCGGCGAGGCGACATGTCGGTGCTGGTGCCGTACCGCGAAGCGGGCGCCTACCGCACCGTGTCCTTCAGCGATGTACTCGCGGGTCGGCTTCCGCCAGCCTTTATCCGCGATCGCATCGTGCTCGTCGGCGCGACCGCTGGGGGCCTTGGGGACCGTCATGACGTCGCCGGGGCCGGTACGCTGGCAGGGATCGAGATCCAGGCGAACCTGCTGAACGCGATGCTGGCCGACCGGTTCGTGCGGGAGGCGCCGCTTCCACTGCGTCTCGCGATCGGAGCGTTGCCCGCTTTCATCCTATTGCTCCTGTTCTGGCGCCTGCGACCCTCTGCAGCATTGGTGGCATCGCTCGTGATGTTCGGGCTCGTCGCTGCCGTGCCGGTCCTGCTGGTCGCCATCGCGGGCCTGTGGATCCCGCCCGCGACGGGCCTGGTCGGCGTGCTGTTCGTGTATCCGTTATGGGGGTGGCGGCGATTGCACACGATCGACAAGGCGGTCGCTCGCGAATTGTCCCAATTGTCGGACGACCTCGGCGGCTGGGTGGCGCCGACGATAGACCGGCTGGACCATCCGGGACGCAACGCACTCGCGTTGAGCGGCTCGATCACTGCGCTTCGCGACCTGAAAAGGCTCGTTGCGGACACTGTGGAGGGAGTTGCCGATCCTCTGATCGTCACCACGATGGAGGGCGATGTCCTGGTCGCCAATCGGCACGCGGAGGCGCTTCTCTCGCAGAATGCCAGCGTTCGCGATGCGCTGTACGGCCTGCCCGCTACCAACGATCTGATATCGGCGGATGGACGACATTTCTCGCACCGCCGCACGCCGCTTACCGGTGCCGACGGCGCACGACGCGGCTGGATTCACTTGCTGGCGGAAATCACGGGTATCAGGGCGGTCGAGCGGGATCGCGAGCAAGCACTCGAATTCCTGAGCCACGATATGCGCTCGCCGCAAGCGTCGATCCTCACATTGCTGGAGGGATCGGAAAAAAAGGGCATCGGCGCGGATGCGGCAGACAAGATCGCTTATCATGCCAGGCGTACTCTCAACCTTGCCGAGAATTTCGTGCAGCTTGCCCGGCTGCGCGAGACGCCCTTCACCCCGGAAGAAACCGACCTTCATGACTGCCTCGCGGAGGCAAGCGACGCATTATGGCCGCTGGCGTCGAAGAAAAGCGTCTGGATCGTCGCGCCACCAGCCGATCCCTGCTACGTGGCAGGAGAGCGCCACGCCCTCACCCGCGCCTTGCTGAACCTGCTCGACAACGCCGTCAGGTTCAGCCCTCCCGGCGCGAAGATCAGATGCGGGATCGACCTCGTGGAAACCACAGGCGCATCGCTGTTCGAGCTTTGGATCGAGGACCAGGGTCCGGGCATATCGGAGGAGCGGTTGACGGATCTGACCAGCCGGTTCGGCCCGCTGGCGGCGACCGGGCCGGGTCTCAGCGTCGGTCTCGGCCTCGCTTATGTCCGGACCGTTGCCGAACGCCATGGCGGCAGCGTGCGATACGAGGCGGTGTCACCCCATGGATCGCGCTTCATTTTCACGATCCCGGCGCTTAGAGCGTGATGTCCCTCATCCGTTGACGGCGGTCCGCACGAGTTCGGGTAATATCTTCGCCGGCGAGCCGCCGCAGTGACGCGCCGCCGCGGCGTTTCGGAACAATAACGAGCCATTGGTCCGGTCGATCATTCCGACCGTCAAGACATAGCGTTGCGGCCGGCAGAAGACGATGGGGTGCATCGTGCCCTTCACGCTTTCCGCGCTACTTTCTGGCCGCTGGACCTCGACATCGGGCGGCGCGCTCGCGAGACCGATCTCGAGCCGATAACGACCGTTCGGACTTTCGCGGTATCCTTTGCCGGCCAGAGCCGCGCGCACCAGCTCGGACGCCTCCATCACAGTGCTGCCGGCATCCCCTGGCGCTGGCGCGAATGTATAGCTGGCATCTGTCAGCCGCGCTCCCGCGGGCGGTAGCGCACCTTGCCGGCTCAGCGGGGAAGTGCACGCGCCGACGAGGGACAGCGCGGCCGCTGCGATCAACCGTGCTGTACGCATTACCTTCTCCGTGACCCCGCGTCCGGCCCATAGACGAAACAACGGCTTAGCCTCAACTCGGCGGGGCCTCGAAGGGCTCAGATCCGAGGCCGGTTGGACTACTTGCTCCATTTCGGATGGATCGGGTTGTGTTCTGGCCAACGCTCGACGAGGTCCTCATCTATACTGATATATGGGGGAAAATCGGATGAAGAAGGTTGGATTGATGCTGCTCGCGACGATGCTGGTTGCTGGCTGCGGACAGCGAGTGAATACGTCGAGCCCGGATGCGTACAGCAAGAGCATCGAAGCGATGGTCAAGGACATGTCCGCCGACAAGCAGGCCGCGCTCAAGGATTCGCTGATCGCGATCACTTTCAACACCCCCGAGCCCGAGACAGGCATCTGGTCGCAGGCCGAGCCGACCGCGCCGGTCTTTCTCGGCGCCAAGGACAAGATCAACGGACTGACCGCGGACCAGATCATCAAGCTCGGCTATCAGACCCGGATCAAGCTGCTCGATCAGAAGATCGCCGACGACGCGGCGAGCGCGCAACGCTATCAGGCGGCGCGTGCCAAGGTCGCCGACGTGTTCCAGGGCGTGAAGATCGACAATGCGCAATATCGCGTCGACAAGGGCGCTATCGACATCGATCGGCCGCAGATCATGCTGCATATCACCAACGGATCGAAACGCCCGATCAAGACGATCTATGTGAAGGGCATATTGACCTCACCCGGCCGTGCCGTGCCGTGGATTTCTTCGGACTTCAATTACGAGTTCCCGGGCGGCCTGGAACCGGGCGAATCGCAATCGCTGACCCTGGAGCCGAACATGTTCGGCGACTGGAAGCCGCAGGACAGCTTCGCCCACCGCGCCGATCTCCACCTCGATTTGACGCTGATCAACGCGGCCGGCGCCGACGGGACGATGTTGATCGACGAGACTATGGTCGACGACAAGACCGCCACCGCCGAGGCGACCAAGCTCCAGGGCGAGCGCAACGATCTGGCCGCCAAGCTCGCCAAGCTCTGATCGCGGCGCGCGGCCGAGTATTCGGCCGCCGGCTACTCGACGATCGGTGCCGCGCTCTGCCGGTTGACGCCGGCGGAGGCGGCGCTCCGTGCCCGCCGCTCCGGGTTCGCCAAAAAATTCGGCTCTCGCGAAGCCGCCAAAGCCTGATAGATTGGGGGCATCTTTGGAGGATGCGTGATGGGTCTGGGTGATTTCCTGAAGAAGCAGCTGGTCGATGTCATCGACTGGGTCGACGAGCCGGGCGTGCTGGCGATCCGCTATCCGATGCAGGATCGCGAGATCCAGAATGGCGGCCAGCTGACCGTGCGCGAGGGCCAGGTCGCGATGTTCCATAACGAGGGCAGATTGGCCGACGCGTTCGGGCCGGGCCAGCACACGCTGGTCACGCAGAACCTGCCGCTGCTGACGGCGATCATGAATTGGGACAAGGGCTTCAAGTCCCCGTTCAAGGCCGATGTCTATTTCTTCACCCAGCGCGAGCAGACCGGGCTCAAATGGGGCACGCCGCAGCCGATCACGGTGCGCGACAAGGAATTCGGTCCGTTGCGCATCCGCGCGTTCGGCAGCTATTCGTTCCGCATCGACGATGTCGCGACCTTCGCGGTCAAGATGATGGGGTCGCTGGATCGCCTGACCGTCACCGATCTCGACCAGCAATTGCGCGCGGTGATCAACACCGCGATCGCAACGGCTTTGGGCGGCGGCGAGATCGCGTTCATCGACCTTGCCGCCAACCAGCAGGCGATGTCGGAAAAGCTGAAGGGCGCGGTCGAAGCCGGGTTCAAGGAATGGGGCCTGTCGTGCCGTACCTTCTTCGTCGAGAGCGTGTCGCTGCCCGAGAATGTCCAGGAATATCTCGACAAGGGCAGCTCGATGCGGGTGCTCGGCAATCTCGACCAATATGCCAAGTTCCAGGCGGCCGACTCGATCCAGACCGCGGCGGCCAATCCGGGCGGCCTCGCCGGGATCGGCGCGAGTGCCGCGGCAGGGATGGCGATCGGGCAGCAAATGGCAGCGGGGCTCGGCGGCGTCGGCAGTGGCGGCGCGACCAGCATCCCCGCGGCCGCACCACAGCCCGAGGTCGATCCCTATGAACAAATCGAGAAGCTGCACAAATTGATGGTCGCTGGTGCGATCACACAAGAGGAGTTCGACGCCAAGAAGACCGCTTTGCTCGCCAAGATCTGACGCGCGCCAGTGCTCGACGCCAATTGCCCCAATTGCGGCGCCCCGATCCGGTTCAGGTCGAGCGACCTGCCGGTGAAGGTGTGCGACTATTGCCATAGTTCTGTGTTGCGCACGGGCGGCAACCTCCAGGCGATCGGCAAGATCGCCGAGGTGCCCGACGACGTCAGCCCGCTGCAATTGGGCGTGCGCGGGCGCGACGGCGCGCACAGTTTCGAGCTGATCGGTCGCGTGCGCTGGCGCTATGAGGACGGTGCGTGGAACGAATGGCTCGCGCTGTTCGACGACGGATCGACCGGCTGGGTCGGCGAATCGATGGGGCGTTACATGATGCTCCGCCAGCTTCCGACCGAACAGATACCGCCGGGCGTGATGAGCTACATCTCGTCCGGCAAGGCGATCAAGATCGGCGGCGAGATCAAGATGGCGGGGATCGATTTCATCGTCTCTGACGCCAAGGTTGTGACCTGCGTCGCGAGCGAGGGTGAGTTGCCGTTCAACGCGCCGCTCGGCCTGACCGCCACCAGCATCGACCTGATGGCCCCCGACGGCGAGTGCGCGAGCATCCAGAAGGATCAGGGCGGTGAGGTCGAGGCCTATACCGGCCGCTACATGTCGCTTGCCGAGCTCAACGCGACCGGGCTGCGATCGTTCGAGGGCTGGCCGATGCCAGCGGCGGCGCGCGCATGAGCGACGACGCGCTCCCCGTCGATACCGCGCCGTCGGCCCCCGCGCCACCGCCGGTTGCGCCCGTCACACCGGCGTCGACCGTCCGCGCGCTGAGTTGTCCCAATTGCGGCGGCATCGTCAACGTCCGCGCACAGGGTCTGACGGTCAGCGTGTTGTGCGAGCATTGCGGCTCGACGCTCGATGCGACCCGCCCCGACCTCCAGGTCATCGCGCGCGCCAACGAAGCGCTCAAGACGCCGCAAATCCCGCTCGGCACGCGCGGCACACTTATTGGCCGCGTCTGGGAAGTCGTCGGCTATATGGAGCGCACCGACGAGGAGATCGTCTGGGCCGAGTATCTGCTGTTCAACCCTTACGAAGGTTATGCCTTCCTGGTCGACGACGGCCGCCGCTTCAGCCTGGGCATCATGCTCGATCGCCTGCCGCAGTCCAGCTGGGGTGCGGCGTTGCTCGACGGCAAGGGCTATTCGCGGTTCGGCCAGACCTATCCGGTCCACGTCACGTTCGTCGTCGGCGAATTCTATTGGCGAGTCGCGGTCGGGGAAACGGTCGACGAGACCGATTTCGTCCGCCCCGGCACGATGCTGTCATGCGAGGTCTATCAGACCGAGCGCACCTGGACCCGGCTCGACCTGCTCGACTGGGGAGTCGCGGAAACGGCGTTCGGCATTGCCGCGCGTCGCCGCGAATACAGCCATCCCGCGCCGCATGAGCCGTCGCCCTACAAGCGCCAGCTAGGCGAGGCGATGATCATCGGCATCGTCGCTTTGTTCACGCTGATGGTCATCTCGACCTTCGCCGGCGGCGAGCAACAGATCGGGCAGACCACCACCGATGCAGTGCTCGACGGGCCCGAAAAGACCGTCGTCATCCGCGGGCTCGACCTCCCTTCGGCGCGGTCGCGCGTGGTGGTCGATGCCGATGCCGGCGCGATCGACAATGCCTGGGTCGACCTGGATTATTCGCTGACCGACGAAAAGACCCAGGACAGCGTCGATACTTATGGCCTGGCCGAACATTATTCGGGCAGCGACAGCGACGGATCGTGGACCGAGGGCGATCCGCGCCCCGAAGTCAGCCTGTCGAGCATCCCCGGCGGCAAATACGATCTGGTCGTCACGCTTTCCGCGCATCGCTGGAACGGCGGTTCGAGCAGCAGCAGTTACTCCATGCCGACCGGTTTCGCCGGCGGCAGCATGTTCGGACAGGATAGCGGCCAGACCATCCCGGTCACGGTCACGATCAAGCGCGGCGGCGTGTTCGGTGGCAATCTCCTGCTTGCCTTCCTGTTGATCGGGGCCTGGCCGTTGATCGTATTGTTCAAGCATTTCGGGTTCGAAAAGCGCCGCATGGCGCCGGTCAGCGGCAGCGGCGGCAGCGATGACGACGACAGCGGGGGAGACGACGACTGATGAGGCACATCGTGATCTACGGGCTCTACTGTCTCGGCATCGTCTTCCTGTCGATGTTCGCCGTCCGCGACGGTTATTCGCCCTTTGCCACTGGCGGCGCGCGCGGGCCGATGATGTTCGGCTCCTACGGCCCCACCCACAAATAACGAAAGGATCGGACCATGATCTCCATCCCCGTTCTCGTCTCGACGCTGCTCTATACCGGCATCGGCCTCGTCATCTTCATCGGCGGCTTCTGGCTGTGGGACAAGATCAGTCCGGTCGACATGTGGGGCGAGATCTGCCGCGAGAAGAATGTCGCGCTGGCGATCTTCACCGGATCGATCGCGATCGCCGTCGCGATGATCATCGCCGCCGCCATCCATGGGTGAACGGCCAAGTTTGAGTCGAAATCGATTGTGCCAAGCTCGTCGTCACCCGGACTTGTTCCGGGGTCCAAGCCTCCACAAGGGAATCCAGCCGTTGTTGCACGTTGGATGCCGGAACAAGTCCGGCATGACGGCTGAGCTGCATGACTGAGCAGCAGGGCGGTCGCGCCATTCCTTCCCGCTCCGGCGCGTTGCTGCTGGCGTCGGCATTCGTCGTCGCGACGTGCGGGCTGATCTACGAACTGCTCGCCGGCACCTTGGCGAGCTATCTGCTCGGCGACAGCGTCACCCAGTTCTCGATCATCATCGGCATCTATCTGTTCGCCATGGGCATGGGCTCATGGTGCTCGCGTTACGTGCGCAAGAACGAGCTCGTGATCTTCGTCCGGGTCGAGGTGCTGATCGCCGCGATCGGCGGTTGTTCGGCGGCATTGCTGTTCCTGCTGTTCGATCGCGTCCAGGATTTCCGCTTGCCGCTCTATGGACTGGTGCTTGCGATCGGCTTCCTGGTCGGGCTCGAAATCCCGCTCCTCATGCGCATCCTCAAGGACCGGCTTGAATTCAGCGACCTGGTCTCGAAAGTGCTGACCTTCGATTATGTCGGCGCGCTTGCCGCCTCGCTGCTGTTCCCGCTGCTGCTCGTCCCGCATCTCGGACTGATCCGCACCGGTTTCCTGTTCGGCCTGTTCAATGTCGGCGTCGCGATCGCGGTGATCCTGATGCTGCCGCAGCGGCGCCGGATGACGATCGAATTGCTCGTCGCGATCCTGGTCGCAATCGTGCTCGCCACCGGCTTCGTCGCGTCGGAAAAGATCGAGCGCACCGCCGAGGTCGCGGCTTACGGCGACCCGATCATCTATGCCGACGCGACGCCTTACCAGCGCATCGTCATCACCAAGCGCGCCAACGACTTGCGGCTGTTCCTCAACGGCAATCTGCAATTCTCGTCGCGCGACGAATATCGCTATCACGAGGCGCTGGTGCATCCGGTGCTGAGCCGTGTCGCCAATCCACGCAACGTACTGGTGCTGGGCGGCGGCGATGGCCTCGCGGTGCGCGAGGTCCTTAAATATCCGGGCGTACAATCGGTCACGTTGGTCGATCTCGACCCGGCGATGACGACCTTGTTCCGCAAGAGCTCGATGCTCGTCGCGCTCAACCACGGGTCTTTGCTGTCCCCCAAGGTCCATGTCGTTACCGCCGACGCGTTCAGCTGGCTGCGGACCAACCGGCAGCGGTTCGACGCGGTGCTGGTCGACTTCCCCGACCCGACCAACTTCGCGATCGGCAAACTCTACACGGTGAGCTTCTATCGCGAGCTCGCCCGCGCGCTCAGTCCCGGCGCGATGATCAGCGTCCAGAGCACCTCTCCTTTGGTCGCGCCCAAGGCCTATTGGACCGTCGCGACCACGCTGGAGGCGGCCGGGCTGACCACGCGCGGCTATCACGTCTATGTGCCGAGCTTCGGCGAATGGGGGTTCGTCCTCGCCTCGAACCGGCCGATCGGCGCGCCCGGCGCCTTGCCGGCGGGACTGCGGTTCCTGACACCGCGGGTCGACACGCTCGCTTTCTTCTTCCCGCCCGACATGGCGCGACGCCCGACCCCGGTGAATCGGCTCGACAACCAGGCCCTGGTTCGCGAGTTCGACGCCGAATGGTCGGTGTTCGAGGGCTAGGGTGCCAACACGCCGCACCGTCATCGCAGGATCGATCGCCGGGGCCGCGGCGCTCGGTGCGGGTGCGATCGCGCTCGCCCCACATGACGAGACGATCCCCGGTACGCTGAGCGGCGCCGATTTCCGCCGCGGGCATCGCTTACGCAGCGGCAAATTCCCCGAGCCGAGTGAGACGGTGCGGACCAGGATCGCGATCGTCGGCGGCGGCGTCGCTGGGCTCGCGGCGGCATGGACGCTGGCAGACGCCGGCGTGCAGGATTTTCGCCTGCTCGAACTCGAGGATCGTACCGGCGGCAATGCGCGCAGCGGACGCAACACTGTCTCCGCTTACCCGCTAGGCGCGCACTATCTGCCGCTGCCCAATGCCGAGGCGAAGGGCGTCATCCATTTGCTCGAACAGCTCGGCATCATCACCGGCTGGCAGGATGGCAAGCCGGTCTACGATCCCTATCAGCTCGTCTCCGACCCCGAGGAGCGCCTGCTCTATCTCGGCAAATGGCAGGAAGGACTGGTCCCGCAAAAGGGGCTGAGCGAGGCCGACGTCCATGACCTCAAGGCCTTCTTCGCCGCGATGAAGGCCTATCAAGAGCGCCGCGACGCCCAAGGACGCCCCGCTTTCGCGATCCCGATGGAGCTGAGTTCGCGCGATCCCGATCTGCTCGCGCTGGACAAATTGAGCTTCGCCCAATGGCTCGACCAGCAGGGCTGGCACTCATCGGTGCTGCGCGTGCACGTCCGCTATGCCTGCCGAGACGATTACGGCACCGAGCCCGACCAGGTCTCGGCCTGGGCCGGGATCCATTATTTCGCCAGCCGCCGCGGGCTCGCCGCCAATGCCGATCCCGACACGATGCTGAGCTGGCCCGAGGGCAATGGCCATCTCGTCGGGCGAATGGCGGCGCGGTTGCAGGATCATCTCGACTGCGGGCGGATCATCCATCGCGTTACCCGCACCGACAAGGGCGCGACGGTCGATGCGCTCGACGTCGCGACCGGCCGTGGCGTCAGGGTCGAAGCCGATGCTGTGGTCCTCGCCACCCCGCATTTCGTCAGCGCCCGCCTAACCGCCGATGCGCCGTCGGCCAGCGGGTTCGACTATGCGCCCTGGGTGGTCGCCGCGGTCACCGTCGACCGCCTGCCCGCCGGACCGGGGTTCGAGGTCGCCTGGGACAATGTGTCGTGGACCAGCCGCTCGCTCGGCTATGTCGTCGACACGCATCAATCGCTCGACCGCGTGCCCCGCGCGACGGTGCTGAGTTGGTATCTGCCCTTATCCGACATGGCCCCCGCCGATGCGCGCCGCGACCTGCTCGATCGTCCGCTTGCTTACTGGCAGGACATGGTCCGGGACGATCTGCTCCGCACCAATCCCGACCTCAAGGGCGCGATCCGGCGGATCGATGTGTGGCGCTGGGGCCATGCCATGATCCGCCCGGTGCCGGGCTATTTCTGGGACGACCGCCGCGAGGCCGCCGCCGCGCCGCGCCCGCCGTTGTTCTTCGCGCATTCCGACCTGAGCGGGCTCTCGCTGTTCGAGGAAGCGCAATATCGCGGCATCCGCGCGGCGGAGGATGCGATGACGCATCTCGCCATTTCCTATCGCTCGGTGCTGGCGTAGGATTAGGGTCCGTACTCAATTATCGCGAGGATCGTGATTGCCCAGAGGAGCCCGCCGACAAGGAGCGCAGCGCAGTCGCGTAGCCGAAGCTACGCGCAAGCAAGCGACGATGCTCGGCGGGCTCCTCCGGGCAACCGCGAAGCGGCGGGCCGATTTTGGCGTCCGGACGTCGTCGCGCGTCGGTCACGATGCTACCAGCATCGCTCCCTCCTTGCTCCTAGCCGGACACCAAAATCGGCTCCGTCACGACCTCGCGATAATTGAGTACGGACCCTAGCGGCGTGGACTTCAGTGGGACCCACCTTCTTGCCGACCTGTTCGACTGCGATCATCTCGACGATGAAGCGCGGGTCGAGGCGGCGTTGCGCGCGGCGGTAGCCGCGGCGAACGCGACTCTGATCGACCTCAAGGTCCATGGTTTCGGTACTGGTCAGGGCGTGACCGGCATCGCCTTGCTCGCCGAATCGCACATCTCGATCCATTCCTGGCCCGAGCGCGACTATGCCGCAGTCGACATGTTCCTGTGCGGACGGCGCCACGATCTCGACGCCGCGCTGGCGGCGCTGGCCGGGATGCTCGACGCCGGGCGGGTCGAGCAACGCCGCTTCGCCCGCGGCTTCAGCCTGGAGGCCACCGGCCAATGACCGGCACGCCGTTACCCCCGAAGCGCCAATCGACGGCACGCCTCGTCTTGATTCTCCTGCTCGGGCTGCTCGGCCTGTGGGTCATCCACGCATTCCTGCCCGTTCTCATCTGGGCGGTAGTCATCGCCGTCGCGGTCGATCCGCTCGTCCAGCGCGCCGAGCGCCAGTTTCCGCGCCCCAATCTCGTTGCCGCGGCTTTCACCGTGGGTTTCGCCCTGATCGTGCTGGCGCCGATCGCGATCGGCATCGCCCAGGCCGCACGCGAGGCGCACGATGTCGCGACCTGGGTGAAGGAGGCGCAGCAATACGGGGTGCCGCCGCCCGGCTGGCTCGCCAATTTGCCGTACAGCGCCGAGGCGACCGATTGGTGGCGCACCAATCTGTCCGATCCGGCGGCGGCCCATCATCATTTCGAGGTGCTGAGCCACAGCCTGCTCGGCGCGCAAGCACGGTTGCTCGGCTTCGGGCTGGTCCATCGCGCGGTGGTGTTCGGCTTCACCTTGATCGCGCTCTTTTTCCTGATCCGCGACCGTGATGCCTTGGCGGTGCAGTTCCGCACCGCCAGCGCGAAGCTGCTCGGGCCGCAGGGCGAACGGATCGGGCAACAAGCTCTCGCCTCGGTCCGCGGGACGATCGACGGGCTGGTGCTGGTCGGACTTGGCTTCGGCGCGGTCATGACCGTCGTCTATTTCTTCCTCGGCGTGCCGCATCCTATTCTGCTCGGCGCCGTCACCGCGATCGCCGCGATGATCCCGTTTGGCGCGCCGGTCGCGTTCGGGCTCGCCGCCTTGCTGCTGCTCGGACAAGGATCACCCGGTGCCGCGATCGCGGTCGTCGTGATCGGCTTTGCCGCCGAATTCGTCGCGGGCCATTTCGTCCGCCCCGTCTTGATCGGCAGCGCGACCAAACTGCCGTTCTTCTGGGCGTTGGTCGGTATCCTCGGCGGCGTCGAGACGCTGGGGTTACTCGGGCTTTTTGTCGGGCCGGCGACGATGGCGGTATTGGTGATGCTGTGGCGCGAACTCGTCGAGGGCGATGCGACCCCCGTTGCCTGACGTCTATAGCTGACCGTCGGCGTTACGATTGCCCCGAACGGATCGGAACCTTAGATGGGCGGCAAATCCCCCGCCCTCAGGAGTCCCTATGACCTATTCCGCCAAGCTCGGCCTCTATATCGACGGCGAGTGGCTGACCGGCGATGGCCGGGACGTGCATTCGGTGCTCAACCCGGCGACCGGCGCGGGCCAGGCCGACTTGCCGCTGGCCACCACCGCCGACCTCGATCGCGCGCTTGCCGCGGCGCAGCAGGGGTTCGAGGCGTGGCGCGCGGTCGCGCCGGAACAGCGCGCGGCCGTGCTCAACAAGACCGCCGCTTTGGTCCGCGAACGCGCCGACGCGATCGCCCGCATCGCGACGATGGAGGAAGGCAAGCCGGTCGCCGAGGCCAAGGGCGAGGTCATGGCCGCTGCGGCGATGCTCGAATTCCACGCCGGCGAAGCGGTGCGCGTCTATGGCCGCGTGCTGATGCGCGCGCCGGGCATGCGCTCAATGGTGCTTCATCATCCGGTCGGTCCGGTCGCGGCGTTCTGCGCCTGGAATTTCCCCGCGCTCAACGTCGTCCGCAAGATCGCGCCCGCGATCGCCGCCGGCTGCTCGATCATCCTTAAGCCGAGCGAGGAAACCCCGGGCTCGGCTGTCGAGATCATGCGCTGCTTCCAGGATGCCGGGCTCCCCGGCAATGTCGCGCAGATTGTGTTCGGCGTGCCCGACATGATCTCGCGCCACCTGCTCGCCTCGCCAGTCACGCGCAAACTGAGTTTCACCGGATCGGTGCCGGTCGGTAAGCATCTGATGAAGCTGGCGTCGGATAGCGTCATGCGGATGACGATGGAATTGGGCGGTCATGCGCCGGTGCTGGTGTTCGACGATTGCGATCTCGAAAAGACGCTCGATATCTTGGTCACGCACAAGTTCAGGAATGCTGGCCAGGTTTGCGTCGCGCCAACCCGCTTTCACGTCCAGGACGGCATCTACGAGAAGTTCGTCCAGGGGTTCGCCGAGCGCACGAAGAAGCTGCAGATCGGCAGCGGCCTCGACGCCGCCAACCAGATGGGTCCGCTCGCCAATCCGCGCCGCCCGGACACGATCTCAGCGCTGGTCGAGGATGCGCGCTCGATCGGCGCGCGTGTGCTGGCCGGCGGCGAGCGCGAGGAAAAGGACGGCGGCTTCTTCTTCCAGCCGACGGTGATCGCCGATGTGCCGCTGGGAGCCAAGGCGATGAACGACGAGCCGTTCGGGCCGCTTGCCTTGATCCGCCCGTTCGGCACGGTCGAGGACGCGATCGCCGAAGCCAACCGCCTGCCCTTCGGCCTTGCAGCCTATTGCTTCACCGAGAGCGGTCGCCGCCAGAATCTGCTCGCCGAAACGGTGGAGGCGGGGATGGTCGCGATCAATCAGGTTCGCATGACCTGGCCCGACGCGCCGTTCGGCGGCATGAAGGAATCGGGCTTCGGCTCCGAGGATGGTCCCGAGGGGATCATGGCGCATCTGACCACCAAGGCGGTACACATCGCATGACGAAACGCACCGCCGCGCGCATCCTCGTCGACCAGCTGATCGCGCAAGGCGTCGATCGCGCCACCTGCGTACCCGGCGAAAGCTATCTGTCGGTGCTCGACGCGCTGATCGGGAGTGGGATCGACCTGCTCACCTGTCGCGCAGAGGGTGGCGCGGCGATGATGGCCGAGGCTTATGGCAAGCTGACCGGCCGCCCCGGTATCTGCTTCGTGACGCGCGGCCCCGGCGCGACCAATGCGTCGCCCGGCCTGCACATCGCGATGCAGGATTCGACTCCGATGATCCTGTTCGTCGGCCAGATCGAACGCGGCATGCGGGATCGCGAGGCGTTCCAGGAGCTCGATTATCGCGCCACGTTCGGCGCGTTGGCGAAATGGGTGGTCGAGATCGACGACGCCGATCGCATTCCGGAAATCATCGCTCGCGCTTTCCGCGTTTCGATGCAGGGACGGCCGGGTCCGGTGGTGATCGCGTTGCCCGAAGACATGCTCGATGAGGTCGCCGAGGTTGCCGACGCCCCGCGCGTCGATCCGGTCGAAACCGCGCCCGCGCCGGCCGATGTCGACCGGCTCGGCGAATTGCTCGCGACAGCCAAAAACCCCGTCGCGATCGTCGGCGGCTCGCGCTGGACGCCGCAAGCGCGCGACGCGATGATCGACTTCGCACACCGCTTTGATTTGCCCGTCGCGGCGCAATTCCGCCGCGCCCCGCTCTTCCCCGCGATCGACGACCATTTCATCGGCGATCTCGGGCTCGCGCCCAATCCCAAGCTGATCGAGCGCATCAAGGCCGCCGACCTGATCCTGCTGATCGGCGGGCGGATGTCGGAAATCGCTTCGCAATCCTATACATTGCTCGGCATCCCTGCCTCGGCGCAGCAGCTCGTCCATATCCATCCCGACCCGCTTGAACTCGGCCGCGTTTACCAGCCGGTGCTGGCGATCAACGCCACGCCGCCGGCCTTCTTCGCCGCGCTCGACGGTATCGAGGCGAGCCCGACCTGGTCCGCCAACCGTGAGGCGGCACGCGCCGATTACCTCGCCTGGTCCGACACGCCGCCGCCGGTGCCGGGCGATTTCCAATATGGCGACGTCATGGCGTGGCTGCGCGACCGGCTGCCGCCCGACGCGACGATCTGCAACGGCGCGGGCAATTTCGCGAGCTGGATCCATCGTTATTACCGCTTCCGCGATTTCGGCACCCAACTCGCGCCGACCAGCGGGTCGATGGGATACGGCCTGCCCGCGGGCGTGATGGCCAAGCGGCAAAAGCCCGACAGCATCGCGCTGACCATCGCCGGCGACGGCGACTTCCTGATGAACGGCCAGGAATTTGCCACCGCGGTGCATCATGACATTCCGCTGATCGTCGTGCTGATCGACAACGGCATTTACGGCACGATCCGCATGCACCAGGAAAAGACCTTCCCCGGGCGCGTCTCGGCGACCAACCTCACCAATCCCGATTTTGCTGCGCTGGCGCGTGCCTATGGTGGCCATGGCGAAACGGTGACGACCACGGCTGAATTCGCCCCCGCCTTCGAGCGCGCGCTAGCATCGGGCAAGCCGGCCATCCTGCATTGCCATCTCGACAGCCAGGCGATCACCCCGACCGCGACGCTGGATGGGCTTAGGGCAGCGGCGGAGAAGAGCTGAAGCCGGCTGACCCTCCGCTTGATCCGTGATCCAGTTTCTGCGGCATCGCTGCGAAAGTTGGAGCGGGTAACGGGAATCGAACCCGTGTATTCAGCTTGGAAGGCTGCTGCACTACCATTGTGCTATACCCGCATCCGGTTGAATTCACTCGCTAAAGTGATTTCCGGCGCTTGACGATCCAACCGGCGTCCCGCTGGAAATCCAACGAAGGTCCGATCGGCGGCGCGGCGCATCGGTTAGCGCGCCGATCGGCAAGGCGCAAGGGTCAGGCGCTTTGATCGGGCTGGGCGAGCACCCGCGTTCAAGCTTAACCGATCATTCACCAAACCCTCGCACTAAGCGGCATGGATTACGAAGGACGTTCGGCCTTTGCCACCAGGGTGGCGCTTCATGCGCGCGATGATCTCGCGACCATCGGGCGCGGAATCCGGCCTGCCACGCTGGCAGGTGTGCTGGTCTCGTTCCTGTTGGTTGACCAAGTCCTGCTCTGGCATTTCCTCGGCCTTGTACCACCGATAGCTGTCGTATCGGCGTTGGTCCTGTTGCCCGTCGCGTTCTGGCCGCTGACGCGGCGCACGGACCCGGGACGCGCGAGATTGCCATGGAAGCTTTTGGGCATCTGCTTCGCCGTTTCGCTGGTCGTCTATATCCTGGGCGGCGAAGGGCGGCTGTTTTACGCCAATAGGGATTGGCAGGTGCGCGGCGCGGTGCTGCGCGATCTCGTCAACTATCCCTGGCCGGTCATCTATGACGGCACCGATCCGAAGATATTGCGTCTGCCGTTGGGCATGTATTTGATCCCGGCCTGGATCGGCAAATCCTATGGCTTCGCGGCTGCCGAACTGACGGAGCTGCTGCAAAACAGCTTGCTGCTGACGGCCGTGCTGGCGCTCGGTTCGACCCTATTCACCGGTACGCGCGCGCGCCTGATCGCGCTGGGCGTCTTCCTCGGCTTTAGCGGCATGGACGTTATCGGCGCGCTACTCACCGGCCAGCCGCCCCACGGCCATATCGAGCAATGGAATGTCTACCAATTCTCGTCCCACATTACCCAGGCATTCTGGGTTCCGCAGCATGCTTTGGCGGGCTGGATCGGGGCCTTGTGTTATCTGTTGTGGCGCGACGACAAGGCACCCGCGGCATTGCTGTTCTGCGTCGTCCCTCTGTCGGCATTGATGTCGCCGCTAGCCTTTATGGGCCTGTTGCCGTTTGCCGCGCACGCTGCGGTCACCGTCGTCGTTCGGCACGAAGTGCGTGTCCGCCAACTCGTTCTACCGGTGCTCGGCGTGCTGATCTCGCTGCCGTCGCTAGTGTACCTCACGTCCGCCGCCGATACGGTCGGCGGACATTTCGAGGCGCCCAGGATTCTCCAATATCTCCTTATCGAACTTCTCGAGATCGTGCCCTTCCTGGTCGGACTCAAACTCGCGACGAGAAGCGATCGATTTGGCCGGACGACGTTCGTAATCGTCGCGCTCATCCTGTTGTTCGCGCCGCTCGGGAAGGTGGGCAGAGGGATCGACTTCGTGATGCGCGTTTCCATACCGGCGCTGGCGATCCTTTCGATGCTGATCGCCGACCTGTTCAGCACGCCGGCGGAGCCTTCCGCGCGGCGTGGCCGCCAGATCGTGCTTGGTGCTTTCCTGATTGGCCTGGCAACGCCGGCCACGGAGATTGGCCGCGCACTCCTCTTTCCCCGGTCGCCTGCCCCGCTTTGCAGCTATCTCGGCGTCGTACCCGGTGGCGCTACCGACTATGTAGCGTCTCTCTCGAGACTACCCGCCTGGATTAGGCCGAGCGAGCCGGCAATGGTTCGGCCTCGCGATCCCGAGCAATGCTGGGACGGACCCTGGCCAAAACCTGTCACTTAGAGCTGTCGCATCGCTTTTTGCGGAAAACCGGTACCCGCTCTTCCGCGCGATGCTCTAAGCCCGAGAAAGCGCCCTGCTTTACAAATGATGTGTGCGCCTTAGCGGCGCGCGCGTCCGACATCCTTCACGGCTTGCTTACCATTCCGCGCGTATCCCCGCGCGCATGTATCACGACCCTGCATTGGGCACGGCCGCCAAGGCCGATCCGCGCCCCAAGTCCGCCGTGTCGACCGGGACCGGCATATCCGGGCTAGCTGGGCTATTCACCTGGATAGCAATCGCGCGCTGGCTCGGGATGGACGGTCCCTATGCCGCCCTGATCAACGTCGCCGCGACCGCACTGCCGATGGTGCTGTGGTCGGTGTTCGTCGACAAGGTCCACCGTAACCCCTCGACCGGGATCGACTGGGCCAATCCGAAACCGTGGCGCGAGACGCTCGACATCTCGATCACCAAGCTCGCCGGGCTATGGCTGACCTGGGCCGGGATCGCCTGCCTCTACGCGGTCGGACGCTTCTATTGGGAAGGCAATTTCCAGTTCTCGATGTGGTGCTTCATGTGGGCGGCGCCGGCGCTGTTCGTGCTGTCGATCCCCTACACATTGTGGCTCGACCGCCGCATGGTCGAGCCCAAGGACGGCTGCTGGGCCTTGGGCGCCTGGATGATGGGACTCAAGGAACCGATCGACAAGGAAGCGATCTGGAACCACCTGAAGAGCTGGGGCGTGAAGATGTTCTTCACCGCCTTCATGCTGGCAATCGTCCCGCCGGGGTTCGGCGATTTCGTCCGCGGCGATTTCAGCCGGGTGCTCGCCAGTCCCGTGGCGCTGGCCAATTGGCTGATCACTTTCATGTTCCTGGTCGACGTGGCGTTCGCCACCGCAGGCTATCTGCTCGCCTTGCGCCCGCTCGATTCGCACATCCGCACCGCTAATCCCTATGCAGCAGGCTGGATGGCGGCGCTGATCTGCTACCCTCCCTTCGTCCTGATGGGCGATAACGGCCCGCTCGATTACCATCCCGGCACCTATGGCGAGGCCGGCTGGTCGACCTGGTTCGCGGATTATCCGGTGCTGCTGGTCGGCATCGGCACCTTGCTGGTGCTGCTGACCGCGATCTACGCCTGGGCTACGGTCACGTTCGGCATCCGTTTCTCCAACCTCACGCATCGCGGCATCCTGACCAACGGGCCCTATGCCTTTTCGCGGCACCCCGCCTACCTCTCCAAGAACCTGTTCTGGCTGATCGCCACCGTACCGCTGCTGACCACCGGCAGCTGGCTCGACGCGGTGCGATCGACCGCGATCATGGCCATCGTCGCCGGGATCTATTATTGGCGCGCGCGGACCGAGGAGCGCCATCTGCGCGCCGATCCGGCGTACGAGGAATATTATCAGTGGATGGAGCGCAACGGCCTGGTGCCGCGCTTTTTCCGATGGATCAGCGGCAAGTCGGCAGCGGTCACGCCAGACACAGCATGAACCCGATCGCGCCGGCCATCGCCACCGCACTCGCGGCCAGCGCACGGTGCAGATGGGGACCGTCCGGACAAAGCCGGGCATAATCGCGCCAGACCAGGATCGCCGGACGCCAGAGCGATCGCGAGCGTTGCTCGGTCGCCCGGACGGTGATCGCCATCCGCCCGTTTTCCAGGGTCGCAACCACCAGCCCGGTGATCACCGCGACAAGACAGATGACCGCGGCGACCGACCGCGGTCCGGCCATCAGAAGCTCATCTCGTCATAGATTTTCGAAATGTCGCCGTTCCACTCACCGTTATAGCGGTCGAGCAGGACCTGTGCGGGCACCTTGCCCGACCGCACCACTTCGCGCAGCGGATCGAGGAACCCGGTCTCGTTGGTCCCGCCGGCATCGGTCCGCGCGCGCGCGGTCAATCCGGCATGCGCGATGTCGAGCACTTCCCCAGCGATGTCACGAAGCTTGCCGCCACCCGGCAACGGCGCGTCGAGCGCCAGCGCGGGCACCGAATTCCGCAATTCCTCGCGCTCAGCCATGGTCCAGTGCCGCACCAGATCCCATGCCGCGTCGAGCGCGCCCTGATCGTAGAGCAGTCCGACCCAGAATGCCGGCAAGGCGCAGATCCGCCCCCAAGGCCCGCCATCGGCGCCGCGCATTTCGAGGAACGTCTTGAGCCGCACTTCGGGGAAAGCGGTCGAGAGGTGATCCGACCAATCCTCGATCGTCGGCTTCTCACCCGGCAGGATGTCGAGCTTGCCGTCGAGGAAGTCGCGGAAGCTTAGCCCCGCGGCGTCGAGATACTGGCCGTCGCGATAGACGAAGTACATCGGCACATCGAGCGCGTAATCGGCATAGCGCTCGTAGCCGAACCCGTCCTCGAACACGAACGGCAGCATGCCGGTGCGCGCGGGATCGGTGTCCGACCAGATATGGCTGCGGAACGACAGCATGCCGTTCGCCTTGCTCTCGGTGAACGGCGAATTGGCGAACAGAGCGGTCGCCAGCGGCTGCAGCGCGAGTCCGACACGGAACTTCTTCACCATGTCGGCTTCGGACGCATAGTCCAGATTGACCTGGATCGTGCAGGTCCGGAGCATCATGTCGAGCCCCAGGCTGCCGACCCGCGGCATGTGGCGCAGCATGATCGCATAGCGGCCCTTGGGCATGATCGGCAGATCCTGCCGCGCCTTGTCGGGCCACATCCCCATGCCGAGGAAGCCGAGCCCGAGCCGGTCGCCGATCGTCTTGACCTGTTGCAAGTGACGGCCGGTTTCGGCGCAAGTCTCGTGCAGATTTTCGAGCGGCGCGCCCGACAGCTCGAATTGCCCGGCGGGCTCGAGGCTGACCGATCCATCGGCGCCGGTCAGCGCGATGATCTTGCCATTCTCCTCGACCGGCCGCCAGCCGAACTCGGTCAGGCCATTGAGTAGGTCGCGGATGCCGCCGGGCTCGTCCCACGACGGCGCGCGATGATCGACGGTGCGATAGACAAATTTCTCATGCTCGGTGCCGATCCGCCAACGCTCGGCGGGCTTTTCCCCACCGGCGAAAAAATCGATCAGCTGCTGACGGTCTTCGATGACCGCTGCGTTCGTGTCCGTAACGGTCTTCGTCGTCATGGCGCGCATGTAGCGACGACGAAACGGTTGCGCTAGCCGTCGTTCGAAAGGCCCCGGTTAACCCCGCCAATCGCCCGCCGCTGACATCCAGATTGTCACCGCTGCTGCCGCCGCAGTCTCGGCACGAAGAATACGCGGACCGAGGCCGATTCCTACCGCTTGGGGCAACGCACGGATCGCCTCGCGTTCGGCGTCATCGAACCCGCCTTCGGGTCCGATCAGGATCGCCGCCGGCCCGCGATGCGCCGCCATCGCCTCGGCGGCGGGCGCGCCGCCCGTCTCGTCGGCGAAGAAGAGCGCGCGATCCTCGGGCCAGTCGCGGAGCAAGGCGTCCAGCTTCACCGCCTCGGACAGTTCCGGCAACGCGGTGCGGTCGCATTGCTCCGCCGCCTCGATCATGTGGCTGCGCAGGCGGTCGAGGTTGAGTCGGTCGATTATCGTGCGGCGAGTCAGCACCGGCATCAGCCGCGCGACGCCCAGCTCGCAGGCTTTTTCCGCGACCCAGTCGATCCGGCCTTTCTTGATCGGCGCCGCGCACAGCCACAGGTCCGGGACCGGCTCGCGGCCGCGCAGATGCGCCGAGACGGTCAGAATCAGGTCGCGCTTGCCGATCGCGCTGGCGATGCCGAGCCATTCGCCGGTAGCGTCATCGAACAACTTTACCGGATCGCCCGCCTTCAGCCGCAGCACCGACAGCAGATAATGCGCCTGCCCGCCCTCGACGCGGACATCGGCGCCTTCGGCCAGCGGGACGTCGATGAACAGACGCGGCGTCGATCGCGGCGGCCAGGCGGGAGTTGCTGCCATGGCTGGCGACTTAGCGAGTTCGTCTCGGTCGGGCCAGCGTCACCTCCCCTCCCGCTTGCGGGAGGGGAACGTCGGTCACGGCTTCGGCTTGCGCCGCATCATCCGCCAGCCGACCACCAGCGCCGCGATCCCGAACGCGCCGCCGACTAGCGCCAGCCCCGCCGCCTGGGCGATGCCCCAGAACAGCGTCTCTGCGAACCGGGCAATGGCGACGGAGAGATGGACCATGAACTGGCCCTAACACGCCAACCCGCCTAGCGTATCCGTTTCCAGTGCCGGACCTGGCAGCCGAAACCGAATAAGGTACAACCGCTGGCGGTGATGCTGTCGGAATCGGTCAGTTCGATTCGCCCCGAAATCGTCTGGTCGAGCGCCGGCACATAGACCTTGCCCTTCCATTCATTGGGACCGGTCTGACGAAATTCGCGGAACACTTGCGTTCCGATCAAGGTCCGGCCGCGCGAGGCGATGTCCGCCTTGGTCTTGTCGTCCGCCCAGATCACGGTGCCGCACATCGCATCGCCGCAGCGGCCGGCGCGGACGTGCATCGTGTTGTTCATATTGGTCCAGGTGCCCACCCAGGCCGCGCCGGCACGCGCCGGATCGGGTTCGGGACCAGCCTGGGCAGACGCCGCAACGACGGTCAGCGTCAGCGCGGCGCAGGCCAGAAGTCGGGGCATGATCGTCGACATCGCAAACTCCAAAAACACACTCCCCCACCCCTTCCGCCTAGAAATAGAAATTGTCCGTCTTGGGGCAAGGCGTGGCGCTGGTGCGGCAATTCGCACGCGGCTAGTGAATAGGTGATGACTGTCGAACCCGAGTCCGAGATCGTCCCAGACACCCAATATCGCGGGTTGGTCGGGCGATTGCCACCTTATCCGCGCGCATTCGCCTTGCTGGCGCGATTCGATCGGCCGATCGGCTGGCAATTGCTGTTCTGGCCCGGCGCCTGGGCGATCGCGCTGGCGCATGGCGCGATCGACCGCTGGGATCTGATTCTGTGGATCGCGCTCGGCGCCATCGCCATGCGCGGCGCCGGCTGCGTCTATAACGATATTGTCGACCGCGACCTCGATCGCCAGGTCGAACGCACGCGGAGCCGCCCGCTCGCCTCGGGCGCGGTGTCGCTGAAGGCGGCGTGGATCTGGCTGGTGTTCCTGTGCCTGATCGGGCTGGTCGTGCTGCTCCAGCTGCACCGTTATGCCGCGATCGTGGCGCTGGTCAGCCTGGCGCCCGTCGCGGCCTATCCGTTCATGAAGCGGATCACCTGGTGGCCGCAGGCGTGGCTGGGCATCGTCTTTTCCTGGGCGGCGTTGGTCGGGTGGAGCGAGATCGCCGGGTCGCTGATGATGCCGGGACCCTTGCTCTATCTGGGGTCGATCTTCTGGGTGATCGGCTATGACACGATCTACGCGCTCCAGGATATCGAGGACGATACGCTTGTAGGCGTCCGCTCCTCGGCGCGCGCGCTGGGTAGCCGGGTCAGATCGGGCGTCGGGACTTTCTATGCCCTCGCGGTCGCCTGCTGGGCGCTGGCCTTGTGGGAATTGCGGCCCGACCCGCTGGTGCTCGTCGCGCTCGCCCCGGCCGCGCTGCATTTCGCCTGGCAGGTCGCGACGCTCAAGCCCGCCGATGGCGCCAACGCGCTCCGCCGCTTCCGCTCGAACCGATTCGCCGGACTGCTGGTGTTCCTCGCCTGCTTCGTCGTCGGACAAACGAGTTTTTGAGCGACTACCGCCACCCGATCTCGGTCAGTTTTGCCGACGCCCTTTGACCGGCGCGCCTGCGCTTCCTAAGTGCCGGTCATGTTGACTCCCGACGCCGCGCGCGACCGCGCTCTCGATATCGTTACACGCGCGCGCAAAGCCGGCGCCGATGCCGCTGACGCAATGCTCGGCGCCTCGGCCAGTGTCGAGGTGTCGGTGCGGCTGGGCGAGCTCGAAGATGTCGGCCGTTCCGAAGAGGAGCAATTGGGTCTGCGCGTATTCGTCGGCCAGCGTTCAGCCTCGGTCTCGACCTCCGATCTGTCGTCGGCCGCGATGGACGCGCTGGTCGAGCGCGCGGTGGCGATGGCGCGCGAGGCGCCCGAGGACAAATGGGCCGGTCTCGCGCCCGAGGATCGGCTGATGACCGGGCCGATCCCCGATCTCGACCTGCAGGATGCGGACGATCCCGCCCCCGCCACGCTCAAGCAAACCGCGCTCGCCGCCGAGGATGCGGCACGCGCGGTGCCCGGCGTCACCAACAGCGAAGGCGGCGGGGCTTCGGCCGCGCGCGTCGCCTGGGCGCTCGCCACCAGCCACGGTTTCTCCGGCGCCTATGCCACGACCAGCCACTCGGTCTCTGCCAGCGTGCTGGCGGGCAGCGGTGGCGCGATGCAGCGCGATTACGGACACCGCACGGCGCGCCACCGCGCGCACCTCCCGTCGCCCCAGGCGATCGGCCGCGAGGCAGGCGAACGCGCCGTCGCCCGGCTCAACCCCGGCAAGGTCGCCAGCGGGCCGATGCCGGTGCTGTTCGATCCGCGCGTCGGCGCGTCGCTGATCGGGCATCTGACCGGCGCGATTTCGGGCGCGGCGATCGCGCGCGGCACCAGCTTCCTGCTCGGCAAATTGGACGAGCAGATCTTCGCGAGCGGGATCGACATCGTCGATGATCCGCTCCGCCCGCACGGCCTGCGCTCGCGGCCATTCGATGGCGAGGGACTGGCAGTATCCGCAACCAGCCTGATCCAGAACGGTGTGCTGACGACCTGGCTGCTCGACTCGGCGTCGGCACGGCAGCTCGGGCTCGAGCCCACCGGCCATGCCGCGCGCGGCGGCGCCGGGGCACCTGGCGTCAGCACCACCAACACCTATCTCGCCGCGGGCAAGACCAGCCGCGACGGCCTGATCGCTGGGGTGAAGCGCGGCGTCTACGTCACCGAGTTGATCGGCCAGGGAGTCAATGGCGTCACCGGCGATTACAGCCGCGGCGCGGCCGGTTTCCTGATCGAGGATGGCGTGCTCACCACACCGGTCGACGAATTTACGATTGCCGGCAATTTGAAGGACATGTTCCTCCAGCTAACTGCTGCCGACGATCTCGAATTCCGCTACGCGACCAATGTCCCCACGCTCCGGATCGATGGAATGACGGTCGCGGGTGGCTGAGCTGATCGACGACATCGCCGAGGTCGCAGCAGAGGCGAGCGCCTATGCGCTGGCGCGCTGGCGGACCGATTTCGCGCGCTGGGAAAAGGCGCCTGGCAACCCGGTCTGCCAGGTCGATATCGACGTCAACAATCTGCTCCGCGAGCGATTGACCGCGCTCGCCCCCGATGTCGGCTGGCTGTCGGAGGAGACGGTCGACGACGCGGTGCGGCTCAACCATCGCCGCTGCTGGGTGGTCGATCCGATCGACGGCACCCGCGACTATATCCGCGGGCGCGAGGGGTGGGCGGTATCGATCGCGCTGGTCGACGGCGAGCAGCCGGTGGCGGCGGTGCTCGATGCCCCTGCCCTGGCCGAGGTCTGGCGAGCCGAAACGGGCAAGGGCGCGACGCTCAACGGCGATCCGATCGCGCATAGCGGACGCGCGGTCTTCATCGGCGCGCGCACGCCAACCGACACGCTGCCCGACGTCGACGCCGATCTGGTCGCGGTCACCAAACCCAATTCGATTGCGCTGCGAATCGCGATGGTCGCGTCGGGTCAGGCCGATCTGCTCGCGACGATCCGCTGGGGCAACGAATGGGACATCGCCGCCGCCGTGCTGATCGCGCGCGAAGCGGGCTGTGCGGTCAGCGATGCAGTCGGGCGCAAGCTGCGCTTCAACACCCCGCGCGCCGAGGCGTTTGGCGTGCTCGCGACCGCTCCGGGCATTCACCTCGCTGCGATCGCGCGGCTGCATGAGCGCGCGGTGGCGGGATTGGGCAAGCCGCGCTGAAATACGATGCTCCTGCTTTCGCAGGAGTCGGTGGTTCTTCAGACGGTGTCAGCCCTCGAGCTGGCGGATCAGGCTGCGCACCGCGCCGTCGATCTCGTGATCGCTACCGCGTAGCTCCTCGATGCGGCGCACCGCGTGGATCACAGTCGAATGGTCGCGCCCGCCGAACTTGCGCCCGATCTCGGGCAGCGAGCGCGTGGTCAGGCGTTTGGCGAGGTACATGGCGATCTGGCGCGGGCGGGCAACCACCACGGCGCGCCGCGCGGAAACCAGGTCGACCGGCTTGAGGTCGTAATGCGCCGACACCGCGCGCTGGATCTCATCGATCGTGATCCGCTTGGTGCCGCCGCGCAGCACGTCGCCGAGCGTCGCCTGGGCGAACTCCAGGTTGATCTCCTCGCCGGTCAGCTGGGCATAAGCGACCAGGCGGTTGAGCGCGCCCTCGACTTCGCGCAGGCTGCCGGTGACCTTGTGCGCGAGCAGTTCGAGCACGTCTTCGGGCACCTTGACCTCGGGCAACTCGCCGAGGCGATGATCGAGCAATGCGCGGCGCAAGGTCGCGTCGGGCATCTTGATGTCGGCGACCAAGCCCATCGCCAGCCGCGACACGATCCGCGCCTCGACATCGTCGAGTCCCTGGGGATGACGATCGGCGGTGATGACCAGGCGCTTGCCCGCCGCGGTCAGCTCGTTGATCGTGTGGAAGAATTCGTCCTGGGTCGGCTTCTTGCCGGAGATGAAGTGCAGATCGTCGATCATCAGCAGATCGGCACCGCGCAGCCGGGTCTTGAAGGCATGCGTATCATTGGCGCGAATCGCCGCGACGAATTCGAACATGAACCGCTCGGCCGACATCAGGAACACGCGCGCCTCGGGAACCGCCGCCAGATAGGCATGGCCGATCGCGTGCATCAGATGGGTCTTGCCGAGCCCGGTGCCCGAATGGAGGAATAATGGGCTGAACCGCGGCACGCCCGGTTCGGCCAATGCCTTGGCTGCGTTGAAGGCGACGCGGTTCGACGGGTCGACCACGAAGCGGTCGAACGTCAGGCGCGGATCGAGCGTGGGGCGCTCGGCGGCTTCGACGGGCGCGGCAGGCGATTCGGCCGGCTGGTCGGTGGCGATACGCAGCACTGCCGGCGCGGACGCCTGACGTACTTCGATCGACACGGTGCGAATCGCCGGGATCGCGGCGCGGAATTCCTGGACCAGCCGGTCCTGATAATGGTTGCGGACCCAATTGGCGGTGAACGCCGACGGCAGCGTCAGGCGCACATTGGTCTCGTCGTCGCTATCGTCGAGCTCGATTGGCTTGAGCCATTGCTCGAACAACCGCGCGCCAGCCGACTCCCTCAGATTCTTGCGGATTCTCGCCCAGGCATTGAGAACTTCCCCGGGCACAACACCGTCCTTTGCTAACGAAACCGCCACCCGCAACAACCCCTTCCAAGCCTGCCCACGCCCCCGCGACGGGCCCGATTCTTTAGGCAGACGCCTCCCCCCAGCCGGAATTGCCATCCGCCTGAACGCGAGTACTGCTATGATTCGGCGAGCACCTGATGGGCGCTGCGAGGGCTGATTATGAAGCTCGAAGCCCATCGATCAACCCCGTCGATGACAGAAATATTAAAATAAAAAAGTTGACTCGCTCTGACCCGCAGAAATCCGGGCTTCTCTAAATAAGCCTCTGAATTTAGGTAGATTTCACATTACGCTTCTGTGAACTATTTGCGAATCGCTAGGTTTTCCCATGGTTAGGGAATTCGTTAGAAGATCGGGTATGGTTATCGCTGCGGAGCAGCATGGCGGGAGCACCAGACAGCAAAAAGCCCGCCGGTGAATTTCACACCGGCGGGCGCCATCCCTGCTACCAAATCGGGTATCTTACAGCGAAGCGAGTCGCTTGGTCAGGCGCGAGAATTTGCGGCTCGCGGTGTTCTTGTGGAGCACGCCCTTGGCGACGCCACGCTGCAGCTCGGGCTGCACGGCGGCAAGCGCGACGGTGGCGGCTTCCTTGTCGCCGGCGGCCAGCGCCGATTCGACCTTCTTGACGAACGTACGGATGCGACCGACGCGGTTGCCGTTGATTTCCGCGCGACGGTCGTTGCGACGGATACGCTTTTTCGCTTGCGGCGTGTTCGCCATGAAAGTCCTCTGAATTTCGCAAAAAATGGGACAGGCAAGACGTATAGCCGTGCCCGGAAGCGGTGGCCCTTAGCGAGGTGGGGAGATTCGGTCAACCGGGTTGATGTGGTTCATGCTGCCGCCCAGACCTAAGTCTGGCACGCCGGACACCAGAACGTCGATCGTCCGCCCTCGACATAACGATGCACCGTCCCGCCGCAGCCGCATGGTTCGCCCTCGCGGCCATAAACCGCGAACTGCTTGGAGAAATAGCCGAGCTCGCCGTCCGGCCGGGCGAAATCGCGCAGGCTCGACCCGCCCGCCGCGATTGCCGATTCGAGCACGGCATGGATCTCGCGCACCAGCCGTTCGAGCCGCGCCAGGCTGATCCTTCCGGCTTCTCGCCTGGGCGAAATGCGCGCCGCATAGAGCGCCTCGCAGACATAGATGTTGCCCAGGCCCGCTACGATCCGCTGGTCGAGCAGCATCTGCTTGATCGAGGCGAACCGGCTCTTGAGCGCGGCTTTCAGATAAGGCGCGGTGAAGTCCGGGCCGAGCGGCTCGGGGCCGAGCGTCTTGAACGCGGGGAAGTCGGCCAGCTCTTCGCTCGGCACCAGGTCGACCGACCCGAATCGCCGCGGGTCGTTGAGCACGACGCGGCGTCCTTCCTGGGTATCGATCACCAGGTGATCGTGCGGCAGCAATTCGTGCGGATCGACTCGCCAGCGCCCCGACATGCCGAGATGGAAGATCATCGTGTCGCCGCGATCGGTCTCGATCAGCCCGTATTTGGCGCGGCGCCCCAGCCCGGTCACCGTCGCCCCGGTCATCCGCTGCGCGAGATCGGGCGGAAACGGCCGGCGCAAATCGCCGCGCCGCGTCACGACATGCGTCAGCCGCTGGTCCTTGAGCACGGGCTCCAGCCCGCGGACGGTGGTTTCGACTTCGGGGAGTTCAGGCATCGGCTCCTCATATCGTCATTCCAGCGAAAGCGGGAATGACGAAGATAAGGGCGGGGATGACGGCGCCTGATTGCCTCGCTACAGCCCGCGCATGACCGATAAAGTCTCCTTCGGCTACGAAGATGTCAGCCCCGAGGAAAAGACCCGCCGCGTCGGCGGTGTCTTCGCCAGCGTCGCCAGCAAATATGACGTGATGAACGACGCCATGTCGGGCGGGCTGCACCGCGTCTGGAAGGACGTGTTCGTCCGCCGGGTGAAGCCCCGGGCGGGCGAAGCGATCCTCGACATGGCCGGCGGCACCGGCGACATCGCCTTCCGCATGGAGAAATCGGGCGCCGCGATCACCGTCGCCGATATCAACCCGGCGATGCTCGAGGTCGGGATCGAGCGCGCCGCCAATCGCGGCATCGACGGCTTGGTGTGGAGCGAGGCCAATGCCGAGACGCTGCAATGGCCGGACCGCTTCTTTGACGCCTATACGATCGCGTTCGGCATCCGCAACGTCACCGACATTCCGAAGGCGCTGCGCGAGGCGCATCGCGTGCTCAAGCGCGGCGGCCGCTTCTTCTGCCTCGAATTCTCGACCACCTTGTGGCCGGGTTTCGGCGATATCTATGACGCTTACTCGCACCATGTCGTGCCCAAGGTCGGCCAGGCGATCGCCGGCGACGCCGAAAGCTATCGCTATCTGGTCGAGTCGATCCGCCGCTTTCCCACCATGGAGCGGTTCAAGGAAATGATCGGCGAGGCCGGTTTCGTCCAGACCAAGGTCGAACCGATGCTCGGCGGACTGGTCGCGATCCATAGCGGCTGGAAGATTTGATGGGGCACCAAAAATTCCTCCCCGGCACGGGGAGGGGGACCAGCCGAAGGCTGGTGGAGGGGGCCCGCCACACGGGTATCGCTTGGTGGAGGGCCCCCTCCACCACCGGCTACGCCGGCGGTCCCCCTCCCCGTGCCGGGGAGGAATTTAGGTGACCGCCCCCGCCGTCCATCTCTGGCGCCTGCTCAAATGGGGTCGCATCCTTGCGCGTCACGGTGCACTCAAGGGAATCGAGCGCGACCCCAATACCCCGGTCAAGGTCCGCCGGCTGGTCAGGATCGCGCGCTTCGGTGCGCGCGTGCCCGCGGTGCCGCGCTATGCCGATGCGTTCCAGGCGATCGGCCCGGCCGCGATCAAGCTCGGCCAGACATTGGCGACGCGACCGGACCTGGTCGGCGAAGAAGCCGCGCACGACCTGCTGCGCCTGCAGGACGCGCTACCGCCGTTGCCCTACGACACGATCCGGGCGGCGATCGAACGCGGGCTGGGCCGTCCGGTCGACGAGGTGTTTGCCTCGATCGACGAGACTCCGGTCGGCGCCGCCTCGATCGCGCAGGTGCATCGCGCCGTCACCCCCGACGGACGTCAGGTCGCGGTCAAGGTGCTGCGTCCGGGCGTCGAGGACGAGTTCGCGCGGGCGATCGACACCTATCAATGGGCGGCGGCGCAGGCCGAGGGGTTGGGCGGTGAACTCGCCCGACTGCGCCCGCGCCTCGTCATCGAGACGTTCAAGCGCTGGACCTTGCGCGAACTCGACTTGCGGCGCGAGGCGGCGTCGGCATCCGAACTTGCCGAGTCGATGCGCGCCGAGCCCGATTATCAGGTCCCGGCGATCGACTGGCAGCGCACCACCGGCAGCGTGCTGACGCTCGAATGGATCGACGGGATCAAGCTGACCAACCGCGAGGCGCTGATCGCCGCCGGGCACGATCCGAGCAAGCTCGCCGGCATCCTGGTCAACGCCTTTCTGCGCCAGGCGATCTCGGAAGGCTTCTTCCACGCCGACATGCACCAGGGCAATCTGTTCGCGACTCCCCAGGGCCATATCGCCGCGATCGATTTCGGCATCATGGGGCGGATCGACCGGCGCGCGCGGGTCTGGCTGGCGGAAATCCTCTACGGGCTGATCACCGGCAATTATCAGCGCGTCGCGGAAATCCATTTCGAAGCGGGATACGTCCCGCCGCATCACAATGTCGGCGAATTCGCCACTGCCCTGCGCGCGGTCGGCGAGCCGATGCGCGGACTGCCGGTCAAGGACATGTCGGTCGGGATGATGCTCGACGGACTATTCCGCATCACCCGCGATTTCGACATGCAGACCCAGCCGCATCTGCTGCTGCTGCAGAAGACGATGGTGATGGTCGAGGGCGTTGCCACCAGCCTCGATCCCGAGATCAACATGTGGGACACGGCGGCGCCGTTCATCCGCGAATGGATCCGGACCGAATTGGGACCTGAGGCGGCGATCGGCGACCGGCTGATCACCGATCTGCGCACGCTGATGCGACTGCCCGAACTGATCCGCAATATCGAGGCGCGCTTCCCCTCACCCGGCGGCGCGCCGCCTGCCCCGCCGCTGCGCGAGATCGAGGTCGTGCGTCTGGGTGGTGGCTGGCGCTATGTCGCGGTCGCTCTGTTGAGCGCCGCAATCTCGATCGCGGCGACGTGGTGGTTCCTCCACGGATGACGCTCTGGCTGGCCGAACCGTCGCGCTTCGCCGGCCTGTCGAAAGGCAAGGCCCGGCTCGCGCTCGCCGGGCTCGTCCTGCTGCTGTTCGCGACGCTGACCGCGCTCACCGTGCCCGGCCCGCCGGCCGTCAGCGGCGATTCGGCCAAGCGCGGCGACGACCAGGCGGACATCGTCCTCTATGAAGCGATCGTCGACGGCGTCCGCCATGGCGGCAATTATTACGCAGTCGCGGCGCAGGAGCTGCGGCGCGGCGATTATCCGTTGCGCCCGTTCATCACCTTTCGCCTGCCGACGCTGGCGATGGTCCAGGCGCTGATGCCGCATTGGGCGGTGGTCGGTCTGCTCTGGGCGCTGGCCGCCGGCGTCATGGTGGCGTGGTTCAACCGCCTGCGTCCCGCCTTTGCGCGACCGCCACCCTTGTTCATTGCGATGGTCCTGCTCGCGGGCGGGATGGGCGCATTCATCCAGGCCGATCTCGCCGCGTTCCATGAGGTCTGGGCCGGCCTGTTGATCGCGCTTAGCCTCGCCCTGCGCCGACCTGGCCATTGGGTGGCCGCGGTCGGGATCGGCGCGATCGCGTTGCTGATCCGGGAGACCAGCGCGCTTTATGTCGGGATCATGGTCGTGCTCGCCTGGCTCGAGGGCGATCGGCGCGAGGCGTTGGGATGGGCCGGTGGCCTCGCATTGCTGGCAATCGCGGTCGTCGCTCATGCTTATGCCGTCGCGCAAGTCGTGACGCCGATCGACCCCGCCTCGCCCGGCTGGGTCGGGATGCTCGGTTTCGGCTTCTTCGTCGAGGCGCTGACCTTGTCGACCGCACTCCGGCTCGCGCCGATGTGGCTAGCGTCGTTGCTGATGGGGTTCACCTTGTTCGGCTGGGCGGCGTGGCGCGACCTCACCGGGATTCGCGCGCTGGCGACCTTCACTGCCTATGCCGCGCTGATCGGCCTGTTCGGGCGGGTCGACACCTTCTATTGGGGACTGATGGTGGCACCCGCGATCCTGATCGGCCTGGCCTTCGCGCCTGACGGCTTGAGGGACCTGGTCGCCGCCGCCTTTCCCAAGCGTCGCAAGATCACGGTCACGAGGCTCACTCCATGAAGCGTATCCTGTTGATCGTCGGCGGCGGCATCGCGGCGTACAAGGCTTGCGAGCTGATCCGGCTGGCGAAGAAGGCCGGGATCGGGGTCAAATGCGTGTTGACCGCAGGGGGAGCACATTTCGTCACCCCGATGACGCTCGCCGCTTTGTCCGAGGAACAGGTCTATACGACCTTGTGGGACCTCAAGGACGAGACCGAGATGGGGCATATCCAGCTCAGCCGCGAGGCCGATCTGATCGTCGTCGCGCCCGCTACTGCCGATCTTATGGCCAAGATGGCCGCGGGCATTGCCGACGATCTCGCCACCACCTTGCTGCTCGCGACCGACAAGCCGGTGTTGGCTGCGCCGGCGATGAACTGGCGGATGTGGACGCACCCGGCGACGAAACGCAACGTCGCGACCCTGCGCGGCGATGGTATCATGGTCATGGAGCCCGACGAAGGCGCGATGGCGTGCGGCGAATACGGGCCTGGGCGCCTGCCCGAGCCGCCGGCGATATTGGCGGCGATTCAAGACAAATTGGGGCGGTGACTCCTGCCCAGCCCCCACCCTTCCCMCCCGGCTGCGCCGGGCGGGCCCCTTCCCTCTCCCGACGGGAGAGGGAGGGAGCGCCGAAGGCGCGGAAGGGTGAGGGCAGTTAGGTGCTGACCGGCCACCACATCATCGTCACTGCCGGCCCGACCCACGAGCCGATCGACCCGGTGCGCTACATCGCCAATCGCTCGTCGGGGAAACAGGGCTTCGCGATCGCCGGCGCGCTGGCGGCGCTGGGAGCGCGGGTGACGTTGGTTGCCGGGCCAGTGACGTTGCCCACACCTCCCGGCGTCGACCGTATCGACGTCGAAACCGCGCTCGAGATGAGTGAGGCGGTCGATACCGCCCTCCCCGCTGATGCCGCGGTGATGGTCGCCGCGGTGGCCGATTGGCGGGTCGACTCATCCTCGCAGAAGATCAAGAAAGGCGCGAGCGGCCCGCCCGTCCTCCACTTGGTCGAAAACCCCGACATCCTCGCGACGCTTGCCCGCGGCCCACGCCGCCCTCGCCTGGTCATCGGCTTTGCCGCCGAGACCGAGCATGTGGTCGAGCACGCCCGCGCCAAGCTGGCCAGGAAAGGCGCTGATTGGATCGTCGCCAACGACGTGTCGGGCGACGTGATGGGCGGCGACGCCAACACCGTGCACATCGTCTCGACCGACGGCGTCGAGAGCTGGGACAAGCTGCCCAAGGGCGATGTCGCCACGCGGCTCGCGGGCCGAATCGCCGCCGCGCTCGATTAGAGCGTCATCGCCATGAATACCGTGCCCGGCGGCGTCGGCGCGTAATAAGGCTCGATCCGCTCGAACCCGAGCCCTTCGTACAACGCGATCGCGCTAGTCATCGATGGTAAGGTGTCGAGGCGGAGCTCGCGATAGCCGCGATCGCGCGCCGCCGCGATGATCGCCTCGGCCAGAGCCCGGCCCAGCCCCATGCCGCGCGCTGCGGGGACCAGAAACAGCCGCTTCATCTCGCAAACGCGCTCGTCGAGCGGGCGCAAAGCAATACAGCCGAGCGATGCCCCGGCCTGGTCGCGCGCGAGCAGCAGCGCGCCTCGTGGCTCCGCATATTTGCCCGGCAACCCCGCCAGCTCGGTGGCGAAATCCTGATAGCCGAGATCGACCGGTAGCGAGGCGGCATAGCCCTGAAACAAGTCCGAAACGGACTGCACGTCCGCCGCGGTAATGGCGACATCTATCTGGAAACGTTCGGTCATGGGCTCATTGTGGCGTCACCTGCGCAATGCTTGCAACTCCCCTTTCCCCATCGCGGTCGAGGCTCCTACAACGCGACCATGATCTTGATTCGGCCGCACCGGATCGAGACCCGTCGCAAAGGTGACCAAGACCAGATGACCGCCCCCATTCGTATCGCCGTCAAGCGCTTGCCCCATGGCGACGATCTGCCTCTTCCCGCTTATGCCACCACCGGCGCCGCCGGGATGGACGTGGTCGCGGCCGAATCCCTGACGCTCGCACCCGGCGCCCGCCACGCGGTCGCGACCGGCTTCGCGATCGCCATCCCGGAAGGCTATGAGGTTCAGGTCCGCCCGCGGTCGGGTCTCGCCCTCAAACACGGTGTCACTTGCCTCAACACCCCTGGTACGATCGATCATGACTATCGCGGCGAAGTGAAAGTCATCCTCGCCAACCTGGGCGATCAGCCGTTCGATATTGGCCGCGGCGACCGGATTGCCCAGCTCGTCCCCGCCCCGGTTCAGCGCGCGACGCTCGACGAAGTGGCCGATCTCGACGACACTGATCGAGGTAGTGGCGGTTTCGGCTCTACTGGTCGATAATCGGCGAATGATGTTCGGATTCTTTCTGCTCTTCCAGGCGGCCGTTGCCACGGTCGTCCCGACGGCTGTCCCCAGCGACTGGTCGAAACTGCCCGACCTCCGGCTGACGACCACGCCCGATTATGCGGCGATCATGACCAAGTTCGTCCATGACGAGATCGCAGCGGGCCGCTGTGCCGCGCCCGCCCCGATCGATGGCAAGACCAGCATCAAGGTCGATATGGTCGTGCTCGTCTCGTCGGTCAGTGGCGAGGCGGTGAAGATCGTGCCCAGGGCGATCAATTGCCCGACCGTCGAGCAATTCGCCGCGGGCGTCATCCAAAAGGCAGCGCGCGGCAACATCGCCGGCCCGCCGCCCGCTGCCGACAGCTGGTACCATACCGGCGTCACCCTTACATGGGGGCCGTGAGCCTCTCCACGACCACCCTTTCCGATACCGACCTCTCACGGTTCGCCCGGCATATCGTCTTGAAGGAAATCGGCGGCGGCGGACAGCTGGCCTTGCGCCGCGCCCATGCCGTAGTGGTCGGTGCGGGCGGGATCGGGTCCCCAGCGCTGCAATATCTCGTCGGGGCCGGGATCGGGCGGATCACGATCGTCGATGACGATGCGGTCGACCTCTCCAATCTCCAGCGCCAGACCCTGTTCGGGACCGCCGATATCGACGCTGCCAAAGCGGATGCCGCAGCCGCCGCGCTCGCCAGGCTGGATCCCGATGTGACGATCGACCGCCACCGCGTGCGGATCGATTCGGCCAATGTGCGCGAGATCCTGGCCGGGGCCGATGTCGTGCTCGACGGCACCGACAATTTCGCGACACGCCTGACGGTCGCCGACGCCGCGCAGGCGCTGCGGATACCGCTGGTCTCGGCGGCAGTCAGCCAGTTCGAGGGTCAACTCGGTGTCTATCGCGGCTGGGAAAGCGACAAGCCCTGCTATCGATGTTTCGTCGGGCACGACCCCGAGCGCGAGGGCGTCAGCTGCGCCGATGTCGGCGTGCTCGGCGCAATGGCGGGCGTGATGGGCAGCCTGGCCGCGCTCGAAGTCATCCGCGCGATCGTACCGTTCGGCGATGACACTGCCGGCACCTTGCTGCTCGCCGACGGCCTATCGCTACGCTTCCGCACGATCCGCCTGCCCAAGGATCCGGGCTGCCCGGGCTGCGCGGCTTAGAGTTCGTCGATGAATTTTCGGATCGCCGGACCGATTTCCGGGCGATCGAGCGCCAGTGCGATGTTCGCCTGGATATAGCCGGCCTTGTCGCCGCAATCGAAGCGGCGCCCGCCGAACTTATAGGCATGAAAGGGCTGGCCGCCGATCATCTGTGCCATCGCGTCGGTCAGCTGGATCTCGCCGCCCGCGCCTTTCCCCTGCGTCTCCAGCACCCGCATCACTTCGGGCTGCAGGATATAACGGCCCGGGATCATCAGGTTCGATGGCGCGGTCCCGAGCGCGGGCTTTTCGACCAATGCGGTCACTTCGACCAGGTTGCCGTCGTGCCGCCCCGGTGAGATGATGCCGTAGCGATCGGTCTCTTCCGGCGGGACTTCATAGCCACAGACCAGATTGCCGCCGACCCGATTATAGGCGTCGACCATCTGCTTCATGCAGCCGGGCTGGCCGACCATCAGCTCGTCGGCGAGGAAGATCGCGAACGGCTCGTCACCGACGATGTCGCGCGCGCACCATACCGCATGCCCCAGCCCCATCGGCTCCTGCTGGCGGACATAGGCGACCGCGCCGGGCTTAAGACGCGTTTGATGCAGTATTTCCAGCGACTTGCCGCGGTTCGACATCGTCGTTTCGAGTTCGTAGGCGATGTCGAAATGATCCTCGATCGCCGATTTGCCGCGGCCAGTGACGAAGATCATCTGCTCGATCCCCGCCTCCAGCGCTTCGTCGACCGCATATTGGATCAGCGGGCGGTCGACGATCGGCAGCATCTCCTTGGGCAGCGCCTTGGTCGCGGGCAGGAATCGGGTACCGAGCCCCCCGACGGGGAACACGGCCTTGCGCAGCGGCTTGATCGACATTCAATTCTCCTGGCGGGCGCGCATAGGGCTCCGCGCCGTCCGCGAAAAGCCCCGATCGACCATCCGGCGCGCGGCACGGCCAATCCGGGCGGCTGGGCTGATCAACAGATAAAGCGGCCGCGCGGCACGCGGCAGCGGTAGCGCCAAGGCGTCGGCCGTCGACACCCAACTGCTCCAGGCAGCGTTGGCGAGGTAGGCGGGGCTCGATTTGAGCAACAACGCCGATACATGACCGACCGCCATGTAGCGCCGCGGCACCCGATGCTGTTCGGCCAGTTCGTCGGCACCGCGCATCAGCGTGTCGGATAAAGCGGCGAGCCAGCGGACGCGGCGCGATCGCCCGACATCGTCGGGCACGGCCGTCCCGAACAGGCGATTCGCCTGTAATAGCGCAAGATCCATCGCCCTCATCACGCCGTCGCGCTTCGCCCGGGCACGCAAGGCCGCTACCGCCGCTTCATCCCTTACCGCCAGCAGCGCGTTGAAATCCGCCAGCCATTTGAGCCGCGACCAGCCGTGCCGCGCACCGTGGACCGCGAGATAGACCATTAACGGCTCATCGCCGAGCGTTGGCAGCCGATGGTTGCCAATGGTCACGATCCGCAAGTCTCGTATCAGATCGGGCTCGGCCAGCAGCCCCTCGATCGAGGTCATGCGCCAATGGAGGTCGATCATCGCCTTGTTGCCTGGTCGCACCAGGGTGCATTCCTTGACCAGGTCGATCAACACCGACAGCCGCTTCCCATCGAGCGGCACCGCCGGATCGACAACACGATAACCCATAGGTTCGAGCAGCTTGATCGTCGCCGCGACCTGGTCGGGGCCGACCAGCAAATCGTTGTCGAGCGTCTGCTTCACCGCCTGGTTGCCATAAGCCAGTTGGGCCAGCGTCGCGCCTTTGAGAAACGCTGCGGGAATGTCGGCGTCCGCCAGCATCGCGGCGATCCGCGCCGCCTCGTCGAGCAACAACAGGTTGCGCGCGGTCTGGCGGCGATGCGCCGCGACAAGCCCGGGCGGAACATCGATCGCCGCCGCCTCCAGCCCGATCCGCGCGAACCCCCGCACGCGATGGCGCCGCGCCAGCGCCGCGAAATGGGGCCAATCGATCGCGGTCTGGGCAGCCTTGTGGATAGCAATCGTGTCAGTCGGCCAGCGGCAGCATGCCGCGAGCAGCAGGAATTCGGCGGAGGCCCCGCCGCCGCTCACGTCGCGAGGAACCAGCGGTGCCCCGCCTCGATCCCGATCGCGGTCAGCGTCCCGCTGGCATAGGCGCCGGTATCGATGCCGATGCGGTTGTGCCTTTCCTCGACCGCCGGGCTGATCGAATGGCCGTGGACGACGATCGTACCGTGGCTGCCCTCGAAATCGAGGAAGCGTTCGCGGATCCAGCGCAGATCCTCGGCCTTCTGGCGATCGAGCGGCACCCCTGGACGGAGGCCGGCATGGACGAAGCAATAGCCGCCGACCACAAGGGTATCAGTCATGCGGTTGAGGAACATGGCATGCGCGTCCGGCACGCGCCTGGCGAAGTCCTCACACAAGGACAATGTATCGCCCGAGTCGATCAGCGACTGGGAAACCCCATAGCTCGCCATCGTCTCGGCACCGCCGATCCGCGTCCAGAACCGCGCCGCCTCCAGATTGCCGCCGAGCGTCAGCAGGAACACTTCCTCATGATTGCCCTTCAGGAACACCGGTCGCCGCGTGCCCCAGTCGCGCGTCAACACATGGTCGATCACCTGTTTCGATTGCGGTCCGCGATCGACAAGGTCGCCGAGCAGGATGATCCGCGTCTCCGCCGCGCCGCGTGCCGCATCGTCGCGATCGATCGCGTCGAGCAAGTGCGTCAACAAATCGAGTCGACCGTGCACGTCGCCGATTGCATAGAGCCGCTCGCCCGGTGGCACGTGCGCGCCGTTGGACGAGGCCGCCTCGCCACCAGCACCCCCGCCGCCGAACAAAGACTTCAACCGCCGGGCGATCATGACGCGTATCGCCCGGCAAAACAGATAACCCGGATATCCATTCTTGCAGATAGGCACCGCGCTCGCCTGCGATCAAGCAAGCATTGGCGAGGCAGCATCGCCAAGCGGGCATGTCGGCTGTTTACCGCGCGCTTATCCCCCTATAGCGGTGCGACCGGGCGAGACGGCCAAATCATCGAAGGGGCGATAGTGCGGCAATTCTACAGGTTATGCCTTGGCGGCCCGCAACAGGCTCGCGAATGACCCTGCCCGCTGCCGTCCGGCCCGTCCGGATGATGATCGCCAGCGAGTTCATTCACGGCTCGACCGCACGCGGCCTGGTCGGGGGGTTCCGTGCGCTGGGCTGGGACGTTGCCGAGGTCGACCTGCTCCATTTCGTGGTGCGCGGCCGTGGCCGGCTGGCACGCGGCGCCGCGCGGCTGTTGTGGAAGAACTCGATCGCCGAATATAACGCCGAGATCCTGCGGGTCGCCGAGCTCAACAAGGTCGAGCTCCTGCTGACCATCAAGGGCGTCAACATCGCGCGATCGACGGTCGAGCGCTTGCGCGCGAACGGCACGCGCGTCGTCGTCTTCTATCCCGATGTGCTGTTCGATCACGCCGGCGTCGACGAGGCGGTGCTGGCCGCGACCGACCTCATCGTCACCTCCAAGAGTTACCATGCGCCGTATCTCGATCAACTGGTCGGGCCGGCACGGCATGCGTTCGTCCATCACGGCTATTGCCCCAGCGCGCATTCGCGCCGCCACGCGCCGGGCGCGATTCCCTATCGCTGGGATATCGGCTTCATCGGCAATGCCTCGCCGCACAAGGCCGCACATCTGTCCGCGGTCGCGCACGCCTTCCCTGATCAGCGTTTCGTCGTCGTCGGCAACGGCTGGACCGATCTTGCCAAGGGAACGCCGCTGGCTCGCTTTGTCATGGGCGCTCCGCTCACCGGCGATTATTTCGCCCGCGCGATCGAGGAAACGCGGATCAACCTCGCGATCCACCATGGCGAGGTCGGGCCGGACAAATGGCAGGACCTCACGTCAACCAGGACATTCGAGATCCCCGCCGCCGGCGGGTTCATGCTCCATGTCGATAACGACGAGGTGCGGGCGCTTTACGAACCCGGACGGGAGATCGATGTGTTCACCGGCGAGGAGCAGTTGATCGAGCGGATTGGGCACTACCTCGCGAACGAAGCCGAGCGCGCGACCATTGCGGAAGCCGGTCATGCCCGTTGCGTACCCGCTTATTCGCTGGAAACGCGGGCGGAAGAGATTGCAGCGCTGCTGAGGGAACGGGGATTGCTCGACGAAGTTCGCTGAGCGATACCGCCCGCATTCGACCTAATTCTACAGGACTTCAAATCGACGGCACCTTCGGGCGATTGCGCGCCGGCGTTACCGCATTGACCCCCTCGGATCGACCCGCCTAGGACGGCGTGGACAAAAACGCATTGGCGGAAACGACTCTATCCATGTTGGCAAAGCTGTTCGGAGATTTCAGGGGCATCGCCCGCGTTGCCGGCATTGGCACCGCGCTGCGCTGGCTGGCCTGCGTCGTCGTGACGCTGCCGAGCGCGCTGAAGACCCGCAACCTGCTGGCGGCCGATCGCTTGATGGGCACCGGGCCATTTCGCGTGCACCACGCCATCGGCGACGCGCTCCTGACCGGCGACAGCGCGTTCAGCGGGTTGCGCGAAATATGGGTCCGCGACGTTTATGCCGGCGGCGACTTCCTGCGCGTGCCTGACCGCGGCACCGTCGTTGATCTTGGCGCCAATATGGGCAATTTCTCCGCCCAGGCGCTTGCCGCCAATCCCACAGCGCGGTTGATCGCGATCGAACCCAGCGCGCCGCTCGGCGCCAAATGGGCGGCGACGATGGCGGCCAACGGCTTCCAGGATCGCGCGCAATTGTGCCGGGCCTTCATTGGCATCTTCACCGATAAACAGCAGCGCGATTTCGAAAATGATCCCGCTTATGGCGATGCGCCGACGATCAACGAAGACGAATTCCTGCGGCGATACGCGATCGATCATATCGACTTCCTCAAATGCGATATCGAAGGCAGCGAGTTCTTCATGACAGAACGCGGCAGTCGCTTGCTCGACATCACCGATCGCGTCGCGATTGAGCTTCACGATTTCGGCGGCGATCCGCAGCATTTCCTCGACACGCTCAAGGCAAAAGGCTTTGCCGACCTGCAGGTCGATTGGTATGGCCGCGAATGCATCGCACGCGCCGCGCGCGCGGCGTCACTGCGAATGGCAGCCTGATCATGGCGACCCTCGCCATCTCACGATATGCGCCCAAGGCCGAGCGGCGCCAACCCAGGTCGTCGATGATCGCCGATCTGGAGCCGACCTATCGCGAAGTTCTGTTTTCCGCGCTTATCGCCTTGTGGTTCGCGATCGGCTCAGGCGCGCTCGCCGGTTCGGAAGATTGGATCAATACGATCGGGCTGATCGGCTTTTCGATCATGCTAGCCTGGGCCGGCTATCGCCAAATGAAGCTCAACGTCGCCTCGCTCTGGACGCCTTTGCTGTGGTACAGAGTGGCGCTATTGAGCTATTACGGCATCGGCTCGCTAGTGCCGATCTGGACCAACGCCGATACACAGGAGTTGATGAAGGGGTTCTACAGCTACTTTTCCTACGAAATTGTTAAACTAAACTTAGTCATTACGTTATTCAATTTCGTATTTATCGCCGCGACCAAGATATTATTCATAGCTATTAACAATAGATCTATAACTAATATCTTCCACAACAGAAAGTTTATTAGCACATCCAATTTCAGTATGATTGCATTCGGGTCGATGTGCCTGATTGTTGGTTCCGCTGTTAACTATCTGATCATTTTCCCGCAGATCGTTGGATGGATTAATCTTAGTCTTTTCAGTACCCTAGCGAACTTATCTGTCCTTTCGTGGCTCGGATATTTCATGGTGATTTTCTGGGGGCTTGAGAATAAGCGGCGCGAATTCATCATCTGGCCGATCGCTCTTGCACTCGGAGAGTGCGTGATCGGATTCTTCGCGATGAGCAAGTCAGTCATGCTCATGCCGCTGGTCATGGTCAGCATTGCGTTCATCTATCATCGTCGCAGCCTGCTCCGTATCTCACTTCTAGCCGGATCCTTTGTGACTTTGTTCATGTTTCTTTCTCCGATCATCACTCACGTAAGAGATATGAACGGTAAATATTACGATAGCGCCGTCCAGGCTAAAGATATTCCGGGTCTATATCTCTCCTATTTCACTACGGGTCGTGAGAGCGATCAATTTGCCGAGGTCGAAACGGGCTGGATGCGACTGAGTTTCGTCAATGCCGGCACTTTCGTGATCAATCAGTACGATCACGGCATGCCCGGAAACTCTTACCGCTACTGGTCTATCGTCTGGATCCCGCGAATAATCTATCCGACAAAACCAATCATCACCGATGTCGGCAGAGAATTATCCTATGCCGCCAACGGCAACTATAATTCGTCCTCCAGCGCGGGCATTGCGGCGGAGGCATATTGGAATGGTGGCTGGGTATTGTCGATGGGCATCGCGATATTCTTGGCGCTGGTCTTTGGTCTTTGGACGATCTATTCTTATGAGGTCATCCAACGCAAAGCCTGGCACCTGTTCTTTATCGTTTTGATCGGGATGAGAATGGCCCTCCGCGTCGATGGCGCTTTCGTATCCGACATTTTGGGCCCCATAGCGCTGGTGATCCTGGCGCACATCGCCCTGGAGTTGATGAACCGATTCCTTCCGCAGGCGCTGGCTGGCGTGATGCGTCGACCTTCCGCACAGCCCTAAGCTTCCATCATGTGCGGCTTGGCCGGTTTCTTTGCACATGCCGCACACGGCGCGCCCATCGGTCGCGCTACGCTGATCGCGATGCGCGACAGGATGGCGGCCCGCGGCCCCGATGGTGTCGGCCTTTGGATCGCGCCCGATGGCCGCGCCGGCTTCGGTCATCGTCGGCTGTCGATCATCGATCTCAGCGAAACCGGCGCGCAACCAATGCCGACTCCGGATGGCCGGTATACGATCGCCTATAATGGCGAGATCTATAATTACCGCGCGCTCCGCGCCGAGTTGATCGAGCAGGGCGCCACTTTTGCCGGCGACTCCGACACCGAGGTCGTGCTCCACCTCTACGCCCGATATGGTGCGGGCATGCTGGAAAAGCTGCGCGGGATGTTCGCGCTGGCAATCTGGGATGCCCATGCCCGGACGATGTTTCTGGCGCGCGATCCGCTCGGCATCAAACCGCTTTATTACGCCGACAGCGCCGGGACGTTGCGATTCGCATCGCAAGTCAAAGGACTGCTGGTCGATCCCGCCATCTCCCGCGATCCTTCCCCCGCAGGCCTGGCGGGTTTCCACCTTACCGGGTCGGTGCCTGAACCGTTCACGTCCTATCGCGCGATCCGCGCACTGCCTGCCGGACACTGGCTGACCTGCACCGAGGAGGGACCGGGCGCCCCAGCGCGTTACGCCAATGTCGCTGCCACCCTCGCCGACGCGCGTGGGCGAGTGATCAGCGATAACGATATTCGCGCGGCGTTGCGCGACAGCGTTCGCCATCATCTCGTCGCCGATGTGGAAGTCGGCGCCTTCCTGTCCGGCGGGGTCGATTCAGGCGCGTTGATCGGGCTGATGCGCGATTGCGGCCAGCAACGGATCCGTGCCTGCACGCTCACTTATCGCGAGTTCGCCGGGACTGCCGACGACGAAATGCCCGGCGCGGTCGATATGGCGCGACGTTATGGCGTCGACCACCATGTCCGATCCGTCACCGCCGCCGAATTCGCCGAGGATCTGGATACGATCTTCAATGCGATGGACCAGCCGAGCATCGACGGCATCAACACCTGGTTCGTCAGCAAGGCCTGCCGCGAAATGGGGTTGAAAGTCGCGTTGTCAGGACTGGGCGGCGACGAGTTGCTGGCGGGCTACTCGACGTTCCGGTCGGTCCCTCGAATGTTCCACCGCGCCGGGCCGCTAACCAGGATACCCGGAGCGGCAAAGGCCGCCAGAATGCTGATCCGAACCTTCGCGCCGCGGCTTGCTCGCCGCAACCCGAAGGCGCTGGGTGTGCTCGATCATGCAGGGACCTGGGCCGGCGCCTATCTGTTACGCCGCGCGGTGCTACTTCCCTTCGAACTCGACGACGCGATGGACCCGGACATGGCGCGCGAGGGTCTGGCCGAACTCGATCTGCTCGGTCTGTTCGCCGACAGCCTCCAGCCCGATCCTGGCTCCGACAATGGCCGGGTCGGTGCGCTCGAAACGTGCAATTACATGCGCAACCAATTGCTGCGCGACAGCGATTGGGCGAGCATGGCGCATTCGGTCGAAATCCGCGTGCCGCTGGTAGATTTCACGCTGCTCGAGACGATCGCCCCGCGCATCGCTTCGCTCAGGCCGGGCGAAGGCAAGATCCTGCTCGCCAATGCACCCGTCATTCCGGTCCCGGCCGAGGTCGTCGCGCGTCCGAAGACCGGCTTCGGCATTCCCGTGGGCGACTGGCTGCGCGGCGATGTCGAGCATCGCGAGGACCGCCGCACCTCGCGCCGCTGGGCGCACGTGGTCGAAGCGCGCTACGCGGGATCGGTCGACGCGCTGCCGACGGCCTGAACGGTGGCGCTGACGTCCGCGAACGGCTAGGCGATCAATCTGTGAGGATACTCGCGCTCTCCCATTATTACCCGCCCGAGGTGAACGCGCCCGCGTCGCGCCTGTCCGAACATGCGCGCATCTGGCGCGAGGCGGGGCATGAGGTGACTGTCGTCACCTGCGCGCCCAACCACCCCGCCGGGCAACTCTATCCGGGCTACCGCAACCGGTTGTGGCAGGAAGAGACGGTCGATGGCATCCGCGTCATCCGGCTGTGGACCTACCTTGCCGCGAACGAAGGTTTCCTACCGCGGATCGCCAATTACCTCACTTATCTGTTTTCGGTGCTGGTCTGGATGTGGCGCCTGCCGCGCGCCGACATAGTGATGTCGACCAGCCCGCAATTCTTCTGCGGCCTCGCCGGCTGGTTCCTCAAGCGCGACAAGCGACCCTGGGTGCTCGAGATCCGCGACCTGTGGCCCGAGAGCATCGTCACCGTCGGCGCGATGAAGCGCGGCGCCGTGATCCGCACGATCGAGAAGGTGGAGGCGTTCGCCTATCGCAAGGCCGACCTCGTCGTGTCGGTGACCGACGGCTTCGTCCCGCACATCCGCGCGCACCGCGCCAAGGGCCCAATCGCGGTGATCAAGAACGGTGTCGACCTGTCGCGCTTCGCCAGCGATCCCGCCGCCGCCGACGCGTTCCGCGCCGAGCACGGCCTGACCGGCAAGTTCGTCGCTTCTTATGTCGGCACGCACGGCCTGGCGCATGGGCTACAGGCGGTGATCGCGGCCGCCGAACGACTTCGCGATCGCGACGACATAGCGTTCCTGATGGTCGGCGGCGGCGCCCAGCGCGACACGATCAAGACGATACGAGACGCGAAGGGCCTGACCAACATCGTCATGCTCGACCAACTGCCCAAGGCGGCGATGCCCGCGGTGTGGGGAGCGAGTGATGCAGCGCTCGTGCTGCTCAAGCGCGTCGACACGTTCAAGACCGTGATCCCGTCCAAGATGTTCGAGGCGATGGCGCTCGGCGTGCCGATGATCCTCGGCGTCGAGGGCGAGGCGAAGGCGCTGATGGAAGCGGGCGGTGCCGGCATCGCGATCACGCCCGAGGACGATGCCGAACTCGCCACGGCGATCCTGCGCCTCGCCGACGACCGCGCGCTCGGCCGCCAGATCGGCGCTTCGGCCCGGGCCTTCGTCCGCGCGCAGTTCGACCGCGAGAGCCTCGCGCACGCCTATCTCGCCGAATTCGAAGCGCTCCGGCGATGAAGATCGCCCGCAGTCTTGCCTTTGCCCGCCACATTCCGCCGCGCCAGATCGCCGCGCGCTTGTGGCTCGAGGCGAAGCGTCGCTGGTCGCTGCGGGCGCCGCCACGCCTCCAAACGCTCGCTTATCCCGCCGCCGACGCGCCACAGCCGATCTTCCCCCCACGCACCGGCATGATCGAGCGCCTCCCCGCTGGCTGGTGCTTCACCTTTGTCGGCCGCTCCGTCGACACCGGCGAGGCGATCGACTGGCAAGCCGATCCCGACCAATTGTGGTGCATGAACCTCCATTACATGGAGTATCTGGAGGAGCTCGACCGCGACACCGGCATCGCGCTGATCCGTCAGTGGATCGCGGCAAATCCCCCCTGGCGCCCGGGCTATTGGCGCGACAGCTGGAACAGCTATGCACTGTCGTCGCGCGTCGTGGTGTGGATGCAGCGGCTGACTGCCTGGGAGGTCGATCTCGCCGATCCCGATATCCGCCGCATCGTCGCCAGCCTGGCTGCGCAACTCGACTTCCTGCTGAAAAATCTCGAGCGCGATCTTGGCGGCAACCACCTGGTCAAGAATATCAAGGCGCTCGCCTGGGGCGGGGCGTTCTTCGCCGGTCCGTTCGGCCAAAGGCTGCGTGATCGCGCGCTCCGGCTGCTGGCGCGCGAAATCCCGCGCCAGATCCTGCCAGACGGGATGCATTACGAGCGGTCCTCCTCCTATCACGCCCAGGTCTTCGCCGATTTGATCGAGACGCGCGTGGCGCTCGGTGACCAGGCGCTCGACCCGGTGCTGGATCGCATGGCGCAGGTCGTCGCGACGCTCACCCATCCCGATGCCGGCCCGGCGGTGTTCAACGATGCAGGGCTGAATATGGCCTATGCCCCCGACGATTGCCTCGCCGCGTTCTCGCGCGTCACCGGCCGAACCATTCCGCAGCGCGACGGCGCGTTCGGCTTTCGCGATGCCGGCTATTTCGGGCTCCACGCGCCAGGCTTCGCGCTGATCGCGGACATGGGGCGGATCGGTCCCGACAGCCTGCCAGCGCATGCACATGGCGATATCGGCTCGATCGAACTGTCGATCGGCGGCGAACGGCTGGTGGTCGACCAGGGCGTCTACGAATATGTCGCCGGTGATCGCCGCCAGGCCTCGCGGAGCGCGCATCACCACAATTGCCTGGCGATCCTTGGCGCCGAGCCCGCCGACTTCTACGGCGCGTTCCGCTGCGGCCGCCGCCCGCAGGTCGGCGTCGCGCAGTTCGTCGGCGGCGATGGCGGCATGCTGCTTCGCGGCCATCATGACGGCTATCGTCGCCTCAAGGGCAAGCCGATCGTCGTTCGCCGTATCGAGGCCAGCGCCGATGGTATCACGATCCACGACCGGATCGACGGCAAGACTTGGCACGAGGCGACGTCGCGATTGTTGCTTCACCCCGAGTGCCGCGCCGAACTGCATGGCGATCTCGCCATCCTGCATCGCGGCGAAGTGTCGATCGCGGTCCGTGGCTCCGCCCCGCTCTATGTCGAGCCCGCGGTCTGGTGGCCCGACATGGGGGTAGAGGTTGCGACACGGCGCCTCTGCTTGACACTCCCGCCCGGTTGCTTTGAAGCCACATTAGAATTCGGCGCTGTGGTGCCGGCCGGATCGGAGTTTGCGTGAAACAGGTCGAACAAAATTACCGCAGCGGCGTGCTCCGCCTGATCGACGCGCCCGTGCCGCGCGCGGGCGGCGGGCGCAACCTGGTCGCGACGCGCGTCTCGCTGATCAGCGCAGGCACCGAGAAGCAGATCATCGATCTAGCGCGGTCGAGCCTGGCGGGCAAAGCGATGGCGCGCCCCGACCTCGTCCGCAAGACGCTGCAGAAGGTCCGCAACGAAGGTCTGTTGCCGACGGTGCAGAAGGTGTTCGCCAAGCTCGATACGCCAATCCCGCTCGGCTATTCGCTCGCCGGCATTGTCGCCGAGGCGGGTAGCGATGCCGGCGGTTATGCCGTCGGTGATCGCATCGCCTGTGCGGGCGCGGCCGTCGCCAACCACGCCGAATATAACGCCGTGCCCAAGAACCTGTCGGTACGCATCCCGGCGGGCGTCGATGACGAAGCGGCGAGCTTCGTCACGATCGGCGCGATCGCGCTGCAGGGTGTGCGGGTGGCCAACCCAACCTTGGGCGAGCGTGTCGTCGTCATGGGGCTCGGGCTGATCGGCCAGCTCACCGTGCAATTGCTCAAGGCCAATGGCTGCCGCGTGCTGGGCTTCGATCCCAATCCGGCGCGCGCCAAGCTCGCGCTTGAGATGGGCGCCGATGTCGCGGTCAGCGACGCGCTCGAGGACGCTGTGCGCGGATTCACCGATGGCTATGGCGCCGACGCGGTGATCGTGACGGCGTCCAGCAAGTCGTCGGCGCCGCCCAACCAGGCCGCGGAGATCAGCCGGATGAAGGGCCGCGTCGTGATGGTCGGGCTGACCGGCATGGAGATCGACCGCGAGCCTTATTACAAGCGCGAACTCGATCTCAGGCTGTCGATGTCCTACGGCCCCGGGCGTCACGACCCGGCCTATGAGCTGGAGGGGCATGATTACCCGCTCGCCTATGTCCGCTGGACCGAGCAGCGCAACATGCAGGCGTTCCTCGAACTGGTCGCCGAAGGCCGCGTCACGCCGCTCAAGCTCGTCACCCACCGCTTCCCGATCGAGCAGGCCGAGGCAGCCTACAAATTGATGGATGGCGACGAGCCGTATCTCGCCATCCTGCTGACCTATTCGGACACGCCTACCCCGATCGAACGATCGATCCCCGTGGCGAGCAAGAAGGCGTCGACCACGACGGGCCGCGGCACCGGCTTCATCGGCTTCGGCAATTACGCCAAGGCGGTGCTGCTCCCCGCGCTCAAGAAAGCAGGCAACGAGCGGCTGACCACCGTCGTCACCTCGACCGGCCTGTCCGCGCACGATGCCGCCGAACGCCAGGGCTTCGCCCACGCTGCGACCGACCCGCAGGCGGTGCTGGGTGACGCCGACACCGATTGCGTGTTCATCGCCACGCGCCACGACAGCCACGCGCGCCTGACGGTCGAGGCGCTCAAGGCAGGCAAGCACGTGTTCGTCGAAAAGCCGCTCGCGTTGACTCTCGACCAACTTGCCGCGGTCCAAACCGCGGCGATCGCGGCGCCCGGCGTGCTGACGGTCGGCTTCAACCGCCGCTTCGCGCCGATGATGGTCGAGGCCAAGGCCGCGCTCGCCAATCGCGGCGGCCCGATCGCGATGCATTACCGCATCAACGCCGGGCACGTGCCGGGCGATAGCTGGCTGCACGGCAGCGAAGGTGGCGGCCGCATCGCCGGCGAGGCTTGCCATTTCGTCGACGCGCTCACTTTCCTCGCTGGCGGCCCGCCGGTCGCAATCGAGTCGTTCAGCCCTGACGGCGTCGGCGACACCGTCTCCGCGGTGCTGCGCTTCGCCGACGGTTCGACCGGCACGATCCTCTATTCCTCGCTCGGCGACTCTTCGCTGCCCAAGGAATATCTCGAAGTGTTCGCCAGCGGGCTCGTCATCCGGCTCGACGATTTTCGCAAGGTCCACATCACCCGCGGCGGCAAGACCGTTACCAAGTCGGCATCGGCGCAGGACAAGGGCCAGACCGGGCTGGTCAAGGCCTTCTATGCCGCCGCCCGCGATGGCGCCCCGCCGCCGATCCCGCTCGACGAGCTGATCGCGGTCAGCGCCGCCACGCTGGACATGGCCGGGTCGGACTGAGACCCCGCGTGACCGCGCCCTCGCTCACCGCAGTGATCCTCTCGTATAATGAAGAGATCCATATCGGCCGCTGCCTCGACCGCATCGCGCCGCTGGTCGAGCGGATGATCGTGATCGACAGCTTCTCGACCGACCGCACAGTGGAGATCGCGCGCGAAAAGGGCGCCGAAGTCCACCAGCACGCCTTCTCCAACCAGGCGGCGCAGCTGCAATGGGCGCTCGACACGATTCCGATCGCCAGCGACTGGATCATCCGCGTCGATTGCGACGAATATCTCGAACCCGCGCTGATCGACGAGATTCGGACCAAGCTCCCTTCCCTCCCCGGCGACGTCACCGCGCTCGACGTCAAACTGAAGGTGCTGTTCAAGGGCAAGTTCATCCGCTGGGGCGGCTATTACCGCACCTGGCTGACGCGGCTGTGGCGCCCCGATGCCGGGCGGATGGAACAGCGCTGGATGGACGAGCGGCTGCTGATCACGCGTGGCGATGCCGAGCGGCTGACCGGCGGCGATCTGGTCGATGCCAGTCTCAAGGACATCGGCTGGTGGACCGACAAGCATAACGGCTACGCCACGCGCCAGATGATCGACTTCATCGCGCGCGAGCACGGGCTGATCGACGAGGAAGACGGCCAGCTCACTGCTTCGGCGAAGAAACGCCGGGGCTTGCGCAAATTCTATGGCGGTGCCCCGCTCTATCTCCGCGCGGTGCTCTATTTCATCCGGCGCTATTTCCTGCTGCTCGGCTTTCTCGACGGCCGGCTCGGCTTCGTCTGGCATTTCCTCCACGGCTTCTGGTTTTTCGTACTGATGGACGCCAAGATCGACGAGGCGCGGACCTGGATCGCAGCCAATTCGATCGAGGAATTCCCGCGCTACCTCGCCGAACGCTATCGCATCGCCGAGACGGGGATCGCATGGCGGCGGTAAGGCCGAAGGTCATCATCCTGATCGGAGCGTTCTGGCCGGGACACGAATCCGCCGGCCCCAACCTCAGCGTCAAGGCGATGTGCGAGAGCCTCTCGGACAAGGTCGAGTTCTTTCTGGTCGCCCGCGACCGCCCGTTTGGTGCGGCCGAGCCGATGGTGGCCAACGGAGAATGGCGCGACCTTGGCTGGGCGAAGATCCACTATCTGACCGTCGGATCGAAGGGCGCCGAGGGCCTGGCCGAATTGCTCCGCGAGACGCCGCACGACCTATTGTTCGTCAACGGCTTCTTCGACCGCGAATTCACCATTCCCGCGATGCTCGCGCGCCGCTTCGGCAGGGCGCCGCGCACGCCGGTGGTGATCTCGCCGCGCGGTGAGTTCTCGTCGGGGGCGCTCGGCCTCAAGAATGCACGCAAGGGTCTCTACATGGCGCTGGTTCGTCTGCTCGGGCTGGCGAAACAAGTCACCTTCCACGTCACCAGCGGGGAAGAAGAAGCGGACACCCGGAAAATCTTTCCGAGCAACCGGATCGAGCGGATCACCAACGTCCGCCCGCTCTTCCCGCTGCCGCCCTATCAGCCCGGCAACCTCTTCCGCCTCGCCTTTCTCGGCCGCATCTCGCCCGTCAAGGGCCTCGACGTCGCGCTCGAGGCACTGGCGCTGGTTACCGAGCGCGTCGATTTCACCATCTTCGGCCCCGTCAGCGACCCCGCGCATTGGGCCCGCTGCGAGGAATTGATCGCGGCTCTCCCCGCCAACGTCACCGCGCATCGCGACGGCGAGTTGACCAACGACGCCGTCCCCGCCGCGATGGCCAGGCAGGACCTGATGTTCATGCCCTCGCGCTCGGAGAATTTCGGGCACGCGATCTTCGAGGCTTTGTGCGCCGGCACTCCCGTCCTGATCGGCGACCGCACGCCGTGGCAGGACCTCAAAACCGTCAAAGCCGGATTCGATATACCCCTGCCCAACCCCGCCGCGCTCGCCGCCGCGATCGACCGCCTCGCGGCGATGACCCCGGCCGAATACGCCCAATGGCGCGCGGGCGCGCGGGCAATGGCCGAGCGCTTCGTCGTCGGCTCGACCGCGCGCGCCGATATGACGCGGCTGTTCCTCAACTTGACCGGTAAGGGTGCTTCACCCATGGCCGAGCACGCATGACCAGCCTCGCCACCCACGCCAAGCGCTTTATCGGGCCTTTGCTGGCCAATCGCTGGACCGGGATCGTCGCTGCGCGCGTACTCGGCAACCGCATCCCGCATCGCGGACTGATCATCGACACGTCGAGCCCGGTGGTCACGCCCAAGATCAAGGCTGCCTTGCTGCTCCAGGGTTATGAGTCCGGCGAATATCGCTTCGTCCGCCGCTACGTGCCGACCGATTGCGACGTGATCGAACTTGGCGGCAGCCTCGGCGTGATCAGCTGCACGATCCGCCGCCGCATCGATCCCGCCCGCCGCCAATTCATCGTCGAGGCCGATCCGCGCCTTGCCAAGGCGCTTCGTCGCAACCTGGCGATCAACCAGTGCGACGCCAATGTCGAGGTGATCGAGGCGGCGATCAGCTACGATCCGGGCGATACCGTGTCGTTCGCGTTGGGGGAAAGCTCGGTCAGCGGCCGCGTCGCCACCGACGCCGGGTCGCTGCCGACGATCGAGGTCCCCGCCTGCACGCTCAGCCAGCTGATCGCGCGCCATAACCTCACCGACTTCGCGCTGGTCAGCGATATCGAGGGCGTCGAATGGCGTATCCTCAAGAACGATCTGGAGGCGCTGGCAAGCGCGCGAATGATCGTCATGGAGACGCACGACAGTCCGGGCAACGGCAGCTACGAGGATCTGATCGCCGCGCTCCAGGCGACCGGCCGCTTCGATCTGATCGACCGCCACGGCCCCGTCGTGGTGCTCAAGCCCAAAGCGGCCTGAGCCCGCTCATGCCCACGCGCCCCGCGCCCGTACGGCTCGCCATCGTCGTCACCCACCCGATCCAGCATTTCGTCCCCTTCTATCGCGCCCTTGCCGCCGATCCGGGGATCGATCTCCACGTCCTCTACGGTGCGCCGATCGGGGTAAAGTCGTATTTCGACAAGGAGATGCAGTCCGAGATCAGCTGGAACATGGACATGCTCGGCGGCTACGGCCACGAGTTCCTGGGCGAAGTCCCGGCCAACGGCCAGTCGAGCGTCCGCGAACCCAGCTCGCCTGAAATCGGCAAGCGATTGGAGGCGTTCGGGCCGGATGTGGTATTAGTCTATGGCCATGCCCAGGCTAACGTCTATCGCGCGATCTGGTGGTGCCGTCGCAACAAGGTGCCGTTGATGACGATCGGCGACAGCGAATTGCTGCGCGAGCGCACCACCACCACGCGGATGGCCAAGGAAATCGTCGTCCGCCAGATCTTCCGTCGTTATTCGGCGTTCCTGTCGGTCGGCGACCGCAACGCCGACTTCTATGCCTATTATGGCGCCCCGCGCGATCGCATCTTCCGCTGCCCGTTCACCATCGACGAGACGACCTATCGCGCGGCGAAAGCCAACCGCGCAATGCTACGGGCCGAGGCGCGCCGCACCTACGACATCGCCGACGATGCGATCGTCGCCCTGTTCGTCGGCAAGCTCTCCGGCCGCAAACGCCCGATCGACCTGATCGAGGCACTGGCGCAGACCAAGGGTCGCAAGGTCACGGCTCTGTTCGCCGGCAATGGCGAGCAGATGGAGCCGGCCAAAGCGCGTGCCGCCGAAGCCGGGGTCGACGCCCGTTTCGCCGGGTTCGTCAATGTCGACAAACTCCCCGCGCTCTACGCCGCCGCCGACATGCTGGTGCACCCGTCGCAAGCCGACCCGCATCCGCTGATCTGTTCGGAAAGCGCGTGCATCGGGTTGCCGATGCTGCTCAGCGATCGGGTAGGTGCCGCCGGCCCGACCGACGTCGCGCGGCCGGGTGAGAATGCGTTGATCTTTCCCTGCGCCGACACTGCTGCCTTGGCCGGCCTGATCGACGAATTGGCCAGCGACGACGCCCGCCGCGCGGCGATGGGTGCGCGCTCGGTCGAGATTTTCGACGAACTCGACATCAAGGCGAGTGTCGCCGGCGTCCATCGCGGGATCGATACCGCGTTGGCGCGACCGCGATGAACGCCGTTCGCAAGCTGCTCAGTCCGAGCTATTGGCTGAGCGACAGCCCGATCGCGGCCTGGCTGCGCGGCGCTGGCTGGCTGTTCACCTCGTCGCTGATCGAACGCGGCGCCGCGCTCGTCCAGACGGTGATGATCGCGCGCGCGATTGGGATCGACAATTACGGACGCTACGCGCTGCTGTTCTCGACGATCAGCCTGCTGACCCCGCTGATCAGCCTGCAATTGCCCTATGCGATCATCTATTTCGTCTCGCGCTACCAGTTGCGCGAGCCCGAACGAGCAGGCGCCGTCGTCTTGCTGGGCCGCCGGCTGACCGCGGCGACGACCGGCCTGATGCTGGCGATCGCCCTGCTGTTCGCGAGCCCGCTTGCCGCCTGGCTGTTTGCCGCGCCTGGCTATGCCTGGCCGCTGATCCTGGGCGCGATCCTGTTGTTGGCCTCGATCCAGGCGGGGCTCAACGACACCCTGCTCCAGGCGAGCGAGCGCTTCCGCACCTTGGCGATCGCGCGGCTCTCGACCGCCATCGTCGGCGTGCTGATATTGGTCGTCGTCGCGAAGCTGACACCCGGTCTCACGCCGGTGATGATCGTGCTCGCCGGCAGTGCCGTGCTGCGCTGGCTGGCGGTGGCGATCCCCGCGCGATCGGTCAGCAACCGGCTCGTCGCGCACAGCAATTTCCGCGAAGCCATTCGCCAGGGGTCGGTGATCCTGCAATTCTCGCTGCCGAGCGGTATGCTCGCGTTCGCGCAAGGCATCGCCATGTGGATCGGCAATTATTATCTCACCCGCAGCCCCTATGGTCTGCGCGACCTGGCGGTGATCAATACCGGGCTGCAATGGCGCTCGCCGATCCTAGTGGTGATGGCGTCGCTGGCCAGCGCGCTGCTGCCGATGCTCGGCCGCTATATCGGTCAGGACGACCATAGCCAGACGCAGCGGCTGCAACGCTACAACATGATCCTGAACGTCGGCATCGCTTTGATCTTCTCGATCCTGGTCATCCTGTTTTCGAGCTTCATCCTGAAGCTGTACGGCCGCGACTTTCACGGCCAGACGTTCCTGTTCGGGCTGTTCCTGATCGTGCTGGTGCCGACCGTCTATTGCAACGTCCACCAGCAATATCTCGTCGCGACCGGGCGGATGTGGGCGCAGTTCCTGCTGTTCGTGCCCTATACGTTGATCATCGTCGGCGGGACGATGTGGTTCGCGCCTGGACTGCGTGGGGTTGCTCTGGGCTATATTCAGCTACTCGCCTGGGTGGTAACGGCGATCCTCATCACCGTCGTCGTCTCGATCCAGGCGGCGGCCGATCGCAAGAGCCAGGAATCGACCCAGTCATGAGTGCCCAGGACCAGTTCCGATCGTTGAACGCCGCGCGCTTTTGCGAAAGCACAGGCTTCGCCGCGGTCGATATCGGCGCGCGCGGCGGACTCGACGCGGCGATGCTGCCGCTCGCCTGGGCGACCGAGATGATCGGCTTCGAGCCCGAGCCGGCCGAGGCTGCCGCGCTGCAGGGCGGCGATCCCAAGCCGTGGAAAGTCCGGCGCGTGATCGCCGCCGCGGTCGGCGGGGTCGACGGCACCGCGACGCTGCACATCCCGCCCTCGCCCGAAAGCGCCTCGCTGCTGCCGCACAATGAGGAAATGGTCGAATGGTTCGGCGTGTCCGAACAGCACAGCATCGACCGCTCGATTTCGGTCGAGACGCGCACGCTTGACGGCCTGCTCGCTGAAGGCACGCTGCCGACCGCCGACTATATCAAGATCGACGTCGAGGGTGCCGAAGGCGCGATCCTCGAACATGCCACGCGCTATCTCGAAACCACCTTGGCGCTACGTGTCGAGGTGTCGTTCCTCGAACAGCGCGTGGGGCAGCCGCTCGGCTGGGACGTCGCCAAGCTGCTGACCGATAGCGGTTTCCTCATCCTCGACCTGATCGCGGTGCAGCGCTGGCGCGCCAAGCGACTTGCCGGCCATCCCTATCGGACCAAGGCGGACCTTCCTTATTCCAAGCCGGTGCTGGCGCAGGGCGACCTGATCGCGGTGCGCGACTTCCGCCGGGTGAGCGATGCGACCCAAGCCGCCAAGCTGGTGATCCTCACTGCCGCGCTCGGCTATGTCGATTTCGCCGCAACCATCCTGCGCCATCACCAGGCGGCGATCGCCGCGCTGGGGCTGGACCTGACGGCTGATCTCAGGTCATTGTCGGGATCGCTTGGCGGCGCCGCGCCTGCCGAGGCGATCCGCGCCAATCTGCGCGACCTCGTGCCGCTCGGCCGCTCGCTGCTCGGCGGGCTGCCGGCGCGATAGGAGACAAAGCATGTGCGGTATCCTGGGGCTGGTGTCGAAGGACCCGATCGACCGCGGGCGCGCGCACGCCGCGCTCGACCTGATCGCCCATCGCGGCCCCGACGGCGACAATAGCTGGCACGATTCGGCCGACCACGTCTGGTTCGGCCATCGCCGCTTGTCGATCATCGACCTCAGCCACGCCGGCGACCAGCCGATGCACTCGGCCGATGGCCGCTTCGTGCTGATCTTCAATGGCGAGATCTACAATTATGTCGAGTTGCGCAATGAGCTGATCGCCGCTGGCGCGACCTTCCAATCGGCAAGCGACAGCGAAGTCATCATCGAGGGGTATCGCGCCTGGGGCGTCGGCGTGCTGTCGAAGCTCAACGGCATGTTCGCGCTCGCGCTCTATGACCGTGGCCAGCGGATGATGCTGTGCGCGCGCGACCGCTATGGCGAAAAGCCGTTCCTCTATACGATGCGCGACCGCTTCTTCGCCTTCGGGTCGGAGTATAAGGCGCTGCTCGCCTTGCCGGGCGTGCCGCACGACCATGACGAATTGCGCGTCGTCACCGAGACCTGCCAGCCGGGATCGAGCGCCGATCGCCAGCGCCAGACCGTCTTCACCGCGATCGAACAATTGCTCCCGGGCGAGGCGATGGTGGTCAATTGCGCCACGCTGGAGAGCAAGACCTGGCGCTATTTCGACATCGACCTGACACGCGAGCGCAAATTCGCGGACCCGAAGGACGCGATGGCCGAATTCCGTGACCTGTTCGTCGATTCGGTGCGCATCCGCATGCGCTCGGACGTCGAAGTCGGGTCGTGCCTCTCGGGCGGGCTCGATTCGTCTGCGATCGTCGGCGCGGTACGGCATCTGCTTGGGCCGGACGCGGTCTATCATACCTTCACCGGCCGCTTCCCCGGCACGCCCGCCGACGAATGGCATTTCGCCGAGCAGGTGGTGAATGCCTCGGGCGTGGTCAGCCATATCGTCGAGCCGACCGTCGACCGCTTCATCGCCGATCTGCCCAACTTCATGTGGCACAACGAGCTGCCGGTCGGATCGTCGAGCCAGTTCGCGCAATGGTGCGTGTTTCACCTCGCCAAGGAGCATAACATCACCGTGCTGCTCGACGGCCAGGGCGCCGACGAGCTGATGGGCGGCTATGAGCAATATTTCGCCTTTTACATCCGCTCGCTCAAGGCGCGCGGCGAGACCGCGCGGCTGGCGCGCGAACTGCCCGAGATCGAACGCCGCTATCCTGCCGCGCAGATGGACCGCGCGATGCGGATGAAGTCCGCGGTGCCGCAGCGACTGCGCCACGCGCTCGCACACATGCTCAATCGCGGCTCGGACATCCGCTTCGGGTTGAAGCCCGGCTATAGCGAGGCGGTGTCCGAACAAAGAGGGCGTAACGACCATGGCAGCGGCGATCCGCTGCGCGACGCGCTCTACGAGGACAGTTTCGAGCGTTTCCTGACTACTTTGCTGCGCTACGGCGATCGCAACTCGATGGCGCATTCGCGCGAGGTGCGCCTGCCGTTCTGCGACCATCGCCTGTCCGAATTCGTCCTGTCCCTGCCGCCCGAGCTGATCATGGGCGACGTCCAGACCAAGCGCCCGATCCGCGAGGGCCTGCGCGAGTTTCTGCCCGAGGCGATCGCGACGCGCTGGAACAAGCAGGGTTTCCGTCCGCCGCAGGATCTGTGGTTCACCTCGCCCGGCTTCCTCGAGCTGATGCAGGATACGCTGACCTCGACCTCGTTCCGCCAGTCCGAGATCTGGGACCAAAAATGGTGGCTCAAGGTGCTCGACCGCATCCGCGCCGGTGACCTCGGGCTCGGCTGGAATTTGTGGCAGCCGTTCATCCACGAAATGTGGAAACAGCATTTCCTCAAACCCGCGACGCAGGGCATCGAGCCGAAGCGCCTCGCCGCCTGACGACGCGCGCGATGGACATCCTGCTGATCAACGGGACGCACCCCGCGGCGCCGCACATTTCGGGCGTGCGTGCAGGACGGTTCGCCGCCGAGTTGGCGCGGAAGGGGCATCGCTGCGTCCTGATCTGCCCGCCGCTGCCGGGCCTGGCGGCGAAAGACCCTGCCCCGATCGCCTCGCATGACTGGTCGCGTCCGCTGATCGTCGAGGCGGACGATCCGCCGCCTGCGGGCGGCAACGCGATCGCCACGTTCGCCAATTTACTGCGCTATGGCGGCCGCCGCACCGGTTTCCAGCGCAACCTTGTCGCCCGTGGTCGCGCGCTTGTCGCCAAGTTCCAGCCGCAGGTCGGTTGGGCGACGTTCGGCTCGCTCGAAACGGTGACCGCGCTGCGGACGCTGGCGCGCGAGCAGCATTTCCCGTGGATTTTCGACGACAAGGACAATCCCGAAATCTATGTGCCCGGCGCCGTGCGCTTGCCGCTCGCCTGGCGGCTGCGCGGCTATGCTGCGCTCCAGGCCAATTCGATGCTCCATGCCGATGCCGCGCGGCGCTGGCTCGGGGACACCGCCGAAGTGATCTATAGCGGCGTCGATAGCTGCTTCTTCGAGCCCCATCCCTCACCCGAGCCCGCACGGCGATATGTGACCCTGGTCGGCAGCCTTTATCATCGCGACCTGGTCGACGCGATCGTCAGGGCGGTCGGGGATTTCAACGCCGCGAGCGGGCGACCACCGGTCAGCATCGTCCATCTCGGCAAGCAGGGCGACTGGCTGGCGAACGACCGCGGCGTGCCGATCGAGATTCCCGGCTACGTCTCGCCCGACGAGATGGCCCGGCTATGCCAGCACGCGCTCGCCAATATCTATGTGTTCCTCGGCCGCACCTTTCATCACAAGCTCTTCGAACTGCTCGCCTGCCGCCGCCCGGTGATCGCTTATGGCGGCGAGTTGCCGGAAAGCGTCGCCGAGGCGGAACGGCTTCACGCCCCGCTTGCCGTGCCGACCGATCCTGCCGCGCTCGTCGCGGCGCTGACCGCGGCCGAACGCTTCACCCCCGACCCCCGGATGCCCGAACGCTTCTTCACCTGGCCCGAACAGGCTGCCATGGTCGAGGCCGCGATGAGGAGATTGATTGGATGACCGACGCCGCCGTGCCGACCACGCAGGAACGCGTGATCGACCAATATTTCGAGACGACTTCGTCGCGCACTGCCTTCACCGAGGAAATGAAGGCCAATGCCGTGGCGACGCTCGGCCGCCTGCTGGGCGATTGGGGCGCGCAACCGGGCGAGGTGATGGTCGATCTCGGCTCAGGTATGGGCGAAGGTTGTCTTTTCGCGCTGTCCCGCGGGGCGGCGAGCGCGACCGGCATCAATCTGTCGGGCAGCGAGAATGCGCTGGCGCGCGAGCGCGTGCCGGATGCGACCTTTCTCGACACCGATCTCGTCTCGGGCCTCAAGGGGCTGGCCGACAATAGCGTCGACCGCATCATGGCGCTCAATATCCTCGAACATATCGACAAGCAGACGCTGGCCACCGTGCTTGAAGAAGCGGCGCGGGTGCTCAAGCCGAGCGGCTATCTCGTCGCGATGACGCCCAATGCCGGATCGCCGTTCGGGTCGATGACGCGCTATTGGGATATCACCCACGAGATCGCCTACACCCCCTCGGCTTTCCGCCAGATCGGCTTATTGTGCGGGTTCAAGCGCTTCGATTTCCGCGAATGCGGACCCCGCCCACACGGCGTCGTCAGCATGATCCGCTTTGTCCTGTGGCAGATGATCCGGCTGAGCATCAAATTCCGGCTGCTGGTCGAAATGGCCTCGACCAAGGGCGGTATCTACACCGCCGACATGCTCACGCGGATGGCGAAATAGCTTCGGCTACCAGGCGCTTCACCAGCTCCTCGCCGACAACGCTCGCGCGCCAGCCGATCAGTTCGGCGGCGCGTGACGGGTCGGCGTACTGCTCGGCGATGTCGGCGGGACGACGCAGACCGGGTACGCTCGTCACATGGTCGCGCCAATCGAGGCCGATCGCGGTGAAGGCGGCGGCAACGAAATCCTCCAACCGCATGCTGCTACCGGTGGCGATGATAAGATCCTCGGGCGTTTCGCGCTGGAGCATCGCCCACATCGCCGCGGCATAGTCGGGCGCCCAGCCCCAGTCGCGCACCACGCTGAGATCGCCCAATTCGAGCGGCGTGCGATTGCCCGCGGCGAAGCGGCGGATCGCCGCCATCAACTTGCCGATGACGAAGCTGTCGGGCCGGAGCGGCGATTCGTGCGAGAAAAGGAAAGCCGAGCAGGCGCGCTGCCGATAGGCGATGCGATTGGCCCCGATCAGCAGATGCGCGCTGCACTTGGCAACGGCATAGGGGCTGCGCGGGCGAAAGCGCGATCCCTCGGTCGCCGGCTCGACGGTTTCGCCGAAGCAATCGCCCGACGCGGCGTTGAGCAACGCGGCATCCGGCGCCTCGCGCCGCGCCGCTTCCAGGACATTGAGCAATCCGGACGCCGCCCCCGCGAACGTCGCCTCCGGCTCGGCGAACGACCGTCCGACCGAGCTTTGTCCAGCAAGATAATAGATCTCGTCAGGCGCCGCCGCGGCGATGACCTCGGTGACCGTGGCGCTGTCGGACGGATCGGCCCGATGAAGCCTGATCTTGTCGGCGATTCCCAGCCGCGCAAGATTGTCCGGTATCGCGCCGCCGCGACTGGTCCCGTGCACGCGATAATCCTTGTCGAGCAGCAACCGCGCCAGATAGGCGCCGTCCTGCCCCCCGACGCCCCAGATCAGCGCCGACCGCGCCGTCATGCTCGCGCCATCAGCGTGCCGGTCATCGCCGCGAGCCGCCGCGCGAAGGCCGGGAAGGCGAAATAATCGAGCCCTTCGGGAATGGCGCGCGGCCGCTCCAGGCTGGCGATCACCGCATCGACCACCGCCTGCTGGTCGAGCGGGTCGACGATCGGCCCGAGCAGTCCCTCGCGCATCGCCTCGCGCGTGCCGTCGCGCGTGCTGCCGATCGACGGGATTCCGCACGCCATGGCTTCGAGCAGGACGAAGCCAAACCCTTCGCCGCGGCTCGGCATGACATAGACGTCGGCAAGCCGGTAATGATCGGCCTTCTCCGCTTCGGGCACCATGCCGGTGAAGACGACATGGTCGGTCAGACCCATGTCGCGCACCCTGTCCTCCAGCCGCGCACGATCGTTGCCGTCGCCGGCGATCACATAGCTGACGTCCGGCCGTTGTTCGATGATCGCGGGAAGCGCGTCGAGCACGGCGTCGAACCCCTTGTAACGCTCGCTGCCCGCCAACCGCCCGAAGGTCATCAGCACCTTGCGGCCCTGGAGGCCATAGCGCGCCTCAAGATCGGGGTTCTTCGGTCCCAGCGCGAACTCGTCGAGGTGAATCGCGTTGGGCATCAACGTGGTCGTTGCGTCGGGATACGGCGCCCAGGAGTGGAACCGGTCGAGCGTCACCTGGCTGATCGACATGACGTGATCGGCCGATCGCGCCAGCCGCCGCGACAAGGCGCGCGTACTCGGTTCCCACGCGTCGATGCCGTAGATCGCGAGAACGAGCGGCTTTCCGAGCAACGTCGCGACCGCGCGCGCCAGCGGCAACAGGTTGAGGTGCGCGCAATAGACTAGGTCATAGCGCCCGCGCCGCATTGCCCGCATCACTGCCCGAACATAGGCCCCGAACCCGCCCAGCGCGGACAGGTCGAAATCGAGCTTGGCGGGCAGATCGCCAGCCAGCGGCAATGTCGCGACGCGCGGCAACGCCACCACCTGATCGATCGTCGGGTCGAGACACATCGCCTCGATCACATCGCGATTGTAGAGCGCAATGCCGCCATGCCCGCCCCACGCGTCGGTCAGGAGCATCAGCACCCGCCGCCCGCGCGGCGTGGCCGTCATCAGGCGCCGCCTCGGTTGCTCTGCCCCGCGGCCTGACGCAGGTCCGCCTCGACCATTTCGGTGATCAGCGCATCGATCGAGGTAGTCGGCGTCCAGCCGAGCACGCGCTTGGCCTTCGATGCATCGCCGATCAACAGATCCACCTCCGTCGGCCTGAAATAGCGCGGGTCGATCCGCACCAATATACGGCCACTTTCGGTACAACGGCCGATCTCGTCGATCCCTTCGCCTTCCCAGGCGATAGTGATGCCGGCCACCGCGAAGGAGCGTTCGACAAAGCTGCGCACGCTGTGGGTTTCCCCGGTGGCGAGCACATAGTCATCGCCTTGGGGTTGCTGTAGGATGCGCCACATCCCCTCGACATAGTCTCGGGCATGGCCCCAATCGCGCTGGGCATCGAGGTTGCCCAAATACAGCGTGTCCTGGTGCCCGTGACGGATCGCCGCGACCGCTCGCGTGATCTTGCGCGTGACGAAGGTCTCGCCGCGCAGCGGACTCTCATGGTTGAACAGAATGCCGTTCGAGGCGTGCATCCCGTACGCCTCGCGATAATTGACCGTGATCCAATAGCCGTAGAGCTTGGCCACCGCATATGGACTGCGCGGATAGAAAGGCGTGTTTTCGGTCTGCGGCACTTCGCCCACCTTGCCGAACAGTTCCGAGGTGGACGCCTGGTAGAAGCGCGTCTTGTCGGTCAGCCCGGCCACCCTGATCGCCTCGAGCACGCGCGCCACGCCGACGCCATCGGCATTGGCGGTATATTCGGGTGTCTCGAAGCTCACCGCGACATGGCTTTGCGCGGCCAGGTTGTAGACCTCGTCGGGCTGGATCTCGGCAATGACGCGGCCGATATTGGTCGCGTCGGTCATGTCCGAATAATGCAGGAACAGCCGCACACCCTCGACATGCGGGTCGTCATAAAGATGGTCGATCCGCGACGTGTTGAACGACGAGGCGCGGCGGCGCAGGCCGTGCACCTCATATCCCTTGGCGAGCAGGAGCTCCGCCAGATACGCGCCGTCCTGGCCGGTGATCCCGGTGATGACCGCCTTTTTGCCGTTCAACTCCTGGTCCCTCTTCTACGTCGACGCCGCCGATCGACGGGTCGGGAGCCCGGGTAACCGGCGCACGATCAAAAGCAACCCCCAGCCAGGCGTGGCATCAAGCTTGGCAGCGCGCATAGCAGTCGCTAGGGCCTCGGCTTCGCGGGCATCGCCGCGGCAACGACAGACCGACCGAGCCGGAGGAAGTTTGCCCAATCCGTTCAGCACCAACCGGCCGCAGACGCTCTACGCGGCACTCGCGCTGCTTGGCGTCGCTGTCCTGTTTGGCGGAGCGACGCGCTACGAGGTCGGGACGACGATCCTGCCCCGCCTCGCGGCACTGGCAGCGATCGTCTACCTGTTCTGGCCGCGCAATCGCTCGCCGCTTCGCGTCGAACGCGGTGCGTTGTTCTTCTGGGCGGCGCTGTTCGCGTTGCCGCTGGTCCAGCTCATTCCGCTCCCATGGTCGGTTTGGACCGCGCTGCCAGGCCGCGGGCTCGCACAACAGGTCTATACCGCGCTGGGCGACAAGCCATGGCTGCCGATCAGCCTGTCGCCCAGCCGTACACTCGACTTTCTGCTCGCACTGGTCGTGCCGCTGGCCGCCTGGCTGCTCGGCAAGCATCTCGATTATGCCGGCCGTGTCGTGGTGTTGCGAGCGATGCTGCTGCTCGCGCTCGCCAGCGCGACCCTCGGGCTCATCCAGCTGACGATGGGGGCCGACAGCCCGGCCTATTTCTATCATGTGACCAACGACGATTCGAGCGTCGGCTTCTTTTCCAACGCCAACCATCTGGCGCTGTTTCTGGCGGGCGCTATCGTCATCGCGCTTGCCTGGCTGGCCGACGCGATGACGGTAAGCGGTCGCATCCCGGCCCCGGCGGCGGTCGTCTGCGGACTGGCGATCGGCGTATTGCTGTTCGGCATCGCCGGAACAAGTTCGCGCGCGGGAGCGATCTTTTCCGTGGCCGGCCTGCTCGGCGGGCTGGCGATGCTCCCGCTCGAACGGATCGGCCTGAAGCGCAGCTACGTGCTGGGTGGCTCCGCCGTCGTGACGTTGGCGCTCGCCGGCGGCCTGGGCCTGGTGCTCAGCGGCCGCGTCTTGTCGGATCGTTTTCAGATCGACGACGGCACGCACGAACGGATCGGGCTTTTGCCGAAGTTTGCCCATGTCGCGCACGATTTCTTTCCATTCGGTTCCGGCCTGGGCAGCTTCGAGCCGGTGTACAAGAGCTATGAACGGGCCAGCGAGCTGAGCTTCGGCTATTGGAACCAGGCGCACCAGGATTACTTGCAGGTCGCGATCGAAGGCGGCCTGGTCGGGATGCTGTTGATCCTGGCGTTCCTCGTCTGGTTCGTGATCCGCGTCGTGCGCATCTGGTATCGTGGCGACGATTCCTCGCGCATGCGGCGGCAACAAGCGACGGCGGCGCTGTTCATGACGATGATCATGGCGCACGGCATGGGCGATTATCCGATGCGGACGGGAACGATCGCCTGCATATTCGGTTTTCTCGCCGCGTTCCTGACCGTCCCGGAGGAAGCCGGTGCGAGCCGCTCAAGATCGCGCAGCGATTTGGGCGAGGACGCTTTTGGGGTATATGGGCAAAATCAGGATGTGGTACCCGTCAGGGCAATCGACCGCGGACTCGCGGCGCAGGGAGGCGAACATTACTCGTAAGCTTATCGTAGCGTGCGCGCTCGCGGCTGGCCTGGGCGCATGCGCAGGCCCCAATTACAAGCCCGACGTGGCAACCGCGGCTACTCCCCAGACGACGCTGCCCGTCCCGTCGGTCGAGGATATGACGCGCGACCAGGCCGATTACCGCATCGGCCCGCTCGACAAGCTGACCGTCACGGTGTTCGGCGTGCCGGATTTGACGACGAACGGCCAGGTCGACGGCGCGGGCAATCTCGCCATGCCGCTGATCGGCCAGGTCAAGGCGATTGGCGAGACGCCCAATTCACTGTCGTCCAAGATCGCGGCCGCGCTCGACCAGCGCTACGTCCGCAATCCGCAGGTATCGGTCAGCGTGACCGAAGCGGTGAGCGCGATGGTCACGGTCGAAGGCAGTGTGATGAAGCCCGGCCAATATGCGGTCGTCGGCCGCACCACCCTGCTGCGCATGCTCGCAGCCGCTGGTGGCCCGTCCGACTATGCGCGGCTGAGCGAGGCGGTAGTATTCCGCACAATCAACGGGCAGAAGATGGTCGCCCGGTTCAATATCAAGGATATCCGTGGCGCACGCACGGTCGATCCCGAAATCTACGGCAACGACGTGATCGTGATCGGCAACAACGCTGGGCGTGCGCTGTTCAAGGACATCATCTCCGTCGCGCCGGTCCTCGGCATCTTCTATCAGATCACAAGATAAGGCTTTCCCTTGGCAACCAATACCCTTCCGCTCGATCTCGGCGGCCCCGCGGCGGACCGCGGCCCCGATTCGCGGCTGGCGCTCGAACATTTCCTGCAGCAGCAGGACGCGGAAAGCCCGCTGACCCAGTATCTTCAGATACTGATTCGGCAGCGCTGGATCGTCCTGGCGATCATCGCCGCGGGCGTGCTGGCGGCGGTGTTCGTCAACGCGACGACGGTAAAACTGTATCGCTCGACTGGGTCGATGGAGATTGCGCGCGAGGCGGCACGGGTAGTCAATACCGACGATGCCCAACCTCGCCAAGCGGCGGCTGCCCAGGAATTCTACCAGACGCAATATGGCCTGCTGCGCAGCCGCGCTCTGGCCGAACAGACGGTTGCGTCGCTGCGCCTCGCCGACAACCCGACCTTCCTCTACGGCTATACCGGCAAGAAAGCGCCGGCCGATGCACTTGGTGGCGATCGCAAACGTCGCGAATTGACTGCCGCTCGACTGCTGATGGGACATTTGACGGTCGAACCGGTCCGCGGCTCGAGCCTGGTCCAACTTAGCTTCGATAGTCCGGATCCGGCGTTGTCGGCCACGATCGTCAATTCGATCGCCAAGAACTTCATCGCATCCAATCTCAATCGCCGGTTCCAGGCGACCGCTTATGCGCGCCAGTTCCTGCAGCAGCAGATCGAAAACACCCGCCAGAAGCTCGAGGCGTCCGAACGCGCGCTGGTCGCTTATGCCGGCCAGCAGCGGATCATCAACTACGAGAACGGCACGTCGGGCAAGGATCAGGACGCATCGAACGGTGCGTCGGTCGAATCGACCGACCTGCGCGCGCTTAACGACGCGCTCAACGCCGCCAAGATCGATCGCGCTCAAGCCGAATCGCACTATCAGCAAGCCGCGCGCAGCCAGGGGTTGAACGCGCCCGAGAGCTTGCAAGACGGCACCGTCGCCGCACTGCGCAGCCAGCGCTCGCAGTTGCAGGCCGAATATCAGCGCCTGTCGGCGCAATTCCGCTCGGACTATCCGCAGATGGTCGCGCTTCGCCAGCAGATCAGCGAACTCGACAGGCAGCTCGGCAAGCAGGGTGCGGTGGTGCTCGATTCACTCCGCGCCGCTTATCAGGCGGCGGCCCAGCGCCAGGGCGAACTTCAAGGACAAGTCGACAAGCTCAAGACCAATGTGATCGACCTGCGCGGCCGTACCGTCCAGTACAACACGCTGCAGCGCGACGCCGACACCAACCGCGCGCTCTATGACGCGCTGCTCCAGCGCTACAAGGAGATCGGCATCGCCGGCGGCGTCGGGACCAACAACGTTTCGGTGGTCGACACCGCGCTCCCGTCGGGCAGCCCGGTAACGCCGCGCACCTCGATGAATCTCCTGCTCGGGCTGTTGCTCGGCACGCTGGTCGGTGGCGCGGTCGCGTTCATCCTCGAACAGCTCGACGAGTCGATCATCGCGCCGCACGATCTCGAACGGAAGCTGGGCGTGCCGCTGTTGGGCAGCGTACCACGCGTGCCCGATTCCGACGTCTCGATCGACCTGCTCGAGGATAGCAAGACGCCACTCGCCGAAGCCTATCTTTCACTCCAGACAGCGCTCCGGCTCACCACCAGCAAGGGTGCGCCGCGCGTCCTGTTCGTGACGAGTTCGCGGCCGTCCGAAGGCAAGTCGACCACGGCGATGGCGGTGGCGCGCAACTTCGCGTCGCTCGGCAAGAAGACGATCCTGATCGACGCCGATTTGCGCAACCCGTCGGTGCACAAGATGATGGGCTTCGCCAATACGGGCGGGCTCACCAACATCCTTGCCGGTGCGACCGACATCGACACTTATATCCGCAAGGGCCCAGTCGATCGCCTGTGGATCATGAGCTCGGGGCCGATCCCGCCCAACCCGGCCGAATTGCTGGCGGGCTCCAACCTGTCGCAGACCTTCGATCGACTGCTCAAAGAGGGCTATGACCATATCGTCGTCGACGGCCCGCCGGTGCTCGGCCTCGCCGACGCGCCGCTGATCGCGAGCTATGCCGAAGCGACAATGTTCGTGATCGCCGCGCGCAACACCCATACTCGGACCGCACGCGTGTCGCTGCGCCGCCTTGCCGACGTCCATGCCAATATCCTCGGCGCGGTGCTGACCAAGTTCGACGCCAAGAAGATCGGCTACGATTACGGCTATAATTACGATTATGGCGACAAGCGGATCGGCTTCATGAAACGCGTGACGGGCTGAGCCCCGAGGCGGGCGCGTAATGGCAATGATCGCCCTGCGCCGTGGCACGGTGACCGTTCGGGTCGTCGTGCTGACGCTCGCGCTCGTCGCCGGCGTCTTCACGCTGCGGTCGGGGCTGGCGTTCCTGCTCGCCACGCCGACTACCGCCCGACTCGCGCTCCGCATCGATCCGACCAATACCAACGCGCTCAGCACGGATGCCAATGAACGGCTGAAGACGGTCGAACTCGGTGCGCCGGCAGCAAAGCTCGCCGCCGACAGCAAGAGGCTCCTCGAACATTCGCCCTATGAGGTCGTGGCACTCCGCAACATCGGCATCATCGCCGCGTCGAACGACGATGAGAAAGGCGCGGCCAAGCTGCTCGACATCGCCGCGCGGCTGTCGTTGCGCGATTACCTGACTCATGCCTGGCTGCTTGACTATCGGTTCCGCACGAACCAGGTCGCGCCGGCCGTGACCGAAGCGGACATCCTGCTCCGCCAGGACGACCAGAACTGGCCGGTCATCCTTCCCGCGTTGATCGCGCTGACCCGCGACCCCAGGATCATCGATCCACTGGCAAGGGTGCTCGCCACGCGGCCCTATTGGAGGAGTACGTTCCTCACCCGGCTCGGCAGCGACAATCCCTATCCCGATGCGACCTTGGCGCTGTTGACCCGACTGAAGGCGATCGGCTCGCCGGCCGCCAAGGAAGAGCTCGATCCCTATTTCATCAAGATGGCCGATCGCCTGTCGCCGACCCAGCTGTTCGCGCAATGGGTCGCTTTGCTGCCACCCAGCGCGCAATCGGCGGGTAAGGGCTTGCTGCGCGAAGGGGACTTTACCGGGCTCGATGCGTCGCCGCCGTTCGGATGGCGGCTTTACCCCGCCGACGGCGTCTACGCGGAGCGGAGCACCGGCCCGGCGGGTATGGGCAGCGCGCTGTATGTCTCCTATTCGGGCGAGCGCGAGACGGTCTTCGCCAACCAGGAACTGGTGCTCCCGGCCGGTCGCTATCGATTCGTGGGGCGTGCCTATGCCGAGGACGCGATCGACGCGGGGGTCTTTCGCTGGTCGATCGTCTGCATGACCAAGGGCGCAACAGGGGTGCTCGCTACCGCGCCGGTCAATCCAGTGCCCGGCCAACTCGGCCGTTATGCGGTCGAATTCGATGTGCCGTCGAAATGCGACCAGCAACAGCTGGCGTTGACGGGGACCGCACGCGACACGACGTTCGACACGCTCGCGCTTTATATCGACGGGCTCGACATCACGCGGCTGCGCTGAATATCCGTTCGTCCCGAGGTTTAACCCGGTCGATCAATCGCGCGCTGCGACCATCGCGAACATGGTCTTGCGATAGCGTGGACCGCCGGCCAGACGGTTGACGAAACGCGGCAATGGCGGATCGGCGTAATAGACCGTCTCCAGCACATTAAGGCCGAGGCCTCGCAGGATCTCGCGGACCTCGGTCGAGGCCGGAACATGGCGGACATGCCGATAGTAACGCGGCCGCCCGGTCAGTCGCCAGGCAAGCGCTTCGAATCGGCGATAGTGCGACCGTCCGTTGGGCAGCGACAAGATCAGTCGACCGCCCGGGCGGAGCAAGGCCGCCAGTCGAGCTATCTCGGTCGCGAGGTCGGGGAGATATTCGAGCACGCTGGAACACAATGCCAAATCATATCGCCCCGCGCGATCGGACAATGTTTCGAACAACGCCACCTGGAACGACACATTCGTAATCCCCCGCTCGTCGGCACCAGCGCGCGCCAGGTCGATCATCCGTTCCGCGCCATCGATGCCGTCGACATAAGCGGCGATCCTAGCCGCCTCGAACGACAAGGTGCCGGCCCCGCACCCCGCATCGACCACTTGGTCGCCTGGCCGGGCATAACGTTCAATGAGCGTGCCCCAGGCGCGCAGGCGATCGCGAAAGCCGCGCGACCGGACATACCCGTCGCGAAATGCAGGCGCGATCGAATCGTGCCAGCTGATGGCGGTTTCGGATCCGTCGGCCACTGTCGCTTCCTTGGCAATCGCCCGGGTCCTTCGGGCACGTGTCGGTATGGGCCTAGCGTGGCAGGACCCTGGATGCACCACGCGATGGTCGGCTCAGCGCACTAAAAAACCCGGCTCGGCGCACCGCCGTCCGGGAAGTTCAGCACAAATAAGAAGGGCGCGAAGTCCGAAAAACTCCGCGCCCCGCAATATCCGGTTAGAAACCGATCACGGGCTCTTCGGCTTCGAGCTACCCGAGGTGGCGGCAACGATGCCGCCGATGATGGCAATCACCGCGAGGACCGCAACGATGGTGCCGCTGCCATTGAGGTGATTGGCATCCTTGGCATCGGCGCCAGCGCGCACGGTGCTGACCTTGGCCATGACCGTACCCTTGGCGGGCGCAGCCTGAGCCAGCGCCGGGGTCGCCGCGAGCGCCACCGACGCGAGCGCCGCAACAGCGGACTTAAACAGCACCATTAGCAAACTCCCTTGGTTATCTGTTCCAATTTCTCAACGCGCTTGCCACACAAACGCGCCAACTGTCAACCATAGTGCCGATCGTTCCGGGATCGTTCCCAGCCCCAATTCGGCCTCACCGCCAACACTCCGCAAACGTCGATAGGCGGGATTCGTTGCGTTGCGAAAGCCTTTTTATCCGACTGTGGCTTCTATGCACCGCCTTCACCCCGAACGGTTAAATTTTGATGACGATAGGCCAGGATTTTTTGGCGCAATCGGGACGGATCGCCGCTTCCTCTTGATGATCCGTATCACTGTGGCGCCATAGGCACACCAAACGAATGGGGCTTGTCTGGCGTCACCCAATCCGGGAAAGGGCGTTCATGCCTTCTGCCGCTCGTCCCCGTATCCTAGTGGTCTTCGGGACGCGCCCCGAAGCGATCAAGCTCTTTCCCTTGGTCCATGCGCTTCGCCGCACCGATGCCGAGGTGCGCGTGTGCGTCACCGGACAGCACCGCGAGATGCTCGACCAGGTCCTTGAGATAGCGCGCATTACGCCCGAACACGATCTCGACCTGATGCTGCCCAACCAGTCGCTCGACACGCTCAGCGCGCGACTGCTGACCGAGCTGGGCAAGGTCATGGACGCCGACCGGCCCGACCGCGTCATCGTCCAGGGCGACACCGCGACAGCAATGATCGGCGCGCTGACCGCTTATTATCGCAAGATCCCGGTCGGCCATGTCGAGGCCGGCTTGCGCAGCGGCAACATCTATCACCCCTGGCCCGAAGAGGTGAATCGCAAGGTCGTAGGCGCGATCGCCGACCTGCATTTTGCGCCCACCGAAACCTCACGCGACGCCTTGCTCGCCGAAAATGTTCCGGCCGAGCGGATCCATGTCACCGGCAACACCGTGATCGACGCATTGATCGAGACGCGCGCGCGAGTCGATTCGGATCCCGCGCTTGCTTCGACGATCGCGCCGATCGCCGCGCGCTTTGCCGGCAAACGCATAGTTGCCGTAACGACACACCGACGGGAAAATTTCGGCGATGGGCTGAAATCGGTGGCCCAGGCGGTCCGCCGAATCGCCGATCGCCCGGACGTCGCGGTGATCTTCCCGGTCCATCCCAATCCCAATGTCCGCGCACCGATGGCCGAGGTGCTTGGAGGCATCGACAACGTGGCGATGATCGACCCGCTCGATTATCCCAATTTCGTCCGCCTGCTGTCGCTGTGCCATTTCGTGATGACCGACAGCGGGGGCGTACAGGAAGAAGCGCCGGCGCTCGCGAAGCCGGTGCTGGTGATGCGCGAGACGACCGAGCGGCCGGAAGGTGTCGCCGCCGGCACCGCCAAATTGGTCGGCAATGATGAGGAAGTCATCGTTACCGAAGCTTCACGCCTTTTGGACGATAAGGCCGCCTATGAAGCAATGGCCCGCGCCCACAACCCGTTCGGGGATGGCAAAAGCAGCGAGCGGATCGCCCGCATCATCCTCGATTCGGCCGCCTGACGTGGCGACAGTCTGCGTCGTCGGTCTCGGCTATATCGGCCTGCCCACTGCCGCGGTGATCGCGCGCAGCGGCGCGTCGGTGCTCGGCATCGATATCAGCCCGCATGTCGTCGAGACGATCAATGCCGGCCGCATCCATATCGAGGAAGCCAATCTAGAATCTTTGGTGCACGAGATGGTCGCCAGCGGCTCGCTGCGCGCGGCGCTCGCGCCAGAACCCAGCGACGTGTTCGTGATCGCAGTGCCGACGCCGTTCACCGATCATCATGCGCCCGACATCAAATATGTGCTCGCCGCAACGCGCTCGATCGCCCCGGCAGTGCGCAAGGGCAGCCTGGTGATCGTCGAATCGACGTGCCCGGTCGGCACCACCGAGGCGGTGCGCGACGTGCTCAAGGAAGCGCGCCCCGATCTCAGCTTCCCCGACGGTGGCGATGCAGCGACCGACGTCTGCGTCGCTTATTGCCCTGAACGCGTGCTACCCGGAAAGATCCTCGAGGAATTGGTCAGCAACGACCGGTCGATCGGCGGCCTCAGCGCCATTTGTGCCGAACGCGCGGTGGACTTCTACAAGGGCTTCGTCGCCGGCGAGTGTATCGCGACCACCGCGCGCGCCGCCGAAATGTGCAAATTGGTCGAAAACTCGTTCCGCGACGTCAACATCGCGTTCGCCAACGAATTGTCGATCGTCTGCGACACGCTCAACCTCGACGTCTGGGAAGTCATCCGGCTGGCCAATCGCCATCCCCGCGTCAACATCCTCCAGCCCGGCCCCGGTGTCGGCGGGCATTGCATCGCGGTCGATCCCTGGTTCATCGTCGATAGCGACCCTGAGAATGCTCGGCTGATCCGCACCGCGCGCGAGGTCAATGACGGCAAGGCGCATTACGTCTTCGCGCGCACGACGGCACTCGCGGACGCGCACCCGGACGCCGCGATCGCGTGTCTAGGCCTGTCGTTCAAAGCCAATATCGACGATCTGCGCGAAAGCCCCGCGCTCGAAATCGCGATCGAACTGGCAAAGAAATATGGCGACCGCGTCCGCGTCGTCGAGCCGCATGTCGACGCACTGCCGCCGGCGTTCGACGGCACCGGTGCGACCAAGGTGACGCTCGACCAGGCACTCGACGACTGCGAGGTGCTCGTCGTGCTGGTCGATCATCATGAATTCCGTGGGGTCGCCGCCAGCCGGCGGGCAGGCAAGGCGATCTACGACACGCGCGGGCTCTGGCCGGCCTAGGGTCTGTACTCGCTAGCGGCGGCTATTTCGCCCCGAACCCGCTGACCACGGTCCCGACCGTCTTCAACAGGATCAGCAGGTCGAGCCAGCCCGAAAAATGCTTGATGTAGAAGAAGTCGTAATTGAGCTTGTAATGGACCGAGGCAAGGTCGGCGACATGCCCCTGGTTGACCTGCGCCCAGCCGCTGATCCCCGGCCGCACGATGTGGCGATATGAATAGAACGGGATTTCCTGCTCGTACCAGGTCGATAGCGCTACGGCTTCGGGGCGCGGGCCGATCCAGCTCATCTCGCCCTTGATGATGTTCCACATCTGCGGCAGCTCGTCGATCCGCGTCCGGCGCAGGAAGCGACCCAGGCGGGTCACGCGCTGATCGTCATCGGTGGTGATGAAGCCGTCGCGCGCCGCTTCCTCGGGCGTGCATTCACGCATCGTGCGGAACTTCCACACCATGAACGGCCGGCCACGATAGCCCATTCGTTCCTGTTTGAAGAGCACCGGCCCCTTCGAGTCGATCTTCACCAGCAACGCGATCAACAGCATCGGCACGATCAGGACCGGGAGGGCGACGAGCGTCAGCAACAGATCGAAACCCCGCTTCATCTTGCGATAGGCGAGATTGGGGAGCAGCGACCCGAAGCTGTTTTCCGACAGATGCTCGATCGATACGCGCCCGGTCAGTGATTCGCGGATCTGCTTGACGTGATAGACAGGATGGCCGTTGACCGCGGCCTCGGCGAGCATGCGTTCCCAATCGTCGTCATGGTCGTACCGCAGATCGGCGACGATCACCGTCTCGCGCCCCGGCGGCATGACCGGCTCGGTCAGCGGAATCCATTCGACATTGGGCAATTCGGTCAGCGCCGAGGTCTTGCCGAACGGGACGATGTAAAAGGGTTTGGTCGTGGCGCGCAGCAGATAGAAATGGATCGTGTAGGAGGTTACCGCCGCCAGCGCGGCGGAAGTACCTAGGTAGGCGCGGCTATAGTCGAGTCGGAGAAAGAAGAAGGCCGCGAACACCAGCCCATACGACGTCGCATAAGTCGGAATGATATAGCTGAACACGCGTGACCCGGGGAACGCGGTCACCCGACGCAACAGGAACAGCCCGAGGATGGCGCCGATCGCCGCGCCGAGAATGACATTGTCGACTCCCCCCACCAGCGTTGCCGCATTGGGATTGTCGAGCAGGATCGGACGGCTGATCAGCATGCTGGGCACGAGCACGGCGAGCACCAGCACCGCGAAAGCTTCGACGCGGAAGGACTCGAAGATGCTCGATCGCGGGCGCGTCGCTGCCTTGGCCCGGCTCATCAGCATGTGACCAAATTCCCCTTAAAGTCGCTGCGGCACGGTTGTTACAGCGCGTTACACCCAGACAGCGGCCCGAGTCTATTGATCTGGCGCAACATTCATCGCGACTTCAAATCGTCCGGTGGAACGATCGTATCGCCTCGGGACACCAGGCCGGTGATCCGCGCGCGTTCGATTTCGACTGCGCGCACGCGGTCCGACCATGAAGGGTGCGTCACACTCGGAAACAAGCCGCCCAGCCGCTGCGCCTGAAATCGTCGCCACAGCACGACAGCCGCACCGGGATCGAACCCCGCCCGCGCCATTAGATAGGGCATCAGCCGGTCGGCCTGAAGCTCTTGCAAACGCTGGACTTTCGCCTTGGCCTTGCGATGTCCGAGGGCGTTGTGTGCGAGTTCATGCGCGAGGATCGCAGCCAGTTCGTCGGGTGTCTTTGCGAACCCCGCCATCCGCGTCGACAATTGCACCCATGTGCCGTTCGCCACGGCATCGGCATAGTCGCCCGGCACCAATTGAAACCGTGCCTTGCAGGCCGCGACGCCGATCAGGTCGACCGTCATCCGCTGCCCATTGCGCACGATCGTCAGCCGCGCTTTGCCGTCGGCCAGCGCCGTATCGAGCGCGGTCATCGCCGCCTCGACGCCAGCGAATCGCCCGTCGGCCGAGCTAGGCGGTGCCGCCGCGAACGGCACGCCGTCGGCATCGACGAGCACGTCTCCCGGCTTGAGCCCAGCGCGCTCGGCGGGTGATCCCGCCACGACCAGCGCGACGGTCGGGCCATCGCTCAGCCCCAGCACCTGTCGTGCGGCGGGCCGGAACGTCGCGCCATACTGACCCAAAGTCTCGATCAGCATGCCGCTCTCGACCATGTGCTCGACGCACAGATCGACATTGGCGGTCGCCAACCGATAGCCGATCGTCGCCACCGCTACGTCCTGCTGCAGTAAGGCACGGACGACCAGGGTCGCCTGGTCGTCGGCGGACGGCCCGGCGGCGATCAGGGCAAAAGCAAGCAATGGCCTTAACGACTTGATCATCCTCGGGTCGCTAGCCGAGACGCGGGAGTCAAGCCAGCTTGGCCGTTGTCGGCTTCGCCGCTAAGGGCCGGTGGTCCGGGGGAGGCGGGTGCCGGGCGCGCCCATCCGATCCGGCGTTACGAAGGAGCGCGTGTGAAGCTTGTCGTCGTCGGCCTGGGGTATGTCGGCCTGCCTTTGGCCATCGCGCTCGCCCGCCATTTCGAAGTCTGGGGCGTCGACATCGACGCCGGCCGCATCGCCGAGCTGACTCAAGGCCATGACCGGACCGGCGAAATCGACCAGGCCACGCTCGGCGCCTCAACCCTCAATTACACGTCCGACCCATCGGCCTGCCCCGCGGCGAGCGCCTATATCGTCACCGTCCCCACCCCGATCGACGCCAACAAACGTCCCGATCTCGGCGCGGTGATGGGCGCGACGCGGATGGTCGCCAGGATGATCGACGCCGCCGAACGCCCGACGATCATTTACGAGAGCACTGTTTATCCCGGCGTCACCGAACAGATTTGCGGACCGGAGATTGAAAAGGTCTCCGGCCTCGCGCGCGGCCGCGACTTCACGCTCGGTTATTCGCCCGAGCGGATCAATCCCGGCGACCGCGAACATACCGTCGACCGTATCGTCAAGGTCATCGCCGGCGAGGACGAGGCGACTACCGACCGGCTTGAGGCGATCTACGGCAAGGTCACCTCGGCCGGCGTGTTCCGCGCCGCGTCGATCAAGGCCGCCGAGGCCGCCAAGGCGATCGAGAACGCGCAGCGCGACATCAACATCGCCTTCATGAACGAGATCGCGCGAATCTTCGGCGCGATCGATCTGTCGGTATGGGACGTGCTGGCCGCAGCACAAACCAAGTGGAATTTCCTGCCCTTTCAGCCCGGGCTGGTCGGCGGTCACTGTATCGGCGTCGACCCCTATTATCTCAGCCACCTGGCGGAAGAGGTCGGCCACGATCCGCGCGTCATCCTGGCGGGGCGCGGCACCAATGACGGCATGTCGAGCTGGATCGCCGGGCAAATTCACGCTCGCGCCGGCAAGACGGGTTCGGCCTTGGTGCTTGGCCTGACCTTCAAGGAAAATGTCCCCGATCTGCGCAACTCCAAGGTCGCCGAACTGGTGACTGCGCTCGATGCGCACGGTCATGACGTCACCGTCCACGACCCGATGGCCGACCCCGCCGAGGCGACGCACGAATATGGCATCACGCTCGACGGCGACGCGCTGAGTCGCAGCTATGACCTCGTCGTGCTCGCGGTGCCGCATCAGGCCTATCTCGACATGGACGGCGGATTGGCTCGACTGGTCGCCCCAGGCGGTCTGTTCGCCGATATCAAGAATGGCGTTCCCGAAATGACCGGCACAGCGCGCTGGACGCTTTAGGAGTAATTTGATGCGCGTACTCGTGACCGGCGCGGCCGGATTCATCGGCAGTTGGGTGATCCGGCGATTGCTCGACCGCGGCGACATCGTGATCGGCATCGACAACCTCAACGATTATTATTCGGTCGACCTCAAGCGTGACCGCATCGCGCTGATCCACGGGCTCAATACCAACCGATTCGAGTTCATCCAGGTGGACTTCGCCGATCACGAAGCGCTCGAGGCGTCGCTGGCGAGCAAGGAGTTCGACCGCATCGTCCACCTGGGCGCACAAGCGGGCGTCCGTTATTCAATCGACAACCCCCGCGCCTATGTCCAGTCGAACCTGGTCGGGCATCTCAACGTGATGGAGATCGCGCGGCATCGAAAGCTCCAGCACCTCGTCTACGCCTCGTCCTCGTCAGTCTATGGCGGCAACGACCAACTCCCCTTCCGGGTCGAGGACCGCGTCGACCATCCGCTGTCGCTCTATGCCGCGACCAAGAAGGCCGACGAGCTGATGAGCGAGACCTATGCCAGCCTCTACCGGTTGCCGCAGACCGGCCTGCGCTTCTTCACCGTCTATGGCCCCTGGGGCCGCCCCGACATGGCGATGTGGATCTTCACCAAGGCGATCCTCGAAGGCCGCCCGATTCCGGTGTTCAACAATGGCGATATGCGCCGCGACTTCACCTATATCGACGACATCGTCACCGGCGTGGTGTCGTGCCTCGATTCGGCGCCCAAGGACGATGGCGAGGAAAAGGCCGGTGGCAGCCGCACCCCGCACGCCATCTACAATATCGGCAACCATCGCTCCGAAGAGCTCGGCAAGATGATCGACCTGATCGAGAATGCCTGCGGGGTGAAGGCGATCCGCGACTATCAGCCGATGCAGCCCGGCGACGTCCCCGCCACCTATGCCGATATCAGCGCGATCGAACGCGATTTGGGGTTCAGCCCGGCGACGCCGATCGAGGTTGGCGTACCCAATTTCGTGTCATGGTACCGCGAATATCACGGGGTCTGACGATCAGCCCTCGCGGCGGATGGCGAACAGCGCGCGGCAGCGGGGGGCGAACGCGTTAAGGCGCGATGGTGCCATCAGGTCGAATCCATATCCGGAGAGGAAATCGAGCACCGCCTCTTTGTCGTCGAACTCGTCGAGATAGACGGCCGCGACTCGCCCCGCCACGAACAGTCCGCGGGCGCCTTCGAGCACCTCCAACTCCATTTGCTCGACGTCGATCTTGATCACCAACTTGCCCGGCAGATCGAAACTGTCCAGCCGCCGCGCCGCGACGGCGAAGCCGCGCCCGGCGATATGCGCGCGGCCCGCACGGTCGCGGCGCGTCGCGATCCCCGACACCGCGCCGGTCGCGAAGTCGAGCTCGCCCGTTTCCGCCGCCAGCGCGACGTTGACCGCGTCGAACCCGAAGCGTTCGGCATTGACCGCGAGCCGCGCGAACGTTGCAGGGTCGGCCTCGAAGGCGACCACGCGAAAATCGCGGAACAGTCGCTGCGCATCGGCAATGACCGCGGAGAAAATGCCGATATTGGCGCCGACATCGACAAAGGTGACACCGTCGCCCAGCATCATGCTGACCCGCTGCATCACCAATGTCTCATCGCGTAACAGGCTGTTGGCATGCGCCAGCCGCGCGGCGCGGTAATAGCCATTCTCGCGCAACGCGTTGATCCTGAGCTTGCGCTTGAACAGCACGACGTCCACGTCGCGCGCGCCGTGGCGCAGCCACGTCAGCCATTCGCGCAGCCGCGGCCGCTCGTTAATCTGTGTCTGGATCAGCCGCAGCCGGTCGAAGCGGTGCCGCGTCACGCCGCGATCTGCTCGATCAGCCAATCGTTCGTCGCGCAATCGATCACCAGATGGACGCGGTCGGTCTCGCCGTCATTGGTCACCGCGTGCGGATCGGACAAACGCAGATACCAGGCCTCGCCGGGCGCCATCGCAACGGGCACGCGGTTGAGCAGGAATGTGACGCCGGCATTGGTCGTGATCGGGATATGCAACCGTGCCTGGCCCCAATCGGCGGCAAGGTCGTGGTCCGCATGCTCCTTGATCCTCGATCCCGGTGTGAGGCGCATCAGCCGGACCGCTTTCAGCGGGCAGGGAATCGTTGCCAGTACGTCACGGAAATAGGGCGTCCGGTCCAGGATGGCGGCATCGACGAAGTCGGTCACCTCGGGCGGGGTATAAGCCTGCATGATGGGATGCGTTGCCCCTGCCTGATGCCTGAGCGGCAGGACGTCCCATTGGCCCTCGTAATTCTGCCGGACGAAATGGTCGGTCCAGGTCATCGCCTCGACCGCCGCCAGATCGGCCTGCAACCGCGCCGGATCGAACGCCAGTGCCAACCGGGCGCGGTCGGGCAGCGTCAAGGCCGGTTGTTGCGTCCATTCGGTCAGGATAAGGCTCCCCTCGGCCGCGTGTTCCTGCGCGGCCGGTATCGATCCTATTCCTCCTCCCATCCGATTGCCAAGCGCCCGATGTCCGATCCCGACGCCCTAGCCCGCCTCCGAGCGATGATTCTGGCCGACGAAGCGCTCGCCGACCGACTGGCATTGATCCTCGGCGCCGATGCCTTTGCGGTGGCAGCTGCCAGCGTCGCGGCAGGCAGAGGCATCACGATCACGCCCGAGGCGATCCTTGCCGGCAGCAAGCGCGATCCGTTGGGAATCGAGCGCTTTACCGGGCAGCAAATAACGACGGCTGATTGGCCCGGCCGCAACTGGCTACCCGCCGCACTGGTCCCCGCACCCGGTCAGCTCGCAATCGACTGGGTCCATTTCGGGGACGCCCCGCTCCACGAGTCATTCTTCGAGGACTCGCTGCGTCGCGCCAAGCGCCGGCCGATCAACGCGCTGCTCAAAGTCTGCACCCCCCTTGGCATTCTCGGCAAACTGGCTCCGCCGGACGCTGCGACGGCACCCGATGGCCTGATCTTCCACATGTCGCGTTGCGGCTCCACCCTGGTGTCGCAGATGCTCGCGGCGATGGCGGACGGCATCGTGGTGTCAGAGGCCCCGCCGCTGGATGCGATCGTGCAAATGACGCACAGCCATCCCGAGGCTCCGCTCGAACAACGCGTCGCGCTGTTGCGCGGCATGGCCGCGGCGCTCGGCCGCGACCGCTTCGGCAATCGCCGTCATTACGTCATCAAGACCGACAGCTGGCACAGCCTGGCACTGCCGCTGTTCCGCGCCGCCTTTCCCGACACGCCGTGGGTCTTCCTGTTCCGCGATCCCACCGAGGTGATGGTATCGCAAATGCGCATCCGCGGATCGCAGACAGTGCCGGGCACAGAGCTCGATCCGGTTTTCGCGATTCCGGATCCGCTCAGCCACTCGAGAGAGGATTATATCGCCCGCGTGCTCAATCGGGTGACCCAGGCGGCGATCGACCACGCCGAAATCGGTGGGGGGCTGTTCGTCGATTATGCCGACCTGCCCCATGCCGTCGAACGGCGAATCCTGCCCCATTTCGGGATCGCGCCCGATGCCGATGCTCTCACCGCTGCTCGCATGGCATCGCAGTGGGACGCCAAATCTCCGTCTTTCGCCTTTGAACCCGATGCCGAGAACAAGCGTCGCGAGGCGGGGGACGCCGTCCGGGCCGCCAGTGCAGTGCACCTCGACGCGGTCCATCGTAAGCTTACGGTATTGGCGGCACGCGGCTAATGACTTGAACGGGTTCCTGGTCCTTCGTATGCCCTGACCGCAATCGCCGGGGGGATGTCGGGGTGTATTCGTATCGCGTATCGGGCCTCGAAGTCGCCAGTGAAGTGGACCTTCCCGGTCTGATTCCGGGCGACCCGGACGGCACCCCTGACGTGACGATTCGCCGCGCAGCCGTACCCAGGTCACTCGATGGCGCGAGCGCGATCGGTCCGACCTGGCAGCGCGCCGACGGGCGTTTCCTGATGCATGTCCCACATGTCGCGCGCTTCCTGCTGGAGGGCGGGCATTCGATCGCTTTCGAGGCGGAGGAGGATGCCGAATTGCAGGATGTGGCGGTGTTCCTTTCGGGCAGCGTGTTCGGCGTGCTCCTCCACCAGCGCAACCATATCGTCCTCCATGCCAGCGCAGTGCTGGTCGGCGGCAAGGCGGTGCTGTTTTGTGGGCAGTCCGGTGCGGGCAAGTCAACACTGGCCGCGGCGCTGGGCGAGCACGGCTATTCGCTCATTGCCGATGACCAATGCGCGATCGAGGTCGGCAATGACGGCATCCCGCGGATCCAGGCCGACGGCCGCCAGCTTCGACTGTGGGAAAAGAGTATCAACGAGCTCGGACTCGACGATCGGCGCGGCGATCCGATGCGCAATCGACTGCGCAAATTCTATGTCGAGCCCGTTACGGCGAGCGATGCCGCGGTGCCGATCGGCGCGGTCTACGCGCTGCTCGAGATACGCGGGCAGCAGCAGCCCGATATCGAGCGGCCCAATGTCGTCGATGCGACCAGATTGCTTGTCGCCAACGCTTATCGACCGTTGCTCGTCCATAAGCTGGATCAGCGGGAAATCTATTTCCGCGCCGCCGCTGCCCTCGCCGCGACCTCGGGCATTTTCCGGCTGAAGCGGCAATTCGAGTTCGATGAGATGTCGGCGACGATCGCGATGCTGCGGACGCACTGGGCGGATATCGGATTGGGGGACTAGGCACCGTGATCCCGACCATCTGGCTGGCTTCCTATCCGAAGTCGGGCAACACCTGGTTCCGCATTCTGGTCGCGAATTTGTGGTCGAACAGCGATAGTCCGGTCGACATCAATCTGATTGAAAGCACCGATCCAATTGCCAGCGCTCGCAATCCCTTCGACCAGCAGACGCTGATCGATTCGTCGCTGATGACGAACGACGAGATCGACCGGCTACGTCCCACCACCTACGCCTATGCCGCTTCGGGCGAAACCTTGGCCGACCCCGACGAGCCGTGTTTTCCGGTGCGCTTCGTCAAAACGCACGACGCCTACACGCTAACCGATGACGGCGAGCCGGTCATGGCAGGCGCGCGGGGTGGGGCCGGTGCGATCTTGTTCGTCCGCGATCCGCGCGATGTCGCCCCCTCCTTCGCTCACCACATGCACTGTTCGATCGACCAGGCGATCAGCCGCATGGGAGACGTCGATTTCTGCTTGGCCTCGTCGTCGGACCAACTCGACCGCCAATTTCGTCAGCGCTTGCTTGGCTGGAGCGGTTTTGTCCGTAGCTGGCTCGACCAGCATGACATCCCCATCCATCTGATCCGCTACGAGGACATGCTCTCCGATACCGCGGCGACCTTACTCGCCGCGCTTCGCTTTGCCGGCGCCGAACCCAACCAGGCGCAGATCGACCGTGCGATCGCATTCGCGTCGATCGACGAGTTGCGGCGTCAGGAAGCAGAAAGCGGCTTTCGCGAAGCGCCACGCAAGGTCAGCAGCTTTTTCCGCCGCGGGACCGCCGGAGGATGGCGCGACGACCTTTCACATAATCAGGTCGCCCAAATCGAACGCGATCATGGCATCATGATGGACCGACTGGGCTATAGCCGGTCGGCCGTCCAAACGGAGAAGGAATGATGATCCATCGCGACGGCGATTGGCTCGCCGCCAAGGTCGGCGACGAGCTTGTAATGATGAGCGCTGCCCAAGGCAATTATATCGGCCTGTCGGCGGTCGGCGCGCGGATCTGGGAATTGATCGAAACCCCACACACGGTCGAATCACTGTGCGCCGCCCTGGTCGCCGAATATGACGTCGACCCCGCGACCTGTCGTGCGGAGGTCGACTCCTTCCTCGCCACGCTCGGCCAGCACAATGCGATCCGCATCGACGAAGGCGCATAGCCGATGGTCGCCGACAGCGCCGGGCGCACAATGATAGCAGCCGCCGCATGAGTGCGATCTGCGGCATCGTGCGATTCGACGGCGCCGACGTCGCGCCGCGCAGCATCGATCGCATGGCGCAGGCGATGAAGCATCGCGGTGCCGACGGCATCGAGACCGTCGAGCTCGGCCGTCTCGTGCTCGGTCATTGCCTGATGCGGGTCAACCGCGAGGACGTGCACGAGGCGCAGCCGATCATCGCCCGTGACGCCGTGCTCGTCGCCGACCTGCGGCTGGACAATCGCGAGGAACTCGCCGCCGCGCTCGGCATCGCCGACGCCGATCTTGCGGAGCTTCCCGACAGCGAATTATTGCTCGCCGCCTGGCGCCGCTGGGGTGACGATTGCGCGCGCCACCTGCTCGGCGATTTCGCTTTTGCGATCTGGGATCGTGCGAGGGGTACCCTATTGCTCGGCCGCGATCACATGGGCCAGCGCGTGATCCATTATCACCTGGGAGATGGCTTCCTGGCGTTCGCAACCGAACTTGGCGGACTATTCGCAGCGGACGACGTTCCGCGTCGGCTGAACGAGGACGAGCTGGCTCGCCGACTGTTGATGTCGACGGAGCGAATCGAAGGCGAACTAATCTACACCGACATCCACGTGCTTCCCGGCGGCACGACGCTGTCTCTGACCGCTGACGGTAGTGTCACGCTCGACCGTTACTGGGAGCCGCACGCCGCCCCCATACATCTCGACCGTGACGACGCATATTATCTCGCGACCTATCGCGCGACGATCGAGGAGGCAGTGGCGTGCCGGCTAAGGCGGCTGACCGACGCACCATCTTTGCTGTTCAGCGGCGGCTTCGACAGCGGCATCATCGCCGCGATTGCCGGGCCGATCGTCGCAGCTCGCGGATGGATGCTCACGTGCATCGCGTCGGTCCTCAAGGAAGACGACCCGCGGCGCGATGCCCGCCCTGCGGTGGAGGCTTTTCGAGGGCTGCCGGGCCTCGATCTGCGCTTCTACGTGCGAGGCGAGGAAACCAGCTACGACGATCTCGAAGCGACCTTCGGCCGGACCTTTCGTCACCAACCGCCGAGTGTCGTTCGGTGCCGGATGGGCGAGATGGCGCGGGCCGCGGGGTCTCGTCTAATCCTCGACGGCCATGGTGGCGACTACACGGTCAATGCCTATGATGTCGCAATGCTCGGCGCCATTCTTCGTGGCGGTAACATCCGCCGCTTCGTGCGCGAATATCGCGCGCGAATGCGTTTCACCGGTTGGTCGGCCTTGCGCGTATTTGGCCGCGATGTGCTCAGTGCGTTGGTGCCGCAATGGGTCCGCCGGCCATGGCGAGTTGCGGTTAACGGCTTTCGTCCGGCTTGGCAGCGACGCGGAGTACAGCGCGACTTTGCATTGCGAGCTTTCGCCAGCGGTGTCGTCAGCCGCCGCCGGTTGCGGGACGGGTTTCGCCCCGGTCCTCGCTGGCGCGGGCTATGGTTGGAAATCTGCAAATGGATCTCGGCCGAAGGTGGCGGCAATTACATCGCCATGACACCGGATCTCGATTTGACCCGCCCGTTCCACGACAAGCGCATCGTAGAACTGGGCTGTGCCCTCCCCGATCATTTGCTGTTTCGCGACGGTCGCGAAAGATGGCTTGCGCGCACTGCCTTCGCCGACCGGCTTCCCGCCACTTTGATCCGACGGATGCCGGGCAATGATCGCGAGCAACCCGATTTGCTGTCAATGGATTTTCAGGCCGTCCCCGCGATGCTCGCGGCGCTCAATGAAGTTCGGCATAATGACGCAGTCGCGCGTTACATCGACGTGGATGCGCTCGCCGCATTGGTGCGCGACGAGGTATCGGAAGAACGGCTAAGCGAGCGTATCCGGCTGGGCTTTGCGATGAAGGCGCTGACGACGGCGCGGTTCTTGGCGTGGCTCGACCGCAGCAATCGCTGACGTCAAGTCCGCGCCGTTACGATCCCTGGCTCGCCGATGTAGCGGACGCATCTGGGATGGCGGTGTTGAAGCTCGTCAATGTTTCGCGTGCTGCCGCGGCGAGGATCACCACCGGCGTCTCCCACCGCTTGCGCTCGTTTGAGGGCGCCAGATCGAAAGAAGGTGAGTCGACAGACGACATCGCAAAAGTCCCCCGAATAATGCGCATGGCGGTAACGCCATGTTCAGCTGGCATTCTTCGCCGAATGGAGCCGGCTGGTCAAGTCGGATGACATTTCGGCGAAGAAATTACATGCCATTTTGAACCAAATTTAAGATCGCCGCCGTTCCGGAGGCAATTTTTTTGCTTGGTCAGCTAGAAATCCCCGAAAAATCCCCCTAGTGATTGCAACAGATGCCGCCGGGGGGGAAAGAGCATCGACTCGTTTGCCCCCCGCGTACCGAATAAAAGCGAGAGGCTGGAACATGTCGGACCAATACCTTGCGGAAATCCGGATCTTCGGATTCAACTTCGCGCCGAAGGGCTGGGCGACGTGCAGCGGTCAGATCGTGTCGATTGCGCAGAATACCGCATTATTCTCGCTTCTCGGCACAACTTATGGTGGCAACGGGCAGACGACCTTCGCCCTTCCCGACCTGCGGGGACGTGCGCCGATTCATTGGGGAACGGGTTCCGGCCTACCTCCCGTGAATCAGGGCCAGACTGGCGGCGAGGAAAACCACCTGCTGCTCCAGACTGAAATGCCGAGCCATAACCACACTTTCAGCGCGACGACGGCGGCGGCGACCAAGAGGGCGGTCCTTGGCGACGTTTTCGCGGACGATGTCGACGCGCAGCAGGTCGATTATTTCGCGGCGTTCAACGCGCCCAATTCGTCCTACGTCAATCTCAACCCGCTCAGCATGCCGCCGGCGGGCGGCTCGCAGCCGCACAACAATATGCAGCCCTATCTGGTGGTCAATATCTGTATCGCCATGTCCGGCCTTTACCCGTCGCGCAACTGATCAGCTCCACGGACCATCGCTATTGAGAGGCTAATATGTCGAACCCCTATCTCGGCGAAATCAAAATGTTCGGCGGCAACTTCGCGCCGGCCGGCTTTGCGATGTGTAATGGGCAGTTGGTATCGATCGCGCAGGAAACCGCGCTGTTCTCGCTGCTCGGCACCACTTATGGCGGCGACGGCGTCAACACGTTCGCGCTTCCCAACCTGCAAGGCCGCATTCCGCTCAACCAGGGCCAAGGCCCTGGGCTGACCAACCGCGTGATCGGCGAGTCGTCGGGCACCAACAGTGTGACGCTGACGACGAACACGATGCCGCAGCACCAGCACCTGCCGGTCGCCAACAATGTCGATCCGACCAACGACGCGCCGGCGACGAACACGATGCCGTGCCGGCCGAAACAGGCCGTAGGCGGCAATTCGGCACAGCTTTATACCGATCCGACCAAGACTCCGGTCGCAGGCGATCTGAAGCCGATGCTCGCGGGTATCATCGGCAACGTGGGCAACAACCTGCCGCACGACAATATGATGCCCTATCTGGTTATAACGTTCATCATCTCGCTGCAGGGGATCTTCCCCTCCCGGAATTGATGCTCAATTTGATTCAGGAAGGATGAGAGATGGCGACACCCTACATCGCCGAAATCAAGATGTTCGGCGGCAACTTCGCCCCCAAGGGCTACGCCCTGTGCAACGGCCAGATCGTGGCGATCTCGCAGAACACGGCGTTGTTCTCGCTGCTCGGCACGACCTATGGCGGCAATGGTACAACGACTTTCGCGCTTCCCAACATGCAAGGGCGCGCGCCGGTGCATCAGGGCAATGGAGCCGGTATCGACCCCGTGTCCCTGGGAGAGATGGCGGGCGGGCCCAGCGTCACGCTGACTACGGGTAATCTGCCGCAACATACCCATCCTATCTCGGGCGCGATAATCGCCAACTCGAACCCGGGTGAGACGCCGGCAAGCAACACATTGTTCACCAATTCGGCGCCTAACCAGCTTTATGCCGCCGCGCTGGGTACCGGCGGACTCAACCTCGCGCCGCAAACGATCACGATGGCCGGCGGGTCACTGCCGCACAACAACATGCAGCCCTATCTCGCGGTAAGCTTCATCATCGCGCTGCAGGGCGTTTTCCCGGCACGCAACTGACCGAGCCTTCCATGACCGATATCCAAGGGCCTCCGGCATTCGTGCTGCCGGAGGCTTTGCTGTCCCGAGGCCTCGCGCTGCGTCCGGAAACCGATGCTGACCTCCCCTTTCTGATGCAAGTCTTTGCCGCCAGTCGTGCCGATGAACTGGCCCTCGTGCCATGGACCGAGGATCAGAAGCGCGGCTTCCTGATCCACCAGTTCGGCGCGCAGCGTAAACATTATTACAGCCATTTCCCCGACACCGCGTTCGACATCATTGAACTCGACGGCAAGCCGATCGGGCGCCTCTATCTCGACGAACGCGAGACCCGCGTTCACATCATCGACATCGCGTTGATGCCTGGCAGCCGCGACGGCGGTATCGGCACCGCGTTGCTCACCGCGATCCAGGATTATGCCCGCGCGCGGGGCAAGGGCGTCGATATCTTCGTCGAACGCATCAATCCGGCCAAATCGCTCTACGACCGGCTGGGCTTCACGGTGGTCCGCGAAGAGGATGTCTATCTGGAAATGGACTGGGCGCCCGACGGCGTCAGTTGAAGGTCGCGCAATAATCGACCCCCGCATCGGTGCTGGCTGCAGGCACCAGGAAAATGTCGTGCTCACCCATCGTTGGATGGGTCAGGCGATACGTGCCTTGCGGATAGACGTCCTGCGCCGCGACCCGGAAAAACAGCTGGAACGGTGCGCGGACTTGTCCCGGATAAGCGCGGTTGCTGAGCGCCGTCGCCCCGGTCAGCGTGAAGTCGATCGGTGCCGATTCCTCGCTCCCCGGGAGCGTGAAGGCTGTGCCGACATGCGGCGCGAAATCCTCGAGAACCAGTATTCCGTCCGGCATTGTCACCTCTCCGCTACCCGGCTTTCACTGGCCCAAGCGCGACTGGCGATCAAGCGTGCAGAACACTACGAATCGCCATCGCCACCACGGCCAACGCCGCGACGCTAGCCGCCCAGATCGCCGCCATCCAGCCGAGACGTTTCCATAATGGACCGGCTTCGTCAGGCATCAATGATAACCCGCCGAGTCGCCAACCTTGCCGCGGAACACCCAATAGGACCAGGCGGTGTAGGTCAGGATCAGCGGCACCATGATCGCGGTGCCGATCAGCATGAAGGTCTGGCTGATCGCTGGCGACGCCGCCTGCACGATCGACACCGATCCGGGCACGATGTCGGGAAACATGCTGATCCCCAACCCGATGAAGCAGAGCAGATAGAGACCGAGTGTCAGCAGGAACGGCAGCAATTCCTTCCTCCTGAGCAATGCCCACCAGAAAGCAAGCGACAGGACGGCTACCACCAACGGCACTTGTGCTGCGACCAGCACGTTCGGAAAGGTGAACCAGCGCTGGTAATAGCGATGCTCTAGGAACGGCGTGGCCGCGCTCACCGCGATCACCGCCAGCGCCGCCGCGACTCCGGCGATTTTCGCCAGCCGATAGGCATGCGCTTGCGTCCCGCCCTCGGTCTTGAAGATCAGCCAGCAACTGCCGAGCAGCGCATAAGCCGCGACCGTCCCGACGCCGGTCAGCAGCGAGAAGGGCGACAGCCAGTCGAGCCAGCCGCCGCCATAAGCGCGGCCAGTTACCTGCACGCCCTGGAGCAGCGCACCGAGCACGATCCCCTGCGCCATCGCCGCGGTGACCGATCCCGCGGTAAACGCGAAATCCCAAAAGGCGCGGTGCCGCGGATCGCGCCAGCGGAACTCGAACGCGACACCGCGAAATACCAGGCCGAGCAGCATCGCGATGATCGGCGGATACATTGCCGGCATCAGGATCGCGAAGGCGAGCGGGAACGCCGCCATCAGCCCGCCGCCGCCCAGCACCAGCCAGGTTTCGTTACCGTCCCATACCGGCGCGATCGCGTTCATTGCCTGATCGCGCTCCTCGCCGACGCCGAACGCCGGGAACAGGATGCCAATGCCCAGGTCGAATCCGTCCATCACGACGTACATGAACACCGCGAACGCGATGACGAACGCCCAGATATAAGCGAGCGTGGGATCGACGGTCATGATTCGCCTCCCATCTGCGCGGCGGGGGTGATCCCGGCGGTCCTGATCGGCGCGTCGGGCAATTCGGGTTCGTGCGCCTCGGGGCCCTTCTGCATCAGCTTCAGGATGTACCAGACGCCGATCCCGAACACCGCGAAATAGACGATGACGAACGCCGCCAGCGACGTCGCGACGGCGGGAGTCGCCAGCGGCGATGCCGACTGGCTGGTCCTGAGCAGGCCATAGATCGTCCAGGGCTGGCGCCCGACCTCGGTCGTGATCCAGCCCGCTATCACCGCGACGAAGCCGGAAGGCCCCATCACCAGCGCCGCCCGGTGGAGCCACGTCCAATCGTACAGCTTGCGCCGCATCCGCGCGACCAGGCTCCACAGCCCCAACCCGAGCATGGCGAGGCCCAGCCCGACCATCACCCGGAACGACCAGAACACCACCGCCACCGGCGCCCATTGATCGCGCGGGAAATCCTTCAGCCCCTGCAGCGGCGCATGGGGATCATGCTTCAGGATCAGCGAGCCCGCATAGGGGATCTCGACCTTGTAATGGACCTTGCCATCGGCGTTGGAGGGTAGGCCGAACAGCACCAATGGCGCGCCGTTCGGGCTCGGATCGAAATCGCCTTCCATCGCCAGCACCTTGGCCGGCTGGTGCTCGAGCGTGTTGAGACCCTGTTGGTCGCCGGCCAAAATCTGTACCGGCGCGACGAGCGCAGCCATCCACATCGCCATACTAAACATGGTGCGAGCAGCCTGGAGCGACGAAGTCGCTCCAGGACTCGCTGCGGCGGCCGGCGAGCCGCCAGGCTCGTCCGACGGCGCGGCTTTGCCGCGGCGTCCGGCAGCGTCCCGCAGCAAATGCCAGGCCCCGCACGCCCCCACCACCAACGACGTCGTCAGATACGCCGCGATCACCGTATGCACCAACCGGTACGGAAAGCTCGGGTTGAAGATCACCGCCGCCCAGGATCCGGCAACGACGAACTGCCCTTGCGCGTTCATCGCGAACCCGGTCGGCGTCTGCATCCAGCTGTTGACGCTGAGGATCCAGAAGGCGGAGATGAAGGTACCGAGCGCGACCATGCAGGTCGCGGCGAAGTGCAGCGTCTTGCCCACGCGCTTCATCCCGAACAGCATCACACCCAGGAAGCCGGCTTCGAGGAAGAAGGCGGTCAGCACTTCATAAGCCATCAGCGGTCCGATCACCGGCCCTGCTCTGTCCGAGAAGACCGACCAGTTGGTCCCGAACTGGTAGGACATGACGATTCCCGACACGACGCCCATGGCGAACGCGACGGCGAAGATCTTCACCCAGAACCGGAACAGGTCGAGATAGACCGGCTTTCCCGTGCGCAGCCACAGCCCTTCGAGCACCATCAGGTAACTCGCCAGACCGATCGAGAAACTGGGGAAAATGAAATGAAAGCTGACGGTGAACCCGAACTGGATCCGGGCAAGCAGCAAGGCAGTCTCAGCGGCAGTCATCGCCACCTCCTTGCCCGCCGCCGATGCTCCCGGATCGATCGCAATGCAAGTGCGCGATATGCAGGTGCGACTGCGCGGGATAGTAAGAACCCGATCAAGTCGAAGGGGAAAAAGGAGGCTCGCGCCGCACGACGCGAGCCTCTTCCCTGCTCCTTGAAGGTTTCGAACGACTCGGGAAGCGATGCCGCCGATGGGAAGATTTCAACCATGACCAATCCCTACGGAGCGATCTTTCGCGTTCGCGGAACGAAGGGCTTCGCCGCGGCCGCGTTCATCGCCCGGCTCCCGGTGGCCATGGTTCCGATCGGCATCGTCACGATGCTGTCCGAACTGCGCGGCGAATATTGGCTGGCCGGCGCAGTCGCGGCGACGGTAACGCTCACCAACGCCGCCATCGCACCGCAAATTTCGCGACTGGTCGACCGGCTCGGGCAATTCCGCCTGATCGTCCCGACCACGACGATATCGGTCCTGGCCTTCGTCGTGCTGATGATCGCCGCGCATCGGAACTGGCCGGCCTGGACCCTGTTCGCCGCTGCATTGCCAGCCGCCGTCATGCCCAGCATGTCGGCGATGGTCCGCGCCCGATGGACCGAATTGTTCCGCGACCGCCCTGAGCTCAACACCGCCTTCGCGTTCGAGTCGGCGGCCGACGAACTGGTTTATATCGCCGGAGCATCGCTGTCGGTGGGGTTGAGCGTCGCGCTGTTTCCCGAAGCCGGCATCCTGGTCTCGACCCTGCTTCTCGCTGTCGGGACGACGGCATTCGTCCTGCAACGGCGCACCGAACCGCCGGCGCGCTCCGCCGATTCCGGTCGAAACGTTTCCGCGATCTTCTTGCCGCCCGTACAGATCATCACCCTGATCCTGGTCTTCGTCGGCGCGATCTTCGCGACCGCGGAGGTTAGCACCGTCGCGCTTACCCGCGACCTCGGCCAACCCGGCGCCGCCAGCCTGGTCATCGGCCTGTATGCGGCGGGGTCATTCGTCGTCGGGGTCGTCATCGGCGCATTGAAGCGCACGCTGCCGCTGCACAGGCAGCTGCTCGTGGTGCTGGTCGCACTATTGGTCACGACATTGCCGTTGCTGCTGGCGAATTCCGTACCGACGCTGGCCGCGGCGATCCTATTGAGTGGTGTTGCGGTTTCGCCGACCTTCATCACGGCGTTCGGTCTGGTCGAGCGGCGCGTTCCACCGGGAGTTCTGACCGAAGGCGTGACCTGGGTGACGACGGGCATCGGCATCGGGATGGCGCTCGGCGCTTTCCTGTCGGGCTGGGTGGTCGATGCGTTCGGCGCCCGCAGCGGCTTTCTGGTGTCGGCAGGCGCAGCGACTGCCGCTTTGTCGATCGCGCTTGTCGGCCAGCGAGTGTTGGCTCGGCGCATCGCGCCTGTGGAGGCTTGACCGCCACGTCTTGCGGAAAGAAACCGGGAAACAACGCGCACTCACCGAGCCTTGGCTCGGGCTGCTGCCGCGATCAGGATTGCGGCTGGAAGTCGATCAGTTCGATGTCGAACACCAGGGTCGACTTGCCGGGAATTACCACCTTCCCCTGCTCGTCGCGCTGATCCTCAGGGCCATAAGCCAGGCGCGACGGGATCCACACGCGCAGCGTCTCGCCCTTGGCCATCAGCTTCAGCGCTTCGCTGAAGCCCGGCACCACCCCCGAAACCGGCATCGGCGTCGGCTGGGTCGATTTGTCGAAACTCGTGCCGTCGACCAGCTTGCCCTCGTAATTGACCAAAGCGACATCCGTATCGGTCGGGTGCGCGCCGGTCGCCGGCTTGATCACGCGATATTGCACGCCCGACGCAGTCTGGATCACGCCGCGCAGCTTGCGGTTCTTGGCGAGAAAGGCGTCCTCGGGCGAGAGCGGGGCCACCGGCGCCTTGGCGGCAGCAGCCCGCTTGGCGGCTGTCGCCCGTTTGGCAACCGGCACCTTCTTTGCGAGCACGGGCATGGCGCCGATAGTGATCGCCGTCGCGCCGATCAGGCAAGCCGCCGCAACCTTCAGGCCCATGGCGCTGTCGCCTACTTGCCCGTCGGCGCGGCAGGCGCCGGGGCGGGCTCGCCGCCCGGAACCGTGCCACCAGCTCCCGGAGGACCACCGGCTCCCGAAGGGCCGCCCGCGCCGCCAGCACCGCCCATGCTCTGCATCATCTGCTGCTGCTGCATCATGATCTGCTGATATTGTGCAAGCGGGATGAAATCGATCAGTTCGATGTCGAACACCAAAGTCGCATTGGCCGGGATCGGCCCCGCGCCCTTGTCGCCATAACCGAGCTTGGCCGGGATCCAGACGCGGAACTTCGCGCCCTTGCTCATCAGCTTGAGCGCTTCGCTGAAGCCCGGGACGACGCCCTTGATCGGCATCGGGGTCGGCTGCTGCGACTTGTCGAAGGTCGTGCCGTCGAGCAATTTGCCTTCGTAATTGACCAGCGCGACGTCCGTGTCGGTCGGGTTCTTGCCCTTGCCCGGGGTCAGCACCTTGTACTGCAGCCCCGACGCGGTGGTCTTCACCCCCGGTGACCACGAATTGAACGTCATCGACAGCGAGTCGCGCGCGCTGCCGCCCCACCACATGAACATGCTGAACAGCAACGCGCCGGCGCCCAGCACAGCGAGCACGATGCCCAGCCACAGGACGCGCTTCGCGCGCGGATCGAGCGGCGCCTTTGCGGGCGCCTTGGGAGCAATCGTGTCAGCCATGTTTTATCTTTTCACTGTCCTGGAGGAGGGACGAGGCTCTCGCCGCCGCCCGGGGGCGGACCACCGGCACCGCCAGGCGCACCGCCGGGCCCGCCCATGCCGCCGGCGCCGCCGCCGTTCATCATCTGCATCTGCCGCTGATATTGTTCGACCACCGATTGCGGCAAGAAATCGATCAGCTCGATGTCGAACGCCAGGGTCGCGTTGGCCGGGATCGGTCCAGCACCCTTCTCGCCATAGCCGAGCTTGGCAGGAATCCAGACGTGATATTTCGCGCCCTTGCTCATCAGCTTCAACGCTTCGCTGAAGCCAGGCACGACGCCCTTGATCGGCATCGGAGTAGGCTGCTGGGATTTGTCGAACGTCTTCCCGTCGAGCAGCTTGCCTTCGTAATTGACTAGCGCCACGTCGGCATCGGTCGGGTGCGCACCCTTGCCGGGCGTGATCACTTTGTACTGCAACCCGGACGCTGTCGTGATCACACCGGAAGCCCGCGCGTTGCGCGCCAGGAAATCATCGCCCTGTCGCGCGAGCAGGAACGCGCCGATTACGGCGACGGCAATGCCGATCCACAGCAGCCAGATATAGCTGCGCTTGACGGGCTGCAGGGGAACGGCGGTCACGGACATGGGAGCAAGCCTCGACGGGAAGGCCGCGTACGACCGCGGCCGGGACACGCTGTTCTCGGTAGGTCCGGGGGCCGCGGCTCGCAAGCCCCCATGCAACACGACGATAAAGGCCTTACTTGGCCCCGTCGCGCTCCATCCGCTTACGCTCGAGCTTACGCGCGCGGCGGACGGCGGCGGCACGCTCGCGCGCACGCTTCTCGCTGGGCTTCTCGTAATGGCGGCGCAGCTTCATCTCGCGATACACGCCTTCGCGCTGGAGCTTCTTCTTGAGAGCCCGAAGCGCCTGATCGACATTGTTATCGCGCACGATGATTTGCATAAAACCCGTCAACTCCAGATCAAATGATTATGGCCGCCCCAGACAAAGTCCGGGCGTGAAGGCGCGGCTCCTAACAGCGGGTCGGGCAAAACGCAAGCCAATCGCGCTGTTGCATCTGCGTCACAGGTCGCCGCCAATCCGCCAATGTTGCAGCGATGCAATGTGGCGGATACGCTTCGCCCGCACCCGAGACGAATGCTTTTGACCGCGCCCAGAGTGGATTTGCAGACCCGCCTTCTCATCGTCGACGACGATCCCGGCATTCGCGAGCTGACCGCCGCGTTCCTGTCGGGGCACGGCTATGTCGTCGACACTGCGGGCAATGGCGCGGAAATGCGCGCGGCGATGGCCGTCGGCGATTATGGCCTGGTCGTGCTCGACGTGATGATGCCGGGAGAGGACGGGCTTACCATCCTGCGCAGCCTCGACCCCGCGACCGCGCCGCCGGTGATCATCGTCTCGGTGGTCGGCACCGACATCGACCGCGTCGTCGGTCTCGAAATGGGCGCGGACGACTATCTCGCCAAGCCAGCCAATCCGCGTGAATTGCTGGCGCGCGTGCGCTCGGTGCTCCGGCGGAAGGCGCAAGGAGGCGAAATACGGCCGCGCGACGGGCGCACGCTTTACCGATTCGCAGGATGGCAGCTCGATCCAGTGGCGCGCGAACTGGTCGATCCCGAGAATGTGTTGATCAACCTGTCCGATGGCGAGTTCCGCCTGCTACTGACCTTTGTCGAGCGCCCGCGTCGCGTGCTGACCCGCGATCAGCTGCTCGATCTGTCGCGCGGAGTGAATGCCGAGCATTTCGACCGGGCGATCGACGTCCAGATCAGCCGTCTGCGCCGCAAGCTGTCGCGCACGAACGAGGACGAGTTGATCCGCACCGTCCGCAACGAAGGCTATCTGTTCGGCGCCGATGTCGACCGCCGTTAGCCTCGAGTCCGCCAGGCGCCAATCGATCGTCGTCCCCATCCTCGCTCTGGTCGTGGCGTCGGTTGCGGTCGCGACGATCGCGCTGTTCGCGGTCACTTTTTCCGGCCCGCCCGCCAGGCCGGCGCCTCAGCCCGTTGCCTCGATCGCCGCCTTGCTGCGCGGCGGCAATGCGCCCGCCGCGATGGCCGAATGGCAGCTCAACGTCGTGACCAGCCAGGAACCGCCGCGCCCGCATGCGCGCGAGCAGCGCGATCCGATCTTCTCGCATCAGCTCGCACGGGAACTCGGCGTGCCGGAGAGCGACGCAGTGATCTATCGTGATCCTGGTCACGACGCCCCACCCGACGGCATATCCGCTCCCTTCGTCGCGGGCGCGCGGCTGAACGGCGTCTGGCGGATTGCGCTCACCCCGCCGCCGTCATTCCTCAGCCGCTGGCATTGGGTCACGCTGGCGACGATGGCGGGGCTGCTCGCCGGCCTGTCGGTGTTGGGCTGGCTGATCGCGCGCGCCATCTCGCGGCCCCTGCGCGAGCTCGCCACCGCGGCATCCCGAGCGCACGCCGGTGCTCCGCTGGCGGCACTTCCCGCTCGGGCGCCACGCGAAGTGGCCCAGCTTGGCGAGGCGCTGACGGCGATGCACGCACGGCTTGCCGGCCACGCCGAAGGGCGCACCGCGATGCTCGCGGCGATCGCCCACGACCTCGGCACGCCCTTGTCGCGACTCGCTTTCTGGGTCGAGCAATTGCCCGACGATGCGCGCGCGCGCGCCGAAAGCGACGTCGACGAAATGCGCGCGATGATCGCCGCCGCGATCGGCTATGCCCGCGACGAGATGCATATGCGCGCCGATGCGCGGGTCGATCTTGGCAGCCTGCTCGACAGCCTGGTCGAGGACATGGCAGTCGCCGGCGTTCCGGTGACGGTCGCTTCCGGCCCGCGCGCGGTCGTGCGCGGGGACCCAAGCGCGTTACGGCGGTTGTTCGCCAATCTGATCGACAACGCCGCCCGCTACGGTACCAGCGCTGCGCTCGACTGGAGCATTATCGGCGATATGGCGATCATCCATATCGACGATCGCGGGCCGGGCGTCGACCCGAGCCAGGCCGAATGGCTGTTCGAGCCGTTCGTCCGCGGCGACCCGTCGCGCAACCGCGCCACCGGAGGCAGCGGGCTCGGCCTCGCCATCGTACGGTCGATCGCACGGCGGCATGGCGGCGATGCAACGCTCGCCAATCGCGCCGACGGTGGCGCGCGTGCCACGGTGACGCTTCCCGTCGACCGCTGAAACACGCCGAAACAATTCCGCGACGCGGCGACATATCGCGGCGAGGCGGGCAGCGCATCCGGGCCCAATCTTATGGGGAGTTCACCGATGCCCGCTCACGACGACCATTACCACGATCATGGCCACAGCCTGGCCGAAGACCTGAAGGCGATGGAGGCACTGGTCGCGCGCCGCCGCGCGCTCAAATGGTTCGCCGGTGCCAGCATGGCGGGGATCGTCGCCGCCTGCGGAGAAGGCAGCGGATCGTCGAGTACGACGACCACGACGTCCACTCCCACACCGACGCCGACCGCGACCGCCACTGCGACACCCACGCCGACGCCGACCGCGACGGCGACCGCCAGCGGCAGCTGCATCGTCGACCCGACCGAAACCAACGGCCCCTACCCGGCCGACGGCACCAACACTTCGTCAGGGTCGACCAGCAACGTCCTGACCTCGAGCGGCATCGTCAGGAGCGACATCCGCTCGAGCTTCCTCGGCTCGAGCACCACCACCGCGACCGGCGTCCAACTCACGCTCACGCTCACCGTGGTCAACGTCAACGCGGCGTGCGCGGCGCTCGCCGGCTATGCCGTCTACATCTGGTGTTGCGACCGCCAGGGCAATTACTCGCTCTACACAGCACCGGCGGAGAGCTATCAGCGCGGCGTCCAGGTTACCGACAGCAGCGGTCAGGTCACCTTCACGCTGATCTTCCCCGGCTGTTATTCAGGGCGCTGGCCGCACATCCATTTCGAGATCTTCTCGTCGCTGTCGAATGCGATCGGTGGCAATTACGCCTCGCTCGTCTCGCAGCTCGCGATGCCGACGGCGGCGTGCACTTCGGTCTATGCCGACACCACGACCTATCCGTCGAGCGCGACTAACTTCGCCAGTATCAGCCTGTCGTCGGACAATGTTTTCGGCGACAATAGCAGCAGCCAGATCGCGCAGCAGACTCCGGCGCTGACCGGCGGGCCCAGCTCAGGCTATGTCGCGACGGCGCTCATCGGACTCGCGCGGTAGAAGACCGCCCAACGCCTCCGGGGCGCACCGCGCGAGGCGGGGCACGGCGCGGGAGGGCGCTGTGCCCCGCTACCGTGATTGCGCGCTAGGGGCGCGAATCAATTCCGGCGGTGCTTCCCGCCATAGCGCCGGCCGATATAATCGCCGATCTTGCCCATCTCGTTCGCGGCTGCCAGCGCGCTCGCGTCGCAGCATGGCAGCGGATTTTGCGCGTGATCCGCGGCACTTGCCTGCACCTTGTCGCACAAATTCTCGATATCCGCGCGCGTCAGCAGGTTCTTTTCACGCAATACGCACAGCAGACTCTGCAGAATCAGCATGGTCTTGTCGCTGCTGTCGCCAGCAACAAACTCGACGTCTTTCATCGTCACTCTCTCCTTATCTTTGGAAAGAGGTTATGCTTATTGCGTCAAAAGGCAAGCGGACGATCTAATCGATCACTGAAGGCCGCCGCCGAGTGCCCGATATAACTCGATCAGGTTGCTCGATCGGGTCGTGCGGGTGGTAACCAGCTGCTGTTCCGCCCCGTAAGCGGTGCGTTGCGCGTCAAGCGCTACCAGGAAGCTGTCGACGCCTGCGCGATAGCGCGCGTCGGACAATTTGGCGGCCACTTGCGCGGCATTGGCGCGCGCGGTCTGGGCGGAAACCTGCTCGTCGATCGTGCCACGCTGCGCCAGCGCGTCGGCGACTTCGCGGAAAGCGGTCTGAATGGTCTTTTCGTACGTCGCCACGGCCGCCTTTTGCGACGCCTTGGCATAATCGAGATTGCCCTTGTTGCGGCCGGCGTCGAACAGCGGCAGCGCGACCGATGGAGCAACATTATAGGTGCCGGTCCCCGCCCCGAACAGTCCGGTCAACCCGCTGCTGATCGTGCCCAGCGCCGCGGTCAGCGAAATGCGCGGGAAAAAGGCCGCCCGTGCCGCACCGATATTGGCATTCTGCGCGATCAACTGATGCTCGGCCTGGAGCACGTCCGGACGCCGCAGCAGCACCTCCGACGACAGGTTGGCGGGCAAGGCGTCGCGAGTCACGCGGCCTTCGCCGAGCGCCACCGGCAACAGATCGGCCGAGACGGTCGTCCCGGCGAGCAGGTTGAGCGCGTTCTGATCCTGCGCGATCCTGGTCTGGAGCGTGGCGATATCATTGCGCGCCGCCTGGTAATTGGTCTCGGCCTGCCGCGATTCGAGTTCGGACGCGACGCCGATGCGGAATTGCGCGCGCGTCAGCTCGAGCGTCTGTTCGAAAGTCTTGAGCGTGCTCTGCGACAGCCGCAATTGCTCCTGATCGGACGCCAGCGTCAGCCATGCCGTGGCGATTTCCGAGATCAGGCTGATCCGCGTCGTGCGCTGCGCTTCCTCGGTCGCGAAATATTGTTCGAGCGCGGCTTTGGACAGATTGCGCAACCGCCCGAACAAATCGAGCTCGAACGCCGAGAAACCGACATTGGCCTGGAAGTACTGGATGTCGGTCGACGAACCACCGCCGGCCGCGCCTGCTCCGCCAGCCCCGGCGCCCAGGCTGTTGGTATAGGTGGCCGAGCCGTTGGCGCTGATGCTCGGCAGAATGTCGGCACGCTGGACGCGATATTGCGCGCGCGCCTGGAGCACGTTGGCCGCCGCCACCCGCAAGTCACGATTGTTGTCGAGGCCGAGCTGGATCACCTGGCGCAGGCGGTCGTCAGTGAAGAAGTCGCGCCAGCCGATCGCGGTCACATCCGGCGCGTCGGTCGCGGCCCGCGGATAGACACCGCCTTCGGGAAGCGCGGTCGGGACAGCGCCCGAAGGCCGGACATATTTAGGAGCGAGGTTGCAGGCCGACAGCGCACTGCCGGCAAGCAGGAGGACAAGGATGGGACGAACGGTCACGGATCAGGCTCCCTGCGGCGCGGCCGCATCGGTATCACGGTCGGTCGATGCATCGCGCTCGCCGTGCCGGCCGAACAGGCGCAGCACCACGACGAAGAACATCGGCACGAAGAAGATGGCGAGGATGGTGGCCGACAGCATGCCGCCCACGACCGCGCGGCCGATGGCGTGCTGCCCGCCCGCCCCCGCGCCCGCCGCGATCGCCAGCGGGAACACGCCGAAGATGAAGGCGAAGCTGGTCATCAGGATCGGACGCAGGCGCAGCTTGGCCGCCGCGACCGCTGCCTCGAACGCATTGAGCCCGTCGCGCATCTTCTCCTCGGCGAACTCGACGATCAGGATCGCGTTCTTCGCCGACACGCCGATCGTCGTGATCAACCCGACCTGAAGATAGATGTCGTTGTTGAGCCCGGTTGCGGTCGCGGCAAGCAAGGCGCCGACAACGCCCAGCGGAACGACCAGCAGGACCGAGATCGGTACCGACCAGCTTTCATAAAGCGCGGCGAGGCACAGGAACACGATCAGCAGCGACAGCCCATAGAGTGCGGGCGCCTGTCCGCCGGACAACCGCTCCTCATAGGACAGGCCTGTCCATTCGAGCGCGGTGCCGGGTGGGAGTTTGGCGTGGATATCCTCCATCGCCTTCATCGCGGCTCCGGACGCCACGCCTGGCGCGGGCGCCCCCTGGATTTCGATCGCCGGCTGGCCGTTATAGCGAGTCAGCTGCACCGGGGCCTGCGCCCAGCTCAGCGTCGAGAAAGCGGTATAGGGCGCCATCTGACCATTGCTCGAGCGCACGTAGAAGCTGCCGATATCATCGGGTTTGAGCCGATACGGTTCGTCGGCCTGAATGTAGACGCGCTTGACGCGGCCGCGGTCGATGAAGTCGTTGATATAAGAGCCGCCCCACGCCGCGGCCATGGTGGAGTTCACGTCGCCGAGATCGAGCCCGAGCGCGCGCGCCTTATCCTGATCGATATCGACCTTGAGCTGCGGTGCGTCCTCCAGCGAGTTTGGCCGCACGCCGACCAGACTTTTGTCCTGAGACGCCATGCCCAGCATCATGTTGCGGGCCTGGATCAGCCGATCATGTCCAATCGCGCCGGTATCGACCAATTGCAGATCAAAGCCGGTCGCATTGCCGAGTTCGGAGACCGCGGGCGGCACGACCGCGAAGATCAGACCGTCCTTATATTGCGAAAAGGTCCCCATCGCCCGGCCGGAGATAGCCGCCGCGCTGTTCTGACCGCCCTTGCGTTCCGACCAGGGCTTGAGCGGAATCCAGGCGATGCCGCTATTCTGGCCGGCGCCCGCGAAGCTGAATCCATTGACAGTGAAGACGCCGTCGACGTTCGCCTTCTCCTCCTGCAGGAAATGATCCCGGACAAGATCCAGCCCCTTGGCGGTGCGGCTGGCGGTGGCACCCGACGGCCCCTGGACAATGGCAATGACATAGCCCTGATCTTCATCGGGCAGGAAGCCGGTCGGCAAACGCCAGAACAGCAGCCCCATGCCGATTACGACCAAGGCGTAGATCAGGATCGAGCGCTTCCAGCTGCGCGCGGTCGACCGCACACCTTTTTCGTATCGGACCTGGCCACGTTCGAACTTGTCGTTGAACCAACGGAAGAAGCGCGCCAGCAGGCCATTGCCCTTTTCCTTGTTCGGATCATGCGGCTTCAAAATGGTGGCGCAGAGAGCGGGCGTCAGGATCAACGCGACCATCACCGACAACGCCATCGCCGACACGATCGTGAGCGAGAATTGGCGATAGATCACGCCGGTCGATCCGCCAAAGAACGCCATCGGCAGGAACACCGCCGACAGGACCAGGCCGATCCCGACCAGCGCGCTGCTGATCTCATCCATCGACTTGCGCGCGGCGTCCTTGGGACTCAATCCCTCGGTGGTGATCAGGCGTTCGACATTCTCGACCACGACGATCGCGTCGTCGACCAACAGGCCGATCGCCAGCACCATGCCAAACAGGGTCAGCGTGTTGATGCTGAACCCGGTCAGCGCCATCACCCCGAACGTCCCCAGCAGCACCACCGGAACGGCGATCGTCGGGATCAATGTGGCCCGGAAGTTCTGGAGGAACAGGAACATCACCAGGAAGACGAGGACGACCGCCTCGATCAGCGTCTCGACGACATGCTCCACCGACAGACGCACGAACGGCGTGGTGTCATAGGGGTAGATGACCTTGACGTCGGACGGGAATTGCTTGGCGACGGCATCGACCTGCTCCTTGACGGCGGTCACCGTGCTCAGCGCATTGGCGCCCGGCGCCAGCTTGATGCCGATACCGGTCGCCGGCTTGCCATTATATTCCGCGTTGAAGCCGTAATTCTCCGCGCCCAGTTCGACCCGCGCGACGTCGCCCAGCCGCACCACCGAGCCATCGGCGCCGCTCTTCAGCCGGATCTGCGCGAATTGCTCGGGCGTGTTCAGGCGGGACTGCACCGAAACGGTCGCGTTGAGCATCTGCTCCTTGGGCGCCGGCAACCCGCCGACCTGGCCGGCCGAGACCTGCGCGTTCTGCGCGCGGACCGCGGTCATCACGTCGGTCATCGTCAGCGCGTAATTGTTGAGCTTGAGCGGATCGACCCAGATGCGCATCGCATATTGCGAGCCGAACAATTGCGTATCGCCGACGCCGTTAACCCGGCTGAGCGGATCCTGCACCTTCGAGGCGACGATATCGGCAAGGTCCTTGCCGTCATGCGCGCCATTTTCCGAATAGAGACCGATGAACATCAGGAAATTCTGGGTCGCCTTGGCGACCTGGATGCCCTGCTGCTGAACTTCCTGCGGAAGGAGCGGCGTTGCCGCCTGCAGCTTGTTCTGGACCTGGACCTGCGCGATGTCCGGGTTGGTACCCTGTTCGAAGGTCAGCGTGATGGTCACGGTGCCGGCCGACGAGGACGAGGACGAGAAGTAGCGAAGGTGGTCCAACCCCTTCATCTGCTGCTCGATGATCTGGGTCGTCGTATTCTCGAGCGTCTGCGCGTCCGCACCCGGATAGGTCGCGGTGATCGAGATCGAGGGCGGCGCGATGCTCGGAAATTGCGCGATCGGCAATGAGCGGATCGCGATGACGCCGGCCAGCATCAGGACGATCGCGATCACCCAGGCGAAGATCGGCCGGTCGATGAAGAAACGTGACATGGACGGTTACTTCGCCTGAGCCTGGCCCGGCTGCTGCGGCGCAGCGGGCTTGGCGTTTGGATTCCATGGCTGCGGCGTGACCGGCATGCCGGGGCGCAGCATCATCGCGCCTTCGACGATCACCTTGTCGCCGGGTTTGAGTCCGCTGGTGACCAGCCAGGCATCGCCGACGACACGCTCGGTCTTGATCACCCGCGGCTCGACCTTGTTGCCCTGACCAACGACCAGCGCGGTCGCGTTGCCGCGCTCGTCACGGCCGACCCCGCGCTGCGGCACCAGCATGCCCTGAAGCTGCGTTCCCTGCGCCAGTTGCGCGCGGACATACATGCCCGGCTGCAACAGCCCGTTGGGATTGGCGAATTGCGCGCGGATCGTCTGCGACCCCGTATTGGGATCGACCGTGACGTCGGCGAACCGCAGCGTGCCTTCGGGTCCGTAGGTCGACCCGTCCTCCAGCTTCAATTTGACGCGCGCCAGTCCTTCGCTCGCCACCTGGCCCGACAGGATCTGCTGCCTGAGCTTGAGCAGGTCGGAGCTCGATTGCTGGATGTCGACATACATTGGATCGAGCCGCTGGATCGTGGTCAGCGCATTCGCCTGCGACGCGGTGACCAGCGCACCAATGGTGTAGACCGATCGGCCGATCCGCCCGCTGATCGGCGCGCGAATGGTGGTGCGGCCAAGATCGATCGTGGCGCTGCGCAGCGCGGCCTGCTGGGCGGCGACATCGGCGCGCGCCTGTTCGGCACTGGTCAGCGCATTCTCGTAATCCTGGCGTGAAATCGCATTGATCTTGACGAGCTCGCCATAACGACGCGCGAGCGCCGCGCTCGACGCGATCGCCGCCTGGGCCCGGGCCAGCGCTGCCCGCGCATTCGCCACTTGAGCCTGATAGGGCGCGGGGTCGATCCGGTAGAGCGCCTGACCCTTGGCGACCATGTCGCCTTCCTGGAACAACCGGGCGAGGATGATTCCGTTGACCTGCGGCCGCACGTCGGAGGTTTCGTAGGCCGTGGTCCGGCCGGGAAGCTCGGTGGTCAGCGTCACCGGCTGCTCCTTCACGATCACATATCCGACCGGCGGCGCGCCTGGGCCCGGCGGCTGTTGCCCGCCCTGCCCGCAGGCGGCAAGCGACACGAGAGCAAGCGCGGGAAGCGCGTTACGAAGAAATGACATGCTAATCTCGCCGGGCTATGATATGTGAGTGAACGCTCACTCACAGAAATGCTGCTACTGCGAACAACTGATACAAGTCAAGCCAAGGATTGAGGAATGTCGACGATGTTAGACTGTTGGGGGCTGTTGCCAACCCTCCCCGCCGGACGGGCGGCGGAGCGCCGACAGCACATTCTCGACACGTCGCGCCGCCTCTTCATCCAGAATGGATTCCACGGAACGGGCGTGGCCCAGATCGCCGTCGCCTCGGGAATCAAGGTCGGCCAGATCTATCGCGATTTCTCCTCGAAAGAGGATATCATCGCCGCGATCGCCTTTCGCGACCTCTCGCAATTCCTCGACGAAGCCACGCTGCAACGCGCGATCGATGCCGGCGACATGGCGGCGATCCGCCAGTGGATTCTGGCCTTCGTGACGTATGACGAGGACGTCGAAGGCTATCGGCTGATGCCCGAAATCATGGCCGAATCGTCGCGCAATCCCCGCGTCGCGCGGCTGCAGGAAGACATCAGCGCGAGCGTGAAGAGCGCGCTGGTGGCGGCGTTGACGGCATGGGCACCGGGCGCCGACCGTGAGGCCGCGCGCGCGGAACTGGCCGATCTGATCCTGACGCTGGGCGGTGGCCTGTGCCAGTCGATCGTGATGGAGGCACTGCGCGGGCGCGATTATCTTCCCCTGTGCGAGCGGTTGCAATCGATCGTCAGCCGCGAGCTCGATCTGATCCGAGACTCGGAAAGCTGGCCGCGCCCGTCGGTCTAGCAACGTCCCCGTTTGGTCGGCGGGATAATATGAAGATTCCTGGCACGCTTCGGCCGCAGAAAAAAATTCGCGCCGATGTCGATTTTCGACTCCTTCACTCGTCGTTCGAATGCCGCTCCCCAAGAGACGGCGTCAACGAGGAGGCAGGACGATGCGTGCAATGAGGTTCCCGAAAAGCGCTGGCGGCAATGAAAGCTCCTTCCGTGCGGCATGGAACAGGACGGCGAGGTTGCTGGCCAAGCTTTCCGCCAGGCTGATGGTTACCGCGCCCGCCTTGTTCGCCATATCGGCCGGCAGCGCCGCGGATCAGACCGCATCCTATCCCCGCATGGCTCCTGTCGGCGCCTACATGATGGACCGCGGCCAGGAAATCGCGCTGGCAAGAAGCGCCGCGCCCGTGTCCATTTCCAGACACGCCACCATCCTGGTCCTCACCCGCACCGGCTATGAAACCGCCGTCACGGGCAGCAACGGCTTCGTCTGCATGGTGTCCCGCGGTTTCAGCGGCGCGCCGGATTGGCCCGAACGGTGGAACCCGAAGATCCGCGCCGCCGAATGCCAGAACCCGCAGGCGGCGCAGTCGATGGCGCCGCTCGCCAAACTGCGCACCGCCATGACGCTTGCCGGCCGGACCGATGCGGAGATCATGGAGCGCATCAAGACCGCGCTACGCACCAAGGAGATTCCGCCGCTGGCGCCGGGCGCGATGTCGTACATGATGTCGAAATCCTCTTACCTGTCCGATGAGGGAGATCACGACATGCCGCACGTCATGTTCTTCATCCCGTTCAAGGATGGCAACAATTGGGGCGCCAACGCGGCTGGATCGCCGATCTTCGGCGGCAATTACTGGTTCGCGACGCCGGATCACGCGGCCGAAACCGCTGCCCTCCCGCCTTTGTCGGTCCTCCTGCTGGGAGCCTGCACCTGGTCCGACGGCACGCCAGCGCCGACGCACCCGATGTAGGCGCCTCGACGGACGCTGTTGGCATGCTAGGCAGTCGGTTGGCCATGGCGCGCGGTTTGAGCACCCCATGGCCAACCGGTTTCTGGAGAGGGAGGTCTCGGCGGCCGTTGGACTTCCCTCTGTGCCACGCCCCTCCGGTTGCGGCCCTCTGCCCGCGCCGCTAAGCCCCGCGCATGTCGCATGGCGCCCCGCTCACCCTCTACAACAGCCTGTCGCGCTCGCTCGAGCGTTTCGAGCCGATCGATCCCGCGAACGTCCGCGTCTATTCGTGCGGGCCGACGGTCTATAATTACGCGCATATCGGCAATCTGCGCGCTTATGTCTTCACCGACACGCTAAGCCGCGTGCTGACGTGGAAGGGTTTCCCCCTGACGCACGTCATCAACATCACCGATGTCGGCCATCTGACCAGCGACGCCGATGCCGGCGACGACAAGATGGAAGCCGCGGCACGCAAGAACGCGACGAGCATCTGGGATATCGCCGCGCATTACACCGCGGCGTTCAAACAGAATCTCAAGGACCTCAACATCCGCGAGCCGTCGCGCTGGTCGGTCGCCACCGACCACATCCAGGAGATGATCGCGTACGGCGAGAAGATCGCCCCCAAACATTGCTATCAGCTCGATAGCGGTCTCTATTTCGACGTCTCGACGGTGCCCGATTACGGTCGGCTTGCCGGCGCGCAGGATGATGTCCGAGAGGGTCGGATCGAAACGGTCGAGGGCAAGCGCCACCCGCAGGACTTCGCGATCTGGCGCGCGTCGGCGCCGGGCGAGAACCGCCAGATGGAATGGGATTCGCCCTGGGGCCGCGGCGCACCGGGCTGGCATCTCGAATGTTCGGTGATGAGTGAGAAATATCTGGGCTCGCCATTCGACATCCATACCGGGGGGATCGACCATCGCGAGATCCACCATCCCAATGAGATCGCGCAGAACCAGGCCTATTGCGATTGTGACGACACCGGCGCGCGCTGGTGGATGCACAACAATTTCCTGGTCGAGCGTGCCGGCAAGATGTCCAAGTCGTCGGGCGACTTCCGCACGCTGCAAAAGCTGATCGACGCCGGCGTCCATCCGCTCGCCTATCGGCTGATGTGCCTGTCGGCGCATTACCGCTCCGAACTCGAGTTCAGCGAGGAGAATCTCGCCGCGGCACTCACCCGGCTCAAGCGGCTGGCGATCACCGTCGGCCAGCTTCGCGACCGCCCGCCCACGCCCTCGGCGGGGTCGGCATTGGCTTATCGCGAGCGGCTCGACCAGGCGGTGTCGGACGACCTCAACACGCCCAAGGCCTTGGTCGTGCTCGACGACTTGCTCGGCGACAAGAAAGTCGCACCGGCCGATCGCCTCGCCGCGCTCGCCGATTTCGATGCGGTACTGGGGCTCGATCTTGCCGGCCTCAGGCGCGAAGACCTGCGCGTGCGACCAGCCACCGCAACCGTGACCGAGGCCGACATCGCCGCGCGGCTCGCCGAACGCCGCGACGCGCGCGCGGCCAAGGACTTCGCCCGCTCCGACGCGATTCGCGACGAGCTCGCCGCTCGCGGGGTCGAAGTGATGGACGGCGACCCGCTCGGCTGGGACTGGCGACCGACGCTCGCTTGAAAGCCCGCGCCAGGTGGCTAAGCTCCGGCGCCGAAGGATAGAATAGGGGGAGTGAAATGCACGGACGCGTATTGGGATGGGATAATACGGCCAGCCAGGGACAGATCTCCGGCGACGACGGTCAGCGCTACACCTTTACCCGGCCAGATTGGCGCGAAACCTATTGGCCCGCGCGCGGGCAATTGGTCGATTTCGAAGCCAATATGGGCAATGCCGGGAATATCTATGTGCTGCAGGGCGCCGCGGCCGGCGCGGCCGGTACGCCAGGGCACAAGGACAAGATCGCCGCCGCCTTGCTCGCTTTCTTCCTCGGCGCATTCGGCGCCCACAAATTCTATCTCAACAAGACCGGCGCCGGGGTGACGATGCTCCTGCTGTCGACCGTCGGCTGCATCTTGCTGTTCATCCCGCCGATGATCATGGGGCTGATCGCGTTCATCGAATTCATCATCTATCTCGTGACTGACGATGCCGAGTTTCAACGCAAGTACGTCCAGGGCAATCAGTCTTGGTTCTGATGGCGTGAAGGCCCTTTTGCCCGCGCTGGCGCGCCCGCTGCTCGAGCCGCACTTGCCGGCCGGGCTGGACGTTGCGTGGTTCGCAACACCGGCCGAGGCCAATGCGATGATCGCCGATGCTGACATCGCCTGGGCCGACATGCAGCCGACCAGCCTGACCGCGGAAGCGATCCGCAAAGGCGAGCGGCTCAAATGGGTATCGACCATCTATGCCGGGCTCGACGCTTTCCCGCTCGACCTGATGCGAGAGCGCGGCACGATGCTGACCAACGGCGTCGGGATCAACGCCATCACGGTCGCCGAATATGCCGTAATGGGCGTGCTCGTCGCCGCCAAGCGCTTCGACGAGGTGGTCCGTGCACATGATCGCCACGAATGGCCGAAGGACGCCCCGGGCAAGGTCGAGTTGTTTGATACCCGCGCGCTGATCGTCGGCATGGGCGCGATCGGCAAATTGATCGCGACGCGGCTGGAGGCGTTCGGCGTCGAGATCACCGGCGTCACCCGATCCGGCCGCGACGGCACGCTGACGCCCGACCAATGGCAGGAGAGGCTCGGCGACTTCGACTGGGTGATCCTCGCCGCGCCATCGACCGACGAAACCAAGGCGATGGTCGGCGCCGCCGAACTCGCGCGAATGAAGCCGTCGGCCTGGCTGATCAATATCGCGCGCGGCGACATGATCGACGAGGAGGCACTGCTCGCCGCACTTCACGGACGCAAAATCGCCGGCGCGTTCCTTGATCCCACGCATCCCGAGCCGCTGCCCGCCGATCATCCCTTGTGGTCGGCGCCCAATTGCATGGTCACGATGCATCTGTCGGGCCGCAGCCAGACCAAGATGTTCCCGCGCGCCGCCGCTTTGTTCCTGCGCAACCTCGACGCGTTCGTGAACGGTCGGCCAATGGAGAACGTGGTCGATCTGATGCTGGGGTATTGAGCGCTCAGCGTTCCGCCACTTCGCTCCTGAAAAGGTCGTGGTCGCGGATGTAATCTTCGGCGTCATAGCCGTGTGATGCCGCGACCAGCAGCACGCCGTCAGCGCTGAAATCGTATTGCGTCCCCCATGTCATCGGCGCGAGGTACAGGCCGATGGTCGGGTCCTCGAGACGGATCTCGGCACGGGTCCCGCCATCGTCGATCGACACCGACAGCGCGCCATGCGCGGCGATCAGGAATTGCTCGCAGGCGCGGTGCGCATGCTCGCCACGCACGCCGTCGCCGGGGACGTTGTGGACCAGGAATATCCGCTGCGGAGCGAACGGCACGCCTTTGCCCGCCTCGAACGGCACCAGACTACCGCGCGGATCGACGAAATGCGGCAACCGTTCGATAAAGCAACCCTTCACCGGAAGATCGAGCCGCGACCCGATCGCCTGACCCACTGCGTCGCCGGGCATTATCGTATCGGAAGCGGGTTGTACCTCGCCCCGTTTGACCACTCTCGCGGGATTGCCGACCACCGTCGCATGCGCCGGAACGTCCCGCGTCACCACGGCCCCTGCCCCGACCATCGCGCCGCGGCCGATTCGGATACCGGGAAGGATCGTCGCATTGGCACCGATTGACGCGCCGTCCTCGATTACCGTCTCCACGAATGCCTCGGGATATTGCTTCGATCTTGGGTGAAGGTCGTTGGTGAAAGTCGCGTTGGGGCCGATGAACACGTTGTCGCCGACCCTCAGCCCGTCCCACAGTTGAACGCCGCACTTTATCGTCACGGCATCGCCGACGACGACGTCATTCTCGATGAAAACATGGTCGCAGACGTTACAGTCACGGCCGATCTTGGCCCCGGGCAATATGTGCGCGAACGCCCAGACGCGCGTGCCGCTGCCCACATTCCTGCTCTCGCACAGGCCGGCAGAATGGACGAAAAGAGGCGTATCGCTGGTCATAGTTCTTTCCCGCCGCCATCGACGATTCGCGCAACAATGCGCAGCGGCCGGCGCTTGGTGTTCTCGAACGTCCGCCATAGATAGGACCCGATGATCCCCTGCACGGCCAGGATCGCCGATCCGAAGAACGTTATCAGCAGGGCCAGCGTCGTGTAGCCCGGTTCGGTGATTTCTCCCGTCAATCGCGCGATCGCCACGCCGATGCCGAATACCAGGCTGATCAGCACTCCGACAACGCCGACCCACAGGACCAGGATGAGCGGCAAGTCGGTGAACGAGAAGATGCTGTCCATCATGTAGCGCAGCCGGCGACCAACCCCCCACGCGCTAGTGCCGATCTCGCGCGGGCGGCGCTCATAGGTGACGAATGACCGACGAAAGCCGATCCAGAACAATTGCGCGATCAGCGAACTGTTAGGCTCCTCGATGGCGAGCAGTTCTTCGCGTGCGGCAAGGTTGCACGCGAAAATGTCTACGCCGCCGCGCGGCACGCCCGAGATCACCAGCTTGCGATACAGCCACCAGAAGGTGCGCGACAATGCGTCGCGCAGCGGCGCATCGTTGCGTTTAACGCGCTGGCCGAACACGATGTCGCATTCGTCGGCTTCCAGCGTCGCGAAGAATCGCGCGATCAGTTCGGGGGGTTCCTGAAGATCGGCCGCCATCACGGCGAACAGCCGTCCCGACGCGTGTTCGAGCCCAGTCCGGATCGCGGTGAACGACCCAAAATTGCGGCTGTGGAAGACGATGCGCGAGGGAAAAGACAGGCCCGCTTGCGCGCGGGCCAGCACTTCGCCCGAAGCGTCGGGCGAACCGTCGATGACGAAGACAACCTCGAGATCGCCGTCGAGCGTGCGATGCAATTCGGTCAGCGCCACCAGCAGCGGCGGGATGTTGAGCTCATTGAGATAGACGGGGATAATCAGCGAGCGCGACGGTGCCGCGATCCCCGAGGCGTCGTCAGCAGCGCGAACCGAGCTCATGCCGAATAGGACCTTAGGGCGTCGCACACCTGTGCGACTTCGTCGTCGGTCATTTCCGGGAAGCACGGCACGCTCAGGATGCGCTTGACGGACCTACGGCTGATATCTAGCCCTCCTGGACCGATCCGCTGGTCGCCGGTCGCCCAACCGGTTTGGTCGCAGTCGAGAATTGGAAAATGGATGTCGGTCGACACGCCCCGTTCCCTGAGATGCGTTTCCAGGCGATCGCGATCGTCGGTGAGCATTACGGCAAGGTGACCGACGGTTCCGTGCGGGCTCGACACGATCGCGGTGCCGGCGACGGCCGCCGCCGCGTAGCGAGCGATGATCTCCCGCCGCCGCTCATTGTCGGCGTCGACATGAGGGAGCAGCGCCGACAGCAACGCCGCCTGCAGCTCGTCGAGCCGCGAGTTGCGACCGCCGGCGGTCACCACGTCGTATTTGCCGCCCCAGCCGTACATGCGCAATTGCGCGACCCGGGCGGCCAGCTCGGCATCGCCGGTTACGATCGCCCCGCCATCGCCAAGCGCGCCGAGATTCTTGGTCGGGTAGAAGCTGAACGTCGCCAGCTCGCCGAATGCGCCCGCTCCAGCCCCGCAGCCGCGCAGGCCGTGCGCTTGGGCGCAATCCTCGATGACCGGCACATCGGCATGCCCGGCGGTATCCAACGCGGCGCGCAAGGCGGGGACATCGACCAGGCCGCCGTAAAGATGTGTGACGACGACCGCGCCCGTCGCCGGCCCGACCCCTGCCACGGCATGGTCGATATCGATCAGCTGGGACCGCTCCTCGATATCGACATAGACCGGCGTCAACCCGATCAGCCGGCAGGCCGTTGTCGTGTAACCACCGGCATTGGCAACGGTCACTACCTCGCGCCGCGCCGGATTGGTGACCAGGCAGCGCAACGCGATCTCCAACGCATCGCTGCCATTCGCCACGCCGACGCAATGCGCGACACCGGTCGCTGCGGCGAAGTCGCGGCAGAAGGCGGCGGTGCGGGGCCCGTTGATCCAATAGCCCGACGCGAGCACGTCGAGCGCGACCGACGACAGCTCCGCCTCGTGACGCGCATAGCGCCGGCGCAGATCGTTCATCGGAATCGACGTCATCGGGCAACTCCGAAGGAACCGTTCGCTTCGCTACTCGGCGGCACCACGACGGCGGGCGTCGCGGCGTCGCGCGAGAACCGCGCGATTGTCGCGCGATAGCCCAGCGCGGCCAGCACGATCAGGCACGGCCATGTCTCGATCACATAGCGCGATTCCATCACCGCGCTGGCATAGATTAGGTTAAGGACCAACATTTCGGCCGCCCGGCCGAGCAACGCCGCCAGCGACAGAATGCCAAGGGCCTGCGGCCAATCGAGAACGGCGCTGAGGGCGAAGCGCGACGCGACGACCTGCCGAGCGAGTGCCCACGACCCGATCAGCGTAAAAAGGATCAAGACGATCTTGAGGAGCACGACGGTGGCCGCCACCAATCGCGACACGAGAGGCGGGGGTGACAGGCCGAAGATAGTAGTGAGCGCGGCGCCGCCATCCGCGCTGCCCCACAATTGCACCGTCCGCGCGGCCGGTGCGGTGACGAACGCCTGGAGCGGCCGCGCCGCACGCAACTGCTCGGCAGCCGCCGCAAAACGTGCGTCCACCGCCGGCGTGTAGCCGCCCGTCTGCCATGCCTGGAGCGCCGCAGCGATGTCGGCGCGACCGGCAGTGTCGGCAAAGGCGCGCGCTGGATAATTCTCCACGGCGAACCCATGCCAGCCCGCATTGCCCTCGGCAAAGGCGAAATCGTGAAATTCACCTGGTGTAAGCAGCCAGGCGCGGGTCCAGGTAAAATAGCCGGGCCGGGCGTTATTCGGATTATCCTTGGCGCCCGAATTCACATACCGGGGTTCGCCTTGGCTGGCATATTGCAGCGCCATCATGCCCAGGATTGGAGCGGCAAATAACGCGAGCGCGAGCGCGGTCCCGGCGATCACCTTGCGCCCTCCACGGCGCACCAGCAGCAAGCACCACGGCACGAGCAACAGGACGAGTAACGGCAGAAGGTCGATCCGCAAGAAAGCGGCTACTCCCGCCAGCAGCCCGCCAAGGGCAAGACGCCACACCGCCCCGTCGATCGCCGCCGCCGCCAGCAGATACAACCCGACGAACAGTCCGAACGTCGCCAGCGAGTCGGGAACGACGAAATTGGTCCAGGATGCGGTAATCGGCTGAAGCGCGATCACCCCCATACCGATGAGATAGGCCCAGCGATTGCGCGGGCCGACCTGGCGATAGAAGTGCATCAGCAATGCCACGAGCGCCACGTCAAACGCAATTTGCACGACGTGCATCGCGTCGGCGATGGGCTGTCCCAACCGTCTGAACGGCACCGGATTCCAGATCGCGTCGTGCCCCAGGAACGCGATCACCGGCGCCAGGACGACGGAAAAGGATCGCGACTGCGCGGTGGCCGGTGGCATCTGGCCGTGTTGCAGGAGGTGCTGGGCAGCGCTTACATACAGGAAACCGTCACCGTTCAGGACGCCGGGACCGAGTAGCAGGATAGCCGCGCGCAACGCGAGCAGCGCCACCATCAGCCAGCCGCCCGCAAGCCACGTCTGCCGCGTGGACGCCGGCGCGGTGTCGCGGATAACCCCGCTCACCGGAACACCAGGAAACGCATCAGCACGAAGGTCAGGCTGACCGTCACCGGCAAGCATGCGAGCTGCGCCACCAACGGGCCGACGCCTGCCCCTTCCCACAGCCTCAGCAGCATCAGGTTCACGATATAGGTCAGCGCATATACCCCCACGAAACGCGGCAAGCGCGTCGGATCGCGGCTATCGAATACCAGGCGGCCCAAGGTGAAAAAATTGAAGATCACGCCGATCACCATCGCGATCGCCAGCGCGATCCCGCTCGACAGGCCCGCGAGGATTCCGGCCGCGAAGACTACGTATCCGAACGCCGTATTGAGCACGCCGACCGCCAGGAAGCGGACGATCTGCCAGATATCGGCCTTTCGCAACTGCAGGCCGGGCGCGCCGACATCGCCTTTATCCTGTGACATGCTATCCGGCTCTAGGAATGGTGCAGCGTGGACGGGCCCACGAAAGGTGGTAGGCTAAAAATCGATCTTCACGGCGCCACCTAGGTGGCCGCCGTGCCGGACGAACAGCGCGAACGGCGAGCCCGAAAATAGCATGATGATTTTCGTCCCCTCGTCTCGCGGGCCTGCTCGGCACCGATGGTACTTGCGACGGCGGGTAAAGCCAATCCGAGCGCCGCGCAACGGTCGCGTGGCCGCGTGGCGCGGCGGCTTTGCGCAGCTCCTCGAGCCGAACCGCCGATCAGCTTGTATCTCCCTCCCCCGCCCGATATCGCCCGGCATATGAAGGGAATCATTCTCGCGGGGGGTTCGGGCTCCCGGCTGTATCCCGCCACATTGGCCGTCTCGAAACAGATGCTGCCGGTGTTCGACAAGCCGATGATCTATCATCCGATCTCGACGCTGATGATCGGTGGCATCCGCGACATCCTGATCATCTCGACACCGCGAGATCTGCCGTTGTTCCGGCAGTTGCTCGGCGACGGTTCGGCGTTCGGCATCAATCTCGATTATGCCGAACAGCCTGAGCCGAACGGCCTGGCCGAAGCCTTCATCATCGGGGCCGATTTTGTCGGCGGTGGCCCGGCGGCGTTGATCCTGGGCGACAATATCTTCCATGGCTCGGGCCTGGGCGCCTTGTGCAAGTCCGCCAGCGAGCGCGAGCGCGGCGCGACCGTGTTCGCCTATCAGGTCGAGGATCCCGAACGTTATGGCGTGGTCACCTTCGATCCGGCGACCAGGCGCGCCACCAGCATCGAGGAAAAGCCGGCCAAGCCGCAATCGCGCTGGGCAGTGACCGGGCTCTATTATTACGACAGTGACATTACCGAGATCGCGCGGTCGATCCGCCCGTCGCCTCGCGGCGAACTCGAGATCACCGATGTGAACACGATCTATCTCGAGCGTGGCGACCTGTCGGTTGTCCAACTGGGCCGTGGCTACGCCTGGCTCGACACCGGGACGCATGACAGCCTGCACGACGCCGGGTCGTTCGTCAGGACGATCGAGCATCGCCAGGGAATCAAGATCGCCTGCCCCGAGGAGATCGCGTTCGACATGGGCTGGATCGATGCCGAAGCGATGCTGAAGCGCGCCGACCTGCTCGGCAAGACCGACTACGCGACCTATCTTCGCCGCCGCGCGAGCACCGATTGGTGAGAACCGTCCTGGTCACCGGCGGTGCCGGATTTATCGGATCCGCGGTGGTGCGGCTGTTGGTCGGCTCCGGCACGCGCGTCGTCAATCTCGACAAGCTGACCTATGCCGGCAACCTCGCTTCGCTGTCCTCGGTAGAGCAGGCGCCCAATTACCGCTTCGTCCACGGCGATATCGCCGATCGCGAGCTGGTTGGCGTGCTGCTGCGCGAGGAGAATGTCGACAGCGTCATGCATCTCGCCGCCGAGAGCCATGTCGACCGCTCGATCGACGGGCCCGAGATATTCGTCACGACCAACGTGCTTGGCACGGTCCGGCTGTTGGCGACGGTGACGGATTATTGGCAAGTTCTGCCCGCCGATCGCCGCGCCCACTTCCGGTTCCACCATATTTCTACCGACGAAGTGTTCGGCGACCTTCCGTTCGACAGCGGCGTGTTCACCGAGACCACACCCTATGCGCCCTCCTCGCCTTATTCGGCGTCGAAGGCCGCGTCGGACCATTTCGTTCGCGCCTGGCACGAAACCTATGGGCTGCCCGTCGTGCTGTCGAACTGCTCGAACAATTACGGGCCGTTCCATTTTCCCGAGAAACTGGTCCCGCTGACGATCCTCAACGCGATCGATCGCAAGCCGCTGCCGGTCTATGGCCGCGGCGAGAATGTCCGCGACTGGCTGCATGTCGAGGATCACGCCCGCGCGCTCGACCTGGTGCTGACCAAGGGGCGCATCGGCGAAAGCTACAATATCGGCGGGCGTGAGGAGCGCACCAACCTGCAAGTGGTCGAGGCGATCTGCGATCTGGTCGACGAGCGCCTGGGCACCCACGGACAGCCGCCGCGGCGCTCGCTGATCAGCTTCGTCGCCGACCGTCCCGGACACGACCGCCGCTACGCAATCGACCCCGACAAGGCCGAGCGCGAGCTAGGCTGGCGCGTCCAGCACGACTTCAAGGACGGGCTGGCGCAGACGATCGACTGGTATCTCGCCAATCGCTGGTGGTGGGAGCCGATCCGCAGCGGCCGCTATGCCGGCGAGCGGCTCGGGCGAGCCTGACTCCGCTTCCCCGGCTCAGGCCGGAGCGGTCTGCTTGGCTACCTTCTCGAACGCGTCGAGCACGGTCGGGATCAGCGCCTCGGGCAGATTGTGGCCCATCCCCGGCACTTCGGTGATCTGCGCGCCCGCGATCGTCGTGGCGGTGTCGCGCCCGGCCTCGACCGGTACGAGCGGGTCGTCGGCGCCGTGGATCACCATCGTCGGCACCTTGATCGTCGCGATCGCCGCACGGCGGTCGCCATTCGCGACCACCGCGGCGAGTTGCCGACCAGGCCCGGCGGGATAGTGCATGCGATCGAAATCGCGTTCGACGCGTGCCCGCATCACGTCCTCCGAGACCGGATAGCCCGGGCTGCCAATGATCTTTTCGGCGCGCAGGCCGTGCGCGATCATCGTCTCGCGGTCGTTGCCGGTCGGGCGTGAGGTCAGCACCGCCATCGCCTCGGGCTTGGACGGCGGCAGGCCGGGATTGCCGGTCGACGACATGATCGAGGTCAGTGACAACACCCGGTCGGGATATTCCGCCGCAACCAATTGCGCGATCATCCCGCCCATCGACGCGCCCATGATGTGCGCGCGCCGGATGTCGAGCGCGTCGAGCAGACCGACCGCATCGGCGGCCATGTCGTTGAGCGAATAGGGCACGTCGGGCTTTCGTCCGGCGATCATCGCGCCGATCAGCGCCGGCAGTTCGGGCACCGGGGCGCCGTCGAACTTAGTCGACAGGCCGATATCGCGATTATCATAGCGGATCGCGAAATAGCCGCGCGCGACCAGGTCCTCGACGAACGGTAACGGCCAGCGCGTCAGCTGCGCCCCCAGACCCATGATCAGCAGCACCGCCGGATCAGTCGGTTCGCCGAAGGTCTCGTATTCGATCTCGATACCGTTCGCCTGGGCCTTCATCCGGATTTCCTCTCGTCGCTCACTGCCATCATATGCGCATCGATCACCGCGTCGATGGTCTTGTCGTCGACATGCAATTGCCCATCGATGATCAGCATGGCGAGACCGTGTGCCACCGACCAGGATTGCAGCGCGAAGATGCGCGCCTCCATCCCCGGCGGGGCGAGCCTCGCGGCATTCTCCATCAGAAAGCGCATCGCATTGTCGGGGGAGTCGGCGAGCTCGACCCTTTTGCCGGTCGGCGGGTTGGCGAAGATCAGACGGAACAAGGCAGTGTGGAGCAGCGCGAAACGGACATAGGCCGCGCCGGTCGCGTTGAATCCGGCAACCCCACCGCCCGCCGCGTCATAGGCGGCGTGCTGCACTTGACTCAGCATGTCGAGCCCCTGGGCGGCGAGCGCGGCCATCAACGCCGCCTTGTCGGGGAAATGGCGATAGACCGCGGTAGCGCTGACCCCGACGCCGCGCGCGACCTCGCGCAGCGACAGATCCTCTGCGTCGCGTGCCGCGAGCAGGCGCAACCCCTCGGCGATCAGCGCCGCGCGCAGGTCGCCATGATGATAGGAGGTTTTCGCCACTAACCCGTGCTTCTTCTGTTCAAGACCAAATCCATGTTGACACTGTTACCATGATCGATATGTTGACGCCATAAACATCGAGTCGGAGACCAGTCATGGCGAGCGTGATCGAAAATGCAATCCGGGGCACCGTCACCAAGGGCATCGGCGTGGTCGCCGAATTCAACCGTAAGCGCATGCCCGACCAGGACCATCCGTTTCTGACCGGCATCCACAAGCCGATGGATCGCGAAGTCACGCTGGAGGATCTGCCGGTCTCCGGCACGATCCCGACGGAGCTCGATGGCCGCTATCTGCGGATCGGTCCGAACCCCGCCAAGCCCGAGGCCAAGGGTTATCACTGGTTTGTCGGCGACGGCATGATCCACGGCATCGCGCTCAAACAGGGCAAGGCCTTGTGGTATCGCAATCGCTGGATCCGGTCGAAGCAGGTCGCGGCGGAAACCGGCATGCCGTCGGCACCCGGCCCGCGCCACGCGAGCTTCGACACCGTCAACACCAACGTCCTGGGCATCGCCGGCCGCACCTGGGCTTTGGTCGAGGCGGGCAGCTATCCGGTCGAACTGTCCGACACGCTGGAGGAGCAAACCTACAATCCGTTCGATGACACGCTGCTGGGTAGCTTCACCGCGCACCCGCATCTCGATCCCAGGACGGGCGAGAACCATGCCATCTGCTATGAAGCGACCCAGCCCGACATCGTCCGCCACGTCGTGATCGATCGCGACGGCAGGGTCGTCCGCGAACTGCCGATCAAGGTCCAGCACGGCCCCTCGATCCATGATTGCGCGATCACCAATCGCTATGCGCTGATCCTCGATCTGCCCGTCACTTTTTCGATGAAGGCGCTGATCGGCGGGCACGGTTTTCCCTATCGCTGGAATCCCGATCACCAAGCGCGGGTCGGCCTGTTGCCGCGCAATGGCGGCGAGGACGAGATCGTCTGGGTCGATTGCCCGCAGACCTATATCTTCCACGTCGCCAATGCCTATGACACCGCCGACGGACGGGTGGTGCTCGACGCGTGCGTCTATGACACGATGTTTGCCGAGGCGACCGGCGGGCCGTCGGGCACGTCGCTGGGGCTGGAACGCTGGACGATCGACCCGGTCGCGAAGACGATCGACCGCCGCACGATCGATGCCAGCCCGCAGGAATTCCCCCGCCCCGACGAGCGCTTCTTCGGTCAGCCCTATCGCTACGCCTATACGATGGCGCTACCCGAAGGCGAATGGGCGGTCGGCGCGACCAAGCTCTACAAGCAAGACCTGGAAGCCGGGACGCGTGAAGTCCACGAGTTCGGCGAGGGCCGCTATCCGGGCGAATTCGTGTTCGTGCCGCGCAGCGAGGATGCGCCTGAAGGCGACGGCTGGATGGTCGGGCTGGTGATCGACCTGCCGCACGAGACCACTGATCTCGTGATCCTCGACGCGACGCGCTTCGGGGAACCGCCGGTCGCCACCATCCGCATCCCGCACCGCGTGCCGCCGGGCTTCCACGGCAATTGGGTGGCGAACGGGTGAGGTAGCTTAGGCGCTGGTTCCTAGCGATTGGAGGGGCGGCGGGTCTACCGATCCGCTCCACGTTCAAGGGACGAGACGGGCCCCGCTGACAATCATTCGAGTTGAAGTCTCAATTTTCGCAGCAAACGCGCCAGTTCCGCGCGCTCGTTTCGATCGAGCCCATTCACCGTCCGCTGGGCCGCGCTGAAATGAGAGGCGATCGCTTGGTCGATCAGTTGTACGCCCTGGTCGGTAAGCATCGCCACGAGCGATCGGCGGTCGGTCTCGTCCGGGGTTCGGGAAATCAATCCGCGTTGTTCCAGCCTGTTGAGACATGCCGTCATCGCGCCGGAGGTCAGCAATACGGATTTCCTGAGCGCCGTCGGGCTCAAGCGATAAGGTGCACCCGACCGCCGCAGCGTGGCCAGCACGTCGAGTTCGGTATAGCCGATTCCATGCTCGCGAAGCCGTTCGCCCGCCCGCGCCTGAAGCAGTCCGCCCAGATGCAGCAGGCGGCCGACCACCGCCATCGCCGATACGTCCAGGTCCGGTCGCTCGCGCGCCCAGTCGCGGAGCAATTGGTCGACGATATCCTCCTCCGCGAGAACGGATGCTTGCTCAGCCATACACAACAATCTTCATATCAAGTATCTTGACATGAAGATATATATTGGAGTGCAATCGACCGCAAGCCGTCCTGCGGGGAACTGTCATGCGATCGATTCGAATGCTCGCCTTGTTAGCGTTGGCGCCGTTCTTTCAGGTGATGCCCGCTTCGGCGCAGCAGGCGACGAGCGATCGGATCGTGATCGAACAGGGACATGTGACGCTCCCGACCGGCGAGACCGTCCGCTATGAGATCGGCACGCTCTATGTGCCCGAGAATCGCGGCAAGCCGACGAGCCGCCGCATCGGCATCGGCTTCGCGCGGATTAAGGCACCCCATCCGACTGGCGCGCCGCCGATTTTCTGGCTTCCCGGCGGCCCCGGCCTGAGCGTGCTCGGCGCCTTCACGGACAAGAGCGAAGGCGCGCAAAGCCGCTTGCGGTCGTGGTTGACCTTCGGCGCGGCGGGCGACCTCGTCGTGATCGAGCAGCGCGGCTATACCAGCCGCGGCGAGATGCTCGTCGAAACGGCCGACGCTTCCCCACTCGACCAGCCGGCCTCGGTCCAGGCCGACAGCCGCGCGATGCAGGCGCTCGCCCGGCGGGCGGTCGCGTATAATCCCGACAAGGACCTGTCCGGCTACACGATCGACGCGTTCGCGGCGGATGTCGACGATCTGCGGCGAGCGCTCGGCTATGACAAGATCAACCTGTTCGGCGGCAGTTTCGGCTCGCAATGGTCGCTCGCGGTGATGCGCTTCCATCCCGAGATCGTCGCCCGCGCCGTGCTCTCGTCGGTCGAGCCGCTGAACAACGGATTCGACATGCCATCGCACGTCTTCGCCGCGCTCCAGCGCATCGCCTATGACGCCGATCGCGATCCTGGCCTGGCGCCTTATCTGCCCGATGGCGGGATGATGGCGGCGGTACGCGCCCTGCACCAGCGCTTCGCCACGGCGCCGATCCGGGTGACTATCCGCGACGATGCCGGCAAGGCGCAGACGGTCGTGCTCGGCGCGGAAGATTTGCAGCTCGCCCTGTTGGCGCGCACCGATGAGGCTGAGCATTGGCCTGCCTTCATCCTGTCGCTCTATTATGGCCATTACGACGCATGGGCGCGCCAGACGATGGAGGACCGGCGGGCGGGCCCGGTCAAATTGATCGGCCCGCTCGCCGACAGCAGCCTGGGCGTCACGGCGGATCGCGAGCATCAGATGCGCACCGATCCCGCGCTGGACCTGCTGGGCAGCTGGAATTTCGAGGCAAACCTGGTGTCAGCGCCCGACTGGCCGACGCCCGACATGGGCGACGCGGTGCGGTGTCCGCGCGTGACGCCGATCCCGGTCGTCTTCGTACATGGCGACTGGGACACTTCGACGCCGGTCGAGAACACGCTCGGTCTGTTGCCCTATTTCCCCAATGGCCATGCCATCCTCGTGCACCGCGCCGGGCATGACGGCGCCTTTTACCAATTGCGCGAGAGCCCCGGCGCCAAGCAGGCGATCTACGATTTCCTGCGCACCGGAAACACGCGGGAGTTGCCGACAGAGGTGTCGCTGGCTGCGCCCAGGTTCGAAGTTCCCGCCTTCGCGCCGCCTAGCCGGTCGTCGCGCTGAAACTTGCGTGCATTCCCATCCCACTGCCGCACACACATACCGAAGGCCGGCGCCCCGTTTTCCGGGGGCGCCGGCCGAGTAGCCACCGCCAGGGTGCGTCAGATCTGCGCGAATCCACCATCGGCGAACACTTCGCCGCCGGTCATGAAGCTGCTGTCCGAGGACGCCAGGAAGGCCGCTACCGCACCGATCTCCGATGGATCGCCGACATGGCCGATCGGCGTGCCCGATCCCATCTCGATCATCGCGTCGCGACCGACCGCCTCTTCGGCAAGCTCGGTCAGGGTCGGTCCGGGCGACAATACGTTCACGCGAATGCCGGTGCCGCGCAGATCCTGCGCCCAGCCGCGGGCGAAGTTGCGCACGGCTGCCTTAGTCGCACTGTAAACGCTGAACGCCGGCGTGCCCATTACACCGGCGGTCGAACCGGTCAGAATGATCGAACCGCCCGGACCCATCAGGGGTAGCCCGGTCTGAACCGTGAACAGCACGCCTTTGACGTTGATGTCGAACGCCGCATCATATTGGTCTCGGGTGATCTGCCCGAGCGGTACCAGTTCGCCGAAGCCGGCATTGGCCATCAGGATGTCGAGGCCGCCGCGCTCGGCCTTCACCGTCTCGAACAACCCGTCGAGATCGGCCTGATCGGTGACCGACCCCTGCACCGCGCGGGCATTCGGACCCAGTTCCGCAGCAGCCTTGTCGAGTGCCTCCTGCCGGCGTCCAAAGATATAGACGAAGGCGCCTTCCTCGATGAAGCGTCGTGCGCTGCCCAGACCGATACCCGTGCCGCCACCCGTCACGACTGCCGTCTTGCCATTCAGTCTTTTCATGTCTCGTGCCTTTCATCTTAGCGCTGGCACGTAGCTGGCGAAGCACCCACCTATCGACAAGTATGCACCTTTTGGTAAGTATCGATTATGTCTACCATTCCATCCTGCGTCCCCGGCTTCTCCTGCGGTCTCGACGCCACGCTTCGTGTGATCGCGGGCAAGTGGAAGCCGCTGATCATCTATTTCCTGATCCAGGGCCCAAACCGCTATGGCGAGCTCAAGCGCGCAGTCCGCGGCGTCAGCGACAAGATGCTGATCCAGCAACTGAAGGAGTTGGAAGCCGACGGCATCGTCACGCGCAACGATTACCGGGAAGTGCCGCCGCGGGTCGACTATACGCTTACCCCGCTTGGCCACAGCCTGGCCGAAGCACTGACGCCGCTCTGCAACTGGGGCAGCGAAAACATGGACACGGTCGCGCAGATTTTTGCCGAGCGCGCAACGTGGGACGAGCAGCAGCGCGCGTGATGCGCCAGTTCCGACGACGAATTCGCCCTACCAGCGCCACCCCAGGGTGAACGCCGCAGCGCCGACGGTACGCGCGCCCCGGGTCCATTGATTGAGATAGCCGATCTCGACGCCGACTCGCTTGGCCAGCGGCACGCCGATGCCGAGGAAGTTGCGCGTGCGGTCGTAACCGCCACGCTGGCCGGCGCCGGCGCCCAGATTGACGAAACTCTCATGGCTGGCGAGCAGGTTCAATTTGCCGGTGACCGGCAAGGTCAGCCGGACGAACGGCCTGATCCGAACGCCCGTGCCGCTCGATCCCTCGCGCCAGCGCTCTTCGGCGCGCAACCGCGCCCCAATGACCAGCGGCCCGATCCTGGCGAGATGATCGACGCTGAAATCCTGACGCGCGCGCTGTTCGATCGTCGCACTACCGCCATGATAGACAATGTCGCGAACATACCCCGCGGCCAGGGTCGCCCGGTCGAAACGAAGCCCGAGCATGGCGATGTTCTCGCTTTCGTACAGGCCGCCTTCCCCGTCGCGGCCGAACCGCTCGTTCGTCTCGACGCCTAGTTCAACTCGGCCGGCAACCGGACCACGGGCATTGGCGCTCAGCCAGACTTGGCCGTCATCGGCCTCGGCGGATGAGGGAAGCACCGCGAGCAAGAAGGCGCCGATCGTCACATGACATTTCCATGACATTTTTGTGTCATGGCAGAAGTGGAAGCCGCGTGCATCCCTCGTATTCGAGTCAGCGAAATCAGGCCGCTGCGGCTACCCTCAAGCCTTGAGCCGAGAAGGATCGGAACGTGATCGACCAACGAGTCTGGTCGATCGGAGCGATGCTGTGCTCCCAATCATGCCGAACCTCTCCCGACAAATGGTAGAGTCCGCGCGGCTCGAGGGGCACGTTGACGCGGCGCCAGCGCTCGTCTTGCTTGCGGCGGAAGCGCATCGTCGCCGGCGCGCCGAGCGAGAGGCCGACGACCTGGTCGTAGATCGGACGGTCGCGGTGCCAGCCGATCCCCGCGCCGGGATCGTAGCGCAGCAGCAGCGCCTGGACGAGCGCGTCGGGTGCCAGTCCGGCGGCAGTAGCGGCGCGATCGCGGATCGGCAGAAGCCAGTCGGGCATCGGTTCGCCCCGGCCGAGCTCGCCCGACTGGAAATTATATTGCCAACCGAAACTGTGGGTGAGGCGCTTGCCGGTCCATTGCTGGAAGCGGAACGGGGCGAGCTCGACAGCGTCGATCGCGGCAATCAGCGCGCCTTCCTCCGCCGGGGTGAAGAAGTCGGAGCGGCTGTGAAGGCCGGGGACCGGCGGCATGTCGAACAGATCTCGGGTCACGGGTGCGATATGTGAACAATCAGGGAACATGCAAGGCAAGTTGGCGTCAAGGCGCGTGGCTCTCCCCCCAACCTTCCGCGCCTTTACCGATCACCTGAATAGCACCGGACGCTATTTCGCCGACGCTCTCACGAAGGGATCCGGTCGGACGCAAAGCCGTGCGATCAGCGTGATCGACTTTTCCTTTGTTGCGACAAAAGTTGATTCGGCGCATGGGACTTGCCCCTTTACCGACAAGCAAAGTGACGATCATGGCCGCCAAATGGGCCCCCGATAGCTGGACCTCGCATGAGGCACGCCAGTTGCCCAATTATCCCGACGCCGCAGCGCTCGCCGCCGCGACGAAGCAATTGACCAGCTATCCGCCGCTGGTCTTTGCCGGAGAGGCGCGCAACCTGACGACCGATCTCGCGCGCGTGGTCGAGGGCAAGGCGTTCCTGCTCCAGGGCGGCGATTGCGCCGAGAGCTTCGCCGAATTCCACCCCAACAACATCCGCGACACGTTCCGCGTGATCCTGCAGATGGCGGTGGTGCTGACCTTCGCGTCGAAGCTGCCGGTGGTGAAGCTCGGCCGCATGGCAGGCCAGTTCGCCAAGCCGCGCTCGGCCGATACCGAGATCATCGATGGCGTCGAGCTGCCGAGCTATCGCGGCGACAATGTCAACGACATCGCCTTCACGCCCGAAAGCCGCATCCCCGACCCGCAGCGGATGATCCAGGGCTATTCGCAATCGGCGGCGACGCTCAACCTGCTGCGCGCCTTCGCGCAGGGCGGCTATGCGAACCTGCACCAAGTGCATCGCTGGACGCACGATTTCCTCGGTTCAAGCCCCTGGGCGAAGAAGTACGCCGAGACCGCCGACCGGATCGGCGAGGCGCTCGAGTTCATGGAAGCGTGCGGGATCAACCCCGACACCGTGCCGCAGCTCGGCCAGACGCAATTCTACACCAGCCACGAAGCGCTGTTGCTCCAGTACGAGCAGGCGATGACGCGGCAGGACAGCCTGACCGGCGACTGGTACGATACCAGCGCGCATTTCCTGTGGATCGGCGACCGCACCCGGTTCGACGGATCGGCGCATGTCGAATACCTGCGCGGGATCGGCAACCCGATCGGCCTGAAATGCGGGCCGAGCCTGGAGCCCGACGTCCTGCTGCGGCTGCTCGATACGCTCAACCCGGGCCGCGTGCCCGGCCGCATGACCCTGATCACCCGCTATGGCCATGACAAGATCGAGGCCGGCCTGCCCAAATTGGTCCGCGCGGTGAAACGCGAAGGCCATCCGGTGATCTGGAGCTGCGACCCGATGCACGGCAACGTCATCAAGGCCGCCAATGGCTACAAGACGCGCCCGTTCGAGCGCATCCTGGCTGAGGTTCGCGGCTTCTTCGCCGTCCACCGCGCCGAGGGCACCTTCGCCGGCGGCATCCATGCCGAGATGACCGGGCAGAACGTCACCGAATGCACCGGCGGCGCCGTCGACGTGACCGAGCAGAGCCTGGCCGATCGCTACCACACGCATTGCGACCCGCGGTTGAATGCGGGGCAGAGCCTGGAGCTGGCATTCCTGCTGGCCGAGATGCTGAATGACGAACTCAGACAGCGGCGGGCCGAGGCGGCTTAAAAGAGGACCGCTATGAGATCGATTCCGCATGGCGGCTTTTGGGAAAGCCGTCATCGGGATCGGACGTTCTGACTGGCTGGATTGAGCCGCCAGAACTCCACGGAGTCCGTCGACACAAGCATATTGGACGTCGCCCCTGGCCAAGGTCAGACAAGAATCGACCGCCGCTCATCCAGGCAATTGAGCGGCGTGCCGTGCAGGTCTGGTCGTCGACATGGCGAATCTTCTCGTGCGTCGAGCGGCGGAATGGCCTATCGCTACACCCGGCCAGGGGTAATGAATCCCCTGCATAGTGTTCGTGCTGGAGTTGTGTGCGTGCCCGGAACCAGGGCGGCTCCTGATCTGGGTATTTCGCATCCACCAGGATAAGCGAAAGGCAGGTCGATGCCAGAGTTCACGATCAACGGCGAAAAGCGCGACGTCGATGCTCCGCCAGATATGCCATTATTGTGGATGTTGCGCGACCTGCTGGGAATGACCGGCACGAAGTTCGGCTGCGGGATCGCCCAATGCGGCGCGTGCACGGTTCATCTCGACGGTGTCGCCGTCCGGTCTTGCCAGCTCCCGGTGGGGCGCGTCGGCAACCGTGCGATCACGACGATCGAAGGCGTCGGCAACACCCCCGCAGGGGCGAAGATCCAGAAAGCATGGATTGATCTGGAGGTCATCCAGTGCGGTTATTGCCAGCCGGGACAGATTATGTCGGCTGCCGCGCTGCTGGCCGGCAATCCCGCTCCCGACGATGCCGATATCGATGCGGCGATGGCCGGCAATCTCTGCCGCTGCGGTACCTATGTGCGCATTCGCGAGGGGATCAAGCATGCCGCCCGCTCCTGAGGCCGCCAACGGCCTGTCGCGCCGCGCGGTGCTCCAGGGCGGCGCGCTTGTCGCCGGGCTGCTTGTCGCGATCGAGCTGCCATGGAGCGCCGCGCGCGCCGCCATGACGAGTGCGCCCGAGCCGGTGCCGACCGGCCAGCGCTTCAACGCCTTCATTCACATCGCGCCCGACGACCGGGTGACCTTCACGCTGCCGGCAGTGGAAATGGGCCAGGGAGTCTATACCTCGCAGAGCCAGTGCATCGCCGAGGAACTCGACGTCGCGCTCGACAAGGTGGTCGCCGCGCACGCACCGCCCGATCAGGCCAATTACGGCAGCCCGGTGTTCGTCGTGCAGGCCACCGGCGGATCGACCACGACCATGGCGTGGAGCGGACCACTGCGTAAGGCAGGCGCGACCGCGCGTGCGCTCCTGGTGGCGGCCGCCGCTGCGCGGTTACGGGTCGACGCCGCCAGCCTCACCACCGAAAACGGCGTGATCACGCATACCGCGAGCAGCCGCTCGTTGCGCTATGGCGAGGTGGCCGACGCCGCCTCGCGATTGAAGCCGCCGGCCGAGGTCGCGCTCAAGGATCCGGCCCGGTTCCGTCTGATCGGCAAGCCAGTGCATCGCATCGATACGCCGGACAAGGCGATCGGCAAGACGGTCTACGGCATCGACGTGATGCTGCCGGGCATGAAATTCGCGACGTTGCGATCGCCGCCCGTGCTCGGCGGCAAGGTCGGCAAGGTCGATCAGGCGCCGGCGCTCGCCGTCCCCGGCGTCAGGCAGGTGGTCGTGCTCGACGATCTCGTCGCGGTCGTCGCGGACAGCACCTGGTCGGCGATGCAGGGGCTGGACGCGCTGGCGATCGACTGGGCGTCCGGGGCCAATGCCGGACTCGATCAGGCGAAATTGTGGTCCGATCTGGAAAAGGCATCGCAGGGGCCCGGGGTCGTCGCCAAGAAGGAAGGCGACGCGCTCGCCAAGCTCAAAGACGGTACCTTGTTCGAAGCGAGCTACGAACTTCCCTATCTTGCCCATGCGCCGATGGAGATGACCAATTGCACGGTGCACGTGCAGGGTGGCGCCTGCGAATTGTGGACCGGGACGCAAGTGCCCGGTTTCGCCCAGGCCGGTGCCGCCACGGCACTGGGCATCACGCCCGACAAGGTGACGGTCAACAATCACCTGATCGGCGGCGGCTTCGGCCGCCGGCTCGAGGTCGACGGCGTGGTCAAGGCCGTGCGGATCGCCGCCAAGGTCGACGGACCAGTCAAGGTGATCTGGTCGCGCGAAGAGGATATCCGCCAGCAACTCTATCGTCCGCTCTATCACGAGCATCTGAAGGCCCGGCTGGAAAACGGACGGATCACGGCCTGGCATCACCGCGTCACTGGCGGATCGGTCATGGCGCACTGGCTGCCGCCGGCGTTCAAGGACGGCATCGATGCCGATGCGGTCGATGGGGCGGCCGAGGTGCCCTATGCGGTCGGCGACCGGCTGGTCGAATTTATCCGCCACGAAAGCGCGGTGCCGGTCGCTTTCTGGCGCGGTGTCGGTCCGAACGGCAGCATCTTCGCGATCGAATGCTTCATGGATCTGATCGCGCGCAAGAACGGCGTCGATCCGCTCGCTTTCCGACGCGGTCTGCTCGAAAAGAATGCGCGCGCGCTGGGCGTGTTGAACCTCGCGGCCGACAAGGCCGGCTGGGGTACGCTGGCGCCATCCCTTCCATCCGGGGCGCGGCGCGGACGCGGGATCGCGCTGATGAACGCCTTTGGCAGCTTTCTCGCCGCGATCGCGGACGTGGCGGTGAGCGACGAGGGAGATGTGAGCGTCACGCGCCTGGTGATCGCCGCCGATGTCGGCAAGGTCATCAACCCCGATATCCTCGAAGCGCAGATCCAGGGCGGCGCAACCTTTGGCTTGTCGGCGGTGCTATTCGGCAAGATCACCTTTGCGGGGGGCGCCGTCGAGCAGGGCAATTTCAACGACTATCGCATCATCCGCATCGACGAGATGCCGGCGATCGAAGTGCATGTCGTGCCGAGCAGCGAGAATTCGGGCGGGATCGGCGAGCCGGGAACCGTGGTCACGCAGCCCGCCGTCGCCAACGCCGTCTATGCGGCAACCGGCGTGCAGCTCACGCGCATGCCGATCGACCGCGCACTCATCGCGAAGGGGGCTTGAGGATGCGGCGGAACCTGTTGCTTCTGGCGGGCGCGATCGTCGTGCTCGTGGCGGCGATCATCGGCCGCATGGTCTTTCAGCCCGGTCCCTATAGCTTTGCGGGGGGCACGCAGGTGGAGCTGGCCAGCTATCCGGACAAGACGCTGACCGGGTTGCCGGCGGAGCTCGCGACCGCCGACCCACGGACGCGCGCGGACTATGTCACCCGGATGGCCGATTGCGAGGCGTGCCATACGGCCAAAGGCGGGAGGCCGTTCGCGGGCGGGCGGCCGTTCGTCCTCCCGTTCGGGACGATCTATACCCCGAATATCACGCCGGATCCGGAAACCGGGATCGGCAAATGGACCGACGCGCAATTCCTCGATGCCGTGCACAAGGGTGTCGCGCCCGATGGATCACGTTTCTATCCAGCCTTTCCCTACGCGTCCTACACGATGCTGACCGACGCCGACGTGCTGGCGATCAAGGCCTATCTGTTCTCGCTTCCGCCGGTGAAGCAGGCGAACAAACCCAACACGTTCGGCTTCCCGTTCAATCAGCGCTGGCTGATGGGAATCTGGTCGGCCTTCTTCAACAGCGACCGGCGCTTCCGTCCGGTCAGCGAGCGCAGCGCGGCGTGGAATCGCGGCGCCTATCTCGTCGAAGCCGCCGGTCATTGCGGCGAATGCCATACGCCGCGAAACCTGATGCAGGCGCTCGACCAGCGCAACAAATTCGCGGGCGGCGTGGCCGAAGGCTGGAACGCCTATAACATCACCGGCGACCGCGTCAGCGGCATTGGCGGCTGGAGCGATGCCGAGCTTGCATCCTATCTGTCGACCGGTCACGCACAGGGACGCGGAGGCGCATCCGGCCCGATGGGCGAAGCGGTAGCGTTGAGCCTGTCGAAACTGACCCCTTCCGATCTCGCCGCGATCATCACCTATCTGAAGACGGTGCCTGCCATTCGCAGCGATCGCTCGCCGCAACCCGCCGGCCCGGCTCCGGCCTCGCCCAAGCTTGCATCGATCGACAACCCGGTCGGCAAACGGGTGTTCGAGGGCAGTTGCGCCAGTTGCCATGCCTGGACGGGCGCCGGGGCCATCGTCGAGGAGGCCCGGCTGACCGGCGTGCGCGCGGTCAACGATCCGACGGCGGCGAACGTGGCGGCGATGATCCTCAACGGCGCCGGGAAGCCCGGTTCCGGCCGCCCCTATATGCCGAGCTTTGCCGCATCCTATTCCGACACGGAAATCGCGTCCGCCGCCAACTATGTGACGGCTCGTTTCGGCGCCGCAAAGTCGAACATCACGCCAAAGGAAGTCGCTCGTTTGCGGCAGCAAAACTGAACGACGACGGGACGTTGCCTTTAGAATTACGGTGACTGGCGAAATCGCGATGGCGGCGCCGGCAGAGTCGGCAAGCGATTGTTACCGGTGAATGCTGCCGGCGATTATTGCTGGTTCCAACCGGCGACGTCGGTTAGGCTGTTCGCGAACAAGGTCTTGAAGACGCTGCGCGAGGTGGCCCAGGTTTCCCGACCGCTGCCCGCCGTGTCGAAGGTCGATAAGGGGGGTTCTGAACATGCCTGACACCAATCCTGGCGCAGACGTCGACGTCACCAAAGACTGGCAAGCGTCACAGGGCCAGCAATCTGCCGCCAAGCGACTTCGCCTGTTCGCCGCGCTCGCCTGGGTTGTTGCCATCGGCACCGAGATCGCCGGTATCGTCATGCTCAAGCAGCACAAGTTTGACCATGGCAACCTTGCGTTGCTGATCGGCCTTCTGGTGGTGATCGCAGTGTTCGCGATTGCCGGCAGCCTGATGTGGAAAGCGGCCAACAGGCAGGATCCGGCCACCAGAGCGGACGCATTCCGGTTCTTCGTCCAGAACCAGCTCGGCGCGATCATTACGGTGATCGCCTTTCTCCCGCTGATTGCCCTGATCTTCCTGGACAAGGACATGGATCCGAAGAACAAGAAGATCGCCGGCGGCATCGGGGTCGTTCTGGCGCTGGTCGCCACCGTGATCGGCGTGGACTTCAAGCCGCCGTCGACCGAGCAATATACCCAGGACATGAACAAGTGCGCGGCCCAGATCAAAGCCGGCGAGCCGACCACGGCCTGTTCGCCCGAGGTTGCCGATCAGGCGAAGGATATCGCCAGGGACTCCAATGCGGTGGCCGAGGCGACCAAGGATGCCGCCCACCCGGCCGGCCAGGACCTCGTCTATTGGATCGCTCCGGAGAACGGCGCCAAGAAGTCCTCGACACCGCACGTCTTCCACCTCTGCCAAGGCGTGAGTCCGCTGCGTGGCAAGACCGTCAACAGTGGTTCGGTGACCGAGGCCTATGCCGAGAACGCCACCCGCATCACCAAGCAGATTCCGATGGAACAGAAGCAGTGCGGGGTCAGCACCGCGAAATAAGCATGAAGCGCATGGCGGCCCGGTTCCTCACGGCAACCGGGCCGCCAATCGCGTCGATAACGTAGCCGCGGATCAGCCGAGCCGGATTGTAAACTCCACCTCGTCGCTGAACGGCATCGACATATAGCCATTGGCGATATTGCCGACCCGCTCGAGATATTCGGGGCAATAATCGGCATTGTCGGCGATCAGGATCGCGCCCGGCCGCAACCGGCTCTCCACCCGGTCGAGAATATCCGAGTACAGCGCCTTGGCGCCGTCCAGCAGCATGAGGTCGATCGTCTCGGGCAGGTCGACCGCCAGCGTCTCCAGCGCATCGCCTTCGCGAAACTCGACCAAGTCGACCAGCCCGCCCTCGGCCAGATTAGCCTTGGCCGTCGCCAGCTTGCCGGGCTCGAACTCGCTGGTGATCAGCCGCCCGCCGCCATTGTCGCGCAGCGCCGCCGCCAGATGGAGCGTCGACAGGCCGAACGAGGTACCGAACTCGACGATCGAACGGGCATTAGTGGCGCGGGCCAGCATGTAGAGCAGGCCGCCGACTTCACGCGACACCGGCAGCGCGAAGTCGCTGAGCTGGGCGTAGAAATCGCGATAATCGGTCTTGCTGCGCATCATTCGGCCGCGGTCTTCGCTGGTCACGCCGGCAAAGGCCGGGCTTCGTGCCGGCGGATTGGCATCGGCGTCGGCGAACAGGCGCGCGAGAAGAGGCGCCACAGGGGCGCTCGAAAGCGTGGTCATTTGGGTTTTCTCCAGGTGCGATCTTGGCTGTGCAGCAGGACTTGCCTGCCGGAACGGAAAATACGACTAGTTCGTCAGCTTTGACTATTCGCATTGGCAGGATGCCCGCATGACCGCCGCTCGCAGCACCTTCATTACCTCGCGCAAACAGCCCCAGCAGACACGCTCGAACCAGTTGGTCGAGGCCGTGCTCGATGCGGCTGTTCAGGTTTTGATGAGGGAAGGCGCCCGGCGTTTCACCACCGCGCGAGTCGCCGAGCGCGCCGGCGTGAGCGTCGGCTCGCTGTACCAATATTTCCCGAACAAGGCTGCGATATTGTTCCGCCTGCAGAGCGACGAGTGGCAGCGAACCTCGGCGCTGCTGCGGGGCATCCTCGAAGACCGGACCACCCCACCGCACGTCCGCGTTCGCCGTCTGGTCCACGCCTTCATCCGGTCCGAATGCGAGGAAGCGGCGATCCGTACCGCCTTGAGCGACGCGGCACCGCTCTACCGCGATGCGCCGGAAGCAATCGAAGCGAAGAAGGAAAACGCCAAGATCTTCCGCACGTTCTTGCAAGAGGCGCTGCCGGACGTGCCCGACCATAAACGGATGCTTGCCGGGGATCTCATCAAGATGACACTCAGCGGCGTAGGCAGCAGCTTTTCCGAGACGCAGCGGACGGAGACCGAGATTGTCGACTGGTCGGAGGCGCTGGCCGACATGCTATGTGCCTATCTCGAGCGACTGACGGCCCAGCCTTCCTCCTGGCCGACGTAACGACGACGCCCGCCAGAGCGACGATCAGTGCGAACCGCCGCTCGCGACCGCCTGCCCCAGCAAGAGCGGAAAGACCGCCTCGAGCGACTTGGTGTCGGGCAGGATATAAACATAGCCGCCCTTCTTGCGGAACAAGGGCTGCACGCTCTTAGTGTAGAAGGTCGAGGGCACGTTGATGCACCCGAACGTAATGCGGTTGTCGTCGGACGTCGGCGACGCCATGCGCTGGCGACGGCGTTCCTTGGGATTGTATCCTGTCGGGATCGGATGGAGCGCGACCGACGTGGCGTAATCCACCCACAGCACCTTTTGCCTGCCCGCGGCCAGTCCGTATCTGGCGAGGAAACGCCCTGCCGGTGTGGTCTTCTCAGCGGGGCCGATCTCGGCCAGCTTTTTGCTGCCGATGCCCGGCGTCGCCTCGTCGCCGACGGCCACCCCGATCAGAACGGGCGCCTTGCCGAGCAGTTGCCCCTTCGCGTCGAACAGGAACAAGGCGGCATTGTTCTTGTCGATGACGATATAGGGCAGCGCGCCATTGTCTCCCGACGCGGCGATCCAGTCGAAAACGCGTGTCGCCGCCGCCGACTGGGTCACCTCGATTTTGGCCGTATCGCCCGCCCGCGGCGCCGGTTTGGTTGCCGGCGGCCGAGCGTGCTTCGCCGCCGGGGCGGACGCGGGAACGGTGAGCGCAAGACCAGCGAGCGCCAGCAGGATACCGATCATCGCTGGAGGCGCTCAACACGAAACGGGCGCCGCCCCGAAGAAAGGGGCGACGCTCGACATTGCGATCCGATCGGAATTCGGCCGATCAGCACCGGGCCGATCGGCATATGCGGCCGTGCGGCATCAATTGCGCGGTTTCTTCTTCTGGCTCTCCGCCATCCGCTGTTCGATGCCATCGACCCGGGCATTGAGCTGGTCGAGACGCTGACCGTTGTTCTGCGCCTGGCCGGACGCGGCCTGCGCCTGCGACAATGCCGATTTCGCGGTGCCGTCGGTCTCGTTCAACTTCGCCTCGAGCGCATCGACGCGCTGGCTCACCGGAGCGATCTGCTCCCGTACATAGCTCTTGGTGGCACAGCCGCTCAACCCCATCGCACCAAGCAAAATCACGGCCGCGGGGACCATTTTTGTTACAGACGCCGACATCACACACTCTTCCCAATGGTTAACGAGCCCATCGACCCAAGCCGAGCATTGCGGCTCCAACAATCCCGATTCTGTCCGGCTGTGCGTCGGGCGGGATGAGTGGACAATGCTAGGGTGATGTCGCCTCGTTAGGTCAGGGCGGGCGCAGTGAAGGCGTTCAAATCGGCGAGACCGAGCCGGCGTTCGATATCGGCGATTTTGTCGATCGCGATGTCGAAACCGTCGCCGCCGAAGGTGCGCCGCTCGATATCCTCGAACTGGTCGCCGAGTTCATCATAGCCTTTGGGACCGACTGCCTTTTTGAACGCGGGAACACGATCGTGTCCTCGCGCGCCGCGTGCGGTTCGTACATGCGCGCAAACGCGGTCAGCGTGCGTGCCAGCGGTTGGGCATCTGCAATGCCGACGCGGCCCGATTCGTCCGGTCGAGGACATAGGCAGTGCGATATGCACCCCTGATCCGTTCGGCGTCACGGCGGCGATGAGGAGGCATCGCGGCCGTGACGTCGTTCCATTGCGGACCTGGAACTTTCAACCTCTGTCGACCGTCTATCGATCGAGGTCCGATTCCGGGCCGAAAGGATTCCACATGAAATCTCTATTGATTGCCGCCGGCTTGGCGACGGCGCTGATCGGCTTGACTGCCCCGGCCGCTGCGCAGGACAGGCGTGAGGGCGTGACGCGTACGACCACGACGACCGAAAGGGTTCGCGACGGCGGACGCATCGAGCGCCATGTCGAGACGAGACGCGTGACCAGCCGTAGCGTTCGGCACAGGGGTTGGGGGGCTCGCCACTGCCACAATGTGAAACGGCACCATCGTTGGGTGCGCGTCTGCCATCGGCGCTGAATGTAACGAGGGGATGGCTCGTGATGGGCCATCCCTTTTGTGCGGGGACTCTCGGAGGCGTCAGCGCATCGTGACTCGGTCGAGCTGCAACCATGTTGCCATTTCGTCGAGCGTGGCCCGCAATCTTTCCCTGCTATCCGGCAGTGCGTCCGGTTCGAAATGCGCCTTCGCCAGCAACGTCCCGTGCTGTCGATCCGCCTTCAGATCGACGCGCGCTACCAATTGCTCGTCCATCAAAAACGGCAGCACGTAATAGCCATGCACCCGGCTCGCCGCCGGGGTGTAAATCTCGATGCGATAGCGCAGGCCGAACAATCGCTCGGTGCGGTCGCGGTGCCAGATCAGCGGATCGAACGGCGCCAGGAGCGCGCTGGCAGCGATGCGGCGCGGCGATCGTGCATCGCGATGCAGGAAAGCGGGCTGGCTCCATCCCTCTACCCGGACCGGCTGCAAGACGCCCGCATCGATCAGGTCGGCGATCGCGTTGTCCTTCTCCACCGGCTTGAGCCGGAAGTAATCGCGCAGTTCGGCCGCGGTGGCGACACCCAGCGCGCGCGCCGCGCGATCGATCAGCTGGCGCCGGGCGTCGCGTTCCTCTGGCGCCGGCAGTGCGAGGATCGCCGCAGGGATGACCCGATCGGTCAAATCATAGACGCGCTCGAAGCTCCGCCGCCGGGTCGCGGTGGTCAGGTGGCCGGCATAGAACAGCCATTCGAGCGCACGCTTGGTGTCGCCCCATTCCCACCATCCTGACCGGCTTTTGCCGTGCGGGAAGTCGGACGCGGCGAGCGGCCCCTCCGCCGCGATCCTGGCGAGGATGGCGTCGGCTTGCGGGCGCTGTTCGGTCGCGAAGCGGCGCAGCGCACCATAACCCACCTCCCCGCGATCGGCGCGCGCCATGCGCCAGCGCATCAGCGGAAACAGGTCCAGCGGAAGCAGCGAGGCTTCGTGCGCCCAATATTCGAACAATCGGCGGTCGCGCCTGCCACCCCACGCCGCTCTGTCGAGCAGGTCGCGATCATAGCATCCCAGCCGCGAGAAGGCGGGCAGATAATGCGCCCGGGCGACCACGTTGACGCTGTCGATCTGGTGGAGGTTCAGCCGATCGATCAGGCGCCCCAGCTGCGCGCGGCCGACCGAAGACCCACGGCGCGCACCGAAGCCCTGAGCGGCGAGGACGATACGTCGCGCCTGGGCAAGGGAGATGTCGGACATATGCGCGCCTATCGATGCCCGATCTGCTGAATGCCGAGCCGGAGCGCCCGTATGGGCATTCGGGTCAATGCGTGTCGACCGGCGGGATGTCCGATCCCTGGACGGTGAACAATCCCGTCACCCCGCCGTTCGCGGCGAACACGGCCAGGCTGATGACGACGACCAAAGCGGCCGACGCGATGACGATCTTGCGCCGCCTGATCTTTGCCGAATGCGACCGACGCCGTCCCCGTGTTCTGCCGCCCATCGTGATTCTGCGCTCCCCTGACGATCAATATTGAGTCCGGGTCTTAATCGCGACAACCAGCCCGATGATCAATCGCCTGATCGCCCGTCCCTGCCCACGGGGCAACCGCTATCGCGCGTGGTGACCCGAGCGCCCTCTGCTCGCCTCTCCAACACCCCAAGTTGTATATCTACGGAGGGCGTCCTGAACCTCCATGCAATAACGGCGTCCGCATAGAACGGGAACCGGCAAGGAGGAAAAGGTGATCGATTTCCGTGTCTTCTCGTCCCGCCCACTCCTTGTCGGACCACCTGAGGAGCTGACGCCATGGCGTTCAACATTCTGGTCGTCGATGATTCGCTGACAGTCAGGGCGATCATCGAGGAATTGCTGGCGACGCAGAAGGATATGCAGATCGTCGGTTCGGCGGGGAGCGTGCAAGCGGCGCGCGACCTGATAGGCCAGTTCGTGCCCAGCGTCATCATCCTCGATCTGGCGATGCCCGGGATCGACGGGTTCGCCTTTCTGGACGAGCTTGCGGGCCATCCGCATGCACCGGTGCTGGTCGTGTCGTCGCATACCGTCGCGGGGTCGGCGAGCGAGGCGGAAGCGGTCGAACGCGGCGCCTTTGCCTGCTTCGACAAGGCGCTGCTGTTGCGCCAGGGAAGTCGGTTCACCGCTTTGGTACGGAAAGCCCTTGCCAGCACGACCGCGCTAGCTCGAACCGAGCGCGCGGCCGCCTGACGTCGGGATGGGCGGCGAAGGAGGAAGCGCCCTCCACCGCCCGAACCGATCTTACTTCTTCTTCGCGTCGATCGCGTCGGCCTTGTTCTCCCCCGCGTCGCGGACGGCATCGGCCTTGTTGTTCAACGCGTCCGCCGCATTGTCCGCGGCTGCCTTGTCGTCGGCGGCGATGTTGCTGCCCTCGTCGCGAATCGCGGAGGCATTGGCATCCATCGCATCGGCGGTGTTGTCGGCGGCGGCCTGGACGTTGTCGGCGGCGTCAGTCTTGTGACCGCAGGCGCCGAGCGGCAACAGCGTGAGGGCCGCAGCGGCGGCGAGGAACTTCTTGATCATGCGCATCCCCTTCTAGGAACGGTTCGAGTATCGGCCCGGCGCACTGTTCCGTCGGAACAATGACCATCACCGATCGGGGTCGAAACACCCATGTCGCCCGGTTGTTTCATGAGAACATCATTTTTCGGAAACGAAGCGCGTTGCGGAAACTCTCTTGGAGAGGGCCGATCCACGCGAGAACCCGTTGCCGGTGAGCGCCGACCGCCTGTCATGCGATGCGAACCCCGCAATGTTGCCCGGCGGCGTTCGTCCGCCGGGCTTTTCGTGCACTCTCATCTTGGCACTGTCGTGCACGCACGACGTCCGAGATCGACGTCGCCAGGTGAGGGTGCCCTCAGCCTAGATGGCGCGACGCCCCTGGATCAGGCGAACCACCACCACGACCAGCGCGATCACCAGCAACAGGTGAATGAGGCTGCCGACGTGGAGCACGGTGAAACCGAGCAGCCACAGCACCAGCAGGATGACGACGATTGTCCAGAGCATTTTTTATCCTTCCTGTTTTGGCCGGGCGGAAAGGCTCGTACCCGACCATCCTGCCCCGCAGGGTGAAAGACGTTCGTTACGGCTTCGGGTTCCGTCGAGCCCGCGCTGGGCAAACGAGATCGGGGCGTGATCGCGCCTGACTCGGGCGGGATTTGATCGAACCCGCAACCGCCCTCGCTCAGTCCGCTCAATCACCTTGACGCATCCGGACAACGCCCCTAGAGGCCCCGCTTCGCGTTACCGCCGGCCCCTTCGTCTAGCGGTCTAGGACGTCGCCCTCTCACGGCGAAAACACGGGTTCGATTCCCGTAGGGGTCACCAGCAGGCCGGGCGTGCCCGTTTTCCCGCGAATTCCGGCAGGTCTACGCAATTATACTCCCAATTCGGCCCACACTTTGTGGCGGCCTTGATGGGCTCCTCCGAGCACTGACAAGCCTTTCGACCGTATGGCTACCGCGCATCCAACTTCCGGACGTTCGGACGCGATCGGTACGATCCCGACAGCTATTGCCGTTCGGAATGTGTCAGACGACCGTTATTGTTGGAAAGTTGCCGTTACCGCCAGCGCGATTGCCATATTTGAATCTCGCCGACCGGAGCTGCCAACACGCCGGCGCCCACAATTACTTCAATATCGAACGCCATTTTGTTGATCGCCGAGCTACTGTTCGACCAACCAGAATTTGGTCCGTTCGAGTCGAGTATCGGGAGCGCCGGTACTGACGGAAATATTTTGCAAAATCTGCCCGCACCCCCCAAGCTGGCGGGCACATGACACGATTTCTCCTCATCGCTCCCAAACCGCCATGGGAGGTGGACTTCCGCGGTTTGGGCAGTGCCGGGATGGGGATGACACGAGTGCCGTCACTGGCGGCCGCAACCGTCGCCGCACTCGCACCGGTGGGGATCGTTCCCAAGATCGTCGATGAAGCAGTCGAACCGGTAGACTTCGGCCTGGCGGCCGACTTCGTTGGCATCACCGCCAATATCTCGCAGGCGGAGCGCGCAATCGCGATCGCGCGTGGCTTTCGGGCGCGCGGCCGCACCGTTGTGATTGGCGGACCGCACGTGTCGCTCGATCCAAGCGCCTTCGCGGAAGAATGCGATGTGATGGTGATCGGCGAGTTCGAGCCTGTCGCAGATGAATTCTATCGGGATATGCTGAAAGGGACGCTCAAGCCCGTCTACCGAGGCGACAGGGCCGAAATGTCGAACTCGCCGATTCCGGCCTGGCAGTTGATCGACCCCGACCGCGCGCTGATCGGCATCGCCCAGACCAGCCGCGGCTGCCCCTTCGAGTGCAATTTTTGCGACGTGATCCAGTATTTGGGTCGCCGACAGCGTCATAAGAACGATGCGCAAGTCGTGGCGGAGTTGCAAACCCTCTATGATCTTGGCTTCAACCAGATCCAGCTCGCCGACGATAATCTCACTGTATACCGCAAGCGCGCGACGTCGCTGTTGACGTCGATTCGGGATTGGAACGGTGGGGACGGCCGCGACCATGTCTCGTTCAGCACGCAAGTGTCGATCGACATCGCTCGGGACGATGAGATGCTGCAGCTTTGCGCCGAAGCAGGGCTGAACTCGGTGTTTATCGGCGTGGAGACGATCAACCAGGAGAGCCTGCGGGCAAGCAACAAGCGGCAGAATCTGAACGTTGATCTCGCCGCCCAGGTCAGCCACGTCGTGTCGCACGGCGTCCAGGTCGATCCTGGCTTGATGGTCGGCTTCGATGCGGACACGCTTCGCATCTTCGAGCAGCAATTCGAATTTGCGATGCAATTGCCAGTGGCAACCCTGAAGGTTTCGGTGCTGGTCGCCCCCGTCGCAACACCACTTTATGAGCAGATGCGCGCCACCGGGCGTCTGGCCGCGGGATCGCCGCTCGACATGTTCCCCGGGACCGACAGCATGTCGAACATCCTGCCGGCACAGATGTCGCGCGAGCAATTGCAGATCGGGGCACGCTGGCTCGTGAGCCGGCTCCACAGCCCCGCCGCTTTCAGCCACCGGCTGCGGCATATTGCGCGCTTAATCCCACCTAACCCGCTGCGGCATCGCGGATCAGGCAAGCTCCACAACCCGCCAGGTCGGAACCGAAGTAACCGTCTGTATGCGCGATTGATGATCGCGGTCGCCAAGAGCGGGCCGGACGCGGCGCGGGTAATCGACGAAGCCACCGGGCTCATGCGGCTCCGCCCCGACATCGCCGATGGCATCGGACGCGCGCTCGGATCATGGGCCCTGAACTATTATAGTTTCGTGCAGAAACGAGCATATGACGACGAGTGGGCACGACTGCCGGCACCGCCGTTTGACACCGCCCTGAGAACGCCGAACCTCGTCGGCTTGCCGCAGCCCGTGCCCCAGAACGCCCGGACCTTGGCGGCGCGCAACAATTCTGGTGCCGTGGCCCGATGAACGACCTCGCTGACGCCATCTGGCGCCGTCTAGCCACCAACGACAAGACAATGTTGACGGTCTGCGGCCAGCGCGAAGCGGACGAGAGTCAATTCTTTACCGGTCGCGATTTGCATGACACCTCGGCTCGATGGGCTGCGGTCTTTAGTGAAATATTCCCGGTCGGTTCAGGGCCTGTCGTTCTGGCAATGCCGCAGGGCAGCGAATTCACCACTGCCTTGCTCGGCGCGGTCTATGCCGGTCTGACGGTCGTTCCCCTCGCGATTCCCCGCAACCCGACCCAACGGGAGCGTTTCGCGGCTATCGTCGCCGACTGCGCGGCAGAAGGAATAATCTGCACAGCTTCGGTCCGCGCGGCGATCGATGCTGCCCTGGCGGAATCGCCAGGTCCTCGCTTCGGCATCATGGAAGTCGATGACTTACCCGCCATGGCGCCATTGGCGGCGGCGCGCTCTTGCGCAGGCGGTCCGGCCGTAATTCAATACACCTCCGGCACCAGCCGCTTTCCGCGCGGCGTGAAGGTGGGCGGAGCCGCCATCCTCGCCAACGCTGCGCATTGCTTTGCCGCCTGGGGCTTCGATGAGCGGCAAGTCGTGGTGAATTGGCTGCCGCATTTCCATGACATGGGACTGCTCGGTGGGAACATCTATCCGATCTTGGTCGGCGCCAGCAGCGTTCAACTTGACCCTTTTCGGGTCATCCAGCGACCCTCGCGTTGGCTCAGGGCGATATCCGATCATGGCGGCACATTCAGCGGCGGACCCGCCTTTGCCTTTGCGCAGTGCGTGCAAAACATACGCGACGACGAGTGTGAGGGCCTCGACCTTTCGCGGTGGTCGGCCGCATATTGCGGCGCCGAGCCGGTGCCGGCAGCGCTGATCACCGCATTTCGCTCTCGATTTGCGCGCTTTGGGTTACAGACAAGAGCTGTCTTCGCTTGTTACGGCCTCGCCGAGTACAGCCTGATGGCTGCTGGCGCGCACGCCCTGAAGGCCGCGATCGAGCCGGTGCCACCACCGATCTGCGCTGGCGTGGCGCCCTGCCGCCTGACCGAGGCCGTGGCTCGCACCATCCGTATCATTGACCCGGCCCAAGGCGCAGTTCTGCGCGATGGCGAGATGGGCGAAATCTGCTTGCACGGACCATCGGTCGCCGGTGGTTATGTCGGCCAATCAGCCGAAAGCGAGGAGACGTTCCGCCACGTCATCCCGGGGCAGGACGAGACTTGGCTTCGCACCGGCGACATAGGCGTGATCAGCGATCGCAATCTCTACGTCGTCGGGCGTCTGAAGGACGTCTTGACAGTAAATGGCCGCAAAGTCGCGGCATCCGAAATCGAGTGGTTGGCAGCGCAAATGGAACCCGCGCTCAACCCGATGGCAGCGGCGGCGTTCATGCCGGACGAAATGCGGTCCGGCGAAGCGGCGTTGCTGATAGAGATGCGTGCCGCGCGAACCGTGCTCCCCGACCCGGACAAGGTCCGCCAGCAAATCGCGCAGGCTGTTGCCGGCACCTTTGGGATCAAACTGCTCGACGTCGAACTGGTCGATCGTGGGACGCTGCCCCGGACGAGCAGCGGAAAGATCCGCCGCCGCGAAGCCGCTGCGCTGTATCGCCAGGGTGCGGCGAACGCGGCGTGCGCCTGATGAGGTCGACCAACGAACAATCGGCCCCGCGACCGGGCCGATCGCCTGCTCTGTGGCGCATCGATGACGGCGCCGCGGCGAGTGCAGTGCTGCGTGACCGCTCGTGGACCGTAATCGACCTCGGCAGCCACATCGCGCGGCTACAGGCGGAAACAGGAGAAGATTTCTCCTTGCTGATCGCGATCGCCCGTAGCTCGTTGATCTATCAATCCGGCAAGGATCATCTCCGCACCCGGCGCGCCATCGCAAAATTCTTCGGTATCTCCGGTGTCGAGCAATGGCGCGGCGTCATAGAAGAAGAAGTTCGCCGAGCTATGGACCGGTTGGCGTCGAGCGGAGCGCCGGACCTTGTTCGCGATTTCGTCGATCCGGTGTTCGTCGCCTGTATCGGCAGGATAACGGGGTTGCGGGCCGGCGACGAACGCGGGGTGCTCGACAGCATCGCGGCCACCCGAGAATTGACAGAGCCTTTATTGCCGATCCGCAGACTGCGCGCCGCGCAGGCCGGTTTCCAATTTCTGTCGGACTTGCTGCAGCCGGCGGGCGCGTTCGCTTTCGACGACGGGCCGGCGCCGTTGCGCGACGTTCTTGCCGGCAGTGCCCTGCCCGACGGCGTCTCCGCGGAAGCACTCACAATTTCGCTCATTGTCGCCGCGCACACCGCAGCGGAAAGCCTGGGGCTTGCCCTAGCCGGGATTTTGCGCCGTGGTTCGACCGCGTGGCGCGCGGCTGCCGACTTGGAATGGTCGGATCTGGAACTCGACAGCCTCTTTCGGGAGCATTCTTCCACGCTCATGCTGTATCGTGTTGCTGATCGCGACGCTCGGGTGATGGGCTGTCCAGTGCACAGCGGCGATATCGCAGCGATCGACGTTCGCTCGATCAACGCCGCCACCGCGCTGCAGCCGCAGCGGCAATTGTCATTCGGGGAAGGCGCCCACCGCTGCCCCGGAGCGGAGCTTGCGCGGCTTATTTACCGCATTGCCGTGCCCGCGCTCGCCGGCCGATTTTCCGCATTACAGCTCGATGAGTCGGGAGTCCGAGTCGAACGCACTACGATGGTCCGGTCTCCCGTCGCACTGCCCTGTACTGGCACCGGGTTGCGTCGGCGCAGTGCCAAGATGTGGGAGATCGGCGACCACGATCTTGCGCGTCGCATCGCCGCCGACGACACGTTGTTCGGACCACCGGACATGACCGAGCATCTTCGGTCACTGCAGGCGGCAAGTGGAAAGGACTTGTCGGTTGCGATCCGAATCGCGCGCAATGCGCCGTTCTTTCTATCCGGCGAAAGGCACCAGGCCATTCGGCTGCTGACCCTGGACGTCCTCGGCAACAATCGATTGCCGGCATGGACGCCGTTCATCGACGAAACCGTCGAGCAACTGCTTGATGCGCTTCCGTCGGGCGGACAAGCCGATCTGATCCGAGACTTTTGCGAGCCGTTGTTCCGCGCGGTAACGCAAAAGGTGCTGGGTCTTCATCCCACCGATCCGGCGCGGTTCGACGCCATCGCACCAAAATTGCAGGAATTGCTCGAACCTTTGCTGTCGCTGCGAAACATCGTTCGGCTACAGGGCGTGTGCACGGAACTGCTTGATTTAACGGCAGCGGGACAGGGCCAACCGCGTCCGGACCTGCCGCCCTCACTGCTGGCCAAGCTGATCGCGCAAGCGCCCGAAGGTTTCGACCAGGACGACTGCCATGCTTTGGCGCTCGTACTTTACGGAGCGAGCTTCAATATCGCCTACACCCTGGGAAATGCGTTGTGGCGGCTGGCGGACATTGCGCCGGATCGGCGCGTCGAATTTCTTGAGCCGAGCAACGCGGGCTGGCTGGATCGCGACGTGCTTCCAAACGCCGCTTCGCCCCGCTTCATCTACCGTACCGCTCGCATCGACGGCGAAATCGGCGGCGTTAGGTTCGCAAGCGGCGATACGATGCAGCTTCACCTCGATCAGGTTAACGCCGGCCGCGGAGCGGGCCATCTCGCGCTCGGGCACGGCTTGCATCGCTGCTTGGGTGCATCGCTCGCGCGGTTGCTCATGCGGCGTGCGCTGCCCGCTTTCGTCGGCCGATTTCCCAATTTTACGCTGACCAGCAAGCCGTCATGGATCCCCAATTCTCAAACGCGTGTGCTCGGGGGCCTTGCGGCGAACCTGACGACCGCACCCACTCCTGTCCAACTGCAGAAAGCATTATGAGCCAAGTCGACATTGCGGAGGTCAGCGACTTCCTGGCATCCGAAATCAGCCGCCGCACCGGCGTACCTCAGTCGGCGCTCGGCCCATCGACCGTCCTGGTGGATATTGGGCTGCAATCGCTCGATGCAGTCATGATCTGCGGTGAGATCGAGGACAAATACGCGATCGAGGTCGAACCGACGATGATGTTCGAGTACCGCACCTTTGGCGAAGTCCTGCAGGCGGTCGGGGAGCTTCTGGCCACCGTATGAGCAAATGGTATTTGGGGCTGTCCACCTCAGGACACGATCCAGCCCTGGCCCTGGTCGACGAAAGCGGACGAGTCGCGTTCGCCGAGGCGACTGAGCGATACCTCCAGGACAAGCGCGCTTGGGGGGCTGCGCCGGACCATGTCGGTCACCTCGAGAGTGCGTTGGCGGCCATCGGCTTCGATCCGGCTGCGGACGAACTGGTGGTGGCGTCGAGTTGGGCGCGAGTGAAGGCAAATTTGCCAGTCCGCGTATCCAATGCGCTGCTTCCCGCCAGCGACGGCTTGTGGCTGCGCGGGTTGCAAGCGCATGCCGTAGAGGCGGCCGGTGCTTCATTGCTTCGACTGGGCCTCGCTGCGGAGCAGCCCGAGGTGCTGCGTTTCGACCACCACGAATGTCATGCCGCCGCCGCATGCTACAGCGCGCCTTTCGCCGACGGATTGTGCTTGGTGATCGATGGGGAAGGAGAGGTCGGTGCTGCAAGCCTGTACAGAGTACGGGCAGGGCGAGCGGAGCGCCTCTGGCGGTCTTGGGGCCCGGGAAGTCTCGGCACTTTCTATGCCTGGCTCACCGGACAATGCGGCTTCGACTGGCGCGCGGGCGAGGAATGGAAGGTCATGGGCCTGGCTGCTTTCGGAACGCCCGACCCCATGCTGGTCGAGGCGCTCCAAGCCATGCTGACGATGGACAAGGGCCGGCCGCAGCTCGGATCGGCGGACGCGATTGCTCGCGCGGTGCGCGCCGCCGGCGCTTATCGGCGCAACGCCGGCGATCCTGCAGAGAAAGGCGCGGACCTCGCCGCCAGCGGCCAGTTGGCTTATGCGATGTTGGTCGATCAGATGCTTGCGGCGTGTGTACCGCTCGGCGAGACAAACTTGATCCTGACCGGCGGATGTGCGCTCAATTCATCCTATAACGGCACCATAAGAGGGCGTTTCGGGTTCGAGCGCGTGCACGTGCCGCCAGCGCCCGCCGACGACGGCAACGCTATCGGAGCCGCGTTGCTCGCTTGGCGGCAGGACCATCCCGCTGCGGCAATACCGTTCGCTCGGACGTCGCCCTTCCTGGGCACGGCGATCCCGCGGCGAGCAATCGATCTGGCGGCCCAGGCCCAAGGTCTAGCGAGCGTGACGCAAAGCGCACAGCCCGCGGCATTGCTCGCCAAGCGGTTGGCCGCGGGATCGATCATCGGCGTCATGCGAGGCGCCGCTGAATTCGGGCCACGTGCGCTGGGCCACCGCTCGATCTTGGCCGATCCGCGCCCGCGGGACATGAAGGAGCGCATCAATAATCGCGTGAAGGGCCGCGAAACCTATCGCCCATTTGCCCCCGTGATCGCCGCCACCCAGACCCATGAATGGTTCGATCGCGCACAGCCGTCGCCCTATATGGGTTTTACGCTCCCTTGGCAGGCGGAAAAGCGCGATCGGGTGCCAGCGGTCGTGCATCACGACGGAACCGGGCGCTTGCAGACGGTCGACCAGGAAAGCAATCCGTGGATGGCCGAGCTGCTTTCAGCGTTTGAACGCGAGACCGGGGTGCCGATCGTGCTCAACACCAGCTTCAACGTCATGGGCAAGCCGATCGTTCACACCGTACAGGATGCGATGGCGGTCCTCGCGACGACCGGCTTGGACGGCGTGCTGCTGGACGACGTCTTGATCGAAAAGAGCACCTCTCCCGCCGCGCCCTTGCAATAGGGGCGCACCATAGCTTTTGTCGCGCCTGCTTTCGTCTTGCTGTTCGTGCCGATTACGATCGGCACGTTCCTGCTCCTGTGCAGGCGGTGTCCTCCGCTCGCCGTTGCGGCGCTGCTGATCGCTGCCGCGCTATACTGCTGGATCACCGACCTCCGGACGCTGGTCTGGTTGAGCATATCGCTGGTCGCGAATTACATGCTGATGACGGTGATCCGGGCGAGACCAAGCGAGCGGGAGCGCCGCTGGCTGACTGCGCTCGGGATCGTGGCGAACCTGGCACCGCTCGTTGCGTACAAATGGCTGGCGGCGCATCCGGATCAGATTGGCGCAGCGGCAGCGGTGGGACCGGATCGCCTCTTGGTCATCCAGTCGGCGGTCGTCCCGCTGGGAATGGCGTTCTTCACCTTGCAGCAGATCACTTTTCTGATCGACGCAGGAAATCGGGCACGCCAGCCGCTCGGCTTCGCGCGGTATGCGGCCTGGGGTTCGTTATTCGCCCAACTCCCGGCCGGACCAATCGCGCCCTACCGGACAATGGCAGAGCAATATGCCAGGCTGGGGCGTTCGGTGCCGTCACGCGAGATGGTATTTCGCGGAGCGACGTTATTTCTGGCCGGCCTCGTCAAGAAGGCATGGATCGCCGATCCGCTCGGGAATGCGGTGGAAGCCGCATCGAACGCGGTCCAGTCGGGACACTTTCAAGCGACCGATGCCTGGACGTTGAGCTGGGGCTTCCTCCTGCAATTATATTTCGATTTTTCGGCTTACTCGGACATCGCGATCGGGCTGGCGCTGTGTGTCGGCATTAAACTGCCGATCAATTTCAATTCGCCGCTAAAGGCATCTTCGCCTGGTGACTATGTCATGCGCTGGCATGTCAGCCTGATGATGTTCGTACGCTTTTATGTCTTCGAGCCAGTGTTCAAGCTTGCACGACGGTTGCCGGTGCGACCTACCGCGCGCCGCTATGCGGTCGCTTGGTCGCTGGCGATGGTGACGGCGTTCGTCGCGGTCGGGCTTTGGCACACGCTGGCACTCACGAATGTTCTGGAGGCGGTCGTGTTGGGCCTGCTGCTCGTTGTCATACAAACACTTCGCCTGCGTTGGCGGACACGACCGCGGACGCTGCGCCCCGCCGGCAAGATCGCGGTGCACCTGGTCACCCGGGTCGGAATACTATTCGCCGCGGCGATCTTCGCGTTATTGTTGCGCACGAATGGCGGCGCAACGTCCATGCGTGTGATAGGCAGCATGCTCGATTTCGGCTCACTCCTACGGCAAGCGGCCGAGATCGGATTTGATCCGGGGGCATTGCGCCATGCAACTGCCGGCAACCGAGCACTGCTGGTCGCCACCCTGGTCGCGCTGCTATCGCCCAACACCATGCAGATCTTCGGAATTGGCGACGTTCCGGGATGCCCCCGTTGGATACGATGGCGTCCATCGCTGCGCTGGGGGTTCGCAAGTGGAATGTTGCTAGTAGCGGCTTTGGCCGGCATCGCCGCTCCCGTCGTCCCGCGCACGTTCATCTATGCCGATATCTGATAGAGCGGAGTGGCGACGGCATTGGGCCGGACTGCTGCTGGCGATCGTCTGCATTTTGCCGGTCGTATCGCTCAATTACTATGTCAATCCGGTCGGGTTGTTCGGCCCGCCTCGCCATCGTGCCATCAACCGTTTCACGCCGCTTTACGCCAGCGGTATCGTCAGCGAATTTGCGCGTCCCTCCTTTTATGATGATACGGTCGCCGATCAGGCGACCGACGTCTTCCTCTTCGGTAATTCACGCGCCGCTCACGGCCTGGATACGTGCGGCCATCCCGTCGCTCGGGTCACTGGCGCGGGTTGGGGCTTTGCCGAATTTGCCCCGCTGATCCGCCAGGCGCTGACGCGACGCAAACGCAAGGCCACCATTTTGCTGGAGTTGCCGCTGGTCGAAAGCTCCGCCTTCGCAGAGCCGCGCGCCGGGCTCGACGATCTGATATACGCCGCGCTCGCCCCCCGCGTCACCCGGGCATCGATCGAGACCGTACTCGCGAACCTGCCGTATCGCGGCCAGTCTCGGACTAGCGTGGCGGCGAACTGCGCCGCCGACAAAATAGCTGGGCCGGTCGCGCCGACCTCCGCGGATCCTGCGACCGAGCGGTCGGCCTACACGCATCCCGACCCGGTCGCCTATGCGCGCAACCTGGCCGGCTTAAGGCGAACCGTCGAGGGCGCGGACGAAGAATGCAGACGGAGCGGGATCCAGCACTCGATCATATTCTACCGTATGCCGCCGACCTGGTACGTGACGGCTGACGTGTTGGCAGTGAATCGACGGTCGGCAGCTGATATCCAGTCGGTGATCACGCCACGACGGCGCGGCACCGCCTGCGAGATCCGCTTCGCGGACTTTGTCGAGCGTCCTCCCGGTTCCGCGGTTGACCGCGCAAAATGGTCCGACCCTTCGTTGTGGTTGGACACCAGCCATCCGTCGCCAGCGCTCGGAAAGCTGATATTGCCCGCTTTATTGGCGGGGTCCGGCGCCGAGTGACTTAGACGAGCCGGACTCCACGTCCCGCAGAATCGTCACCGCCGGAAAGAGCGTAGATACGCCGTGCATTCCCGCCGAACACCGCGTCCCGCACGCTGGGGGCGATCTGGTCCTGCGCCTGCGCGAGCCAGGACGCATAATCCCCGACCAGGGTGAGGACGGGCCAATCGCTCCCCCAGATCAAGCGGTCGGTGCCGAATGCGTCGAGCAGTATCGCCGCGACCTCGGCGATGCGCGGCGTCAGTCCGGGTTCGGTGAGCAGCCCCGACAGCTTGCACGCGACATTGGGCCGATCGGCGATCGCGCGCATCTCGGCCTCCCAGCCGGGAAGATCGCCGGCATCGGGTTTGGCGGCATGGTCGATGACGATCGACAGCGCCGGATGCCGTGCGGCGAGGCGATGCAATGCGGCCAGGTGTCGCGGGCGGATCAGCGCGTCGAGCACCAGCCCGCTGTCGGCCATCGCGGCGAGGCCAGCGTCGATCGCGGGATCGTCATACCAGTCGGCGGGGCGATCCTGCACCATCGGGCGCAGCCCCTTGAGGATCGGGTGCAACGGCAACGTGCCGCGCAGATCGCTCCAGCCGACTATTCCCAGCACCAGCGGATCGTCGGCTAGCGACAGCAGCCAGTCGGTATCGGCGGCATTGTCCTGGCTCTGGACCAGCACCACGCCGTCAATCCCGTTGGACGCCGCCAGCGCGCGCAGCTCGGGCAGTTCGACATCGCGATGGATCGCATCGAGATCGGAAGGCGGCCAGGTGCAGCCATGCTCGCCGATCCGCCAGAGATGGACATGGGCATCGATCACGCCGGCTTCCGCACCGTCAATGCGAAGACGAGCACGACGAGGAAGCAGCAAGCGGGTACGGCCATCGCATTGACCATCGACCCGGTGCGGTCCGATACCAGACCCATCACCGCTGGAAAGACGGCGCCGCCGACGATCGCCATCACCAGTAGGGCGGCGGCCGACTTCGTCCGCGCTCCGAGGCCATCGACCGTCTCGGCGAAGATCGTCGGGTACATGATCGACATGAAGAAGCTCGAGGCGATCAACGCGATGATGCCGGTCATGCCTCCCGCGATCGTAGCGACGAGGCACAGCAAGGCGCCGGCGACCGCGAAAATAGCGAGCAGTGATGGCGCGCGCACCACGCCCATCAGCGCCGAGCCGACGAACCGCCCCGCCATGAAGGTGACGAGCGAGATGGTGAGATAGCCCGCCGCGACGCGCTCGGGCGTGCCGGGCACGGCGACCTCGGCGTAGCGGATGAGGAAACTCCACACGCCGACCTGCGCACCGACATAGAAGAATTGCGCTAGGACGCCGAGCAGGACCCGGCGATCGCGGAGCAGCGTGCGAAAATCGTCGAGCGCGCCGACATCTTCCTCGACGTCGCGCTGCGTCGCGATCGCGGGAAAGGCGGTCAACCGGATCAGCACCGCCCAAGCGAGCACGCCGAGGCCGATCAGCAGATAGGGTAACTGCACCGCGGCGGCTTCGCTCGCGCGCCATTGCGCCAATACCTCCGGAGACATTGCGGCGATCTCGGCGGGGCCGTGCGCCACGCCCGACAGGATGAACTGGCTGCCGATCACGATCCCGGTGATCGAGCCGAGCGGGTTGAACGCCTGAGCGAGATTGAGCCGCCGCGACGCGCTCTCCGGCGGTCCGAGCCGCGCGATGAGCGGGTTGGCCGACGTCTCGAGGAACGAAAGCCCGCTGGCGATGATGAACAAGGCGGCGAGGAAGAACGGATAGCTTTGCTGGCTCGCTGCCGGCCAGAACAGCAACGCACCGGCGCCGTAGAAGCAGAGGCCGAGCAATACCGCGGCGCGATAGCCGTAAGCACGCATGAACAAGGCGGCCGGAATGGCGAGGCAGAAATAGCCGAGATAGAAAGCCGATTGGACGAGCCCGGCCTGCAGGTCGCCGAGAACGAACAGCTTCTTGAAGTGTGCGATCAGGATATCGTTGAGATTGTTCGCGATTCCCCACAGGAAGAACAGTGCGACAATCAGCACAAACGGCAACAGCCGCGTCTTCGGCACCGGCGGTTCCTCGGTCATATCAATCCCTCCCGTCGATCCGGAGCACCGGCACGACCTCTCTCCGATTATGCTGGCGAGCCTAGAGCAATTTTTCTCCTGGCAAAGCTGTTTTTTACCAGTGAACAAAGTTAGATGGATCGACGCGGGAGGGCCATCATGCCAAAGACAGGATGAAGGCGAGGACGTTATCGATGGCTGACGATGAGGATCGCGGCGGGGATTCGCGGTATCGCGCGCCGGCGCTCGAAAAGGGGCTGGACGTGCTGGAATTGCTGGCGGCGCAGGCTGACGCGATGACGCTGACGGAAATCGTCCACGCGCTCGGCCGGTCGCACGGCGAGCTGTTCCGCATGGTCCAGGTGCTCGAACAGCGCGGCTATATCGAACAGTATCCGTCCGATGACGGCTATCGCCTGACCGATAGGCTGTTCTCGCTCGGCATGCAGCAGCCGCGCACCGCCAATCTGATCGAAATCGCCTTGCCGGTGATGCGTCAACTCGCGCTCGACCTCGGCCAGTCATGCCATCTCGCGCTGCATACGCGCGGGCAAATGGTGGTGGTGGCGCGGATGGAATCGGCCGAGCAACTCGGTTTCTCGGTACGGGTCGGCTATCGCCGCCCGCTGATGCAGACCGCGTCGGGCGTGATCCTCTACGCGCATCAGCCCGAGGAGGTTCGCCGCCGGTGGGAAAAGATGTTCGATCCGCCGATCCCCGAAGCCGAGATGGCGGCGCTGCGCGCACGCGCCGACGAGATTGCCGAACGCCATGTCGAACACACGCCCAGCCAATTCGTCGCCGGGATCACCGACATTTCCGCACCGGTGATGCGGGGCGGCAGCGCGGCCGCGGCGCTGACCGTCCCCTATCTGAAGAAGATCCAGCCATCGGTGTCCGCGCGCGACACCGCGGCGTTGGTACGCAAGGCGGCGGAGGCGATTTCCGATCAACTCGTCGAGGGCGACAGCCGCGCCTAGAGTTTGTTTTGGCGGTGCCTGCCCGCTCCCACTCCTATTCCGTCCTGGCCGGAACGGGCACATCGGCCCGCAGCAAACCCGCCGTCTTCAGATCACTCCACAGACTGTCCGGGACGGGCGCGGCGATATTGGCCATCGTCGCCCGCACCTCGTCGGGACTAGCGAGACCGACGATCACGCTCGCTGCCTGGGGGTGCGCGAGGACGAATTGCAACGCGGCGACCGGCAAGGCCACATCGTGCGCCGCGCATATCCGTTCGATCGCACGCGTCCGCTGGCAGATCGCCTCGGGCACGTCGGCATAATCGTAATGCGCGGCAGCCGCGTCCGCCCCCAGCGCCAGGATCCCCGAATTGTAGACACCGGCCAGGACCAGCGCGGTTCCCGTGGCGGCACAGCGTGGGAAAAGGTCGTCGACCGGGCTTTGCTCGAGCAAAGTGTAGCGGCCGGCGAGCAGGATGATATCGAGCGATACGCGCTCCATCAGTTCGAGGCACACCGCGGTCTCGTTGACGCCGACGCCGATCGCCGACACCGCCCCTTCGTCGCGAAGCTCCTCGAGCGCGGCGAAGCCGCCCTTGTCCAGCAATTCGCTCATCCGGGCGTCATGTGCCGCCCCATGGACGCGGCGCCCGATGTCATGGACATAGAGGATATCGACGCGGTCGCGGCCCAGCCGCTTCAAGCTGGCCTCATGCGATCGCAATATTCCGTCGCGCGAATAGTCATAGACCGGCGCGAAGGCCGGCGCGTCGACAAAACCGTGGCGGTCGCGCTCGGCGGTCGCAAGCGGTTCCAGCACCCGACCTACCTTGGTCGAGACGACGACGTCGCGACTACCGGCGATCGCCCGGCCCAATCGCGTCTCCGCCAGTCCGAAGCCGTAATAAGGGGCGGTATCGGCATAAAGCAGCCCAGCCTCGAGCGCGGCAGTGATCGTCGCCTCGGCAGTCTGGTCGTCAACCGCCCGATAGAGATTGCCGAGCGGAGCGGTGCCGAAGCCGATCGGGGGCAAATTCAGGCCGATCATTGCGCGTCGAGGTCGAAAATCTGCGTCATCTGCACCCATTTTTCTCCGGCCGGCGCGAATGGCAAAGGTCGCTGGAAACGCCACATCAACTCTTCCCAGCGGTCGATCTCGGGCGGAGCCGGAACCGGCCGCGGATAGTCGTTCGCCGCTTCGACGATCATCATCAGACGGTCGCCCGCACGCCAGATCTCCATATGCTCGGCGCCTTGCGCGCGAATATGCGCGACGACTTCCGGCCAGGCCGATCCGGGCGCATGGCGTGCCTCATATTCGGCGATCAGCGCCGCGTCGTCGATCAGGTCGAGCGCGTAGCAAAAGCGCCGGATAGCCGCCGCAGACGCTTCGGATGGATCGGCATTTCCCACATTTCCCTCCTGTCGGCAGGTCCGGCGACGGCCTGCACCCTAAAGCGCGCTTGCACCGGCGGCAATCAGCACATATGAAAATACACTACACCAGCGAAATACCATTCGACCGGTACCGGGGGCATAACGCGAACGCCATGACCAGCATCGTCAAGCTTCGTGTGCTCGACATCCGCTTCCCGACCTCGGCGCGGCTCGACGGCTCGGATGCGATGAACCCGGATCCCGATTATTCGGCCGCTTATTGCATCCTCGAGACCGACCAGCCCGGCCTCACCGGGCACGGCCTGACCTTCACGATCGGCCGCGGCAACGATATCTGCTGCGCCGCGATCGAGGCACTGGCGCCGCTGATCGAAGGACTGGACCTCGACTGGATCCGGGCAGACGGCGCGCGCTTCTGGCGGCACGTGACGGGCGACAGCCAGCTCCGCTGGATCGGACCGGAAAAGGGCGTGATCCATCTCGCGACCGGCGCCGTGGTCAATGCGGTATGGGATCTGCTGGCGAAGCAGGCCGGCAAGCCCCTGTGGCGGCTGATCGGCGAGATGAGCGCCGAGGAGATCGTCGGGCTGATCGATTTCCGCTATATCACTGACTGCATCACGCCCGAGGAAGCGGTGGCGCTGCTGACCGAGCGCGCGGCGGGAAAGGCGATGCGGGTCGCCGATCTCGAGGCGAACGGCTATCCCTGCTACACGACGTCGGCAGGCTGGCTGGGCTATTCGGACGACAAATTGGTCCGGCTCTGCCACGAAGCGGTCGCCGAGGGGTTCAATCACGTCAAGCTCAAGGTCGGGCGCTCGCTGGAGGAGGACATCCGCCGCGTGACTCTGGCACGTGAGGCGATCGGACCGGATCGCCAATTGATGATCGACGCCAATCAGGTGTGGGAAGTCGGGGAGGCGATCGCGCATGTCCGCGAGCTTGCTTTCGCCAACCCCTGGTTCATCGAGGAACCGACCAGCCCCGACGATATCGAGGGGCACCGGCGCATTCGCGAAGGGATCGCGCCGGTCAAGGTCGCGACCGGGGAGATGTGCCAGAACCGTATCCTGTTCAAGCAATTCATCATGCGCGGCGCGATCGATGTGGTACAGCTCGACGCGTGCCGGCTGGGCGGCGTCAACGAAGTGCTGGCAGTGCTGTTGATGGCGGCGAAATACGACCTGCCGGTCTGTCCGCATGCCGGCGGCGTGGGCTTGTGCGAATATGTCCAGCATCTGGCGATGATCGATTATCTCTGCTTCTCGGGGACGAAAGAGGGGCGCGTCGCCGAATATGTCGATCACCTCCACGAGCATTTCGTGGAGCCGTGCGTGGTGGCGGGCGGCGCCTATCGCGTGCCCGAGGCGCCCGGTTATTCGATCGAGATGCAGCCCGCGACACTCGCCGCCTTTACCTTTCGCAAGGCTGAAGCAGCAGGCTGATCAGCCGGCGGGGTCGCCATAAAGAATGCCCCGTCCGTCGGTCCCGATATAGACTCGGCCGCGGCGGCGGGGATCGCCCGAAATCACGCGGAAGCGGCCGCCCCAGCGATGCCCGGCATCGTCGATCCGAACCCAGCGAGCGCCGCCACCCGACGATCGCCAGATGCCGGTCTCTCCGGCTCGCCTGGCGACGGCATAGACAGCAGGATCCGCCGGCGAGCTGCCGAGCCCCAAGCCGAACAAGGCGATGTCGAGGTCGGGCGCGAGCCGCTGGAAGGTCGGGCCGCCGTCGCGACTGCGGTAAAGCTCTGTGCCGCACAGCAGGAACAGGTCGCCCGGCGCAAAGGGCGAAGCGACCAGGGCGGGCTGGCTTTCGCGGTTGCGGGGACGAGCCAGCGACAGATCCGTGCACAGGCCCCGTGTCGCCATCGACGCGAAATGCTCGCCGCCATCGACGCTGGCGAAGATCCGGCGCGTATCGGGGTCGACCGCCCAGGCGAGCCGGGCATCGACCTTGTCGGCGACGATACGGAGATTGCCGGGCAGCCCGGCGATCTCAACCCAGTTCTTGCCGCGATCGCGCGTCAGTAGCGGACGTTCGGCAGCGACGAAGAAACGTTGACCGTCGGCCGAGACGGTGATCGGCGCCTTGCCTTGCGCCTCGAGGCCGTGCCCGTCGTTCCACAATGGCGTCCGCAACGGATGCCAGTTAGCGCCGCCATCGTCGCTCCAGCCGAACCCCGCCTCGATCTTCTGCCCGTCATGGACATTGCCGCTGCGCACCAGCACGAGCCCAGCGCGACCGGCATAATCGAGCGTGTTGGTATTGGTGTTGCGCGGCGACAGGAACATGCCCGGCGGTGAGCGCCCGAAATCGCGGTGCACGAACCCGCCGAGGTCGCCGAAGCCGGAGACCAGCGACGCGCCGGCGGTCGGGCTGGTCAGCGTGATGATCGCGGTCTGCTCGACGCCTTTGGTCCAGGGAGTCCAGAGCAACGCAGACTTGGGGGCATCGTTGGTGACATAGACGGTGTCGCCCGTCGTATAGGCCAGCCGCCGGGGATCGAACGGGTCGAGCGCCAGCCCGGCCATCCAATGGCCGAGAGCGGCTTCCGGGCGGCCCCAGTTGAGGAAGGGCGTGGCGCGGGTGTCACGATTGCTGAGCGGACCGAGATCGGTCCAATGCCGGCCGCCATCGGTGGTGCGCCACAAGGTATCGCCCGGCTTCCAGCGGTTGAAGGTCGAGGCATAGGCCACACCGTCGCGCGCGGGATCGGCGGCGATGCCGATATAGCCGCCGGGCGGCGCGGCGGCGCCGCGATCGGGTGAGATGTCGTGGAACGCGCCCGATCGCTCCAAGGCCCATATCGCGCCGCGCGTCACCCCGCTCGGGCCGATGCCGTCGGCCCAGGTGACGTAGAGCCGGCCGACGCCGTCGAGTGCCGCCTTGACCGGCGCCAGTCCGGAGGGGCCACCCGCGAGCCGCGTCCAATGCGCGCCGTCGTCATCCGATTGGAGCAATCCGGCCTCACCAGGATCGGCGATTCCGGCGAATATGCGCGGCGATTTGGGGTCGAACAGCACGAACGCGATGCCGGGATGCGTCGCCCTGGGCGCGGCGGGGCCGGCACCGGCATAGGGGAAGGCGTAGTCTCGCCGCCAGTGCGCGCCGGCATCCTCGCTCCGCCACAATCCGTCGTGGCGCGAGCCGAACAACAGGCGGCTCGGGTGACGCGGATCAATCGCGAGCCGCTCGCCGAGACCGCGCCCCGGCTCATTGCCGCCCATGCGGAAAGGCACCGGCACGATCGTCCAATGCCCGCCGCGATCGTCAGAGCGCAGGATCGCCGCGGGGTCACGCGCGGACATGCCGACCGCGGCATAGACGCGGTTGGCGTCGACCGGGTCCGGGGCGATGCTCTCGACACCGAAAAAGCTGCCTTGTGCAAAGCCGTCCATCAGCGGCACCCACATGCCAGCGCGATCCTCCCAGCGATACGCGCCGCCCATATCGGTGCGCAGATAGGCAAGCCCGCGCTCGACCGGGCTGAACACGATCCCCGGCGCGAAGCCCCCTCCCCCCACCGTCACGTTGGTCCAGCGATAGGGAGCAGCGGGCCCTCGCGCCGCAGCGGGCGCCAGCGAGGCAAGCGCCAGCGCGGCGCCGAGAACGATCGGTCGCAACGCCATTGCTCAGCTCGTGATACGCATCTTCAGCACGAGCATCTCGCCTGGATCCAGCGTGTCGATCGCGAAGTCCTGGTTGAGCGCATCGGGCAGATGCGACACCGGTTCGACGCACAGGAAGGTTTCACCAGGCGGCGCGTAGAGATGGACGGTCCGCGCGCCGATCGCGCTGACCCGGGTGACGCCGTCCGCGCCGTCGATCCTCGCCTGACCCGTCCAGCCATCGAAACTGTTGTCGATCAGGCGATCGGGAAAGCCCGCGCCCGCGCTCCAGTCGCCGAACGCGTCGGCCGCGACAGGCCGGGTCGGGATCATCGTCTCGTCGCCCTCCCACATCCGCTGCGTGGCCATCGTCAGCCGCGTCGATGCGTCGCGCGGGAAATAGGGATGAAGGCCAAGACCGCCGGGCATCGTCCGGTCGCTCTCATTCGCGAGCAGCAAGCTGATGGTCAGCCCGTCATCGTGCAGTGTCAGGCGCTGCTCGGCGCGGAACGCCCAGGGCCAGCCGCCACCGCCGGCATGCCGCAATTCCATCACCGCCTCGGCCTCCCCAGCCATGCTCATCGTCCAGGGCGACTGCCAGCCGATGCCGTGCAGGCTGTGCGGGTGGTCGCCGAAATTGAGCGGCAGCCGATGCGCCTCGCCGGCGAAGAAGAAGCGCCCGTGCGCGATGCGGTTGGCATAGGGGACGAGCGGGAAGCACCCGGTCGCGAGCGGATCATCGACACCCTCCGGCGCACGCCGCAGCACGTCACGGCCATTGTGCGTCAGATAGGCGATCGCGCCGCCCAGCTCGGGCAGCAGCCCCGTTTCCCAACGGCCCGCGCGAAGCAATGCCGGTTCCCGCATGCCGATTCTTCCTAGTTCTTCCTAATTCTTCGGTGCGGGCAAGCGGACGATGTGATTTTCGCCGGCGAAAGTCACGGTCACCACCACGACCCGGTCGCCGCGCAGTTTGAGCTTGTCGCTGACGACCTGTCCGCCCTCGACCGCGCCCGGCTTCACCTCGACCGGCTTGAGCAATACTTCATCGAGCTTGGCGACGTTGACCTTGGACGGCGCTGCCCGGGTCCGATCGAGCGTATCCTGGGGCACGCCGCTCGACGATATCCCACCCATCCCGCCGGTATAGCCGGTTGTGTCGAGCTGACCGGCGCCGTTGGTAGACAGGGTCGGCGCGGCATAGCCGGACGAGGCGGTGCTGCTGCCGGCCACCGGTCCGGGCGCGCCGGCCTCCGCGAGCAGTCTCTCGCGCGGAAGGAGCACGATCGCGCTGCCGTCGGCGGCAGCGAGCGAGATGTTTTCCGGCCCGAACGGCGCGCCTGCCTTGCCGCGATTGACCGCGACGACATGGAGCACGAGCCGGCCTTTCGCCAGGGTGGTCTCGGCGACCACATGGACGTCGCCGACCTTGCCGGCGGAGACGATGTCGGTGCCGGGCTTGCCGTCGACCGGCGCGGCATCCTGCGCAAGAGCGGGGGCAGCGATTGCGAGCAACGCCGCAAGTGGAAGTGCGATCCTCATCTCCAGTCTCCTTTCACGCGTGATCCGCCGGCATCCGGCAATGGCGATCGATATGCGCGGCATGTGTCGGCATTTGCGTCACGGTGTCGCCAATCACCTTGCGCATCGCTTCAAGGACGCGCCGCGCCTGGTTCTCGGGCACCGCGAGCGTCATCGGATCATAACCGCGCGGCGTGACGCCCTGCCCGAGCAGCACGGCAAGCCAGCTCGGCGCCTCGAACAAATCCTTGCCGCGTTCGAGCAGCCGCCCGTTCCGCTCGAACGCGTCGATCTTGGCGGCGAGCGTGTCGGGGACCTCCATCGCGCGGCACATCCGCCAGAACTCCGAATCGTCGCGCTCGACGCGATTGTAGTGGAGCACCAGGAAGTCGCGCACGCTCTCATATTCGGCGCCGACCTGGCGGTTATATTCGGCGCGACTGACGGGGTCGAACCCGCGATCGGGAAACCAGGCGAGCAATTTGGTGATGCCGGTCTGGATCATGTGAATGCTGGTCGATTCGAGCGGCTCGAGAAAGCCCGACGCGAGCCCGAGCGATACGCAATTGCCGACCCAGGTGTTGCGCCGGCGGCCAGTGGTGAAGCGCAACGGACGCGGATCGCCGGTGGCGGCGGCGCCGATATCCTCGGTCAGAACGCGCGCGGCCTCGTCGTCGGAGATGAAATCGCTGCAATAGACATGGCCGTTGCCGGTGCGGTGCTGGAGCGGAATGCGCCATTGCCAGCCGGCGCTGCGCGCGGTCGACCGGGTAAAGGGTGGCAGATCGGCGAGCCGCTCGCTCGGCAGGGCCAGCGCGCGGTTGCACGGCAGCCAGCGGCTCCAATCCTCATAAGGTTCGCCCAGCGTCTGGCCGATCAGCAGTCCGCGAAATCCGGTGCAGTCGATGAACAGTTCGCCTACGACCTCACGCCCGTCGTCGAGCGTCAATCGTTCGATCAGTCCGCTTTCGGCTCCGATCGCGACGTCGGCGATCTTGCCTTCGATCCGCGCGACTCCCCGCGCTTCCGCATAGCGCCGCAGGAAGCGCGCGTAGAGCGAGGCGTCGAAATGATAAGCGTGCGAAAAGGTCGAAAAGACCCCGGGCGATCCCGGCGGCCGGTCGAACTTGCCCGCCAAGGCCGCCTGCTCGGTCAGCGAGAAAGCCGAGAGCGGTATCTCGTTCCCCGCGGCGCGGCAGCGCAGCCATTGCTGGTGGAACGGGGTCATGCCGAAATCGTCGCCATAACGCCCGAACGGGTGGAAATACCGATGCCCAAGCCGCGTCCAGTCGACGAACTCGATCGCGAGCTTGAACGTGCCGCCGGTCGCGCGGACAAACTCGTTCTCGTCGATCCCGAGCATGGCGTTGAACAGGCGGATCGGTGGGATCGTCGCCTCGCCGACACCGACCGTGCCGATCTCCTCGGATTCGACCAGCGTGATCGTGCAGCCGCTCGCGCCCATCGCCAGCGACAGAGCGGAGGCTGCCATCCAGCCCGCCGTGCCGCCACCAGCGATGACGATCGAGCGGATCGGACCGGGCGCGCCGCTCATGCTGCCTGCGCCGCGCAGCAGCTGGCGATGAACGCCCGCTGCTCGGGCATCCGCTCGGCGGCGCGTGCGATCGCGTTCGCGCGTTGGTTCATGCCGCCCTGGAGGTGTTCGAGTGGCAGCCGGTCGACCAGCGGATCGTAGCGACGCGGGAGCATGTTGTTGCCCAGGAAGATCGCCACCCAGCTGGGCTCCTGGTATGATTCCTCGGAGAACAAGGCGACCCGACCACAACTTTCGAACACCGCGATCTTGTAAGCGAGCGTGTCGGGGATCGGCAGCTGCGCGCAATGCCGCCAGAACGGCTCGGGCCGCCGGGTCGGACAGTAATGCAGGATCAGGAAATCGCGGATCCGCTCCCACTCGGCTTGGGTGACGCGGTTATATTCCTCGATCATCACCGGGTCGAACCGACGATCCGGAAGCAACTCGATCACGCGCGCGAGCGCGGTCTGGATCAGCTGGATACTGGTCGATTCGAGCGGTTCCATGAACCCGGCGGCAAGCCCGACCGCGACCACGTTCTTTTCCCAGAAACGTTGCCGATGCCCGGTCTTGAACCTGAGCAGGCGCGGCTCGCCCAGGGCCGGCGCGTCGAGCCCGTCGAGCAGCGTCGCCACCGCCTCGTCATCGGAGATGAAATCGCTGCAATAGACGTGGCCGTTGCCGGTGCGATGCTGCAGCGGGATGCGCCACTGCCAGCCCGCCGTCTTGGCGGTCGAGCGCGTGAACGGCGTGAGGTGCTCGACCGGTTCGGACCCCACCGCGACCGCGCGGTCACAGGGCAACAAGCTCGACCAGTCGCGAAAGCCGATGCCGAGCGCCTTGTCGATCAGCAGCCCGACGAAACCCGAGCAATCGATGAAGAAATCGCCGTCGATCGCCTCGCCGTCGGCCATCGTTACGCTTTGCACGAAGCCGGTCTCGGGATCGAGGTTTACTGCCGTGATACGGCCCTCACGGCGGCGCACGCCGCGCGCTTCCGAATGGGTGCGCAGGAAGCGGGCATAGAGACCGGCGTCGAAATGATAGGCGTGCTTGAAGAACGCGTCCTCGGCCGGCAGCGTCTCGGCCGGAGCGAAGCGGCCCCGCCGGGCGGCGGCATAAGGCATTGACCAATCCTCGATCGGTCGCGGGTCGCCCAGGCGATGGAGCTTGAGCCAGTGATGGTGCGGCGAGATCCCCTCGATCGTGTCGCCATAATCGCCGAAGCCGTTGAAATGCGAATTGCCGACCTCGCCCCAGTCGCGAAACTCCACGCCGAGCTTGAACGAACCGTTGGTGGCCGCGACGAAATCGCGCTCGTCGATCCCGAGCAGCCCGTTGAAATGGGTCATCAAGGGCACCGTGCCCTCGCCGACGCCGATGATCCCGATCTCGTCGGATTCGATCAGCACGATCTCACAGGCAGGCGGGGGAAGAAACCGGGCGAACGTCGCGGCCGCCATCCATCCCGCGGAGCCCCCGCCGACGATGACGATCTTCCTGAGCGCCGCTTGGTTCATTTCATCTTGTCGCCGGCTGGTTACCCTTGATGGGCGAAGAAAGAGGTCCCCGCAAGGATGCGGAGACCTCTAGTTGCTTCTTCGCAAGGAAGCTCAGAACGAGCCGCGGACGATGAACGCGAACCGCCGGTCGGTATCGGTCCAGCTGTAGCGCGGCCTGAGGTTGGTATCGCCGACATCCAGGAACGTCCGCGAATTGAGCAGGTTGGTGCCCTGCACACCAACCTTGATGTGCTTGTTCAACGATACGAGCACCGATCCGTCGAGCTGGCCATAGGCTTCCGACCAGACCGGATAATTGATATTCGCCGCCGACGTGGTCAGCAGATAATGCGATCGCCAGTTATAGGCGAGTCGCGCCGAGACGCCGTATTTCTCGTAGATCGCCGCGACGTTGTAGGACCATTTCGACAGGCCTTCGAGCGGCAGGTTGGAGATCTTGGCGTTGGTGGTCTGGTTGGCGTCGAACACGTTGACGGCAGTGTTGGCGCCGCCGCTCGAGTCGACAAAGGTCAAATTGCCCTGGAAGCCAAGGCCGCCGAGCGCGCCGGGCAGTCCGTCGAAGAACTGCGTGTAAGCGAGCTCGAAACCCTTGATCTTGCCATGCGCGCCGTTGGTCTGCCGCGTCACGTCGAAGGTGAGCGTCTGACCGCCGCTGGTGTAGGTTTGCGAGGCGACGCCGGCGAAGATGTAGTTACTGATATCCTTGTAGAACGCCGCCAAGGTCAGGCTGTTCGATTTCCCAAAATACCATTCGAGGCTGGCGTCGAACTGGTTCGCCCGGGTCGGTTTGAGATCCGGGTTGCCCGCCGTGCCGGTGAACGGCGTCACCCTGCCGCCGACTCCGACGCCATTCGGAGCACCGGTGGCCGAATTGAAGCTGAAACCGAGCGACGTGAAGGGATTGAGTTGCGCGAAGGTCGGCCGCACAATCGCCTTGGCCGCGGCGAGGCGCAACTGGACCTGGTCGGTCAGGAAGAAGCGCAGGTTGAGGCTGGGCAGCACGTCCGTGTAAGACCCGCTCGACGCTTGCGTCAGTCCTCCGATATTTCCCGCCGCAAACGCCCGAGCCTGGTTGATCAGGGCGCAATTCGCCGGGCTGACGCCCTGAGGGTCGTTCGGATCGCAAGCGAGCGTCGGTCCGGCGACGCGAACCGCCGATCCCGTCGCACCGGTTTCGGTGCGGACGATGCGCACGCCGACATTACCGTCGAAGTGGAAGCCGCTGCCCTGGTCCTGCCCGAACCGCAGCAAAGCATAGCCGGCATAAGTGCGCTCGGTCTGGTTGTTGATGCCGCCGCTGACATTGTCGGCACCGGGAGCCGCCGCCGCATAATTATCGGTCAGCGGCACCCAGCCCCAGCCGGCGGATTCGGTATTGCTGAGATAATTATAGGCATTGGCGGTGCCGTTCTGGACCAACGCCGCGGTGGGGAACCAATATCCGCCGACCGACGGCACCTTGCCACGGAAGAAGTTGTTGTAATTGAATAGGTTCGATTGCTGCGGCAGCAAAGCGTTCTGATGCGTCGCGTCGAAGCCGGTCTGGTTCAGCGTGACCGGCGTACCGCCGCCCCAATATTGCGCCGACAGCAAGGCCCAATTGTAGCCGGTCTGGCGCGTGATCGCGTTGCGGTCGGTGACCCGGCCGCCAAGCCGAAACGACTTGAGGAACGGCGAGTCGGTAAAGGTATATTCGACGTCGGCGCGCTCAGCCCATTCATGCGCCTCATTGTCCTCGATGTGATCCATTGCGGCCGCCCACCAATAGGCGCTCTTGTTGCTGTAACTGCCGCCCGCGGTCGGCGCGATGGTCATCGAGGGATCGTCGCCGCTGAAGTCGAACTTGATCGTCGAGGGGATGCCGACCTGGGTGAAGGCGGTCATGCTGTAAACCTGGGCCGTCGACTTCACATATTGGACATCGGCGCTGACCGCCCAATTGGCATTGGGAGTCCAACGCAGGTTGAGCGAATAATCCTGCGTCTTCTTGGTCTGCTTGCCGGCGCGCGTATCGAAGTTGAGATTGCGGTTAGCGAGCGTACCGGATTGCAACTGGCCTTGCGGGCCATAGCTCAGGTTGGTGTTATTGCCTGTGTTATTGACATCAGGCGTATCATAATCGCCGACCGCATTTTCGATGTCCTGTGGCGTCGCCTTGGCGATCAATCCCTCGAGAGTGATGAGCAATGTGTCGCTCGGTTTCCACTGGAACGCCGCGTCGATAGCGGTGCGGCGCTGCTGCCAGTCGACCCGGCGGAACCCCATTCCGGCGGGAACATACACATTGGTGCCCGCGGCGAACCCACCTTGGGAAGAGGTCAGCTTTTCGGGGTCATAGCGCCCGCCGCTGATGCTGTCGGTGCGGTTGCCGACATTGCCGAGGCTGTAGGAAACCAGCAGGCCCATTTCGCCAAGCGGCGACTGCCAGCGGTCGCTGGCAAGGATATTGCCCGAGAAGAAGGTCTTCTTGCGCAAATCGGCATAATTGGCGTCGCCCGAAAAGGCGATGACCAGGCCCTTCGCGTCGAACGGCTTGCGCGTGCGCAGATTGATGATGCCGCCGATCCCGCCTTCGACCAATTCGGCCGAGGGGTTCTTGTAGACGTCGACGCCGGCGAGCAGGTCGGAGGAGACGTCCTCGAACGACAGGCCGCGGCCGTTATTCGCCGAGAAGACGTCACGGCCGTTGAGTTCCGAACGAACGAAGGAAAGTCCGCGAATGAACACGCCGCCGCCTTCGGACGACAGGCGCGCCGGGTCGCGATTCTCGTTGGTGCGCTGGAGGGTGACGCCGGCGATACGCTGCAGCGCCTCGGACACCGAGCGATCGGGCAGCGCGCCGATATCGGTCGCGGTGATCGAGTCGATGATCTGTTCCGAATTCTTCTTGCGCTGAGTCGCGCTCTGCACCGACGCGCGAATGCCGGTGACGATGATATCGCCCTTGCTCTGGGTGTTGATCGTCGATTGGTCGTTGGTCGCCTGCCCGTCGGCGGGCTTGTCGGCCGCAGGCGTATCCGCCGGCGCGCTGGCATTGGCAGTAGTTTGCGCGTGTGCCGGAACGGCGAGCATCGCCGCGAACGCCAAAGCGAGGACCGAGCTGCCCCCGCGCAAGGTGCGGCGATCGGCGGTCGGCTGCGTCGCGCCTTCGAGCATATTCGACTGGAACATTAAACTTCCCTTCCTGAACGCAGGCCAGGGAAGCGCGTGAACGACAGGCCGGATAGTATCCGGTTTCCCCTCCACGAGCACCTCCCAGGGTGCTTTCTGCCGCCGTGGTCTGGTGCCTCGGCTGATTGTGTGAATACCACCGTGATAACGCTACCTCAACCAAAAATGTTTGCGCTACCAATTTTTTTTATCCACCCTTGCTGCTAGGCGTTTCTGGCGCCGGCACAGCAGAATCGGCATTTCCTTTTTAAACAACGCGATGGGGAGGAGTCGGCCATGGACGGCAGCATCGAACGGCGTCGCGGCGGGCGGAACGGGTGACGGCCGCCATTCGAGAGATCGTGCTGGACCGCGACGACAGCGGCGCGCCTGAACGGTTCGCCGACCTGATCGCGACGGCCGAGCCGGTGGTGTTGCGCGGGCTGGTGCGCGATTGGCCGGTCGTGGCGGCGGCCGGCGACGGTATGGCGGCGCTGGTCGCTTTCCTGAAGGCGTTCGATCGCGGCGGCCTTGCCAGCTGCATCGCCGGCCACCCGTCGATCAATGGCCGCTTCTTCTATACGCGCGACATGACCGGCCTCAACTTCGGGCGCCGTGACGCGACCGTCGCCGATCTGCTCGACCAGTTGGTGCACCAGGCGGACCAAGCCCATCCGCTCGCGATCGCGATGCAATCGGCGCCGGTACGCGAGGTGCTACCCGGATTCGCCGAACGGCATCCGATGGCGCTGCTCGACCCGTCGGTGGCGGCGCGGATCTGGATCGGCAACGCCATCTCGGTCGCCACGCATTACGATTCGAACGACAATATCGCCTGCGTCGTCGCCGGCCGCCGGCGGTTCACCTTGTTTCCGCCGGATCAGGCGGCGAATCTCTATCTCGGGCCATTCGAACTGACTCCGGCAGGCACTCCGGTCAGCATGGTCGATGTCGATGCGCCCGATCGCGATCTTTATCCGCTCTACGCCGAAGCGGAAAAGCAGGCGCGGACGGCCGAGCTCGGCCCGGGCGACGCGATCTTTATTCCCTATCTGTGGTGGCATGCGGTCCGGTCGCTCGATCCGGTCAGCATCCTGATCAATTACTGGTGGAGCGATCACGCTGTGCCGACCGCGCCGGTCCAGGCGATGCTGCATGCCTTGCTCGCGTTCCGCGATCTGCCGCCGGCACGGCGGGCGGCGTGGCGCGCGCTGCTCGACCATCTCGTTTTCGCCGACGATGCCGGACAAGCGGCGCACTTGCCCGAGCATGCACGCGGGGTAATGGGCCCGATCTCGCCCGAGATGCGGCGTGAGTTGCACCGCGTGATCGCCGCGGTGCTGCAATCGAAATAATCAGGAGAGGGAAGATGATGCGGTGGATGATCGTGGCATTCGGCATGTTGGCGTCCGCGCCGGCCGCGGCACAGGTGACGTTCGACGCGCCGTTCACCGACCATGCGGTGCTGCAGCGTGATCGTGCGATTGCGGTGCACGGCCATGCCGCGCCCAAGGCGGAAATCGTGCTGAGCTTCGCAGGCGCGACCGTCCGTGCGGCCGCCGACGCCAATGGCGCGTGGCGCGCGACCTTACCGGCGAGGCCCGCCGGCGGCCCCTACTCCCTCGTCGCATCGAGCGCTGGCGCAAACGCGACGCTCGGCGATGTCATGGTCGGCGACGTGTGGCTGTGCTCGGGCCAGTCGAACATGGAATTCACGCTGCGCCACGTGACCAATGCCGATACCGAGGTGCAGCAGTCGGGACATCCGTTGCTGCGCCTGTTCAACGTGCCGCGCCAGTCGAGCGCGACGCCGCAAGCGAGCTTCGGCGCCGCGGTCGGCTGGCAGGTCTCGGCGCCGGCCAGCGCGGCGGATTTCTCGGCGGCCTGCTATTTCATGGGGCGCGAGCTTCAGCAGCGGCAGGGGATCGCGGTCGGGCTGATCTCCTCGGCCTGGGGCGGCTCGGTGATCGAGGACTGGATCAGCCGCGAATCATTGGCGACGCTGCCGCGCTATCGCGCGGCGCTCGACTTGCTGGGTCTCTACGGGCGCGATCCGGCGGCGGCATCGCTGCAATGGCGCAATATGGTGGAAAAGTGGCTCGGCGCGCGCGCGTCGGCGCCGGCCAATGCCGCCTGGCGTCCGGTACCCTCTACCGCGGCCTGGGAGAATTGGGGCGACCCCGCGCTCGCGAGTTTCGACGGCATCGGCTATTATCGCGCGCATGTGACGCTCACCGCCGCGCAGGCGGGCAAGGCCGAACTGGCGATCGGCGCGGTCGATGACATCGACCTGACACGCGTCAACGGAACCACGGTCGGCGCGCTCCAGGGATGGGACGCGCAACGCCGCTATCCCGTCGCGCCCGGCCTGCTCCATGCGGGAGACAATGTGATCGAGGTCGCCGCGATCGATACCGGTGGCGGTGGCGGTCTGTGGGGCACCGCGCCGCGCACGCTCACTTTGGCCGACGGCACGGTCCTTGCGCTGAAGGACTGGCAGTTCACGCGCGGCGACGCGCTCGCGGCCATCGGCGTGCCGCCCGGCCTGCCCTGGCTCGGCGGCAGTGGGCGGACCACGCTCTACAATGGCATGATCGCGCCGCTGGATGGTTATCCGGTCAAAGGGTTCGCCTGGTATCAGGGCGAGGCGAATGTCGCCGATGCCACTGGTTATGCCGAGCTGATGCCGCTGCTGATCGCCGACTGGCGCAAGCGCTTCGGCGCCCAGCCGTTCCTGATGGTCCAACTCGCCGGATTCGGACCGCTGACCTCGCGGCCGGTTGATGACGTCTGGGCGCAATTGCGCGACGTCCAGCGCCGCGTCGCCGATGCCGACCCGAAGGTCGGCATGGCCAGCGCGATCGATATCGGCCAGGTCGCCGACATCCACCCGACCAACAAGCAGGGCGTGGGCTATCGCCTAGCGCTCGGCGCGCGCGCTATCGCCTTGGCGGAAAAGGTCGAGGCGCGGGGACCTGCCCCTGCCGCGGCCGTCCGGCGCGATGGCAAGATCGCGATCCGCTTCGCGCATGGCCCGCTGGTGACGGTCGGTGGCGGCCAGGTCATCGGATTCGAACTGTGCGACGCAGGCGGGCAATGCCATTATGCCGACGCCGTCGCGAGCGGCGATACGGTGCTGGTACCCGACGACGGCAAGGCGAGCGAAGTCCGCTATCTGTGGCAGGCCAGCCCGATCGTGAACCTCTACAATCCGGACGGGCTGCCGGCGACCGGGTTCCGTTTACCGATCGGGCGGTAGCGCCGACAGTCTACGCCCCAAGGTGTCCGTCCGACTCGCGCTCGACCAATGTGAAATCGAGCACCAGCCGGCGCGGGTCCGGCGTCTTGCCCTGGCGCCGCGCATTGACCTCGGCGACGAGCATCTCGATCGCGGCGCGCGACATCGCCGCGATCGGCTGGCGCACGGTGGTGAGCTCGGGCCAGATCGCGGTGGCCAGCGCGGTGTCGTCGAACCCGCACACGCTGACGTCTCCCGGTACGTCCAGCCCGCGGCGATGCGCGACGGCGACCGCGGCGGCCGCCATGTCGTCGTTGCTGGCGAAGATGGCGGTCGGGGGTTGGGGCAGATCGAGCAACGCCTCGCTCGCCTCGAGCCCCGAGCGGTAAGTGAACAGCCCCTGCTTGATCAGCGCTTCGTCGATCGCGATCCCCGCCTCGGCCAGCGCCGACTTATAGCCTTCGAGCCGCCGCTCGCTCGCTGTCTGGTCGGGGTTGCCGATGATGAAGCCGATCCGCCGGTGGCCCTGCGCGACGATGTGCCGCGTCATCGCCTCGGCCGCGGCGAAATCGTCGATCGACACGGTCGAGACCCCATCCGCCATCCGGGCGGTGGCGACCGCGACCGCGGTCACGTTCTCCGCCGCGAGCAGATCGATCAGCGGTTGCGAATCGCACAAGGGCGGGGGCAGCAGGATGCCGTCGATCCCGCTCCTGATCAGGTGGCGCGCACTGGTCTCCTCGCCCTCTCCCCGGTCACATTTCTCGACCACCAACTGGACGTCGGAGCGGCTCGCCTGATCCAGGCTGCCGACCAGAAACTCGCTGAGATAGGCAGCGCTGGGATTACTGTAGAGCAGCCCGAGACGCACCTGACCGCCGCCGGCGAGGCTGCGCGCCGCGCGATTGGGGGCGTAATTGAGGGCGGCGATCGCCTCGTTGACCGCGTCGCGGGCAGCCTGGCGGACATGGCTCGCGCCGTTGATCACGCGCGACACCGTCATCGGTGAGACGCCGGCCCGCTTGGCGACGTCTTCGATTCTCGGCGCATCGCCGCCACGGCCTTTGCGCTTTTGTGGTGTTCCCCCGTTCATCCGCGTGCGTGTAGCGCAGCATTGCGCGTCAAGCCCAGCCAAAATCCTTTCGCCACATTCCGACACGACCCGATTGCCATCGGCGCAACTCTTATGGTAGCGCTCACAATGACTCGGGAACAACCCGGCATCGAGGGGAGACATGCGTGCCTGAAATTGCCCGCCGGCGACGTTCTGGATCGATTGCGCGTGCCGTCTTGCTCGCCGCGATCGCAGGACTGACCACGACGCCGGCCGCCGCGGCACCTCCGCTGTTGCAGGCGGCCGCTGCCTCCTCCCCTGCCCCGTATCGCAACTTCAAGGTCGCGATCTATGTCGTCGTCGGCAATGTCCGCGCGCTGGCCGACCGCGCGACGTTCGACCGCGAATATGCCCGCGTCGCCGGCCAGCTCCATTTCGACAAGGTCTATATCGAGGCCTATCGCGACCACCAATTCGCGACCGATGACGAACTGGCCAAGGTGTCGTCCTATTTCCGCGAGAAGGGCGTGGCGGTGGCCGGCGGCATCACGCTCGCGGCGGGCGGCAAGAACGGACAATTCGGTACGTTCGATTACGAGGATCGTGACGACCGCGCCGAATGCGAGCGCGCGGTGCGGCTCGCGGCGCGGCATTTCGATCAGGTCATCCTGGACGACTTCTTCTTCTTCACCTCGAAGAGCGACGCCAACATCGCCGCCAAGGGCAAACGCAGCTGGACGCAATACCGGCTCGACACGATGCGCGGCGTCGCGCGCGATCTCGTGCTGCGCCCGGCCAAGGCGGAGAATTCCAAGGTCCGGATGATCATCAAATATCCGAACTGGTACGAGCATTTTCAGGGGTTGGGCTACGACCTCGACCAGGAAGCCAAAGCGTTCGACGGCATCTATACCGGAACCGAGACCCGCGACCCGGTGATCACCGACCAATTGCTCCAGCAATATGAGAGCTATTCGGTCTATCGCTATTACGCGAACATCCGTCCGGGCGCGAATGGCGGCGGCTGGGTCGATACGTTCAGCACGCGTTATCTCGATCGCTATGCCGAGCAATTGTGGGACACGGTTCTCGCCAAGGCGCCGGAGATCACGTTGTTCAACTGGAGCCCGATGGCGTCCGACGCGGGCGCCGATGAGGGCGAGCGGCCCTGGGCCACGATGGGGACCAGCTTCAACTGGTCGGCCGCCATGCATGCCTGGCGACAATCGGGATCGCGCGCGCCGGCCGGCKGGGCGCGCGCCGCGGGACTGTCGCTCGACGCGGTTGATTCGGTGCTCGGGTCGCTCGGCAAGCCGATCGGCGTGGCGAGCTACAAGCCATATCAGTCGAGCGGCGACGACTTCCTGCATAATTATCTCGGCAATATCGGCATCCCGATCGAACTGGCGCCGACCTATCCCGCCGACGCCCGGACGATCCTGCTGACCGAGGCTGCCGCGGCTGATCCGGGAATCGTCGCGAAAGTACAAGCGAGCCTGAAAGGCGGCGCGACGGTGATCGTCACCTCGGGCTTCGTGTCCGCGCTCGGCACGCGCTTCGCCGATCTCGCGGAATGGACGCCGACCGGACGGACCGTCGCGGTCGATCATTTCATCGAGGGATACGGCGCGGGCAATGGCCGCCTGCTCGACGATCCGGGCGGTTCGGCACGGCCGATCCTGTTCCCCGATCTGCGCTTCTACACCAATGACAGCTGGGCGGTCGTGCGCGGCGTGTCGGGGCAGAAGGGATTCCCGATCCTGCTGATGAACAGATATTCGCAAGGCACGCTGATGATGCTGGCGACGCCCGAAAATCCCAGCGACCTCTACAATTTGCCGACCGCGGCGCTCGACCATATCCGCGCGATGACGATGCAGGACTTTCCCGCCCATCTCGCGGCGCCAGCTAACGTCGCACTCTTTGCCTATGACAACGGATCCTATGTCGTGGAGAATTTCCGCGACCAGCCGGCGACGGCGGCGCTGGTGATCAAGGGCGAGGACGTCAAAGCGGTCGGGCTGTCCGACAACACGCCGATCGCCGCCGCACCGGTGCCCGGCGGCAAGGACGTCCAGCCTGGCTGGACGCGCTTCGTACTCGATCTGCCGCCGCATTCGTTCCGGGCGATCGCGACCAGCAGATGATTTCAAGGAAAGAAAAGTCGGTGGGGAAAATCACGATGAGAGCAAGGATCGGGTTGGTGGCATTGTTATCCGCGACGATGATCGGCGCGACCGCGGTGGCTGGCACGCCGGCCGCGCCAGGCATTGCCAACCCGGCATTATGGCCGGCCGCGAAGAGCCGCGGCCTGGTGACTCCCGCGACCGAGGCGAAGATCACCGCGCTGATGGCGAAGATGACGATCGAGGAGAAGGTCGGGCAGATGATCCAGGCCGATATCGGCTCGATCAAGCCCGAGGATCTCCGGAAATATCCGCTTGGCAGCATCCTCGCCGGCGGCAGTTCGCCACCCCTCGGCAGCCCCGATCGCTCGCCACAGGCGCCGTGGGTCGCGACCTCCAGGGCGTTCGCCGCGGTCGCGAACGAGGCGCGGCCTGACCATGTCGCGATCCCGCTGATGTTCGGCATCGACGCGGTTCACGGCAATTCGAACGTGGTCGGCGCGACGCTGTTTCCGCACAATATCGGTCTCGGTGCTGCTAACGACCCCGCGCTGATGACCCGGATCGGTCGCGCGACCGCCGAGGAGACCGCCGCGACGGGGATCGACTGGGCGTTCGGGCCGACGCTGGCGGTACCGCAGGACGACCGTTGGGGCCGCACCTATGAAGGCTATTCGGAAAACCCCTCGATCACCGCGCGTTACGCCGGCGCGATGATCCGCGGACTGCAGGGCAACCCCGGCAAGGGCCGCATCCAGCTAGGCAATGTCGCGGCGAGCGCCAAGCATTTCCTGGGCGACGGCGGCACCAAGGACGGGGTCGACCAGGGCGACGACCAGATCGACGAGGCGACGCTGATCCGCCTCCACGCGCAAGGCTATCCGCCCGCGATCAACGCCGGCACGATGACCGTGATGGCATCCTATTCGAGCTGGAACGGGCAGAAGATGCACGGCAACAAATCGTTGCTGACCGATGTCCTGAAAGGACGGATGGGCTTTGCCGGATTCGTCGTTGGCGACTGGAACGGCCATGGCCAGGTCCCCGGCTGCAGCAACACCGACTGCGCGATCGCGTTCAACGCCGGGCTCGACATGGCGATGGCGCCGGACAGCTGGCGCGACTTGTTCGACAACACGCTGAAGGAAGCGAAATCGGGCGTGATCCCGATGACCCGGATCGACGATGCGGTGCGCCGTATCCTGCGCGTCAAATTCGCGCTCGGCCTGTTCGACGCCGCGCGGCCATGGGAAGGGCGCGCCGACGTGCTTGGCTCGCCCGCGCATCGCGCGCTTGCCCGCGAAGCCGTGGCCAAGACCCTGGTGCTGCTCAAGAATGACGGCGTGCTGCCGCTCAAGGCGAGCGCCAATGTGCTCGTTACGGGCCCGGGCGCGGATTCGATCTCGATGCAGTCGGGCGGTTGGACCTTGAGCTGGCAAGGCGACGGCAACAGTAACGCCGATTTCCCCAATGCACAGTCAATCTATTCGGGCATCGCCGCGGCGATGAAGGCGGGCGGCGGCTCGGCGACGCTGTCGGCGGACGGTAGCTTCGCCAACAAGCCCGATGCCGCGATCGTCGTGTTCGGCGAGACGCCCTATGCCGAGATGCGCGGCGACGTCAGGACGCTCGAGTTCCAGCCGGGCGACAAGGAGGCGCTGGCCTTGCTCAAGAAGCTCCGCGCGGCCGGCATCCCGACCGTGTCGGTGTTCCTGTCGGGCCGGCCGCTCTGGGTGAATCCCGAACTCAACCAGTCGGACGCGTTCGTCGCCGCCTGGCTACCCGGAAGCGAGGGCGCGGGGATCGCCGACGTCATCGTCGGCACGCGCGCCGGCAAGCCGCGCAAGGATTTCACCGGCCGACTGTCCTACAGTTGGCCGAAGACCGCGGGCCAGTTCACTCTCAACACCGGACAAACGGGCTACGATCCGCTATTCGCGTTCGGTTATGGGCTGAGCTACGCCAAACCGGGCAAGGTCGGCGCGCTTGGCGAAGTGGCCGGTGTCGATCCCGGGCTGGCCAATACCAACCTGTTCTTCGCCAAGGGCAAGGTCCCGGCGCCGTATGCCTGGGCGCCGGACTCGGGCGTGACGCGCGCGGCCGTTGACGGGCCGCATATCCAGGAAGGCGCGGCACGATTGACCTGGCCGGCCGGGCGTGAGGCGACGATCGCGATAAACGGCGTGCCGCTCAACCTAACGCGCGAGACCAATGCCGAGCTGGTGCTCGAAATGACCTATCGCGTCGATGCTGCGCCGTCGGGGCCGGTAACGCTCGGCTTCGGCGCCGCGAAGATCGACGCGACCACTTTGTTCGCCGCCGGGCCGCAATGGCGGACGGTGCGCATCGGCCTCAAATGCCTGCGCGAGCGGGGCGCCGACATGACCGGCGTGACGACCCCGTGGTCGCTGACCGCGAGCGCTCCGTTCGCGCTGTCGGTCGCCGATATCCACCTCGCGACCGATCCCAGCGGCGCGGTGTGCCCGGCGGCGGCACGATGAGCCGGCGCCTGATTTCCATCCTGCCATTGCTGCTGGCGGGGCTCGGGCTGCCGGCGCACGCCACGGGCGAATTGCCGCGCGTCGTTACCAAGGACGGGCGCTCGGCGCTGTTCGTCGACGGCGCACCCTATCTGATGCTGGGCGCGCAAGCGAACAATTCGAGCAATTACCCCAGCCAATTGCCCAAAGTGTGGCCGATGCTCGAGCGGCTGCACGCCAATACGCTCGAAATCCCGATCGCCTGGGAACAGATCGAGCCGGTCGAGGGCAAGTTCGACTTCTCCTATCTCGATGCGCTGCTGAAAGGCGCGCGCGAGCACAATGTCCGCATCGTGCTGTTGTGGTTCGGCGCGTGGAAGAACACCTCTTCCAATTATGCCCCGGCTTGGGTGCGCAGCGATAATACGCGCTTTCCGCGGATGCGGACCAGCGACGGCAAGGCGCATTACGCGTTGAGCCCGCATGCCCGCACCACACTCGATGCCGACAAGCGCGCGTTCACCGCCTTGATGCAGCGGCTGAAGGCCGACGATCCGCAGAACAGCGTGATCATGGTCCAGGTCGAGAATGAGAGCGGCAGTTATCGCTCGGCGCGCGATTTCTCGCCCGAGGCGCAGAAACTGTTCGCGCAGCCGATCCCGCAGCCGCTCGCCGCCAAGACCGGCAAGTCGGGGACCTGGACCCAGGCGTTCGGCAAGCTCGCCGATACCGCGTTCAACGCCTGGTACGTCGCGCGCTATGTTGACGAAGTCGCCGCCGCCGGCCAGGCGATCAAGAACCTGCCGATGTATTGCAACGCTGCGCTGAGCGATCCGTTCGGACCGGCCGTGTCGGGCGGCGCCAGCGGCGGCCCGGACTGGCCGGTGATCGACGTGTGGCGCGCTGCCGCCCCGCACATCGCCCTGGTCGCGCCCGATATCTACAATCGCGACCCCAAGGCCTATGCCAAGTATCTCGATCTTTATGCGCGGCCCGACAATCCGCTGATGGTGCCCGAAACCGGCAACGCCGCCGAATATGCACGCTTCCTGTGGCCGGTGCTGGGCAAGGGCGCGATCGGCTTCTCGCCGTTCGGCTTCGACGACACCGGCTATGTCAATTATCCGCTTGGCGCCAAGGAACTCGACGACGCGACGATCGATGCCTTTGCGGCCAAATATCGCCTGCTCGCGCCCGCGGCCCGCAGCTGGGCGCGCATCGCGTTCGAGCATCCGGTCTGGGGCGCGGCCAAGATGGACGACGCCGCCGACCAGACGATGACCTTCGGCCGATGGAAAATCACCGTTCAATATGATCAGTGGCAGTTCGCCGAACGCGACGCGACCTGGATCAAGATCGACCCTAGGCCAACCAAAGGCAAGCCGGTGGGCGGCGCGCTGGTTGCCCAGCTCGGCCCCGATCAATTCCTATTGACCGGATCCGATGTCCGACTGCGCGTCGATGATGCCAGCGGCGGCAACGGCATGATGCTGCGGGTCGAGGAAGGTCATTTCGATGCGCAGGGCAATTGGGTGTTCGAGCGCGTCTGGAACGGCGATCAGACCGATTACGGGCTTAACTTCACCGCCACACCGGTGTGGCTCAAAGTGACAATGGGGACGTGGAAATGACGGCGATGCGATGGTTGATGCTGGGCTCTGCGGCGATCGCGCTGGCGGGTGCCGGGGGCGTAGCGGCGCTAGCGGCTGACACGGCCGCGGAGGCACCCGCGGCGGATGGATCGGTAGCGAAGATCGACCACGGCGTGGTGGTCACGCCGCTGTCCGGCCCGGCAAAGCGCGTTCGCGTGCTCGCTTATGGCGACGCGAGCTTCCGGGTGACCGCGGTGCCCGGAACCGATTTCGACGACGTACCCGACAGCTTGATGGTGATCGCCAAGGCCGACGGCGATCCGATCGTCACCAAGGCCAACGGCTATGTCTCGCTCAAGCTGCCCAAGGCCAGCGCGCGCATCCGCCTGGCCGATGGCTCGGTCAGCTTTCTCGACGCCACGGGTAAGCCGCTACTCGCCGAGGCGCCGCGTACGGCGTTCCGGCCGGTATCGGTCGAGGGCAAGCCCTATTTTTCGGCCAGCCAGCAATTCAACCGCGGCACCGATGAGGGCTTTTACGGGCTCGGCCAGCACCAGAACCGGCAAATGAATTACAATGGCGAGGACGTCGAACTCGCCCAGCACAATATGGACATCGCCATCCCGTTCGTGGTCTCGACGCGCGGCTACGGCCTGCTCTGGGACAATGACGGAATCACCCGGTTCGGCAATCCGCGGCCTTATGCTTTGGTCGGCGACGATGCCCTCAAGGTGACGAGCGCCGGCAAGCCGGGCTGGAAGGCCGATTATTATCTCGGCGGCAAGCTGGCGGTCAGCCGCCAGGAAGCGACGATCGACTATCAATTTATCCGCGACCAGAAGAAATGGCCGGCCGCGGCCAAGGCGGCGACCAAGGCCTCGGGCGAGAGTGGGCAGAACACCGCCGGGGTCAACACCCAGGAGCAGCGGGTCGTCTGGACCGGCAACGTCACGGCCGACAAGAGCGGCATGCACAAGTTCCGGCTCTACGCGTCGAGCTACATGAAGGTCTATGCCGACGGGAAATTGGTGATGTCGCACTGGCGGCAGAACTGGAATCCGTGGTTCCACAATTTCGACCTGCCGATGACCGCCGGCAAATCCGTCGCGATCCGGGTCGAGTGGGATCCGAACGCCGGCTATATCGGATTGGTCCACAACGATCCCTTGCCCGCCGCCGATCGCCATTCGCTGTGGATGACGTCGGACGTCGCCAAGGACGTGGATTACTATTTCATCGGCGGCCGCGGCAGCGTCGATGGCGCGATCGCGGGCTATCGCGCGCTCACCGGCAAGGCCACGCTGATGCCCAAATGGGCCTATGGCTTCTGGCAGAGCCGCCAACGCTACGAGACACAGGACCAGTTGGTCGGCGTGGTGCGCGAATATCGCAAGCGCGGCATCCCGCTCGACAATATCGTGCTCGACTGGCGCTATTGGGTCGACGACCAATGGGGCAGCCACGATTTCGATACGAGCCGCTTCCCCGATGCCAAGAAAATGGTCGATGACGTCCACGGCCTCGACGCGCACATCATGATCTCGGTGTGGGGGAAATTCTATCCGACCACCGCCAACGGCAAGGCGCTCGACGCCAAGGGCTATCTCTACCGCCGCCCGCTCGAGGCGGGGCAGAAGGACTGGGTCGGCCCGGGCTATGCCAACACCTTCTACAATCCCTACACCAAGGGTGCCCGCGACCTGTTCTTCAACCAGGTCAACGAGAAACTGGTGTCGAAGGGGTTTGACGGCTGGTGGCTCGATTCGGACGAGCCCGACTGGCATTCGAATCTGTCGATCGAGGAACGCGCCTTCCAGATGGGCCCGACCGTGCGCGGCCCGGGCGCCGCGGAGTTCAACACCTATCCGCTCGTCCATGTCGAGGGCGTCGCCGACAATCTGCGCCGCGTCGAGCCGGGGCGGCGGCCGTTCATTCTGACGCGCTCGGCGTTCGGCGGCATCCAGCGGTCGAGCGCGGCGGTCTGGTCAGGCGACGTCGCGGCGCGCTGGGACAATCTGCGCGACCAGATCTCGGCCGGGGTCAATCTGTCGATGTCGGGGCTGCCCAATTGGAGCCAGGATATCGGCGGCTTCGCGGTCGAAGACCGCTATACGCAGCAGCGTCCCGCCGATCAGCCCGAATGGCGCGAGCTCAACCTGCGCTGGTTCCAGTTCGGCGCCTTCTCGCCGCTGTTCCGCAGTCACGGCGAATTCCCGTATCGCGAAATCTACGAGATCTCGGCCAAGGATCCGGCGATGCAGGCGTCGATGATCTGGTACGACAAGCTCCGCTACCGCCTGATGCCGTATATCTACACCAGCGCGGCGGACACCTGGTTCGCCGACGGCAGCATCATGCGCGGACTGGTGATGGATTTCGGCAGCGACCGGCGCACCTGGGGGATCAACGACGAATATATGTTCGGTCCGTCGTTCCTCGTCGCCCCGGTCTCCGAATTCAAGGCACGCAGCCGCCAGGTCTACCTGCCCGCCGGGACCGGCTGGTACGACTTCAACCGCGGTACTTATTATGCCGGCGGCCAGTCGATCACCGCGGCGGCGCCGTACGAGCGCATGCCGCTGTTCGTCCGGGCGGGCGCGATCGTCCCGACCGGTCCCGACGTACAGACGACCAGCGAACAGCCCGGCGGGCCGATCGTGCTCCAGGTCTTCACCGGTGCGAACGGAAGCTATTCGCTCTACGAGGATGACGGCCTGAGCGACGGCTATGCCAAGGGCAAATATGCCCGCATCCCGATCCGTTGGGACGATAAGAGCGGCACGCTGACGATCGGCGCGCGGACCGGCGGCTATGACGGGATGGCGGCGAAGCGGTCGATCTCGGTGCGCTTCTATGGGCCGCGCGCAGCCGCGGCGCCCGACTTCGGTGCCAACCCGGCGCGCAGCGTAACCTATGACGGCCGGCCGGTAACGATCCGCCGCTGATCACGCGCCATTACAGAAAGGGCGTGGGAAGCGATCGCCTCCCACGCCCTTTTTCTTTGAACGGCGCGATCGTCAGCCGGTCATTTCCTCGAGTTCCTTGCCCTTGGTCTCGTGGATGAACTTCTGGACCAGGAAGAAGCTGATCACCGCGCACACCGCGTAGAAAGTGTAGCTGGTCGCGAGCCCCAGCTTGGCGGCCATGACCGGGAAGCTCTGCGCGACGAGATAGTTCGCGAACCATTGCGCGAAGCCGCACACCGCCAGCGCGGAGCCGCGGATCTGGTTGGGGAACATCTCGCCCAGCATCACCCACATGACCGGACCCCAACTCAGGTTGAAGAAGATCACATAGAGGTTGGCGGCGACCACCGCGATGGTGCCGAGTTCCGGCGACAGCTGGAGTTTGCCGGCGGCGTCGAGCGAGCCCTGGCTGAATGCATACACGAGGCCGAACAACGTCACCGCCATTCCGGCCGAGCCGATCAGCAGCAGCGGCTTGCGCCCGATCCGGTCGACCAAGGCGACGGTGACCAGGCAAGCGCCGATCGACACCACGCCCGACACGATATTGATCAGCAGCGAGTCATTCTCGGTGAAGCCGGCGAGTTGCCACAAGGTCGAGCCGTAATAGAAAATCACGTTGATCCCGACCAGCTGCTGGAACACCGCGAGCAGCAGTCCGGCCCAGACCACCGGACGAATGCCGCCCTTCACCGGATCCAGTATGTCGCGCAGCTGCGGCCGGTGATCGGCACTGAAGCTGCCGCGGATCTCGGCGAGCTTGGTCGCGGCGGTATCGGCACCGAACAGCCGGGTGAGGACGACTTCCGCCTCGCCCTCGCGGCCCTTCGACACCAGATAGCGCGGGCTCTCCGGGATCAGGAACAAAGCGGCCAGAAAGACCGCCGCCGGGATTGCCTGCATCAGGTACATCCAGCGCCACGCCTCGAGCCCGCCGAGCTTTTCGGTCGACGCGCCGGCGGCGGCGGCAAGATAGTAATTGACCACGAATGCGGCGGTCAGGCCCGAGATGATCATGATCTGCTGCACCGTCGTCATCCGCCCGCGGATGTTGGCCGGCGCGACTTCGGAGATGTAAGCGGGCGACAGGACGCTCGCCGCGCCTACCGCCATGCCGCCGATGATCCGCGCGGTCACGAAGATCGGCTGGAGATGCGCGAAGCCCTGGACCAGCGCACCGCCCAGGAACAGCACAGCCGCGATCCGCATCACATTGCGGCGGCCCATCCGGTCGGCGAGCGTGCCGGCGAAGAATGCGCCGATGAAACAGCCGATCAGCAGCGACCCGACGGTGAAGCCGAGCCCGCTCTCGCTCAGGCCAAATGCCGCCTTCAGTCCCGGCTGGGTGCCGTTCACCGCACCGCTGTCATAGCCGAACAACAATCCGCCGATCGTCGCCACCGCGACGATCATGGCGATGAGGCCGCTATTGGCCCGCGTCGCTCCCCCGTTCATTCTGCTCTCCCATTATCGTTCTTGTCATGATGATATGGCGTTGACCGGCACGCCGGCGACTCCGGCGTCGAACGCGAAGAGGTGCCCTGCCAGCGGCTGCGCGTCGAGCGCGGCGGCGTCGAGCGCGAGCTTCGCGGTGGTCGCATAGGCAGTCCGCAGGTCGGCACCGCCGAACGCGATCTTGGTAACGTTGGCGACCGGAAAGCGCACGGTGTCGATCAGCCCGCCGGCAGGGTCGTAGCGCCGCGCGCTCCAGCCGCCGAACAAGCCGGTCCACACGCAGCCTTCCGCATCGACGGTCGGGCCATCTGGATAGCCGTGGCTCTTGTCGATAGTGACGAACGGACGCAGCGGACCCAGCGAACCGTCGTCGTTGATATCCGCCTGACCGATCGTTCCCGCGAACGTGTCGGTGACGTAGAGCGTGGCGCCGTCGGGCGAAATCGCCGGGCCATTGGTCACGATCGCGGCCGGCAGCCCGGTATCCGAGACCTGTCCGCCCGACAGGCGGTAGAAGCGGCCCGACGCTTGCGCCTCGCTATCGTCCATCGACCCGAACCATAAGGAACCGTCGGGACCGACCACCGCGTCGTTGAGCCGATTGTCCGGCAACCCGGGTTCGACTTCGATCCGCGCCGAGAAGCTGCCATCGGTCGGATCGAAGCGATGGATGCCGGTCTTGAGTCCTGCGACCAGCCCGCCGCCGCCGGCCGGCATCACCCAACCCACCGGCGCCGGCGCGGCCCAGCGCGTGACCTCGCCATCACCGTCGAGGCGGTAGATGCATGGCGCCTTGATATCGACGAACCAGAGCGCGTCCCCGATCCATACCGGCCCCTCGCCCAGCATTGCCCCGACGGGGGCGACAACCTCGGGCGTGACGGTCACCGCCAGCCCGCGTCGACGAAATATTCGTGGCCCGTGCACATCCGGGCATCGTCGGAGGCGAGGAACAGCACCAGCGCCGCGACATCGGCGGGCTGGATGCGTCCGTCGAGGCATTGCGCGGCGACCAGTTCGGCCTCGGCCTCGGGCGTATACCAGCGTTCCTGGCGCGGCGTCTGCACATTGCCCGGAATGACCGCGTTGACGCGGATGCCGTCGCGGCCAAGGTCCCGCGCCATCGACCGCGTCAGCCCTTCGATCGCCGCCTTGGCGGTTTGGTAGAGCAGCAGATCGGGCAGAGCGAGATGCCAGCTGATCGACCCGAAATTGACGATCGCCCCGCCGCCCGCACGGCGCATCGCCGGGATGACCGCCTGGCTGGCGAAGAATTGGTGGCGCAGGTTCACCGCCATCCGGTCGTCCCAATACGCCGGGGTGATCTCGTCGATCTTGTGGCGGTCGTCATTGGCGGCGTTGTTGATCAGGACGTCGACGCCGCCGAGCTGTTCCTCGATCGCCGCGAAGCACGCCTTGAGCCCATCGACATCGGTCAGGTCGCAGCGGCTGTAGAGCACGGCATCGGAACCACCGAGCCGCTCGACCAGCGCGTGCGCCGCATCGTCCTGCACGTCGACAAAGGCGACCCGCGAACCCTGGGCGGCAAACGCCTCGACCAGGCCTTCGCCGATCCCGCTCGCGCCGCCGGTGATCAGCACGCGCTTGTCGGCGAGACTGGGATAGCTCGCGCGGGCGCTATTGATGGCGGCCTGCAGCATCAGTTCGCGGCCTCCGCGAGCACCGGTTGCGGCGTCAATAGCCCGCGCGCGGCGAGGTTGCGCATCAGATCGCCGATCCCGAACGACCATGCCGGCGCCGCCTTTGCGCTGGTGACCTTGTTGACCAACGTCCCCAGCCTTTCGCTCGAAATCGTGACGATGTCGCCCTCCTTGTGGGTGAAGCCGCGGCCCGGCGCATCGCGATCCTGGGTCGGCGCGAACATCGTGCCCAGAAACAGGGCGAAGCCGTCGGGATAATGGTGCTCGCTCATCGCCTGGCGCACCAGGTCGGCGGGGTCACGGCTGATCTGTGCCATGCTGCTCGACCCGGTCAGGCGATAGCCGTCCATGCCCTCGATCGTCAGGTCGACGGCCGCGGCGCGCACATCGTCGAGCGTGAAATCGCCATCGAACAAGCGGATCAGCGGGCCGATCGCGCACGCCGCATTATTGTCCTTGGCCTTGCCAAGCAGCAGCGCCGAGCGACCCTCGAAATCGCGCAGATTGACATCGTTGCCCAACGTCGCGCCAACCACCTCGCCACCGGCATCGACCACCAGCACGATTTCGGGCTCGGGATTATTCCAGGTCGAATCGGAGCGCACGCCGATCATCGCGCCGAAGCCGACCGCCGACAGCACCGGCGCCTTGGTGAATATCTCCGCATCGGGACCGATCGCGACTTCGAGATATTGCGACCACATGCCGTCGGCGATCAATTTGTCCTTGAGCGTGGCGGCCTCGGGCGATCCCGGCACTACCGCGCGCAGATCGCCGCCGACATGCGCGGAAAGACGATCGCGGATCGCCGCCGCTGCCCCGGCATCGCCACGCGCGCGCTCTTCGATCACGCGCTCGAGCGTCGACACCGCGAAGGTCACGCCGGCTGCCTTGACGCACTGCAAGTCGATCGGGCTCAGCCAGTCGAGCGTCTCGATCGCGCCGAGCCGTTCGCCGCCCGCGGGATCGAACAGACGCCGCGCCAAAAGGTCGGAGACGGTCGGCGCCACGCGTGCCATATCGTGCACGATACCGTCGACGACGAGCACCGGACTCGGCCCATCGGCACGCGCCACACGGCCGACAAAGCGACCTTGCCGCCAGTCCGCAGGCAAAAATTCGGCGGAAAACGTTTCCCAGCCGGCCATGTCCAGCCATCCCCTCGTTACTTTGGTAACGCTACCTTTACCGGGAAGGGCGGTATGTCAAGCCTGTGCATCGCCATTGCGACATTATGGTGGTTGGAGTGCCGGCCTCGCAAGATTGTTCGGCTGGCGTTGCTGACTTAGTGATTTGGCCATGGCCGCCATTGGTCATCGGCTATTGGCTTGCCTTGCTACCAAGCTCGTGATGCGTGCCGATATGGTCGCGGAAGGCATCCGCTTTGTCGCGTGGCACGCGTCCGCTCCAGCGGCGCACGATCACGGCAGCACTTCCAGCACGCCATGGCCGACAATGGCGACCTTGCCGCCGACGAGAACGGAATGGACCGCATCCGCCGTTCCGCGCGGCTTGACGTCGATCAGGCTCGGCCGCCCCGCGAACCTGCCTTGATTCAGCGCGAAGATCTCGCCGGATCGGGCACCGCAGTAGCGCATGCGATAAGCGCCGACCGTTCCGGCGGCGCTGCCGGTGGCGACGTCCTCGACGATCCCGTCATTGTTCCAGTGGCGGATTTCCAGCGCCGCCTCGTCCAACAGCACCGCAAATTGCGCGCCCGCTCGCTTCACCAGCGCGGAAATGTCGGTTCTGATCCGCGCCTTCTCGAGCGCTCCGGGCACAACCGGCACGATCAGGTACCGCAAGCCAGTGCTCACGACGACCATCGGCAACTGCGGGTGGAGATCGGACGGGTCAAGGTCGAAAGCAGCCGCCACGTCGTCACGATCATCGCATTCCCCCAGGAAGACCGCCTCTCCCTGATCCAGCATCGCCGCGAAGCCAGTTGCCGCGCGCTGCGTCACGACGCTCACCGTCCGTTCCGCCAGTTCGAAAATCCAATGGCGCTCCTCTTCAGGATAGCCATGGCAGTGCAGCGCGCACGCCGCGCCGATAATGGGGTGGCCGGCGAAAGGCAGTTCCGCGAACAGATCGAAAATACGCGCGCGATAGGTGCCTGGGATCGACGTTTCCGCAAGGAAAATGGCTTCGAAATGCCGGAGCTCGCGCGTGATCGCCAGCATCTGCTCCATGGTCAGATCGGGTGCATCCGTGAAAACGGGCAGGCTATTGCCTGCATAGGGGCGGGCGGCGAATACGTCGACGTGGAGATAGCGGAGGGCATTCATAAGAGAGGTCACAATCCGGCGGCGAGGCCGGCGGCCAACGCCGCGATTGCCGACTCGTCACGGCGATAGAAGGCCCAGCCTTTCTTGCGGGTTGGCACGAGCAGCCCGCAATCGGCGAGCAGGCCGAGATGCCGCGATGCAGTTGCCGGAGCAAATCCGAGCCGCTCCCTGATGAAGTCGGCACAGACCCCGTCGGTCACGAGATCGCCATCGACCTGAGGCGGGAAATTGGCGACGGGGTCCTTCAACAATTCAAGGATTTTCAACCGCACCGGGCTGGCGATCGCCTTTAGCGCGGCGAGATCGATCGCAGGCTCGCTATTTAGCATATTTGCGAAATAGCGAATTACTACCCTTCAAGGCAAGTGCAAAGGCGTGCTGATATTGAGCTGCGAAAAATCGGACTAACCCGGCACCCGAACGTCCTGCGCCACGGGTCGCACCCGGACGCCTTTGGCGGCCGCATCACCCTATTGGAGCGTGACCGTCTGCACCAAGCTGTCCATTTCGCGCGTGACGGCGGGGGTGATATCCATGGCGTTGTTCCAGCCATAGGTGTTGTTGCGTTCGACCACCAAACTGCAGACGTTGCGGGTGACGATGCGGCCAAGCGCCTCGTTCAACGCGCGATCGATCTGCTGCTGGCCGCGTTCCTGGGCAGCGATGAAGCGGACATTCTGCTGCTGCTCGATTTCGCGCGCCTGCTGATCGAGCGCGGCCATTTGCCGCTGATATTCGATCGGCGCGGTGGCGTTCTGGCGCGCCTCGAGCTGCCGCCGCTGCTGCTCGATGCCGTTCCGCCGCTGCGCGAGATCGCCCGACAGCGACGCCTGCATCTGCTTGAGCTGCGCCTGCATCGACTGACCCGCCCGCGACGCGCCGATCGCGCCGGTGCGCGACAACAGGCACAGGCCCTGGATCGGCGGCCCAAAGGTCTGGGCCGAAACGGGCGCCCCGATACAGACCAACAGAAAGGCGGCGAGCTGTCCGAACAATCGCATGCCGCCGCCTCTCGCCCAATCAGCGCGCGGCTGCAACCCGGTCCGCACAGGCCTGGTCCTGCCAGATCACCTCGGACACGGTCACGCTATAATGGCCAGGCGGTCGCTCGAAGCGGATTTCCATCCGGCAGCGAACCCGCTCGAGGCTTCCCGGCGCGACCGGAAAAAACAGCACATAATTCCACCGCCGGGTGATGCCCTCGCCGAAATGGGGCGGGCCGATCAGCCGGTAGATGCTGAACTTGTCGACACCCGGCGTGATCATCCGCACCGCCGCCGGGCTGACCGTCGCGCCCAGCTTCTTTTCCTCCAGCGGCCGGTGAGGGAAAGCATCCGGATCGACCTTCGCCACATAGACCGGAACGGGGGCAGAGGCGGCATCCTTGGCGGTCGCCGCGGAGCCCGAAAGACCGCAACCGACGAGAAAAGTAAGCGCGAGGAACTTGAGTCTCATTGCGTCCTCCTTTGGATCAGAACTGGATGCCGAAGCCGGCATTGGCACCGACCCGCTGCTGGGTGTCGTAGGTCACCCCGGCCTTGAAGATGGTGCGACCGTCATCCATCACCCGCGAAAGACCGAGCGAGAAGGCCGACTGACCCTGATAGGTGCCGGCACCGAAAGCGAGCATGCCGCGCCCGGGTTCGAACGCCTGGGGAAGACCCGCCGCCGCCAGGGCGCCGGCGGTTCCTGCATTGGCATTCCGCTGGACCCTCCCAAGGTCGTACTGGATCCCGGCCAGCTTGATATCGGTATAGGCATTGGCCGAGGCCAGCGTGCTGGCCATACCGCTGTTGAGCTGCTGGACGTTGACCGCATCGGTCGGCGCGACACCCGCCGCGACATTGCTCAGCACCGTCGCCGGGCCGCCGGGGTTGAATGTCACCGACTTGCCGCCGGCGTCATATTGCACCGAATTGCCCGCGACCTGCTGCACCGCATAGAGTTGCGAGCCGTTGACGGCATCGGACGATCCCGCGTTCACGGCACCGGCGCCGACGTTCCGGACGACATTGCCGCCCATATTGACCACCGTGTTCTGCCCCACGGATAGGCCGCCATTGGCGGTCACCGTGCCGGCGAAGGTCGGACTGTCGGCCACCGCGACCTGGAGCTGGTTGCCGTTCAGCGTCACGACGGTGTTGGATCCGGCGGTGACGTTGAGCGTGCCGTTCGACCCGATGTTGGTCGCCGGGCCGCCATTGGCCTGGATATTCCAGCCGGCGCCGGCGGTCTGATTGATCGCCTGCAACGCGTCGTTGACGTTGTTGTAGTTGTTCCCGCCGACGTTCAGGTTGGTCGTGACGGTGCCGGTGCTCGGATCGTAGCTCGAATTGCCGCCCAGCCCCGCCGCCGTGCTGTTGCCCAGGTTGGTGACGTTATTGGCGACCGTGGTGACACTGCCGGCGATATTGGTCACGCGGTTGTCGAGGTTGGTGATCTGGGTGTTCTGCGCGCCCAGCGCATCGCCGACATTGTTGTACGTGTTGCCGCCGACCGCGTAGCTCGGCGCGGTATAGGCGCCGGTGGTGGGATTGTAGGACGCGCCGCCGCCCAGCGACGTGGCGGTGTTCTGCGCGACCTGGTTGAGCTGGCTGACATTGACCGCATCGGTCGGCGCCGAGCCTGCCGCGACATTGGTGACCTGGCGCTCGGCGCCCGCCGCGCCGACCGAGACTTCGCCGGCCGAGCTTTGCGGCGTGCCTAGGCCATAAGCGGAATAGCCGATCCGCGATCCCACCGTCGTCACCGCGCCCGCACCGAGCGCGACGCTGCCCGCGAAGCTTGCATTGGCGCCGGGTCCGATCGCGATCGACTGGATTCCGGTGGCGACCGAGTTGGTGCCGAGCGCGATACCGTCGGCTCGCGAGACCCGGGCATTCTGGCCGATCGCGTTGCCGCCGGGCGCGGTCTGATCGACTACCGCGCCATTGCCGATGCCGACGCCATTGTCGCCATTGACCACCGTAGTCGGTCCCACGGCCACGGAGTCGACCCCGACAGCCAGCGAGTCCAAAGCCACCGAATTGGCGTGGAAATATTTGGTCGAGGTGACCGACACCGATCCGATCGCGCCCTGAAGCTGGCGGAGCGTCACCGCGTCATTCGCCGCGGTACCGTCGGCGACGTTGATGATCTGGCGATATTCGCCGGTCGTCGAATTGCCGACCGACACCGCCCCGAGCAGCGTGGCATCGCTGGTATTATAGGGCACGAAGCCCAGCCCCGCCGGAATGGCGCCGATCGAAGGGGCGAGCGCGCGATCGGAGAGCGACCCGCTGCCCAGCGCGAGCGAGCCATCGACGCTCGCCACCGCATTGTTGCCCATCGCGATACTGTCGGTGTTGTTGGCCACAGCCTGCGGCCCGACCGCGACGCTGTTGGTGCCTACCGCCTGGCTGTCGGCGAGCGTCGAGGTGGAGTGGAAATATTTGATGCCGCCGCCATTGGTGATGTTGGTGACGGTCGCCCCGATGCTGGTCACGGTGTTACCGAGCGTGGTGACGGTGTTGCCGAGGTTGGTGACCGTATTGCCGAGATTGGTCACGTTCGTGCCGAGGCTGTCGACCGCCTGGTTGGTGGCGAACAGCTGCGATCCGTTGACCGCATCGGTCGACCCGCCATTGACCTGTCCCGCCGCGACATTGGTGATCGTCCGCTCGGCACCGACGGCACCGATGCTCAGCGTGCTGGTCGGCGAGGTTCCGGCGAAGGCATAATTGGTACCGTTGATCGTGATGCCGCCGGTCGCCACTGCCGCCGTCGTGGTCGAACCGTTGCCGAGCGCGATGTCGCCGGCATTGTTGGCCACCGCATTGGGGCCGATTGCGACCGAGTCCGTGCCCAGCGCCTGGCTGTCGGCCAAGGTCGAGGTGGCATGGAAATATTTGATGCCGCCGCCATTGGTGATGTTGGTGACGGTCGCCCCGATGCTGGTCACGGTGTTACCGAGCGTGGTGACGGTGTTGCCCAGGTTGGTGACCGTGCTGCCGAGGTTGGTCACGTTCGTGCCGAGGCTATCGACCGCCTGGTTGGTCGCGAACAGCTGCGATCCGTTGACCGCGTCGGTCGACCCGCCGTTGACCTGTCCCGCCGCGACATTGGTGATCGTCCGCTCGGCGCCTACCGCACCGATGCTCAGCGTGCTGGTCGGCGAGGTGCCGGCGAAGGCGTAGTTGCTGCCGTTGATCGTGATACCGCCGGTCGCCACCGCCGCCGTGGTGGTCGAGCCATTGCCGAGCGCGATGTCGCCGGCGTTATTGGCCACCGCGTTCGGCCCGATCGCGACCGAATCCGTGCCCAGCGCCTGGCTGTCGGCCAAGGTCGAGGTGGCGTGGAAGTACTTGATACCGCCGCCATTGTTGATGTTGTTGACCGTGTTGCCGAGATTGGTGATGTCGGTCGTATTCGTCGCCACCTGCTGGTTGGTCGCGTACAATTGCGAGCCGTTGACCCCATCGGTCGACGTCGCATTGATCGCGCCCGGCGCGACGTTGGTGATGACCTTATTGCCGGCATTGATGCCGGTGGTAGTGACGCTGGGCCCGCCGGCGATGGTCAGGCCGCTAGTGTTCAGCAGCGTCCCGCCGGCCGTCACGCTGTTGACCGTCAGGTCGGGGTTGGTGGCGACCGTTATGTCGGTCCCGGTGCGCGTGACCTTGATATTCTGTCCGTCGAGGAACTGGACCGTGCCGCCTGGCGCGACATTGGTCGCCGCATCGCCATTGGTGCGGACGTTCCAACCCGCATTCGCCGCCTGGCTGGTCGCGAACAGCTGCGAGCCGTTGACCGCGTCGGTCGAGGTCGCACTGATCACGCCCGGCGCGACGTTGGTGATGACCTTGTTGGCCGCGTTGATCCCGGCGGTGGTCACGCTCGGCCCGCCGGTGATGGTCAGGCCGTTGGTGTTGAGCAGGCTGTTGCCGGTGGTGACGCTGGTGAACACCGGGGCGTCCGCCATTTGCAGGTTGATCGCCCCCGTCACCGGGTCGGTCACCGTTTTCAGATTGGCGCCCGAATAGCTGCCCGCCGTGGTCGCCGTGCCCTGGATGCTCAGGGTCGCGCCGAGGTCGCGATGGACGATGCCCGCGGTCGCGTCGTTGGCGGTGAAGTTCAGGCCGGTGGTCACCACGCCGCCGGTCGACGCGGTCAGCTGGCTGACATTGACCGCATCGGTCGGGTTCACGCCCGCCGCGACATTGGTGATGGTCGTGCCGGCCGCGTTGATCCCGATATTGGTCAGGCTCGGACCGGTGCCGCCATTGGTGGTGAAGCCGGTGCTGGTGATGCTGGCACCGCCCGCGCCGCCGACATTCACCGCGGTGCCGATCGCCAGGACCGGGGCGAGGTTGAACCCGACATTGTTGCTGGCCGCGGTCTTGCTGACCACGATGTTGCCGTCGCTATTGTTCAGGTCGACACTGGTGCCCGTAGCGCTGGCCACACCGACATTGGTCGCGTTGGCGCCCTGGGCCGTCACGTTCCAGCCGGCGGTGGCCGCCTGGCTGGTGGCGAACAGTTGCGAGCCGTTGACCGCATCGGTCGAGGTCGCATTGATCGCCCCAGGCGCGACATTGGTGATGACCTTGTTGGCCGCGTTGATCCCGGCGATGGTCACGCTCGGACCGCCGGTGATGGTCAGGCCATTGGTGTTGAGCAGGCTGTTGCCGGTGGTGACGCTGGTGAACACCGGAGCGTCCGCCATCTGCAGGTTGATCGCGCCCGTCGCCGGGTCGGTCACCGTCTTCAGATTGGCACCCGAATAGCTGCCCGCCGTGGTTGCCGTGCCCTTGATCGATAGGGTCGCGCCGAGGTCGCGATGGACGATGCCGGCGGTCGCGTCGTTGGCGGTGAAGTTCAGGCCCGCGGCCACCGCGCCGCCGGTCGACGCTGTCAGCTGGCTGACATTGACCGCGTCGGTCGGGTTCACGCCTGACGCGACATTGGTGATGGTCGTCCCGCCCGCGTTGATCCCGGCGGTGGTCACGCTCGGTCCGCCGGTGATCGTCAGGCCGTTGGTGTTGAGCAGGCTGTTGCCGGTGGTGACGCTGGTGAAGGCCGGCGTCGCCGAGGTCGCGATCTGCACTTCCGCGCCGTTCTGGGTGATCGCGATATTGTTGCCCGCCGTATAGGTCACGGTCCCACCGGGAGCGACGTTCTGCACGCTGGTGCCGGTCACCGTGCCGGTGCCGGTTGCCGCCGTGGTCGCATTCCATCCGGCCGACGCGGTGGTGTTCACCGCGGTCAGCGCCGACTGCACATTGTTGTAGGTGTTACCGCCGACCGACAGGCCGGCCGTCACCGTATCCGTCGTCGGATTATAGACCGACGTCCCGCCCAGCGAGGTCGCGACGCTCTGGCCCAGATTGTCGAGGCCCGTTCCGACCGCCCCGATCGCCTGGTTGGTGGCGAACAGCTGCGACCCGTTGATCGCATCGGTCGAGCTGCCGCTGATGCGGCCCGCGGCGACATTGGTGATGGTCCGTTCGGCGCCGGGTGCCCCGACGCTTACCGTGCTGCTGGGCGTGGTGCCGACAAAGGCATAATTGGTGCCGTTGATCGTCACGCCCGCCGTCCCCACCGCCGTCGCGGTGACCGAGCCCGAGCCCAGCGCCACATCGCCCGCGCTTGCCGCGGCGATGGCGCCGTTGCCCAGCGCGACATTGCCGGCAAGGCCGGCCGCGCCCGCGGTCGAGCCATTGCCGAGCGCGACGCTGCCCTGGCCGATCGCCTTGTTGTTGTTGCCGATCGCGACCGCGCCATTGGCCTGGTTCGCGGCCGTCGCCGTCGCGGTCCCATCGCTATTGGCGATGTTGTTGGCGCCGCCGGTGAACGCACCGGTGCCGCTGGCGAAGCTCGGATCGCCGATCGCCACCGCGCCGTCGCCGAACGCGGTGTTGGAGCGTCCGATCGCCACCGCGCCGCCGGCGGCGGTGCCGGCAGTGGCCGTGCTCAGATTGCCGATCGCGACGTTCGTGCCGGTCGCGCCGGTCGTGGCGGAATCGCCGACCGCGACCGAGGAGGCACTGCCGGATGTTGCCTTATATCCCAACGCGACCGAATTCGTGAAACCGGCAACCGTGTTCTGCCCGATGGCGACGGCGCGTTGCCCCGATGCCGAGGCTGCAGTCCCTAGGAGCGGGGTGCCGCCGCCACTGCCGATCGCGATGGCTCCTGAGGCGGTCGCGCCGGCCCCGGTCGTTGGGCCCGCGCCGATGGCGATCGCATAGGCGCTGCTTCCGGACGCCGCCGCCCCGAGCGCAATCGAATTCGTGCCGAGCGCTGCGGCTTGGGAACCGATCGCCGTCGCGTTGCTCTGGCCGGTACGCGCCGAACCGCCGACCGCGACCGCCCCAAAATCGGCGCCCGAACTTTGATTGAGGGCGCCATTGCCGATCGCGACGCTGTTCGAAGCCGCCGAAACCGCGTTCGGCCCCGAGGCGACGGAGTTCAGGCCGGTCGCGCCATTATTCGTGTAGTTGCCGCGCACGGTGCCACCGTCATTCACGCTGTAATAATGCCCCTGCACCGCAGCGGTGGCGGTGGTCAGCTGGCTGACATTGACGGCGTCGGTCGGGTTCACCCCGGCCGCGACATTGGTGATGGTCGTGCCGGCCGCGTTGATGCCGGTGGTAGTCACGCTGGGGCCGCCGGCGATGGTCAGGCCGTTGGTGTTGAGCAGGCTGTTGCCGGTGGTGACGCTGGTGAACACCGGGGCGTCCGCCATCTGCAGATTGATCGACCCCGTGGCCGGGTCGGTCACCGTTTTCAGATTGGCGCCCGAATAGCTGCCCGCCGTGGTCGCCGTGCCCTTGATCGTCAAGGCCGTGCCAAGGTCGCGGTGAACGATGCCGGCGGTCGCGTCATTGCCGGTGAAGTTCTGACCGGTGGTCACCACCGCACCGGTCGACGAGGTCAGCTGGCTGACGTTGACGGCATCGGTCGGATTCACGCCCGCCGCGACATTGGTGATCTTCGTGCCGGCCGCGTTGATCCCGGTGGTGGTCACACTCGGGCCGCCGGCGATGGTCAGGCCGGTGGTACCCAGCACCGTGCCGCCCGCGGTCACGCTGTTGACCGTCACATCGTTGGCCAGATCGAAGGTGACGTCGTTGCTGGCCGTGCCCTTGGTCACGACGATGTTGCCGTCGCCGTTCTTCAGGTCGATGCTGTTGCCGGTCGCGCTGGTCGCGCCGACATTGGTCGCGTTGGCGCCCTGGGCGCTCACCGTCCAGCCCTGGCCCAGCGCGCCTACTGCCTGGTTGGTGGCGAACAGCTGCGATCCGTTGATCGCATCGGTCGAGCTGCCGCTGATGCGACCCGCGGCGACATTGGTGATGGTGCGCTGATCGGTCCCGCTGCCGACGCTAACGGTGCTGGTCGGCGTCGTGCCGGCGAAATTATAGGTCGTGCCGCCGATCACCGCGCTCGCCGTACCGACCGCTGCCGCCGTGACCGAGCCCGAACCCAGCGCTACGTCGCGCGCATTGTTCGCGATCGCGGAGTCGCCGAACGCCACCGCGCCCGCCGCAAGCGCACTGCTGGTGTTGCCTAGCGCCACACTGCCCTGGCCGACCGCCTTGTTGCCATTGCCGATCGCGACCGCGCCATTGGCCTGGTTCGCGGCCGTCGCCGTCGCCGTTCCATCGCTGTTGGCGATGTTGTTGGCGCCGCCAGTGAAGGCGCCGGTGCCGCTGGCATAGCTCGGATCGCCGATCGCCACTGCGCCGTCGCCGAACGCGGTGTTGCCGGCGCCGATGGCGGTGGCCTTGCCGCCCGTCGCGGTCGAGCCCCTGCCGACCGCCACAGCATCGGTCGAGTTCGCCACTGCGCCGAGGCCGACCGCCACAGCGTTCGCGGCCGTCGCACTGGAATTGTTGCCGACCGCGACCGCGGCCGTGCCCGTGCCCTGCGCTCCCGAACCTGCGGCAACGGAGCCGATTCCACTCGACACTGCCCCATTGCCCAAGGCTAACGCGAAATTGGCCGAGGCATTGGCGGAGGGACCGAATGCTGCCGCGCTTGTCGCCGTTGCCTGTGCGGCGGTCCCGACCGCGGCGGCGGCGTTGCCGGACGCCGTACTCTGGCGACCGATTGCCATGGAGTCGGTCTGGGATGCGGTCACGTCCGTGCCGATGGCGATCGCGCTCCCGGCTAGGGCGCCTGTTCCGGCGCCGGTGCGGGCGCCCAGATAGATGGAGTTCACACCGCTGGCAGTCGCTCCAAGGCCAATGGCCGCGGCGTTGGCCTGGCTGGCTTGAGCGTTATGGCCGATCGACGTAGTGTTATTGACGGTAACGCCGATACCGGCATTGGTGCCGATCGCGACGTTGTCGGTGCCCGTGACCAGACTGCCCGCGGAGGCGGAAAGCGTAGCGTCATAAGCGACCGTGCCGTCGCCGGTGCCGAGGGCGACGTTGCGCTGGCCCGTGACGCCGGAACCGGCGCCTCTCAAGACGTTGGGGACACCCCCGCCGACAGCGGTGTTCTGTCCGCCGCTGACGAGCGTGCCCGCCGCAATGCCCACCGCAACCGAGCTCGCGTTGCCGGTGGTGGATCCCGCGCCAGCGCCCTGACCGACCGCAACCGTGCTGCCGCCGACGGCTGTCGCCTGCGCTCCGAGCGCGGTCGCACTGTTACCAGCCGCCTGAGCACCGTTACCGACGGCGGTGGAGGCAGTGCCTGTGGCGGCGGACACCCGGCCGAGGGAAAGGGAAGAATCGCCGCTAGCTACCGATCCGTAGCCCCCAGCCAACGCCCAGTTATTGCTGGCGGTGGAGCCGACGCCAACGGCGGTGGAATTTCCTCCCGTTGCCTGGGCGTTGGTGCCCAGCGCGCTGGCACCGGCCGCGGCGGCATTTGCTGCAACGCCAATCGCGACAGTGTTGATGTTGCTTGAAGTCGCGCCGCCGCCGATCGCCACGGCCCCGCCGGCGCCTGTGGCCGACGCGTCTTGGCCGATTGCCACCGAATATTGTGTCGATGAAATCGCGCGAGTTCCGATCCCAATCGCATTGAGCTGGGAAGCCGTCACATCGGTGCCGATGCCGATGGCCCCCTGCGCAAGCGCTCCGGTTCCCGCGAGGCTACGCGCGCCGAGATAGACAGAGTTGATCTGGGTCGCGGCGGCCTGGAAGCCGATGGCGACGGCGTTCTGGGCGGCAGCGTTGGTATTATGACCTTCCGCCACGGAATCCTGTCCAGATGCCGTTGCCGTATTGCCAATCGCGACACTATCCGCCCCGCTCGCGGTCGCAGTCTGGGTGGTCGTGCCGATCGCAATGCTCCGGGGCCCCGACGCCGTGCCGTTTCCGACGGAGGTCTGGGCAAATGCCGGCGCGGGCAAGCCGAGCGCGGCGATCGCGGCCAGGCCGCCGATCACGCTCGCCGGGCTCGCAGACGCCAGCAGCACCGAGCGGGCACCGCCGCCGAAGCCGAGCGATCCGACGCCCATGTCCTTGTGGTCGACGCCCAGCACGCGATGCGCGCGGCGCAGCACCGCCATCAGCCGCCGCCGCTGTGACCAGCTCGCGCCTTCCGCGCCAACGACCCAGTTTGCGGCAAAGCGAGTGCGACGAACATTCTGCGACTCATACCCGGACATGGCACTTCCCCTTGTTGAACTGGCCGCGGCACCTCGACCGATGGCCCGGAGCGAACACACAGCGTCCCCACCGCCCCGACGCGCGGGGACGCTTTCACGACTTCCGAACTTCAAATTACGGCTATTGGAGAGGGCCGAGCGACGCGCCTTGGCTCATCCCGGCCCTCCCGGCATCACCCGATGTCGGCGCCTCGCGCAACGGTCACCACCACACAGGCGTTGCCGCTGGCGATCAGCATCGCCTGACCCTGATTGCCGCCGAGATTGTAGAGCGGCACACCGGACAGCGAGCCCGCGATGACACTGCCCGCCGGCAGCAGGGCAACGACGTCCTTGCACGCACGCTGGAACGGCGCGACGCGGACCAGCTGCCCCTCGCACTTCGTGCCGACCGGCGTCGCCACGACGACCCCGGCAGCCTGAGAATTGTAGGCGGCGGTCTTATACGTCATGCCGAGCACACCCACCACGCCATGCGCGTCCGGCGCTGCCTTCTCGGTCTGCACTTGCCCCGAATAATCGGAGCCGAGCGCGACCGTCTGGCCGAGCGCCGAGAAGAGATTGGCGCATTTGCGCACGCCGAGCTGGCCGACCTGGGCCTGGAATGGATTGGCGGGTTGGGCCGGTGCCGCTGCCTGCGGCGTGGCGGCGACGTTACCCGCCAGAAAGGCGGTGCCCAACGTGGCGAGCATCAGGCGCCGCACGCCCCGTCCGGAAACAGTCGCGCGGCGGGAAAGGGCAGAAACTGCCCTGAATTGCTTGATCACACCAATACCCCTTTTCGTTACACAAGCGCCCCACTTGGATAATCATCCAAGAAGTTGCTTCGACACCCTCACCAATAGATGGATTAGACGTTTTGACCCCATCTGACCCCTTTTGTCAGCACTACCAGACTAAGCAGACAAATTGGGCTATGCAATAGGTATTAAACGGATTTTTCTTAGTTAACAGTGAGTTAATCTGGTCGGATTTAGTATGATATCGACGTCTAGATGGGAAAATATACTGAATGATACTAATTCCGACTGACTTTCGATTGTAAACAGTTGTAACGAAACTGTTTCAATTGTCGTTCGGGGACATGTTCGCGGCCGGCGCGGCAAGCGAGTCGGCGGAAATGCAAAGTCTGGAGTCGTGCGCGATCCGCTTTTTCGTCATGCCGGCCTTGTGCCCGTTCGAGCTTTGGCTTGCCCCCGGCAAGCCAAGATCGTGTCCGGGGGACACGATCTCGCTCGAACGCCACCAGGCGGCAAGCCCGGGAAAAGAAGCTCTTGCTATGCGCCAACCTGCACGGTGGATGCCGGGACAAGCCCGGCATGACGGCTAAATGTGATGCCCGACTACGACAGCTCGCTCCGACAGTTCGCTCCAAAGTGGCCGCGGTCGCGTGCTATTCGCAGCCCAGGCTAACGCTCGAGCGCGCGGCGCCTGTCCAATCGGAGTTGGGCCGAGAAGAGATAGCCTTGCCCGTGCACCGTCTGGATCGGCGCGGGGGAGCCGGTGGCGCCTTCGATCTTGCGCCGCAATCGGCGGATCACGGCGTCGAGATTCTTGTCCCCGACCGCATCGTCCGCATAACCGAGTTCAGCACGCAATTCCGCGCGCGAGACGACCGTTCCCGTCTGGCTCAGCAGGCGCCGGACGAATTTCGCTTCGACCGCGCTGAGCTTCACCGACGGCCCGTTCGGCGCCTGCAGCCTCCAGTGGTTGGTATCGAAGAACCAATCGGACGACGCGGCGGGTGCCGCACGCGCGACCCCGTTAAGGGCGAGGCGGCGGAGCAGGTTGCGCAAGCCGTGGATCAGCTCTTCGCCATCGACCGGCTTAGTGAAATGGAGGTCCGCCCCGCTCTCGAAGCACGCGATGCGATTGCGCGCCTCGTTTCCGGTGCTCAGGGCGATGATGCCGATATTTCCCATCCCGCGCAGCCAGGACAGAATATCCAGCCCTGCCCCTTCGGCAAGATCGGCGTCGACGACGGCGATATCGCAGCCGCTCGTTGCCATGGAGCGATAGAATTCCAGCGGCGATGCGATCGCTTCGACGTCGAATCCCTCACGCTGCAGGCACTCGTGCAGCACCGCACGAGATCGCGCATCCCCTTCGATAAGGATGATGCGCATTATGCTACCGAATTCGGCTGCGAAATCAGTCGCCGGAAATCTGGTAAAAAATCTAAGCGGATCAAATGGTTGAGAGATATACCTTGGAAAGGAAATACCAATTTCACCACAACCCCCTGATAATACGTCAGAGTAATTGCTTAGGTAGGTCCGGATCGGAACTCAATACGCCAGGCAAGCAGTTCATCGCATCCGAGGCATGTATCGCAGCGATACGGAATCGCATCCAGCAGAATACGGTGTTGAGAGCTTATTCTTCGGCAGGGCGATGATCGCAAAAATTCGAAAAGCGCGGCGCCACCCGGTTGCGTCGGTCGCGATGGCTTGCGAGGTTGCGGCCATGACCGAGCTTTGCATCCGTCCCATTCGGCCCGACGACGCCGCGTCGATCGCGGCGATCTATGCGCATCATGTGCTGCACGGCACCGCGACGTTCGATACCGAGCCCCCTGAGGTCGCGGCATGGCGCGAGAAGATCGCGTCGATCACCGCGCGCGGATGGCCGTTCGTGGTCGCCGAGCGGGACGGCGCCGTGGTCGGCTATGCCTATGCCACCCAATTCCGCGACCGCCCGGCTTATGCCGAGACTTGCGAGAACAGCATCTATCTCGCGCCCGACCAGCTCGGCCGGGGGATCGGATCGCGCTTGCTGGCCGCGCTGGTGGCGGCGGCGCACCGGGCGGGATTTCGCCAGATGATCGCGGTCATCGGCGGCAGCGAGCCCGCCTCGGTCGCGCTGCACGCCAAATGCGGCTTCGTCCATGCCGGCAGGATGATCGGCGTCGGCCGCAAGTTCGGTCGGATATTGGATACAATATACATGCAGCGCGCGCTGGACGGCGAGGGCTAGGCCGGGAGCCCAAGCTGGCCGCTGTTGTTGAACCGATCCATTCCCCAAACTCGTCATCCCCGCGAAAGCGGGGATGACGAACACGACCCAACCTAAAGACTCGCGCGCGTCACGCCGCCGGGCCGGAGCCCTCCGCGCCGGCCAGCCGCAGCACTTCGCGCAGGACGATCCGGCGCGCCAGGTCGATCGACAGACCCTGCTCGTCGCGCAGCCGCTGCCACGCCTCAAAGCTCAACATCAGGTCGATCGTCTCGAACCGCACCTCGTCCTCGGTGATCGCGCGCGGCAGAAACGAGCGCAGCCGCTGCCGCATCATCCCCAGCATGCGGGCATGTTCGGCCTGGATCGCCGGCGACATGTGGCGATGCGCGTCGCCCGCGCGCTTGAACGGCAACAGGCGTTCGTAGGTCGCCGTCCGTCGCTCGATCGCCTCGATCAGCTGGCCTTGCCACTCCGTCGAATCGAACGGGATCAGCCACATCTCATAATGTTCGGCCAGCCGCCCGGTCATCGCGGCGTAGAGGCTTTCCATGTCGGTGAAGTGCCGGAACACCGTGCGCAGGCCGACTTTGGCGCGCGACGCCACCTCCTCGGCGCTCGGCGTGATCCGCCCCTCGGCGACCAGCTCGAGCATCGCCGCGACGATAGCGTTGCGGCTGTTCTGGGAGCGGCGGCGGCGGCCGTCCGGCGCCATGACGTCGGGTGGGTTCATCAGTTGGACCAGTAAATATAGGTTTCGCCGGCGCGCGGCCTGGTACCAAGCGGCCGATCGATCGCGATCGGCGTGCGGATCAGCGAGGGCCAGGCCGGCTTTACGCTGTCGCGATCATGCAGCGCGATCAGCCCCTTGAGCCGCGCCACCACGTCGGGATGGAGCGAGGCGACGTCGCGCCGCTCGGTCGGGTCGGTCTTCATGTCGTAGAGCAACGCGACATGCGGCAAATCGAGCAGTTGCAACTTCCAGTCGCCGTCGCGCACCACGCGATACGGCCCGCTGCGCCAGAACAACGTGTTGTGCGGCGCACCGGTGCGCTTGCCCTCGACGAACGGCATCAGGTCGACGCCGTCGATCACGCGGTCCTTGGGGAGCGCCGCGCCCGCGACGTCGCCGGCGGTCGAGAAGATATCGAAATGGCTGACCGGCCCCGCAATACTGGTGCCCGGACGGATTTTCGCCGGCCAGCGCATGAAGAACGGCACCTTGACGCCGCCTTCGAAGAAGGTCGCTTTCCAGCCGCGATAGGGACGATTGATGTCGGGCAGCCCGATATAATGCGCGCCGCCATTGTCGCTGGTGAAGATGACCAACGTATTCTGGTCGAGCCCCTGCGCCTTGAGCGTCGCCATCACCCGCCCGACGCCGCGGTCGAGCGCGCGGATCATCGCGGCATACACCCTCAAACGGTGATCGGCGATCTGCGGCAGCGCGTCGTAATCGGCCTTGAGCGCCTGAAGCGGCGTGTGCGGCGCGTTATACGCCAGATAGAGGAAGAACGGCCGGTTGCGGTTGGCGCCGATCGCCGCGACCGCCTGATCGGTCAGATAGTCGGTCATGTAGCGCGCCGGCCGGAATCGCTCGCTGCCATTGTACTGGACGCTGAACGGAAGGTTGGCCCAAAGGAATTTGTCGATCGGGTCGAAATCCTGTTTCGAGTTTTCGATGTCGGGGCTGTTCTCGGGCAAATACATCTGCCCGCCGATCATGAAGCCCAGGCTTTCGTCGAATCCCTGTTCCTCGGGCCGCATGCCCTTGCCGTCGCCGAGATGCCATTTGCCGAGATGCATGGTGTGATAGCCGCGTGTCCGGAGCAATTCGGCGATGGTGATCTCGCTGCCCGGCACGCCCTTGTCGGCGGTGGTCGCCGGCGCGCGCGCGGCATCCTCGTCGAAGATCGTCTTGTGTTCCCAATCGGTCTTGAAGTTGGCGATATTGCGCGAAAACGCGGCGTCGGTGCGGATCAGGCCGGAGGGGAACCAGGCCGGCGGGTGAACTTCCGCGGGCGTGAATTCGTAGCCGAAGCGCGTGGGATAGCGCCCGGTCATCAGCGCCGCGCGGCTGGGCGCGCAGGTCGCATTGCCGGCATAGCCATCGGCGAAGCTCACGCCGCCGCGGCCCAGGGCATCGATATTGGGCGTCTTGAGCAAGCCCCCGGCGACCCCGCCGCCATTGAAGCTGATATCGTTATAGCCGAGATCGTCGGCCACGATCAGCACGATATTGGGCGGCCGTTTGTCCGCCGGCACCGCGGCGGTCGCGGGACCGGGCTGCCATTTGACCGGACGGTTGTCGGCGACGCGCGGCGCGATCCATCCCGGCAAATGGAGAAAGACGTAATCCTTGGCAGCGAACCCCGCCAAGCCGATCACGCCGACCGTGCCGAGCGTCCACTTGGCCCATGTCTTCATTGCCGCGGCTCCGCGTCGAACGTGCGCCAGCCCCAGGCCAGCAGTGCAATCATGATCGCTTCAGCCGCCATCGGCGTGAACGCGATCGTCGGCGCCCCGTCGGCGACCAGGCTGATCATGCGGCCGACGATGGCGATCGACAACAAGGACAGCGGGACGAGCAGCGGCGAGCGCCATGCCCGCCACGCAGCGACCAGCGCGAAGACGCCGCCGGTGACGAAGAAGGCGGTGAAATCGGCGCGCATCGTCGCCATTCCCTGCGTCCCCAACGAGGTCAGGAAAAAGCGCAATCCCGCTTGCGCCGGGTCGAGCAGGAAGCCGAGCCCCAGCACGATGTTGAACAGCCCGACCAGACCCACGACAACGCGAACGATAGTGCGCATCCGACCCCTCCCCTGTTTTGCGCATTGTAACACCCGCAACGTGCAGCGCAATGTTTCGGCATTGATAATGCCAAAAGATGCGCGCATCCTTCCGGCATAGGGAGAAGGGGATGCGGAAACGGATCGTCGCCGCAATCGCGGTGGCTTTGGCGGCAGTCATCGGCATGGCATCGTTCCAGCGGCAAGCGGGCGCGATGATGCTGGGCGCGGCGCTCGACGAGCGCGCCGGGCTGGACCGGACGGCCGCGCTGAGCGATGGGCTGCATGTCGGCTTGTGCGGGACCGGATCCCCGCTGCCCGACCCGACGCGTGCCGGCGCCTGCACGGTGATCATTGCGGGCAAGCACATCTTCGTGGTCGATTCGGGCGAAGGCGGCGCGCGCAACGTCGCTCTGATGGGCATCCCCAACGGGCGGATCGACGGCGTCTTCCTGACGCATTTCCATTCGGACCATATCGACGGCCTGGGACCGATGATGCTGCTGCGCTGGACCGGCAACGCCGCGACCAGCCCGCTGCCGATCTATGGGCCGCCCGGCATCGAGCGCGTGGTCGCCGGGTTCGACACCGCTTATGCGCTCGATTCGGGCTATCGCACCGCGCATCACGGCCCGGCGATCGCGCCGCCGTCGGGCGCCGGCGGGGTCGCCCGGCCCTTCGCCATCCCGCCGCGCGGATCGAACGACAGCGTGGTCGTGTTCGAGCGCGACGGCCTGCGCGTCTCCGCCTTCCGCGTCGATCACGGGCCGGTCGATCCGGCGATCGGCTATCGCTTCGACTATAAAGGCCGGTCGGTGGTGGTGAGCGGCGATACCACCACGAGCACGGCGTTGGTCGCGGCAGCGCGCGGCGCCGATCTGCTGGTCCATGAAGGACTGCAGCCCGAGCTCGTCAAGCTCACGACCGCGGCGCTGACCCGGCGTGGGATCAAGGGCACCGCGCAGATCACACGCGACATCTTGAGCTATCACGCCTCGCCTGAAGCGGTCGCGCGCGAGGCGCAAGCGGCGGGGGTGCGCTTCGTGGTGTTCAGTCACGTCATCCCGCAACTACCATCGCGGATGATGTATCCGGCGTTCCTGGGCGACGCGCGGCTTCTCTATGACGGGCCGATCCTGGTCGGCGAAGACGGGATGATGTTCAGCCTGCTCCCCGGATTGCGCGGGGTGGAGTTCACGCGGCTGCCGATCGGTTAAATTTCCGCAGGCGGGAACAGCTCGTTGACGACCTTCACGCCGCGACGCCCGTATCGACGCGGATGAGATCGTCGATCAGGGCGCACAATTCCGCGGGCGCATCCTCCTGGATGAAGTGACCGCCCCCGGCGATGATCTGGTGCGGCTGACCGCGCGCGCCGGGCACGCGCTCGATGAAGGCGCGTTCCCCGCCTTTGGTCACGGCATCCTTGTCGCCGAATGCGGTCAACACCGGCCGCTCGAACCGCTCGAGCACGGCCCAAGCAGCGCGGTTCTCCGCAACCGAAGCGTGATCGGGCGTGATCGGCACCAAAACCGGAAACTGGCGCGCACCTTCCTTGTAGCTTTCGTCGGGGAATGGCGCGTCATAGGCCGCGATCTCGGCGGCGGTGAGGTCGCGTGTGGTCCCGCCGTTGACGATGAAGCCGACCGGAAATTGCGGCACGTTCTGGCTGAACGCGAGCCAGGCGTCGAACCCCTCGGACGATCCCGTCCCGACCGGCAGACCGGTGTTCGACACGACCAGCCGCGCGAAACGATCGGGAAAGGCCGCGACCAGCCGCAGCCCGATCAGCCCGCCCCAATCCTGGCAGAACAGGGTGATGTCGGTCAGGTCGAGTGCGGTGAGCCAATCGCTCGTCCAGGCGACGTGACGCTCATAGGTATAGTCGGTCCGTGCCGCCGGTTTGTCCGACTTGCCGAAGCCGATCAGGTCGGGCGCGATCACGCGATGTCCGCGCGCGACCAGATCGGGGACGAACTTGCGGTAGAGATACGACCAGCTCGGCTCGCCGTGCATCAGCAGGATCGGCGCGGCGTCGCGCGGGCCCTCATCGACATAATGGATGCGCAGCTCGGTGCCGTCGGCATCGGTCACCATGAGGTAATGCGACGCGAACGGATAATCGGCCAGATCGATGAAGCGCTCGCCCGGCGTTCTCAGCACTTCCACGGCACCTTCCCCTCGCTCTATTTATTGGCACTATGCGTGCCATAATAGCCACGAGCGGTCAACGCGAGCGCAGGGTCAGCCTCCGGCGCCGTGCCCGACGCACTGGTGATCCTGCAGATCCTCGCCTGACCCGTCATAATCCGCCGCCGGGTCGGCGCGCGCCGCAAGCAGCACGAATCCCGGCCCATCGGAGAAGGTCGCGCCCGCCAGCACCAGCGTCCAGGCGCCCATCTCGGCTGGCGGCACCTTCAATCCCTTGGCCAAGGCGGTGAACGGCTCGGTCGGCACGCTGTCGTCGCCATCGATGCGCAACGCGTAATAGCCATGGCCGGCGAGCGTGATCGGTGCCGACCAGCCTCGGCCAAGCGTCGTGAGGCGCCGGTGGAGATCGTCGCGGACATCGATGCGCAGACAATCGACGTGCAGGTGGAGCAGGTCCTGCGACCGCCCGTAGATCGAGTTGACCGCGATCCCGACATCGTCGCGAGTCAACGTCGTGCCGAGCCGCTGGTCGACCAGCCGGCGCACGCGCCAGGCGGGATCGAAATAATTGGTCGCGCCGGGCGCGAGCAATTGCGCGTCCTCGATCCCGGTGATCAGCCGCGTCGGCATGACCAGATACTGGCTGACGCCGACGCGGTCCTTGAGCACGACATAGCCTGTGTCGACGCCGCTACCGATCGACACCTCGGTACAGGGATCGGGCTTGCCGCTCGCCTGCTGATCGGGGACGCATTTGCCGTTGACGATGCCCCACAGCACCTGACCATTGGCATGGACCGGCGGTGGCGGCAGGACGACCGCCGATCGCGGCGCACTCATCGGCGTCGCGCATCCCGCGAGGAACGCGCTGCCTATGATAGCAAGAATGGCGCCGAGACCTCTGGATCGCGTCATCTATTTCCCTTTTGCGCCCCGAGCGCGCGAGGCATCCTATAGCGGCGCGTCTCGCGGCGCCCAAGCAGGCGCTCGCCTGATGGCGCCAGTCCCCGCGCAACCTCGCCAGCGCGCACGGGCCGTTGCCGCTGTCCGCCTTGTTGATCGTCATCGGCTTTTCGAGGGTCTCCGTGCCGCCACGGGGTTGCGCCGAGGCGTCATCATGCGCATCGTCTTGCCGCATGAGCGAGAGGGTACGCGCCATCGAAGGCGGGTCTCTGGTCGATCGCGCGGTCCGCTGCGTGCGCGACCATATCCGCGACAACGACCTGAAGGTCGGCGACACGTTGCCCGGAGAGGGCGCGTTCGCGGAGCAATTGGGCGTCGGCCGCGCGGTGATGCGCGAAGCCTTTTCGACCCTGGCCGCCTTACACCAGATCGATGTCGGCAATGGCCGCAAGGCCCGCGTCGCGGCGATCGACGGGTGGGTGTTGTCGACCTTGCTCGACCATGCCGTCGCCACCGCGCAAGTCACCGTCAACGAGATCTGGGATGTCCGCCGCACGCTGGAATTGCGCACCGCAGAACTCGCCGCGATCCGGCGCAGCGACGGGGAAGCGCGCGCGATCATCGGCCATGCCCAGGCGATGGCGGCGCATGGCGATGACCTCGACGAACTGACTCGCCACGACATCGCCTTCCACCAGGCGATCGCCAAAGCGAGCGGCAACGTGCTGCTCTACAACATCATCCGTTCGTTCGAATCGCTGATGACCATCGCCGTGCCCACCGCCTGGCACACCCGCACCACCGCCGAGCAGCGGGTGATGGTGCTCGACCAGCATCACCGTCTGGCGGAAGCGATCGCCAACCGCGACACCGCCGCCGCAGTGGCCGAAATGAACACGCATTTCGATACGTCGATCGCCGATTTGTTTGCGCGCTATTCGGCAGCGATCTAGGGCAACTCGCTCCACGATCTGGAGTCGCGCGATGATAGCCAGCCTGTTCGCCGTCCTGTTGCTGCAGGCGGCACCCGCCACCGCCGCGCCCGTCTGCACCGCCACCATCGCGCCGCCGGCGGGACTCGAAGCATGGAGCGTGGCGCCCGGCATGACCGGCGATGTGATCGCACCGGGCAAGAATATCGCGCTGACGCTCGAACCGATCGACAGCGTCACCTTCCCGCTGCCGCTCGAACGCAAGCCCGCCGCGGGCACGTTCGGTGGGGTCTATCACGTCACCGTGGCGACCGCGGGCACCTATCGTGTGGCGTTGCAGAATGGCGCGTGGATTGACCTGGTGCGCGACGGCAAGTCGTTGACTTCGGTCGCGCATATGGAAGGCGCGCCCTGTTCGGGGATCCGCAAGATCGTCGACTTCGCGCTGCAACCGGGCACCTATATTGTGCAATTGTCGGGCGCGAAGACCGCGCAAACGCGGATCCTGATCGCAACGAAATAGCGTGTTGCGGGTTCGCGACTGATAAAATTTGCGACAAAGCGGTGTTTGACACGCACCGATCGGGAAACCATCAGCCGCCCATGCCTTTACTTCCCCATCGTCGGGTGGCGCGGTCCGCCCTTGCCGCCCTATCGATCGGCTTGTTCGCGCTGACCGCGTGCGGCGCGCGCGACAATGAAGCGAAGGGTGGCCGGCGCGGCCAGCAAGGCACGCCCGAGGTCGGCTATATCGTCATCCAGCCGGCCAGCGTCCCGATGGTGACCGAACTCGCCGCGCGGACCAATGCCTATCAAACGTCCGAGGTCCGGCCGCAGGTATCGGGCATCATTCGCAAGCGCTTCTTCACCGAAGGGTCGTTCGTCAGGAAGGGCCAACCGCTCTATCAGATCGACCCCAGCCTCTATCGCGCGGCGACCAACCAGGCCGCCGCCAATCTAGCCAGCGCGCAGGCGAGCGCCGAGGCAGCCAAGATCAAGGCCGATCGCTACGCCCCCTTGGCCAAGGAGCAAGCAGTCGCGGCGCAGGATTACACCGACGCCGCCGCCGCGGCGCGCCAGGCCAGCGCCGCGGTCGCCCAGAACCGCGCCGCGCTGGACACCGCGAAGATCAACCTGCGTTTCACCACCGTGCCCGCGCCGATCAGCGGCAAAATCGGCCGATCGCTGTTCACCGAAGGCGCCTTGGTCGCCAACAACCAGACCGATCCGCTGGCGGTGATCTCGGCGCTCGACCCGATCTATGTCGATATCCAGCAAAGCTCCGCCGACCTATTGCGCCTGCGCCGCGCGCTCGCCGGCGGTGGGGCGGTGCCGACCAAGGCCGAAGTCCATCTGAAGCTCGAGGATGGCAGCGATTACGGCTATGTCGGCAGCGTCGAATTCTCCGAAGTCACGGTCGATCCGACGACCGGTACGGTGAATTTGCGCGCGCGCTTCCCCAATCCGCAGGGACTGTTGCTGCCCGGCATGTTCGTCCGCGCCAACTTCGCCCAGGCGAGCGACCCCAATGCGTTCCTGATCCCGCAGACCGCGGTGACGCGCGATCCCCAGGGCAACGCTCAAGTCTATGTGCTGAGCGCCGACAATAAAGCGATCCCGCGTACTGTGACGACGTCGCGTACCGTCGGTATCAATTGGGTGGTGACCGGCGGCCTGAAACAGGGCGACAAGGTGATCACCGAGGGGATCGGCAAGCTGAAACCTAACCAGCCGGTCAAGGCGGTACCCGCCGGCTCGCCGCAGAAGATCGGGGCGCCGCAAGGGGGCAAGCGCACCGGCAAGGGCGGCTGAGCCCATGTCGCGCATCTTCATCGACCGGCCGATCTTCGCCTGGGTCATCGCGATCATCATCATGCTGGTCGGGCTGGGCAGCATCTTCACGCTGCCGGTCGAGCAATTCCCCGACGTGGCGCCGCCGCAGGTCAATATCCGCGCGACCTATCCGGGCGCGTCGGCGGTCACGCTGGAAAACAGCGTCACCCAGGTGATCGAACAGCAGCTGACGGGGATCGACGGGCTGCTCTATTTCAGCTCGAATTCGTCGTCGCGAGGCCAGGTGACGATCAGCGCGACCTTCCAGAAGGGCACCAACCCCGACATCGCGCAGGTCCAGGTCCAGAACAAGGTGCAGCAGGCGCTGAGCCGCTTGCCCCAGCAGGTCCAACAACAGGGCCTGACGGTGACCAAGTCCAACCCCGACTTCCTGCTGATCGCGGCGATCTACGACACCACCGACCAGAAGACGAATATCGACGTCTCCGACTATCTGGTGTCGAATCTGCAGGACTCGATCGGGCGCATCCCGGGCGTCGGCGACACCAACGTGTTCGGCGCGCAATATGGCATGCGCATCTGGCTCAACCCCGACAAACTGCAAAGCTACAGCCTGGTCCCCGCCGACATCACCACCGCAATCACTGCGCAGAATGCCGAAGTCGCGGCGGGCGAGGTCGGCGCGGTGCCGAGCGGCCCCGACCAGATGCTCGACGCGACCGTCACCGCGCAGTCGCGCCTGTCGACGCCCGCGCAATTCGCCAACATCGTCGTCAAGACCCAGCCCGACGGATCGACCGTGCGGCTGGCCGATGTCGCACGGATCGAACTCGGCGCGGAAAGCTATGCGTCGATCAGCCGCGTCAACGGCCATCCCGGCGCCGGCATCGCGGTCAGCCTGGCGCCGGGCGCCGACGCCCTGACCACCGCCGAGCTGGTCAAGAAAGAGATCGAGAACCAGTCGAAGAACTTCCCGCAGGGCTTTGCCTACGATTTCCCCAACGATTCGACGACCTTCATCAAGCTGTCGATCAACGACGTGGTGAAGACGTTGTTCGAGGCGATCGTGCTGGTCGTCATCGTCATGTTCGTCTTCCTGCAGAGTTGGCGCGCGACCCTGATCCCGACGATCGCCGTGCCGGTCGTGTTGCTCGGCACGTTCGGCGTGTTCGCCATCGCCGGCTTCTCGATCAACACGCTGACCCTGTTCGGCCTGGTCCTCGCGATCGGCCTGCTGGTCGACGACGCCATCGTCGTGGTCGAGAATGTCGAGCGCGTGATGGAGGAGAATCCGGGGATGTCTCCCCGCGACGCCACCATCCAGTCGATGAGCGAGATCCAGATCGCGCTGGTCGCGATCGCGTTGGTCCTGTCGGCGGTGTTCCTGCCGATGGCGTTCTTCGGCGGATCGACCGGGGTGATCTATCGCCAATTCTCGCTCACGATCGTGTCGGCGATGGTGCTGTCGGTGGTCGTCGCGCTGATCCTGACGCCGGCGCTGACCACGACCTTGCTCAAGCGTAAGGAAGAGGAGCGCCACGACGGCTGGGTCTATCGCCACACCGAAAAAGCGCGCGTCTGGTTCAACACCAATTTTGAGCGGATGGTGAATTGGTACACCGCCCGCGTGGCCAGGGTGGTCGACCGCAAATGGCTGTTCCTGGCGATCTATGCCTGCGTCATCGCGATCCTGGTGATCCTGTTCGTGCGACTGCCGACCGGCTTCCTGCCGACCGAGGACCAGGGCTTCGCACAGATTCAGTTCAACCTGCCCGCCGGCGCGACGATCAACCGCACCCAGGCCGCGCAGAAGACGATCGAGGATTATTTCCTCAAGACCGAAGGGAAGAATACCGCTGCCATCTTGAGCGTCGCGGGTGCCGGTGGTGGCGGCGGCGGCGGTGGCGGGCAGAACGCCGGCCGCGGCTTCGTCGCGCTCAAGGATTGGAGCGAGCGCAAGGGCAGCGAGAACGGCGCCGATGCGATCACCAACCGCGCGACCAAGGCGCTGGGTGCCTTACGTGACGTCGAATTCTACGCGACCGTGCCGGCGGCTGTGCGCGGCCTCGGCCAATCGTCGGGCTTCACCGTCGAGCTGGAGAATAGCGGCGGCCTGACTCGTGACCAGTTCCGGGCGGCGCGCGACAAGTTGCTGGCCGATGCCCGCGCCGATCCGACACTCGCTGCGGTGCGCCCGAGCGACTTGCCCGACCAGCCCACGCTCAAGGTCGACACCGACGCCCAGAAACTGTCGGTGCTCGGGCTGACCCAGGCCAGTGTCAATGCGACCCTTTCGACCGCCTGGGGCGGCAGCTATGTCAACGACTTCAACGACCGCGGCCGCGTCAAACGCGTCTATGTCCAGGGTGATGCGCCGTACCGCTCGTCGCCCGAGGATATCGCCAAATGGTATGTCCGCGGGACAAACGGGCAGATGGTCCCCTTCTCCTCTTTCGCAACCATCTCCTGGTCGAACGCGCCGACTTCGTTGAGCCGCTTCAACGGCATTTCCTCGTACGAAATCTCCGGCCAGTCGGCGCCGGGCAAGAGCTCGGGCGATGCGATGAAGCGGATCGAGGAAATGGCCGCCAAGATCCCGGGTACCTCGATCGAGTGGAGCGGCGCGTCGTATCAGGAGCGTCTGTCCTCGGGCCAGGCGCCGATCCTCTACGGCCTGTCGTTGTTGGTCGTGTTCCTGTGCCTGGCCGCGCTGTACGAGAGCTGGACGATCCCGATCGCGGTGCTGCTGATCATTCCGCTCGGTCTGGTCGGGTCGGTGTTCGCGGTGACGCTGCGTGGGCTGCAGAACGACGTCTATCTGCAGATCGGCCTGCTGACGACCATGGGCTTGGCGGCCAAGAACGCGATCCTGATGATCGAATTCGCCGAACAGGCGGAGAAATCGGGCAAGCGCGTGATCGAGGCCGCGCTGGAAGCCGCGCGCATCCGTCTCCGCCCGATCCTGATGACCAGCTTCGCGTTCATCTTCGGCGTGCTGCCGCTGGCGATCGCGACCGGTGCCGGCGCCAACAGCCGCGTCGCGATCGGCACCGCGGTGATCGGCGGCATGCTGACCGCGACGATCCTGGCGGTGTTCTACATCCCGTTGTTCTTCGTGCTGGTCCGTCGCACGGCGCGCGATGCGCTGAAGCACCTCCACCACGAGCATCCGGCCCCGCCGCCGGCCGAACCGGAGGCGACGGCATGATCCGCAAGCTGACCGCCGTGACGATGATGGCGAGCCTGACCGCCTGTTCGCTCGCACCCAAATATGTCCGCCCGGCAACGCCGGTGCCGCAGAGCTGGCCGGTCGGCGACGCCTATCTGCGCAGCAGCGAAGCGGCGCTGCCGACGGTGCGCTATCAGGACATCTTCCGCGATCCGCGGCTGCAGGCGCTGATCACCCAGGCGCTGGCCAACAATCGCGACCTGCGCGTCGCTGCCGCCAATATCGCCGCGGCGCGCGGGCAGTTCCGCATCCAGCGCGCCGAATTGCTGCCCGAGGTGGACGCCAATGCCGGCGCAACCTTCCGCGGCGGCCAGGGATCGACCGGGTCGAAATCGAGCTTCGACACCAATATCGGCATCAACGCGTTCGAGGTCGACCTGTTCGGGCGCATCCGCTCGGAAAGCGACCGCGCGCTCAACAGCTATTTCGCGACCGAAGCGGCGGCGCGCGCGACGCGGCTGACGATGATCGGCGACATCGCCGACGGTTGGCTGGCCTATGCATCGGACAAGAGCCTGCTCAAGATCGCGCAGGACACCGCGGCCAGCGCGCAGAAGAGCGTCGAGCTGACGCAAAAACGCCTCAACGGCGGGATCGCGCCGCGCACCGATCTGCGCCAGGCGCAATTGACGCTCGACACCGCCAGGGCCGACGTCGCCAACCAGACGACCTTGCTGGCGCAGGACGTCAACGCGCTGCAATTGCTGGTCGGCGCGCCGATCGATCCGGCCAATTTGCCCAATTCGATCGATGAAGCCGGCGCGACGCTGGCGGAACTCCCGGCGGGGCTCGATTCGTCGATCCTGCTTCGCCGTCCCGACGTGGTCGAGGCCGAATATCAATTGCGCGCCGCCAATGCCGAGATCGGCGCGGCGCGCGCGGCCTTGTTTCCCAAGATCAGCCTGACCGGGCTGGTCGGCTTCGTCAGCAACGCGCTGGGCTCGCTGTTCACTGGCGGCGCCTTCAACTGGCAGGCCGGCGGCGCCGCAACCTATCCGATCTTCCGCGCCGGCGCCGGCAAGGCCAATGTCGACGTCACCAAGGCGCAGCGCGACGCCGCGGTCGCGACCTACGAAAAGACCATCCAGACCGCCTTCCGCGAAGTCGCCGACGCACTCGCGCGGCGCGGTACGATTACCGATCAGCTGACCGCGACGCGCGACCAGCTCGACGCCGCGGCGGACAATTACAAGCTGTCGGACATGCGGTACCGCGGCGGGATCGATTCCTATCTCGACAGCCTGGTCGCACAGCGCTCGCTCTATTCGGCGCAGCAGACGCTGATCAACACTCAGCTGATCCGCGCGAGCAACCTGGTCACGCTGTATCGCGCCTTGGGTGGCGATTCATTGGTCGAGGCTACCAGGGACGGACCGAAAGCGCCGGCGAATTAGGACGGATCCACCTTCGTATCTCCCCTCCCGGTAAGGGAGGGGCGCTTACGAGATAGGCAGGTCGAAATGCCCCCCGGGCATTTCTAAATTATGCCGGGGGCATGATTTACCTGCCAATCTCGTAAACGGGGGTGGGTGAAGCATCGGGCGAGGCTCGATGCCTCGTCCGATGCTATTTTGTCGATCGGTTCATGAGTCTTTTTGAGCGCGCAGACGCGCGCACCCACCCCCAACCCCTCCCTGCAAGCAGGGAGGGGAGCACCTAGGGATTGCCAGCAGAAGCTTCACCCTTCGCCTTCCGAGCGGCGATAATCTGCGCCCAGGGGTTGGGCACAGGATCGCTGATCCGCACCAGCGTGTTCTGGTCGCGATGCGCGAACGGCTTGTCCTGGCCGTGCACGGCCAGAGTCGTATCGGTGACATAGCTCCACGAGCCGTCGGCATTGAACGTTATCTCAATCCGATAATGATCGGTGCGGAAGGCGTATTCGAGGAACGCGGTCGAGCAGATGCCATATTGGGTCTGGCCGCGCTCGGCATCGACCGTGATCGTGTCGGCATCGGCGGTGGCGTGACCGGCCGCCAGCGCGACCTGGCCGCGCGGGATCGCCAGCGTCTGCATCACCAGCCCGGTGGCCGGCTCCCACAGCCAATAGCCGACCTGGTCGTGGAAGGTGATGTCCTCTTCGGCCGTGGTGATGTGGATATGGTAGCGCAGGCCATAGAAGAGCTGCGGGCCGTTCGCCTGCGGATCGATCGGTTGGAAGTCGATCCGCTCGATGAACTCGCGCCGCTCCGGCCCGTCGGCCTTGGGATTGAGGTCGACGCCCTTGCGCGCTTCCCAGCCGCCCGCCAACCGCCGCAATGGCCCCAAATTGGCGAGCGTGTCGGGGTCGACATCGGTCGGTTCGGTGAAGACGTCGGCGGGGAAGGGAGTCATGGCGGTTCCTTTCGAACCGCACCGATACCAACGATGCGCGATAAAGGGGAAGGGCAACCTAAGCCGCCTGCACCTTCCCTCTTGCCTGCGCCGTCGGCCGGGTCCAGGTGTGTTTGTGTGGTAGCACAGCGCTCCACTCGTTCAAGCATGGGCGACCGGCGCGCGGCATAAGGGCTTGGCACAAAAGAAGCGGGGACAGTGAGCATGGATAGACGCGAATTCATTTCCGCCGCCGCGGCGCTGGGCGCGACCGCCTTGTGGGCGACCGGCTCCCCCGCCGCGTCACGGCTCGCCTGGCGCGAAGACCGCAGCCTCTATCCGCAAGGCGTCGCTTCGGGCGATCCCGACGAGCAGAGCGTGATCCTGTGGACCCGGCGCCCGTTTACCGGAAAGACGCGCGCCGATTTGACTGTCGAGGTGTCACTCGACTCTGATTTCAAGAAGGTCGTGGCGACGGCGCGGGCCCCCGTACTGGCGGAATCGGACTGGACGTGTCGCGCGCTGGTCGGAGGACTGAAGCCCGCGACAGTCTATTGGTACCGCTTCACCGACGAGACCGGGGCCGGCAGCCGTGTGGGGCGGACAATCACCGCGCCGCGTCAGGGTGACTCACGCACGGTGCGCTTCGCGTTCGTGTCGTGCCAGAGCGTCAACGAAGGCGCGCAGAACGCCTTTCGCCGGATGATCTGGGAGGACGAGCGCGCACCGGCCGACCGCAAGCTCGGCTTCGTGCTCCATCTGGGTGACTTCATCTACGAGGTCGTCGAATATCCCGACGAGGTGCCGCACCGTTATTCGCGCACCGTCTACGATCTCGGGCGTATCCCGGACGCGCGCAAAGTATCCAATTTCCATGTGCCGACCAATCTCGCCGGCTATCGCCACGTCTATCGCGCGCATATCGACGATCCCGACATCCAGGACGCCCGCGCGTATTTCCCGTTCGTGTGCATCGGCGACAATCACGAATTCTCGTGGCAGGGCTGGCAGAGCTTCATCAAATATGGCGGCAAGGTTGAACCCGCACAGCCGCTGCGCGTCGCCGCCAACCAGGCGTGGTGGGAATATATCCCGTCGCGCGTCCGCAAGGCGTCGGGCGCCGGGCTCGACCGGTTCGGGCCGCCCGCGGTGGCGAAGGCGGCGATCGAGACGTTCGACGATCACGGCTTCGGCACCGAGCCCAACAATCGCATCGCGGTCGGCAGCATGACCGCCTATCGCGCGTTGCGCTACGGCCGCAACGTCGATCTCATCCTGACCGACTTTCACAGCTACAAAGCGGCGGACCCGACCGACCGGCCTGAAGCGGCGGCGCTCGACTCCGGAGAATATCCAGTCCTCCCGCAAGAGTGGATGGAGATCGTCGACGGCGGAAAGGACTATGCCGGCGGCAAGCCGCCCGCGACCATCGCGATCGGCGACAAGAGTATTCCCAATTTCCGCAAGGATGAGCCCGCTTTCACCGTGCTTGGCCGCGAGCAGAAAGCGTGGCTCAAGGACCGGCTGACCCGGTCGACCGCGACCTGGAAGATCTGGGGCGCGACCAACGGCACGCTCGACATGCGGACCGATCCGCAGAACCTGCCCGCCGGATTGATCAAGGCGCCGTGGCCGGGCAAGGGCTTCGGGACGTTCGGCAGCGGCGATTTCAGCGGCGCGTTCGCCGAGCGCGCGGAAATCTACGACACCGTCCGCGACCACAAGGTGTCAGGGTTCGTCACCGTCTCGGGCGACCGCCACAGTTTCTGGGCCGGCTATGCCGCGCCGGCCTTGCCGCCCGTCGGGTTCGCGCCGGTAGGGATCAGCTTCATCACCGGGTCGATTTCCGCGCCGGGGCTGGGCGAAGCCGCCGAATTTTTCAAGGATTCCCCCGTGCTACCGCTGTACGTGCGCAAGACGACGGCTGCCGCGCCCGAGCACACGATCAATCTGACGATCAAGCGCGGCGTCCGCAGCGCGCTGGAATATGCGGCCAGCGGCGATATCGCCAAGGCACGCGCGGTGACCAATCCCGACGTCGCGCCACATCTCGAATTCGTCGACATGGCCGGGCATGGCTATGCCGTCGTCAGCGCCGGGCCCGACACGATCGACACCGAATTCGTCTGCATCGTCCGCCCGATCGCTCGCGCCACGACGCCCGATGGCGGGCCGCTACGGTATCGCGTATCCCACCAGGCCAAGCGCTGGGCCGCCGGCGATCGACCAACACTCCCGTCACCCCAGCGAAAGAACATCGGGTTGAGCATGCCCCGCATGCTCAAGGATCGTCCGGGGGACGATCCGACCCGATGTTGGTCTCTGGCGGTGACGCGATGCCGCTTGAGATCCCAGCTTTCGCTGGGATGACGAATTTTGGAAAATGGATCGCTTCAAGAACAACGRYTTATTTKGGTTCTCAACCTAATCCTCGCGCCTCAATGCTCGAACCGCACCAGACAGAGGCCGGGAAAGCCACCCTGCCCCTGGTGCCATTGGCCGGTCCAGGTGCCGTTGACCGCGCGTGCCGCCTCCGGGCAGCGGAGGTTGGCATCGCCCTGCCCGCTGATCGCGCCGCCATCCACGCCGCGCAGTACCCCGGCGAGGTTGCCACCGGCAGCGCCGACGCCATAGCGGACAGGGCTGTTGTTCCAGAAGCCATTGGACGATGCGAGCGGCGGCGATGTCCGCGCGGGTGGCGTGGCGGCCGCGGCGCCGGCAGCCGCCGCCGATCCGGTCACATCATAGAGATCCGCATAGGATCCGCCATTTTCGGTGTAGCGGATCTTCTTGCGGTAGAGGTCGATCTGGACGCGGACGTTGCGCGCGGGGTCGAACAGGAAGACCGACCATTCGTCGCGCGCATCCTCGACAAAGGCGTTGGTCTGCTTGCCCGCTTTGTCGAATTCGGCCCAAGCGCGCGCGCCGGTCTGGCGGTACGTGCCTTGGGGATAGGTGACGCTGCGAACATTGGCGCCGGTGGCGGACACCTCCGCAGCGACTGCCGGTATGCTCGTCACGACGGCAATCGCGGCAATAGCTAGCCTCAACATCGTCCGCCTCCTCTATGGCCGGACGGACCATAAGGGAGGCGGCGCGAGGGGGCTAGACCATGAAGCCGATCGTGCGACCGGCCCATGGGTCAGGCGGCAAGCTTCGCCGCGACTTCGGCGACGCGGCGGCCCTGGTAACGGGCGCCGTCGAGATCGACCTGGCTCGGCTGACGGCTGCCGTCGCCATCGGCGATCGTGCTGGCGCCGTAAGGCGAATTGCCATGGACTTCCTTGACGCCCATCTGGCCGGCAAAACCATAATCGAGCCCGACGATCGTCAACCCGAAATGCAGCAGGTTGGTGATGATCGAGAACAGGGTCACTTCCTGGCCGCCATGCTGGGTCGCGGTCGAGGTGAACGCCGCGCCGACTTTGCCGTTCAAGGCGCCGCGCATCCACAAGCCGCCGGCCTGGTCGAGGAACGAGGCCATCTGGCTCGACATGCGGCCGAAGCGGGTCGGCGAGCCCACGATGATCGCGTCATATTCGGCGAGCTTGTCGATACCCTCGATCACCGGATGCGAGATGTCCGGCTTGAACCCGGCGGCCTTGGCGACTTCGGCCGGCGCGGTTTCGGGGACGCGGCGGATGTCGACCTCGGCACCGGCGCCGCGCGCGCCTTCGGCGATGGCGTCGGCCATCTGCTCCATATGGCCGTAGGACGAATAATAGAGAACAAGGACCTTGGTCATTGGGGGACTCCTTCAGTTGCTTGATGGGAGGCCCCCTCCCCGGGGGTCAGGGAGGGGGCTGGGCCGGCGCGTTGGGAGGAACGCCGCGCCGGCTCGGGGGGAACAGAGTGCAGTCTTAGTCGGCGTCGACCAGGACGAGCTCGGCGTCGTCGAGCGCCTTGATCTCGACGGTCTGGCCGCCGGAAATCGCGATGCCATCGCGCGCCTCATAGCGCTCGCCGTCGATCTCGACCGCGCCGGTGGCGGGGACGAGATAAGCGTGGCGCCCCTCGCCCACCGTGTGACTGACGCACTCGCCGGCCTTGACGGTGGCGCCCATCACTCGGGCATCGGCGCGGATCGGCAAGGCGCCATCATCCTCGGCGAACCCGCTGGCGAGCGTCACGAACTTGCCCGAGCGATCGTCCTTGGGGAACGGCTTGGCGCCCCAGGACGGCGAGCCGCCGAGCCGCTTGGGCTCGATCCAGATCTGGAACAGCGTGGTCGATTCAGGCTCGAGATTATATTCTGCGTGGCGGACGCCGGTGCCGGCGCTCATCACCTGGACGTCGCCCGCAGCGGTGCGGCCGACATTACCCATCGAATCCTGGTGCGTGATCGCGCCCTTGCGGACATAAGTGATGATTTCCATGTCGCGGTGCGGATGCGGCGGAAAGCCCGAATTCGGGCCGATCTCGTCGTCGTTCCACACGCGGATGGTCCCCCAGCTCATGCGCTTGGGGTCGTAATAATCGGCGAAACTGAAATGATGCCGGGCATTGAGCCAACCGTGATCGGCATGGCCCAGACTGTCGAAAGCGCGGCGCTCGATACGGGTGACAATATTGGTGTCGGTCATGAGAACCTCCATTCGTTGCCGCCAAGATAGGCATCACCGGCATCGCGTAAATGGAAACGATTGAAACCGATCGTTTCCTATTATAAGTCGCCTTGGTTCACGGGAGGATTGATGAAGCTACCCGATTTCGAGGCCTGGGCGATCTTCGCGACGGTGGCCGAACACCGCTCGTTCAGCGGCGCAGCCGACGCGCTGGGCGTGTCCAAGGCAACCATATCCAAGGCGATCACCCGGCTCGAACAGTCGCTCGGCACGTCGCTGTTCCACCGCACCTCGCGCCGGCTGACGCTGACGCAGAGCGGCGAGAGTCTCAGCGAGCATGCCCAGCGCATCCTGGCCGAGGGTCAGGCCGCCGAGGAGAGCGCGCACGATGCCGCCGCGGCGCCGGTCGGCCTGATCCGCGTCGCCGCGCCGCTGACGTTCGGCATCCGCCATGTCGCGCCCGTCGTCGCCGATTTCATGGTCGAGCATCCCGGCGTCCATATCGATCTGAGGCTGTCCGACGCGAAGGTCGACATCGTCGCCGAAGGGTTCGATATCGCGCTGCGCATCGCCGATCTGCCCGACAGCTCCTTGCGCGCGCGGCGGCTGGCGCCGGTCGAAACGCGCATCGTCGCCTCCCCGCTCTATCTCGACCGGCGCGGACGGCCCAAACATCCGCTCGAACTCGGCGAGCACGACATCTTCGCTTATGCCAACGTCCCCAGCACGACCTGGACCTTTCGCGGCCCGTCGGGCGAGGAAGTCGCGGTGCGGCCCAACGGACGCTTCACCAGCGACAACGGCGACGCCAATCTCCCGTTGCTCCATGCGGGGCTGGGAATCGCGCGCCTGCCCGATTTCATCGTCGACGAGGAAATTGCGGCAGGACGGCTGGAAGCAATTCTCACCGACTGGAAAGGTCCGTCGATCGCGCTTCACCTCGTCACGCCGCCGAGTGCGTTACGGCCCGCTCGCGTAGAACTCCTGATTGAGTTCCTTGCCGCCCGGTTTAAGGAATTATGCGCGTCGCAAACGCGACATTAATCGGCTTGCGAATCACTTTGACACCCCGCGACTCGCGGAGTCAGGCCGGTTAGCGAAGAATTAACCTTTGTCCTTCAGATGTGCTTAGGTTAATGGAATATGTCGAGTGTGGGCGGCCAACGGGGGCAGCTTGCCGCAAGTGACAGGGGGTTTCGCTGATGCGCGTGTTGCTGATCGAGGACGAGCCGACGACGGCCAAGGCCATCGAGCTCATGCTGACGACCGAAGGGTTCAACGTCTATACGACCGACCTTGGCGAAGAAGGTTTGGACCTCGGCAAGCTGTATGATTACGATATCATCCTGCTCGACCTGAACCTGCCGGACATGCACGGCTATGACGTGCTGAAGAAGCTGCGCACCGCGCGGGTCCAGACCCCGGTGCTCATTCTGTCGGGTATCAGCGAGATGGACTCGAAGGTCCGCTCGTTTGGTTTCGGCGCCGACGATTACGTCACCAAGCCATTCCATCGCGAAGAGCTGACCGCGCGCATCCATGCCGTCGTCCGCCGCTCGAAGGGCCATTCGCAGTCGGTGATCAAGACCGGCAAGCTGGCGGTGAACCTGGATGCCAAGACCGTTGAGGTCGATGGTGCCCGTGTCCACCTGACCGGCAAGGAATATGCGATGCTCGAGCTGTTGTCGCTCCGCAAGGGCACGACGCTTACCAAGGAAATGTTCCTCAACCATCTCTATGGCGGAATGGACGAGCCCGAGCTCAAGATCATCGACGTCTTCATCTGCAAGCTGCGCAAGAAGCTCAGCCTGGCGACCGACGGCGAGAATTACATCGAGACCGTGTGGGGCCGCGGCTATGTGCTGCGCGAGACCGACGAGGTCGAAGCGGCGCAGGTCGCCTGAGCCAAAAAAATCAAAGGTTAAAAGGGGGATGAGGGTCGCGGCGCCGGAAGGCACCGCGGCCCTCTTCTTGTCGGCAAGGACGGACCGCGTCCGAGCAAAGTTCACCGTCCGAAAACGCACCGCGCGGGATCGAAAAGCCGAACCGCCGCGGACGGTCCCGGGCTCACCCTTTCAAATTCGGCCCGAATACGCTAGGTCGCACTCGCTAGAGTCGCATATCGACGGTTTTCGGCGCTGCGGCACCAATCCTTCTTTCCCTGCCCCTTAAGCGGTAAGTCTTCATTCAGAAGACGGAAATCGAAGGAAATATTCATGGCCATCACTGGCACCGTCAAGTTTTTCAATGCCACCAAGGGATTTGGCTTCATCTCCCCTGACGCTGGCGGCGAAGATTCGTTCGTTCACATCAGCGCGGTCGAGCGCGCCGGCATGGCGACGCTGGAGCAGAACCAGCGCGTGTCGTACGAACTGGAAGCATCGAAGAATGGCAAGATGGCCGCCTGCAACCTGCAGAACGTCGACTGACGCCAAGTTGATACGGCGGCGCGATCCCGCGCCGCCGCTTTCCCCAAGCCGGAGAACCGCCTTGGCGCAAAATACTTTTCGTGAAAATGCGGCCGTCGCGCAAGCGGAGGCCGATGCGGCGAAGCTGGACAATGTCCGCGATCGCTGCCTGCGGGCTGCGGCGGCATGGGAAGCCATGGCCGAACGCCAGGAACGGGTCGAACGCGCCCGCGCCCAGAACCGACCGGTCGACGCGCTGGTCGATTGACGCCGATGCGGAGCCGCGATCGAGGCGACAATCCGCCCGATCCGCGGCTGCCATCGCACACCGGCCGATAGGACCGAATGCCATTTCAGCGGAGGGACAGACGATCGAACGCGAGTTCAAGTCGGCCGCCGAATTGAAGGGCGAACTGGACTGGGCACTATCCGTGCTGCTCAGCGCCGACGTCACCGGTCGTATCGCGTTTGATGAGCCGGTCCCAGCTCAAGCCGCGACCGCGCAATGCTGCAATTGGGACGTTACTGTCTGCTGCTCGCCCGACGATGACGATGTCGTCCAGGCGGCGATCATGCACGTCGCCGATCGCTGGGATCTGGCCTGACTCTATTGCTCGCGGTTTCTGGCCGGACGGCGCGCGCTCGACGGCAGTCGCACGCGAAGCCGATCGTCGAAGCCGCGCAACAGGCGCCGGCGCTCGCTCGCCGCGCGAAGCAATATCACCAGCATCGTCACCAGGATCGGGACGGCAATCACGATGAAGACAATAGCGAGTGCCTGGTGAGAGACGATGATGGTTCTCCAGCCTGCAAGCGGGAGCACGATCGGTCTCTCAGTCAGCGGCGCTCAAGGGAAACTGCCGCTGATATAGTCTCTTATCACGGCCGGCCGACCCCGGCCAGCAGCGATCCGGTCTTAGAGCGTGATGGCGTGAGTTTGCCCCGTCGTGACGGAGCGGATTTTGGCGCAGGGCGAGGAACGAGGAGGGAGCGATGCAGAATGCATCGTGACCGACGAGAGACGCTGCCCTGCGCCAAAAGGCGCCCGCCGCTTTGCGGTTGCCCGGGCGCGCCCGCTGGTCTGCGTCGCGGTCCTTGCCAGCGAACACGCCCGGGCAATCACGACGSGGCAAACTCACGTCATCACGCTCTAACCATCAACTGGCGTCAGCCCGTCTTGCGGACATAGATCTTGGCGCCGCCGATCCAGGTTTCCTCGACCTTGGTCTGGCGCAGGTCGCTAGGGCTCGCCAGCATCGGATCGCGATCGACAATGATGAAGTCGGCGAGTTGGCCGGGCGCGAGGCGGCCGAATTTCTCCTCGGCGAACCCGGCATATGAGCCCCCCTGGGTAAAGGCCCACCACGCCTGTTCGCGCGTCACCTTTTCCTCGGGCCGCCAGCCGCCGAACGGCTCGCCATTGGCGTCCTGGCGCGTGAACGCCGCCGCCCAGCCTGCCCAGGGATCGGGGCTCTCGACCGGATAATCCGACCCGAACGCGAGCGGAACGCCGTTTTTCAGCATCGTCGCCCACGCATAAGCGCCGACCAGCCGGTCCGGACCAAGCCGCGCCTCCGCCATCGCCCGATCGGACGTCGCGTGGGTCGGCTGCATCGAGGCGATCACCTTCAGGCTGGCAAAGCGCGGCAGATCGGCGGGGTCGACGATCTGGGCATGTTCGATCCGCCAGCGGCGGTCGCCCTTATAGGTGTTCGACATCGCCTCGATCGCGTCGAGCACCTGGCGGTTGGCACGGTCGCCGATCGCGTGCACCGCGACCTGGAATCCGTCCATCGACGCGCGGCTCATATAATTCTGCAGCACGTCGTCGGTCATGAACCCCGCGCCCGACTGGCCCGGCGCGTCGCTATAGGGTTTGAGCAGCCAGGCGCCGCGCGAACCGAGCGCGCCATCCGCGAACAGCTTGACCCCGGCCATGCGCAGGCGATCGTTATACAGCCACGGCGTCGGGCCGTTGCCGCCAATCCGGACCGCGGTATCGACGCCGAGGCCATAGCTCATGATCCGCACGCGCAGCGCGCCGCGGTCGCCGGAGCGGCGCATCGCCAGCCAGTCGTCCATCGACGTGCCCATGTCCGACGTCGCGGTGATGCCGAAGGCAAGCAGGATCTCCTGCGCTTTCGCCAGCGCGAGGTCGCGCTCCTTGGGCAACGGCTGCGGCACGACCTTTTCGATCAATTGCTGCGCGGCATCGACGAACACGCCAGCGGGCTGGACACCGATCTTCTCGATCCGGCCGCCTGCCGGGCTCGCGGTTTTGGCCGTAACGCCCGCTTCCCTGATCGCCGCGCTATTGGCCCAGCTGGCATGGCCGTCGGCGCGCTCAAGCCAGACCGGGCGATCGCCGACCGCCGTGTCGAGATCGGCCGCGGTCGGGAACCGGCCCAGGCCCCATTTCTCCTGGTTCCAGCCACCACCCAAGATCCATTTCTTCTCGGGATTGGCCTGGGCGTAAGCGGCGATCTTGGCCTTGGCCTCGTCGAGCGTCTTGGTGTCCGACAGATCGAGTTCGAGCGCGCGGAAGCCGAGGTCGATGACATGGCCATGCGCGTCGATGAACCCGGGGAGCAGGGTCCGCCCCTTCTGGTTCGACAGCCAGTCGAGCTTGTCGGGGCGTTTGTCGCCCGACTGAATCAGCTTCTTCACCTTGCCGTCGTTGCCGATCAACACGCCGCTGAAGTGGATCACCCGGCCATCGGCGTCCATCGTGATGCCGTTGACATTGTCGATCAGCCCGTCGGCCAATGCGGGCGTGGCGATCATCGACAGCGCGACGGCCGCCCCCACCAGCTTACGGATCATTCGCGGCCAACTCCCGTTTCTTGCGCTCAAAACGCTGCGCTGCGGCGGGCATAAGCCGTGTTCCCCCGCCGCGCTAGATCGTCTAGGCGAGCCGGCATGACTCTCGCCGAAACGACCGCCGTCATCCCCGTCACGATCGAAGACGTCCGCGCCGCGCATGCGCGCATTCGCGATTCGATCGTCCGCACGCCCACCTTCATCAGCAAGACGCTGAGCGAACTGACTGGCGCGACCGTCTATCTCAAGTTCGAGAACCTCCAATTCACCGCGGCGTATAAGGAGCGCGGCGCGCTCAATACCTTGCTTCAGCTCGACGACGCTGCGCGCGCCAAGGGCGTGATCGCGGCGTCGGCGGGCAATCATGCCCAGGGCCTGGCCTATCACGCGCACCGCCTGGGCATTCCGGCGACGATCGTGATGCCGACCAACACGCCGATCGTGAAGGTGACGCAGACTGAAGGCCATGGTGCCAAGGTCGTGCTTCAGGGCGACACGTTCGACGCGGCCTATGCCCATGCCCGCCAGCTCGAGCAGGAATGCGGCTTCACCTTCGTCCACCCGTTCGACGATGCGCGCGTCATCGCCGGCCAGGGCACGGTCGCGGTCGAGATGCTCGAGGACGTGCCGGCGATCGACACCTTCTTGACTCCGATCGGCGGCGGCGGGCTGATCAGCGGCATGGCGGTGGTCGCCGCCGCGGCGGACCATCCGATCGAAGTGGTCGGGGTCGAAGCCGAGCTCTATCCGTCGATGTACAACCGCATCAACGGCACCCAATATCCGTGCGCGGGCGACACGTTGGCCGAGGGCATCGCGGTCAAGGAACCGGGCGGAATCACCTCGGCGATGGTCCGCGAACTGGTCGACGAAATCGTCCTGGTCGGCGAACGCAGCCTCGAACAGGCGGTCAGCCTGTTGCTGCAAATCGAGAAATCGGTGGTCGAGGGTGCCGGCGCGGCGGGGCTCGCGGCGCTGCTCGAACATCCCGAGCGGTTCAAGGGCAGGACCGTCGGCGTCGTGCTGTGCGGCGGCAATATCGACACGCGCCTGCTCGCCAACGTGCTGCTGCGCGACCTCGCGCGGTCAGGCCGGCTGGCGCGGTTGCGCATCCGATTGCAGGACCAGCCCGGCGCGCTGTTCAACGTCGTCCGCATCTTCAGCGACCAGCGCGTCAACATCATCGAAGTCTATCACCAGCGCGTGTTCACCACCCTGCCCGCCAAGGGGCTGATCACCGACATCGAGTGCGAAGCGCGGGATCGTGCGCATCTCGACCGGCTGGTGGCGGCGCTGAAGGCTGCGGATTACGAGGTGACGCCGGTGGAACTGGCCTGAGGGTGGGCCGGGCGCGGTAGCTAGCGTCTGCTATTGGGCCGTTGCACGAACCCGTTAAACGGGCATTGGGCTGTCGAAAAGATGCAGCACTCCGTTCGGTCCAGCCGGAAAGCTCCATTGGCTTCATCAACGCATCGACCTCGCTGGCCTGATTGCGAAGCACCGTCGAACGGGCGGCCTCTAATGCCTTCGCAGCGTCGGTTACGTACTACTACGTAGTGCTTGTAGCCGGATTGGAGCGTAGGCCCTCGGCGCAAGAAATATTCTCATTTGATCCGGTCGCGCGATCAACTGTTGGCGCGGACGGATGACGATATCCAGCGCCCACCAAGGTGTCACGGGTGGCCTGTCCAAATCCCGCGAGTAGGGGGACGCCGCCATGGCCGACTACACTTCACAATTCTCGCTTCGTCGTCTCTGGATCATCCTCGCGGTCGGCATGGCGATCATGTTTGGAGCGCTGCTCTATTTCGGCGCGCAAATCTATCATTCGAAGCCGCCGATGCCCGGCGCGGTCCGCTCGGCGTCGGGGGAAATTCTCTACTCCGGCGAGGAAGTCCAGCGCGGGCAAAGCGTATGGCAATCGACCGGCGGAATGCAGCAGGGCTCGATCTGGGGCCACGGCGGCTACGTCGCGCCCGACTGGAGCGCCGACTGGCTTCATCGCGAGGCCGTCGCGTTGCGTGAGCGCATCGCAGGAACCGATTTCAACGCAATGCCGGAGCCCGAACAGGCGCGCGTCGGCGCGATCCTGAAGCGCGAAATGCGCACCAATGGCTATGATCCGCAAACCACGGCGATCACTGTCAGCGATCAGCGCGCCGCCGCGATCAAGGCGACCGCGGCGCATTTTGAGGACCTGTTCACCAACCGCACGCCGGCCGACCAGCATCTGCGCGAGCTTTATGCCATGCCGCAGCACGCGATCCTCACCAAGGACGAAGCGCATGCGCTGAGCGGGTTCATCTTCTGGACGGCATGGGCAACCGCCGCCGAACGTCCAGGCGACACTATCAGCTACACCAGCAATTGGCCGCACGAGCCGCTTGTCGGCAACACGCCGACCGGGGCGATCTTCCTGTGGAGCTTCCTGTCGATCTTCGTGCTGCTCGGCTCGATCGGTGCGTTGGTCTGGTACTATGCCCGCGAGTTCGACGTCTGGCGGCGCGACCTCGAACCGCTCGAAGGCTTCGCCACAACCGACGCGCTGGCGACGATTACGCTCACCCCGTCGATGCGCGCGACCGCCAAATATTTCTTCGTCGTCACCGCGCTTCTCCTGACACAGGTCCTGCTTGGCATTGTCACCGCGCACTACGCGGTCGAGGGTCAGGGTCTCTACGGCCTGCCGATGGCCGAATATTTCCCCTATGCGCTAACCCGAACCTGGCACACGCAGCTCGCAGTATTATGGATCGCGACGGCTTGGCTCGCCACCGGCCTCTACGTCGCTCCACTGCTTGGCGGCCGCGAGCCCAAATTCCAGCGATTTGGCGTCAACTTCCTGTTCGTCAGCTTGCTCGTCATCGTGATCGGGTCTTTTGCCGGCGAATGGGCGGCAATCAACCGCCAGATGGACACCGGCGCCACCAATTTCTGGTTTGGCCATCAGGGCTATGAGTATCTCGATCTCGGCCGCTTCTGGCAGATCTATCTTTTCGTCGGGCTGCTGCTCTGGACCGTGCTGGTGCTGCGCGGTGTCTGGCCCGCGCTCAAAGAGAAAGGCGGCACGTCGCTCGTCTTTCTTGTCGTCATCTCCACCGTCTCGATCGGCCTCTTGTTCGGCGCAGGGCTGCTCTATGGCGAACGCACCCACATCTCGATCATGGAATATTGGCGCTGGTGGGTCGTCCATCTGTGGGTCGAGGGCATCTTCGAGGTGTTCGCGACTGCGATCGTCTCGGCGCTGTTCGTGAAGATGGGGCTGGTCCGTATGTCGGTGGCGGCAACCTCCGTGCTGTTCGCAACGGTGATCTTTCTCGGCGGCGGCGTGCTCGGCACCTTCCACCACCTATATTTCAGCGGAACGCCGACTGCGGTGATCGCGCTCGGCGCGGTATTCTCCGCGCTCGAAGTGGTGCCGCTCGTCGTGGTCGGGTTCGAGGCCTATAATCGTGCCAAGGTCGAGCATCAGCAGGAATGGCAGACCGTCTATCACTGGCCGTTCGCCTTCTTCGCGAGCGTGTTGGTGTGGAATATGATCGGCGCCGGCATGTTCGGCTTCTTCATCAATCCGCCGATCGCGCTCTATTACATGCAGGGCCTGAACACGACCGCCACGCACGCCCATGCTGCCTTGTTCGGCGTCTACGGCATGCTCGGAATTGGCCTGATGCTGTTCTGCATGCGCGGACTGTCCGATCCGTCGCGCTGGAGCAACCGGCTGCTCAAGACCTCGTTCTGGTGCCTCAACATCGGCCTTGCGATGATGGTGTTCCTGTCGCTGTTCCCGCAGGGCCTGTACCAGACTTACCTCAGCTACACCGAATATTATGCCTACGCCCGAAGCGCCGAGGTGATCCATAGCCCCCTCATGCAGGCCTTGGTCTGGGCTCGTGTGCCCGGCGACCTCGTCTTCACGGTCGGGGTGGTCGCTTTCGCGATCTTCATGGTGAAGGCCCTGTTCTTGCGCGGCGGCCGTGAGGCAGCCGTCGCTTCGGAATAAGGGGTGACGACGACACGGGGAGAGCGGATGCTTGCGCTTCGGCGCGCGCGGATGGCGGCGTCGCCGCCATTCCTGCGCGGTGGCTTCCGGCCGTTCTTCTTCCTGGGCGCGCTCTGGGCGGTCGTGGCACTGGCGCTTTGGCTTCTCGTGCTGTGGGGCGTGCCGGCTCTTCCCACGGCATTCCCGCCCCTCGCCTGGCACCGGCACGAGATGCTGTTCGGTTTCGTCGGTGCGGTCGTCGCAGGTTTCCTGCTGACCGCGATTCCGAACTGGACGGGCCGGCTGCCGATCGCCGGGTTGCCGCTCGCCGGACTTGCCGGGCTATGGGCAGCGGCGAGGCTGGCGGTGCTGTTCTCAGCCGTTACCGGCCCGGCTGTCGCGGCGTTGCTCGATATCGGATTCTATCTCGTGCTCGCCGGGTTCGCTGCCCGTGAGGTCCTTGCGGCGAAAAACCGCAATCTCCCTCTCGTCGGCGTTGTCCTCCTGCTCGGCGTCGCCAACTCGATCGATCACGCAGCTGCGCTCGGGCTCCTGTCCGACCCCGACATCGGCGCCCGCGCCGCGATCGCCCTCATCGTCATGATGATCTCGTTGGTCGGCGGGCGGATCGTCCCGTCCTTCACACGCAACTGGATGACCAAACAGGGGATGACCGAGCGGCTGCCGTCGCAACCCACGCGCTTTGACATGCTCGTCCTCGGCGTGAGCGGCATCGCGCTTCTGGCGTGGGTGGCGCTTCCGGACTCGCCGGCTGCCGGCTGGCTCCTGGTCGGCGCGGGACTGTTGCAGACGCTCAGGCTCTCGCGATGGGGCGGACTCAGGTCCGCGCGCGATCCGCTCGTCCTCATCCTTCACGTCGGATATCTTTGGGTGCCGGTGGGTCTGTTGCTGCTCGGCGTCAGCATTCTGGACGTTTCGATTCCGCGATCGGCGGCGATTCATGCCCTTACTGCCGGCGCAATGTCGACAATGATTTTGGCCGTCATGACCAGGGCAACTTTGGGCCACACGGGCCGCGCTCTTGTCGCCACCAAGCCAACAATCCTCCTCTACTGCCTGGTGACCCTGGGCGCGGTTCTTCGCGTTACCGCCGGACTTGGTCTGATCGACTATGCAATCGGCAGGGACGCCGCGGCGGTGGCGTGGGCAACCGCGTTCGTCCTGTATCTTGCGACATATGGCCCGATGCTGTTCGGGGCGCGGCCGGGCGAAGAAAACGCCTGATACAAACGCCTCGGCTGACGCTGCCCGGCGCATCATGGATCCGCCCCTCAGCACAATGAGGCATTTTTGGCTGACCTAGCCGATAGCCTCTTCCGGGCGCTGTTCCGTCAGATGCAGCCAGACGCCAAGCGCCATCAGCAGTCCGGCGCCGAGAAGCGACCAGCTCCAGGCTTCGCGCAAAAGGAGCAGGCTGAGCACCGCGCCGAGGAACGGCGCCGTCGAGAAATAGGCGCCGGTCCGTGCCGCGCCGACCTGGCGCAATGCCAGTACGAACAGCACCAGACTGATCCCATAACCGAATAGCCCGATCAGGCCGGAGAGCGCGATCGAACCCGCGGATGGCAAGGTAGCGCCGGCGATCAGGGCAAGGCTGACGTTCACGATGCCGGCGATCAAGCCTTTCACCGCCGCCAGCGCCGGTGCATCGGCGTGCGAAATCCGCGACGTGCAATTGTTGTCGATTGCCCAGCAGAGACAGGCCGCACCAATCGCGAGCGCGCCGCCGACCATTGCCCGACCCGATCCTCCACCGAGCGACAGCAACGCCGCCCCGGCGACGATCGCTATCATGCCGAGGCCGATACGGAGGTTGAACGGCTCTCGAAAGACGACCCAGGCGATCAGCGCGGTAAACACCCCCTCCAGCGTCAACAGCAACGATGCCGCCGATCCGGTCACCGTCGTCAGCCCCAGCATCAGCAGCGCCGGCCCGACCATGCCGCCGAACACCACAGCCGCCGCCAGCCAAGGCAAGTCGGTCCGCTTGAACATCCAGCCCGTCTGTCCGCTTGCGATGCGAAAGATGGTGAGGCCGATTCCCGAGCCGAGATACAGCAAGCCCGCGAGCATCAAGGGATCGATACCTGACACCACCGCCTTGGCGGCGGGAGTGGAGGCGCCGAACAAGGCAGCGGCGGCGATCGCCAGCAATCCGCCTCTGCGTATGTCGCCCAGCGCGAACGGCCTGGTCACAGATATTTGGCCAGGGTCGCGATACGCGCCAATTCCGCTCGCCCGGCGTCGGTCAGCGGTCCGGTCGCGGTTTCCAGATGATGCTCGATATGGTCGATGACCAGCACCTTCTTTGCCGCCTCGATCGCGCTGATAACTGCCTGCATCTGTTGCGCGATGTCGAGGCCCTCGCGGCCGGTCTCGACCATATCGATGATTGTGGCCAAATGACCGTGCGCGCGCCGCAGCCGATTGAGAAGTTTCGGATCGTTGGCGTGGGACATCGCGCGGGCATATCCTCCCCGGGGGGATATGGCCAGTCTCGATAGCGGTTCATTCGGGCCCGACGAAGCGTCGCGATTCGAAGAGGTCAGTGCGTCTTCAGCACCCACAAAGCGGCCGATGTGCTGCCGCGTGCGGGGATGGCGACGATCAGCGAGCGAAGTTCTGGCACGAACAGACCGGTACGCGCGCCGGGTGCGGTCGCGACGCGCACGATCTGGCTATCGGCGTGCGTCGTCGACGAGACATCGACATGACCCGCGCCGCAGACGAGGAGGAACCGGTCGCCATCGACGAACAGATCGTCCGCATCGCCACACCCCGGTCGGGTCGACACCACCTCCCCTGCCATCGACCGCACCTGAAGCGCCGCCGGCAGGCGGTAGGCGAGCGCGAACCAGCCGCCGTCCGGGGCGATAGCAAGCGGGAAGTTCAGATTTCGCATTCCCGTCGACCAGGTCGCGGTCACCGTCCCGGCGTCGATGTCGGCGGCGACGATCGATCCGCGATCAGGGATATTGATAAGCGCCTTCCCACCGCCCAGCCGAAACCCCTCGGGGTGTCCGGCGAGCTTGAGCGTGGACAGCAGGCGATGCGTCGCAGGGTCGATCACCGCGAGCGCACCGCCGCCGTAACCGACGATGACGTGACCATTGCGGGCATCGACCCGGACATTGTCGGCATCGTCGCCCAAGTTCAGCACGACCATTTCGCGCCGATCGGCTGCGCTGTAGAAATGTACCGATCCATCACCACACGCGACGACAAGCTGTCCATCGCTGAGGACGGCAACGCCCTGCGGCTCGTGCAGGCCGGTGATCCGGCCCAAGACCCTGCCGTTCTCCAGATCCACGGCGTCAACCGTGCCGTTGGCATATTCCGCAACGAACACCTGCATGTGCGGCAGGTCGATCGCGAGATGGTCGATGCGTCCGGCGACGCCCGGCAGCTTCACTGTCCGCTCGAGCCGCAAGGGCGACGACGGATCATTCGCCGACACGGTTCGGGGCGACGCATGGCAAGCGCTCGACATCGCCAACGCTGCCATCACTGCCGCGAGCCTGACCATGCTTTTCATGCCGGACCGTTCACGCAGCCTTGGCGAAGCGCGCATCGGCCGAAGACCAGTCCGTCGTCGCCATGAAGGCGTCGACATACGAAAGGCCGAAAGGAGGCCCGATCAACGATCAACGGACGATCCCCGCCAGGTTCAGCGAGATGCCGATTGCGGACGCCGCGCCGAGGGTGGTGAAGATGCCGATCTTGAACCGGAACACCGCGAGGATCGCGAGCGCGGCAAGCGCCGCTGCCCAGGGATCGATGCTCGCGACCAATGGCGCGTCGAAATGGATCGGTCCCGCGGTAACCGGCACGGTGGCGCGAAAGATCGTGTGGATCGCGAACCAGATCGCCAGGTTCAGGATGACGCCGACCACCGCCGCGGTAATCGCCGAGAGTGCGCCCGACAGCGCGACGTTGCCGCGCAGTCGCTCGATGAACGGCGCACCGAGGAATATCCACAGGAAGCAGGGGATGAACGTCACCCAGGTCGCGAGCAGACCGCCGAGCGTGCCGGCGAGCAGCGGCGGGAGCATCCCGGGATGCCGATAGGCGCCGATGAAACCGACAAACTGGAGCACCATGATCAGCGGGCCCGGCGTCGTCTCCGCCATGCCGAGTCCGTCGAGCATCTCCTTCGCCGTCAGCCAATGATAGGCGTCCACCGCTTGCTGCGCGACATAAGCGAGCACCGCATAGGCGCCGCCGAAAGTGACGACCGCCATCGTCGAAAAGAATGTCGCGATCTTGGTGAAGACGTCGCCCGGTCCGAACAGCAGCAGCAAGGCGACGACCGGCGCCAGCCACAGCACCAGCCAGATCGACGCTTGCCACAACGACTGGCCGAGCGTCGGATTTGCGTGCGCCGGCAATTCCTCGCCGAGCAGCGTCTCCGCGTCGGGCACGATTGTTCCCTTGCTCCCGCCATGGCCGCCGCCGACCAGGAAGGCGGCGATACCGGCGCGGCCGCCAACATAACCGATCAGTCCGGCGCCGAGCACGATCACCGGGAACGGCACGTTGAGGAAGAAAATGAGGATGAAGGCACTGCCTGCCAGCGTTCGCATCGCATTGTTCTTGAGCGCGCGGCTGCCGATCCGTACCACCGCCTGCAGCACGACCGCGAGCACCGCGCATTTGAGGCCGAAGAACAATCCGGCGACCAGCCCGACATGGCCGTAAAGCACGTAGATCCAGCTCAGCGCCATGATCGCCACCACGCCCGGCAGCACGAACAGGCCACCGGCGACGATCCCGCCCTTCGTCCGGTGCATCAGCCAGCCGATATAGGTGGCGAGCTGCTGCGCTTCGGGGCCGGGCAGCAGCATGCAATAATTGAGCGCATGCAGGAACCGGTGCTCGCCGATCCAGCGTTTCTCCTCGACCAGGATGCGGTGCATGATCGCGATTTGTCCGGCGGGGCCGCCGAAGGACAAGGCGGCGATGCGCAGCCAGACCCAGAAGGACTCGCCGAGCGACACCGGCGCCGGGCGGGTCGCGGGCGCCGCGGCGCCGAGCGCGGCCGCGGTCATGCCGGCGCCTTGCCGCGCGAGACTTTGGACTGGTGCGACACCCAATCGTGAGTCTCGTGCGTGGCGTCGCGGCACCAGCGAAACAGCGCATCATAGACCAGCATTCCGGCCTCGAGCTGCGCCAGGTCATCGGAATACATGCGCGATAAGCCGAGCGAGATTGCCAGCAGTCCGGCGGCCTGCGGCACCAGCTCCGGACGCCCGGTATCGGCACCGCGCACGATCTCTGCCAGTCGAGCGAGGCCAGGCAGGCTTTGCAGATCGAACCGCTCGACCATCACGTCGAACGTGCAGCGCTCGCCGTCATGGCTCCAGGTCACGCCATCGCCCTCGATATCGAACGGCGCCGCCCCGAAACGCTCGGCGACACCGGCGACTTCCGACGGGTTGACGAACAGGAACACAGCCTGCGGATCGACGAAGCGGCGGATCAACCACGGGCACGCGATGCGATCGACCTTGGGGCGCGCCCGTGTCACCCAGAGCGTGCGGCCCTGGCCGTCGCGCTTCGGCAACACCGCATCGGGGATCATCGGCAGCTCGGCGGTTGCCCAGCCGGCTATGCCGCCGTCGAGGATTTCGGCGGCGATTCCCTCGTGCCGCAGCCATGCCGCGACCCCCTCGCTGAGCTCCCGTCCGTGCTGGCCGGCGACCACGATGCCGCGCCCTGCGAATTCGCGCGCCCAGTCGGTGACGGCGGCGTGGTCCCGTCGCAGCGCGCCGGGCAGATGGCGCGGGTCGGCGACAAAGTTGTCGGCCGTCCGGACGTCGATAATGGCCGGGCAGTTCGGCGTGCCGATCAGCCGCGCAAGTTTGTCGGGAGTGATTGCATTGATGGCAGGCATGGCGCGTCCTTCGAAAGAATCGGGACGCGATACTTCAGCATGCCGCCTCGTGGGGAAATCGCCGACCCCATGACCATATTGAGCAATGTCGCCGTTCGATTGTCAATGACGAAGGTCAGGTCGCCAGGCCGCCGCGCATCATGTTGGCGACGGTACGGAACACGGCGTCGGCCAGCACGCCCGGTTCTTCGTACAACATTTCGTCCGCGCCAAAGCCGAGTTCGACGGTGAGGCGGATATACAGCCACAAATCGTCGCGACTCATGTGCGGAAGGTGCGGCGCATAGGCCTCGACCAGCTTGCCGGTGACGTAACGGTGCGAGTCGATGCGGACATGGGCAAGCCGGGGTGAGCCGTGGAGCGCACGCAGGATCCAGACCGCTCCCGGTTCGGCGCGCGTGATCGCCGCATTTTCCCGCAACAACTCCTCGATATTATCCTGCAGATCGTCGAGCCCCTTGCCGGCGTGGCGCGCGATCCACGCCTCGAGCACGGTGTTCTGGCGCTCCATCAATCGCAGCCCCAGTGCCTCCAGCACCGAATATTTGTCCTTGAAGTAGCGATACAGGGCGGGGGGCGTGAGGCCGGCGCGCGCGCAGATCAGATTGGTCGATATGCGCTCGATTCCGACCTCGGCGAGCAATTCCCCCGCCATGTCGAGCAGCAGTTCATAGGTTTGCTGCGCGCGCTCCTGTTTGGGGAGCGGGCGTGGACTATCGCTGGGAGGCACGATCATGTCAGGCCTTGATCGATGGCGGTGGCGCGATGGACCAGCTCATCGCGCGGCCTGTCCGGTTCCGTCGTCCTCGGTGCATGCGCCTTTCAGGCTCAGGATATAGTCGTAGATCAACGTGACGCCTTCCTGATGCTCGAGGTCGCGGCCCAGCTCGGGCATCATCACGCCGGGATCGGTGCTGGCGAGGCGATAGGGCAGGATCGAGCGCTCGGGATGGCCGGGCACGACGTCGAACGGCCGGTCTCCGGTACCGCGCCCGGCCGCGACCGGCGGCTTGCACATGCCGAGCAGGCGCGGGTCGATCGTCGCCGCGTCGAGCCATAGCCCCGAGGTGCGCGCCGCGCCGGTCGGATTGTGACAATGGCTGCAATTGATATCGAGATAGGCACGCGCACGATCGACCAGGTCGATCTTGAGGTCCTGCCAGTTGGCATTGCGCGGCACGGCGCCGGCGGGCACGCCGGTCAGATAGCCCATCGCGACCAGCCGCTTCAGCTGGTCGATCGCGCCACCTTCACCGGGAAAGTCGCGGTTGAGGTGGCGCGCTTTCAGCCCGATCGGCTCGACCGCGCGGGTGCGGAAGTCCTGGACATGGCAACCCGCGCACTGATTCTGGTTCGGCACGGAATAGTCGAACGACACCTTCTTCCCGCCCTCATCGAGCGTCAGCGCGATATCGGCACCGGTCCGCGCCAACGTAGCGTCGCGGCCGTCATTATCCCAGATATACGGCAACGCGACCCAGCCGGTCGTGCGCCGGACCAGCAATCGAGTCTCGATCAGGCGGACGTGGCGGAGGTCGAGGCCCGCGACGCCAGTCTGATACGTCGCCGGCGTCATCTTGACGACCGTGTCGCTGGTCTGCGGATCCGGCGCGCTCGCCGGGGCGGTATAATAGAAGGTCTTGGTGACGATCGTCCCGACCGGAAAGTCGAAAGCGGTATCCGGCCGATAGGCGGCGTGCACCCCCTTGGGCATCCAGATCGTCCGCCACTTCTGGGCATAATCGCTGAACAGCGGCGTCTGCAGTTCGTAGGTCACCATCCCCGCGTGCGGGGCCATATGGCCATCGGCCACGGTGAACAGACCCCAGGCCGACAGCTTTTCCGGATTGTCGTCGGCATGGAAGGTCACGACCCGCGGCGCATGGCCGCAGGCCGCGAGCAGCAGCGTCGCGCAGAACGAGACGACCAGGCGAACGATCATGACTTGGTGCCGCTGTCCCTCGTCATCGCGTCGGGCAGCACGATCGCGGGCAGACGGGTCGGCGGCGCGCAATTGCGCGCCGTATCGATCCGCGCCCCGGCGAATTTGGACGGGCCATCGGCGTTGAGCGTCTTCGCCGCGCCATTCTGGACGCAGATGCCCGGATCCTTGATCTTCGGATTGGTGAACCCGTCCCACAAGATATCCGGCAGCCGCCCACCATTCACCGCCTTGAGCGGGACGAGCGTCGGGTTGCCGGGATCTTCGCCCCCGCCCGAAAAACGATTGCCGGTGACATAGATATTCTCCGGATACGGATCATACGCCGCCGCGATGCCGCGCTTGGTATCGAACCCGGTCGAATAATAGCTCGAGATGAGGACGTTGGCGGTCTTGTTGTCCTTGATATCGTTATCGAAAATCTCGACCTGGTCGTTGGAATTGACGATCACCCCAGATCCCGCCGGCACCGAGCTGACCGCGCTGCCCTTCGCACCGAAATTGGCGTGATTGTTGGCGACAACCTGGTTCTTGAAGACGCGGGTCTTGCTGCCCGGCACGGGCAGATTGGGCATGTTGAACACCAATATGCCCCCGGCATTGCCGGTGGCGGTGTTGCCATAGACGTCGGCATTGTTCGAATTCTCGATCTCGATTCCGGCGACATTGCCTTCGGCACGATTGTCGCGGACGATGATGTTGTTCGATTGCCCGACATAGATGCCGGCGTCGGATGCTCCCTTCACCACGCTGCCTTCGATCAGCACGTTGGTGACTTGCACCGGATAGAGGCCATAGGCGCCGTTCGACGTCTTGCCGCCGCCGGTCCATTCGGCGCGAACGCGACGGATCACGGTGTTCTTGACGCCGTTGACCTTGAGCGCGTCGCCCTTGGTGTCCTCGAACGCCAGATCCTCGATCGTGAAGTCGTTGCCGGTGACCAGCATGCCTTCGGCACCCGAACTCTGTCTGGCGAAGGACAGGATGGTCTTGCCCATTCCAGCGCCGCGGACCGTGACGCCGTCCACCGTCAGGCTGAGGCTGCGGCTGAGCGCATATTTACCGGGCGGGATGTCGATCACGCTGCCCGGTTTGGCGTCGAGCAACTTCTGTTGCAGGTTCTTCTCGAAATCGGGATCGACGGTGAAGCCCTGTTGGTCGACTTTCGGTCCGCAGCCGCTCATCAGCGCAAGCATCGCGACGCAGCCGGCGAGCGCAATTCCTTTGGTCATCATCCTCTCCCGTTCGATCAGAATTTGAGTCCGAGCTCGATGCCGTAAAAGCCGGGCTGGTCCCGCCGGACATAAGGCGTCTGGAACGTGTCCGCGGTTATCGTATTCAATGTGCGCAGATATTTTTCGTTGAGCAGGTTCTCGGCGAACAGCGCGATCGAATAACGCTCGCCGGGAGAGCGCCAGCCGATCTTGGCGTTGATGATGTTGCGCGGTGCCCACAGCTTGTCGATCTTCGACAAATCCACGCCTGCGCCGCCGGCCGCGACAGGAGTGGCGATGAACGCGTTGATCGCGCGCGCCGCATCGTTGAGCCGTTGACGCGAGGTATAGCTGTAGCTGGCATCGCCGAAGATCGTGCCATTGCCGGTATCGTGCTTGTAGTGCAGCCCGATGATGCCCCGGAACACCGGCTCGCCCGTGGGCTGGCCCGAAATGTCGATGCCCTGCTCGACCCGTTTCACCCATTTGGACTCGATCAGGCCGGCGGTGCCGGTGATCGAGAAATCGCGCGAAACCACGAATTGCGTGTCGAGATCGAGGCCGTACGCCTCGGAATCGCCCGACAGCGTGATATATTGCGGAACCGCGCCCCCGGTATTCTCCAGGCTGAGCGCCTGGCGGTTGCTGTATTTGAAATAATAGCCCGAGAGGTTGAACCGCACGTGGCGGTCGAACAGTTCGGACTTGATGCCGCCTTCGAAATTCCAGACCTTTTCCGGCTCGAAGAAGGAATTGACCTGGACCGAGTTGAACCCGCCGGCCTTGTAGCCGCGCGAGGCCGAAGCATAAAGGTGGACATCGGCGGTCGCGTCATATTGCACGACGAAGCGCGGTGAGACGTCGTTGAAGGCTGCCCGGCGCGTGAACTGCACGCCTTCCAGCGCGCCTTCGTCGAAGATCAGGCCGTTCGGGCCGATCGTCGCGCCGAAGAAATCGGACACGCTGAACAGGCCGTCATCGGGGAAGGCCGGCACGCCGAGGATCGCGTTGTAGAGCGCGCCAGGCGCCTTGATCGCATCGAGCCCAGGTGCGGAGAACGGGCCGTTGAACCAGCTGAATTTCTTCAGGTCATGCGTATGGCGAATGCCGGCGGTCAGGCTCAATCGCGGCGTCACCTTGAAGGTCGCGTCGCCGAACACCGCATAGCTGTCGTTGGCCGCTCGGTTGCTCATCGTCTCCTGAAAGGTGTTACCGAAAACCGGCAGACCGACGCTGTCGAGGATCGAGAAGATCGGGAATTGGCCTGCGGTCGCGTCGCTGATCAGCCGGTTCACCGAATCGGTCAGCGCCGTCACGATGCTCTGCTGGCGGCCGCGCTCGTGATAATAGCTGACCCCGGCGATCGCGCTGATCCGGTCGCTTTCATAGCCCAGCCGAACTTCCTGATAGAGGCTGGAATTGCGTTCGGCATTCTCGGTGTCGAGATAGCGGGTGGGATCGTTGGTCCCGTCTTCATCCTCGCGATTGTGCGTTTCGAAATGCTTGAACGAGCTGATGCTGGTCAAGGTGAACGCACCCATCCGCTGGGTCGCGGTCAACGAGACCCCATTGAGGAGGCGGGTTTCCTTGTTGCCGATCACGTCGTTGGCGAACGGGCCGAACGGGTCTGTGCTCAGCGCAAAGGCGCTGATCCCGACCGCCGCCGGACCATCCTTGTTGGTATCGTCGTGATCATAAGCGAGGACGAAATCGGTATTGGCACTCGGTGCCCAGCGCAGCGCGATGCGTCCTGAACTGCTATTCTCCCGCTCGCGATCGTCGTGGGAAATCGCGTCCTTCATAAAGCCGTTGCGGCGATTGATCACGCCGTCGACGCGCAGATACAAAGTGTCGGTAATCGGCACATTGCCCATCACGTCGAGCTTGGTCTTGGCATAATTGCCGAACTGCGCCGTGGCGGTCATTTCCGGCTCGGGCGACGGCTTGTTGGTGATGATCGAGATCGCGCCGGCGGAGGTGTTGCGGCCGAACAGCGTCCCCTGCGGCCCCTTCAGCACCTCGACCCGGTTGATGTCGTTGAAGAAGATCAGCGACGATCCCGAGCGGCCGGAATAGATGCCATCGATGAAAATGCCGACCGACGGGTCGGTCCCGATCCCGAAATCGTCGGTCGAGACCCCGCGAATGGTGAAGCTGGGTTGCGTCACCGACGAGTCATTGATCGTCAGACCCGGCGTGAAATTGTCGAGATCGCCGATCGATTCGGCGCTGAGCGCCTTGATATTGGCGGCACTGAACGCGGCAACGCTGATCGGCACCGTTTGCAGCGACTGTTCGCGGCGCTGCGCGGTGATGATGATGTCGCCCAGTTGCCCGGAATTGTCGGCGGTTGCGGCCGGGGGCGTCTGCGCCTGAGCGGGGTCCGGCTGCGGTGCCGGGGCGGTTTGCGCGCCCGCCGCCATTGACCACAACATCGCAGTTCCCGCCAGCAGACCTCTTTCGATCACGCTCTTCATGGGCTCTCCTCCCGCTATTTTCGCGGATTGGAGGTCATAATAAAATGATAGTCAAGGCTATATTATACGGCTTCGCGGTCTGTATTTGAGGAAGGCCATGCCGGCCCAGATCGCATTGCTGCCTCCAATGAGAGCGGCCTATCCTCCGCTCGTGCCACCGAGCACCAGTCGTGCGCCGAGCGTGCCACAAGGCTCGAATACCTCCATTGACTCGTAAATCTACATATGTTGTATTGACCTCGGCGGTTGGGCTGGCGATCGAACGCCTGCTGATTTTACAGATGGCGGACGCACATTTTCGCCGAGGCTCCGCCGGGCACGTCGCTCGTCTGGCTTTGGAAATTTTGCACTTCAGCATGGGAATTGAACCCGGGTCTCGCCGCCCGGCGATGGACGTGGCCGCTCACTGATAGGGGAAAAGACAATGCGCAGAGACCACCGGTTCACATTGCTCGGCGCGGTTATCGTTGTTGCGGTGCTCGCGAGTCCCGCGGCCGCGCAACCGGACCGATGCCCGGCTCCGGCCGAGGCCGCGGGCGGACCGAGCAACGTCCATACCCGCAACGTAGAAGCGAACTTGCGGCCGCCGGTCATCACACCGGGCGACAAACCGTTCAGCCTTGCCGAGCGGATGCGCCAATATGACGTGCCCGGACTCAGCGTCGCGGTGATCCATAACGGCAAGCTCGCCTGGGCGCGCGGCTGGGGCTTTCGCGATACTGCGAGTTGCGCGCCGATCACGCCGGAGACCGCGTTCCAGGCGGCATCGATCAGCAAGGTCGCGACGGCGATGGTGGCTCTGCGGCTGGTCGAGCAGGGCAAGATCAGGTTGGACCGAAACATCAACGAAGCGCTTCGTTCCTGGCAATTGCCGGATGATCCGAAGCTGGCGCCCAGCGGCGTCACCCTTCGTGAATTGCTGAGTCACACAGCCGGACTCGGGGTTCATGGTTTCGCCGGCTATTTACCGGGCGCGCCGCTGCCGACGCCCGTACAGATCTTGGACGGCGCACCGCCAAGCAACAGCGCGCCGGTGCGCAGCGTGCTGCCGGCCGGGCGACAATATCAATATTCCGGCGGCGGCTATGTGCTGACGCAGCTAGCCCTCTCCGACGTGAGCGGGATTCCTTTCGCCGAACTGGCCGACCGCGAGCTGTTCCGTCCGCTTGGCATGACGCGCAGCGCCTATGCGCAGCCGCCTTCCGCAGCGATCCGCGCCGACATGGCATTTGGTCATGCCAATGGCACACCGCTTCCCGGCAACTATCACGTCTACCCCGAACTGGGGCCGGCAGGATTGTGGGCCAGCGCCAGCGACCTCGCGCGATTGCTGATGGACGTTCAAGCCTCGGCCGCGGGCAAAAAGGGTCACCGCCTTTCGCCCGCCATGACGCGTGAGATGCTGACGCCGGTCAAAGACAATTGGGGACTCGGCACCGCGCTATACACGACCGGCGCCGCGCGATTTGGCCATGACGGCGTGAACGAAGGCTTCCAATCCTTCATGATTGCCTATGTCGGCAAGGGCGAAGGCATCGTCGCGCTGACCAACGGAGGCCAGGGCCGGCGGCTGATGGACGAAGTCGTTCGCGCCGTCGCGACCGACTATGGCTGGACGGATATTGCGGCGCCGGCGACCGAGGAGAAAATGCTATCGCTCGCAGAGCTCTCCAAAGCTGCCGGGTATTTCCAGGGGCCCGGGCTCTCGGTCGTTCTGGAAGCGCGGCCGGAGGGACTGTTTGCGTATACCGGCGGCCCCACCCCCGAACGTCTGATCGCACTGTCCAGCACGCGTTTCCTGTCGACCGCCATGGGCGTCACCGCCGAGTTCGCTCCCGATTATTCGAGCTTCACCTTCGTCGAAGGTGGCCCACCGATCAAGCTGGTCCGCTCAAAGGCAGCGCCACCTGTGACGAAACCGGATGGATCGTAAACGGAAATAGGTGACTCAGCGGAGTCCATCTCCACTCAAGCGCGGCGGACCTTCTTCGCCAAATCCTGCAACCCCAGCCGCTCCACACCCGTCTTGGCCAGCGCCATGGTGCCGTCGAACCCCGCCAGGGCGGCGACGGCAAGGCGATTGGCCAGGGTCGGGCGCAGCAGCAGCAGGTCGCAGCAATCGATGCCGCCGGTGGCGAACTGGCGCTTGTGCTGGCCGTCTCCCTCGGTGAAGTCGAAGCGGCGGCAGGCGGGGTCGGCGAACAGGTCGCGCAACGCCTCGACCTGGAGGACGGCGCCGACCGACAGATCGCCGAACCGCGGATCGTGGCCGACATATTCGTAGATCACGGTGCCGTCATGGACGGGACAATAGAGATAAGCGGCAGGCTCACCGCCGACATACAATAGCCAGGCGCGGACATTGCCCTCCGCCGCCATGACGTACATGCGCTGGAGGAAATCGGGCGTGTCGGGCAGGCCCGCACCCATCAGCTTTTCCTGATAGGTGGCGAGCGCGAGGCGGCGGGCGACCTCGTGGAACTCGCGCAATTCGGCGGGAGTCGCGAAGCGGCGTATGTCGAGCGTACCGCCCGAGGCGGCGGCGACCTTCTTCGCCTTGCGCTTGATGCCCGAGCGCGTGTTCGACGACAGGCAATCGAGATAGGCCTGAAACCCGATCGTCAGGTCGGCGTAGCGGCGCGTGTAGCGCTGCCGCGTGAAGGCGATCGCCGGGCTGGCCGCATAGGCGAGCGCATGGCGGTGGTGCTCGGCGAGCGAGGTGACGAGATAGCCGTCAGCGGTCGGATCGAGCGCCGGCAGATCGGGCAGGTCCCCATCGATCGCGTCGTCGAGGCTGAGCGGCACGCGAACGAGGTCGCGGCGGATCGCGCCGAGCGTGCGCGCGCCGATCTGGAATTTGAGCGGCAGCGGGCGCGCCGTGCTCACGCCGCGCGTTCCTCGACCAGGTTCGACCAGAGTTGCTCGGCCTGGCGCCAGCGCGTGCGCAGCATGTTGGGGGCGAGCGGAGTCGCCTGACTCGCACTGGCGAAGTCGGGCAAGTCGCGGAACCAGGTGGTCGGCAGCGTCGATCGCGCGTCGGCGAGCATTGCGCACAATCCTTCGAACCGCGCGACATGGACGCCGTTGGCGCGCGTGCCGGCGCGATTGGCGAGCTCGAAGCCGTGGCTGACGACGGTCACCGCCTCATGCTCCTCGGCCACCGCATGATCGAGCGCGGCGCGCATCTCGCCCAGCGACAACGCGCAGATCTGGAAATGGCGCAGATTGCCCGGCACGTCCTCGATCACCGTCACCGGGACCTCGGTCACGCCATTGTACGCGACGGGGGCGATCTGGCGCTGCGGCAGACCGATCTGGCTGGGCCACGGCGCGTCGGCGCCATTATGGCTGCTGTCGTAGCGGAAGCCGAGCTCGGCGAGCGCGACCAGCGTGTCGTCATTGGCGGCATAGCTGCCGGCGCGGAAGGCGACCGGATCGGACGCGCCGCATGCCTTGAGCAAGTCGCGCGCGCCCGCGATCAGCGCGCGTTGTTCGTCGAGATTGTAATCGATCAGCTCGAACCGGCCCGAGCTCTTGCCGGCATCGTCCGCTCTCGCGCCCGCCCAATTGGGGTGCATGTGCAGTTGCACCTCCTGCCCCGCTGCGAGGATCGTTTCAACCACTGGGCGGATCGCGTCGAGCCCGAACACCATGGTCGGCATCGGGTCGACGAAGAACGTGCCCTTGAGGCCGTGGCGGCCAAGCATATCGAGCTGATAGCGGATGCCCACGCCGGCGGGTTCGAGCGAGCGCGCGATTTGGGTCGCAAGGTCGCAGCCAGCGGCGTGATGGCGCCACATCAGCTCGGTATCGATGGTGAGGAACACGGCTGTCACGCCGCCGGGAAATAGCGGCAGACGGTGAAGATTTTGCCAATCCGCCAGGCGGCGGCTGTTACTAGCCCCTCCCCTTCAGGGGAGGGGTTGGGGGTGGGGGATGCCTCGCAGAGAGTGTCGCCTGCCGCACTACCCCACCCCAACCCCTCCCCTGAAGGGGAGGGGCTGACCGAGCTTCACCCTCATTCGCAGCCTCAGGCGTGCTCGACGACCGAAAGCCGGACCGCGAGATTGCCGCGAGTCGCTTCCGAATAGGGGCAGACGATGTGCGCGGCGTCGACCAATTCCCGCGCGGTGTCGGCATCGATCCCCGGCAGGTCGACCGCGAGCGCCACGTCGAGTCCGAAGCCGCGGCCATCGTCGCGTTTGCCGATGCCGACGCTGGCGGTGACGGTCGCCTCATCGGCGATGCGGATCTTGCGCTGGCCGGCGACGAAGCGGAGCGCGCCGAGGAAGCACGCGGCATAGCCGACACCGAACAATTGCTCGGGATTGGTGCCGCCGCCGGCGCCGCCGAGTTCCTTGGCGGTCTGCAGCTCGACGTCGAGCAAGCCGTCTTCGCTGCGGCCATGGCCGGTGCGGCCGCCGGTTACGGTGGCGCTGGTGCGGTAGAGAATGTCCATGACTGAGGCTCCTTACATATATATCGCGATAACTATTGTCGCGATGGCCGAAATAGCGCCGGGCCTGCCCTTGTCAAGATAAAACTTATCGCGATATACGTCTGCAAAGAAATTTAACGGCGGACGCGACCGATGGATGTGATGAAGCTCGATGACCAGCTCTGCTACGCGCTCTATTCGGCGAGCATGGCGGTGCAGCGTGCGTACAAGCCGCTGCTCGACCGCATGGGGATTACCTATCCGCAATTCCTGGTGCTAAACCTGTTATGGCATGACGGGCGGCAGAATGTCGGCGGATTGGCCGACAAGCTCGCGCTCGAATCGAGCACGCTGACCCCGTTGCTCAAGCGGCTGGAGGCGGCTGGGCTGGTGACGCGGACGCGCAACCCCAAGAACGAACGCGAAGTGCTGATCGAAACGACGCCGGAGGGCGAGAAGCTGAGGTCGGAAGCGGGGTGCCTGGCCGAGCGGCTAGTCGAGGCATCGGGTGCGCCCGTGGCCGGGATCATCGACCTGAACGCGCGCGTGAAGGATTTTCGCGATCGGGTCTATGCCGGGCTATGATGCCCTGGCTACGCATCACCCGATCGAGCGGACATCAGCGATCGGATGCGGTCCGCACCCTCTGACGTGACAGGATTGTAGACGATCATTCCCAGGTCCGGGCGCCCGTCGACCGCGAAGATCGAGAATTCCAGTTCGATAAGCCCGATTTTGGGATGCCGGATGCGCTTCACACCTTCCGCATGGCCGACGACGTCGTTGGCCCGCCAAAGAGCCGCGAATTGGGGGCTGGTCTGCGACAGCTCGTCGACCAACTGCGCGATCTCCGCGCCCGCCCCGGCGCGCGCCGCGTCGGCGCGGAAGGACGCCACCACGAACCGCGCCACACTCAGCCAATCGTCCTGCGCCGCCTGCACCCGTTCGTCGGAAAACATCATCCGCAGAATATTGCGCCGATCCGGCGGTAGCTTTGCATAATCGGTCAGCAATGCCGCCGCCGCGTCGTTCCACGCCACCACGTCCCAGGTCGCGGTCTTGATCAGCGTGGGACTCGGCGACAAGGCGTCGAGCACGCGCTGCAGCCGCGGCGTCACGCCCTCGGCGCCGCGGTATCGCGCCTCGGGCGGGCGGCCGAGGCCGAGCATGAAGAGATGCTCGCGCTCCGGCTCGGTCAGCATCAGCCCGGCCGCAATGCGGTTGAGCACGTCGGCGGACGGCGCGCCTCCCCTGCCCTGTTCGAGCCAGGTGTACCAGGTCGGGCTGATATTGGCGCGCTGCGCGACTTCCTCACGGCGCAGACCCGGAGTGCGGCGACGGCCTCCCCCGAAGCCGAACGCCGCCGGATCGAGCCGGGTACGGCGATCGCGCAGGAAGGTGCCGAGCGGATTGGCGGGTTCGGCGGGCATGAGCTGGGCGATCCTGTTGATGATTATACCATGATAAGGTCACTACTTTTACAGGATGAAGGATAACCCGACATAGCCCATCGAACAATATCGAAAGGCTGTTCCATGCGTGTCTTCCTCACCGGCGCCACCGGCTTCATCGGCTCTCGCATCGTTCCCGAGTTGCTCGCGGCGGGGCATGAGGTCCTTGGCCTGTCGCGATCCGATGCCGGCGCGCGCACGCTCGAAGCGGCCGGCGCGCAAGTCCATCGGGGCGATCTGGAACAGCCCGACACGCTCCGCGCCGGCGCGGACCAGGCCGACGCGGTGATCCACACCGCGTTCGATCACGATTTCTCGAACTTCGTGGCGAATTGCGAGAAGGACCGCCGCGTCATCGAGGCGATGGGCGCGGCGCTCAAGGGATCGAACCGACCGCTGCTGATCACCTCGGGCACCGGCATCGGCAATCCCGAGTCGGGCGGGCCGGCGACCGAGGACGTGCTGAACCGGAACCACCCCAACCCGCGTGCCGCGTCGGAACTGGCGGGTCAGGCATTGCTCGATGCGGGCGTGAACATCGTCTCGATGCGCCTGCCGCAGGTCCATGACACCGTGAAACAGGGTCTGGTTTCGCCCTTCATTGACCTTTCGAAGGCGAAGGGTGTTGTCGCCTATATCGGCGAGGGTACCAACCGCTGGCCCGCGGCGCATGTGCTCGATGTGGCAAAGCTCTATGTCCTCGCGGTCGAGCGGTCGGCGCCCGGCGCGCGCTATAACGCCGTGGCCGAAGAAGGCATCCCGGTCCGCGACATCGCCGAGGTCGTTGGCGCGGGCCTGAACCTGCCCGTCATTTCGCTGACTCCCGATGAAGCGCCGACGCATTTCGGCTGGCTCGCGATGTTCGCCGGACTCGACCTTCCTGCGTCCAGCGCCAAAACGCGCGAGCTGCTCGGGTGGGCGCCGACCGGGCCCGGACTGATCGAGGACCTGAAGCGGATGGATTATTCTAAGGTTGCGACGGCCGGCTGAGACAGGACAAACTGCTTCACACTCATCGTTCAGCACTACGCGTACGTGGCACCCGGATTCTCCCCTCCCTGCAAGGGAGGGGCTGGGGGTGGGTGCCGCCGAGGCACTCGGCGGCCTGCAACAGAATATACTCGGCGGCTCCGTCGGGATTAGCCAGCACGTCGGAATTCCACAGGCGAATGACGGTCCAGCCTCGGCGCCTGAGATATACCGACCGCCTCTCATCATAAGGCACGCGATCGATGTGCTGACTGCCGTCGAACTCGACGGCCAACCGAGCGCCACGGCACGCCAGATCGATGATGAACGGCGCAACGACGAGTTGCCGGGTCAAAGCCGGCCGGTGCCGCGAAACGCGATGCCAGATCGCGAATTCAGCCGGCGTGGGATTGTTGCGCAATTCGCGCGCTCTTCGCGTCAGCTCTGGATCGATACGGCGGCGCATGTGGCAAGCGTATCGTGGCGCGCTGCGCGCGCCAACCCACCCCCATCCCCTCCCTTTCAGGGAGGGGAGTTTAGTAGGGCGAGCCGCCTCTACCGCGAATGGTAAAAGTCATAGACCTGTTGCGCGACCGCAGCCGACACGCCCGGCGTCTTCTTGAGATCGTCGAGACTCGCCCCTCGCACCGACCGCGCGGTGCCGAAGTGCATCAGCAATGCCTTCTTGCGCGCCGGACCGATGCCCGGAACCTCGTCAAGCGGTGACGCGCCGATCGCCTTGGCGCGTTTGGCGCGGTGGGCGCCGATCGCGAAACGGTGGACCTCATCGCGAAGCCGCTGGAGGTAGAACAGCACCGGCGAATTGACCGGCAGCATCAACTCGCGGCCATCCATCAGGTGGAAGACCTCGCGCCCGTCGCGGCCGTGATGCGGCCCCTTGGCAACGCCGACCAGGCAGACGTCCTCGATCCCCATTTCCTCGAGCACGCCTTTGGCCGCGTTCAATTGCCCGCGGCCGCCGTCGATCAGCACGAGATCGGGCCAGTCGCCGGCATCGCGGTCGGGATCCTCCGCCTGCGCGCGCGCAAAGCGGCGGCCGAACACTTCGCGCATCATCGCGAAATCGTCGTCGGTCGCGGCATGCTTGATGTTGAACTTGCGATACTGGCCCTTGCGGAAGCCCTCCGGCCCGGCGACGACCATCGCGCCGAGCGCATTGGTCCCCTGGATATGACTGTTGTCGTAGATTTCGATGCGGTTGGGCGGCTCGGCCAGCTCGAACAGATCGGCGACTTCGCGCAGCAATTTCGCCTGGGTCGTGCTTTCCGCCAGCCGCCGATCGAGCGCTTCCACCGCGTTGCGCTTGGCCTGTTCCATCAGTCGGCGGCGGTCGCCACGTTGCGGTACCGACAGGGCGACCTTGTAGCCCGCGCGCTCGGCGAGCGCCTCGCTCAGCAGCGCGCCTTCCGCCAGCTCGCGGTCGAGCAATACGTTCCGCGCAGGCGGCACTTCCTCGTAGAATTGGGTGAGGAAGCTGGTCAGCACCTCATCCTCGGGCACCTCGTTGGTATGCGCCGGGAAAAAGCTGCGGTGCCCCCAATTCTGCCCGCCGCGGATGAAGAAGGCCTGGATGCCCATCACGCCGTCGCGGCAGGCGAGCGCGAACACGTCGGCGTCCCCGACCCCTTCGGCATTGATCGCCTGCGTCCCCTGGATGAAGGTCAGCGCCTTCAACCGGTCGCGCAGCACCGCGGCGAGCTCGAAATCCATCGCTTCGGCGGCAGCCGTCATCTGCGCACCGAGCTTGGTCTGCACCTTGGTCGACTTGCCCGCCAGGAAGTCCTTCGCGTCGCCGACCAGCTCGGCATATTCCTCGACCCCGATCCGCCCGACGCACGGCGCCGAGCAGCGCTTGATCTGATAGAGCAGGCACGGCCGGTCGCGGGTCTTGAAGAAACCGTCGGTGCACGAGCGCAGCAGGAACAGTTTCTGCAGCGCGTTGAGCGTGTTGTTGACCGACCCGGCGCTGGCGAACGGGCCGTAATAATTGCCCTTGGCGCGGCGCGCACCGCGATGCTTCTGGATGCGCGGAAAGTCGTGGTCGGCGCGCAGCAGGATGAACGGGAAGCTTTTGTCGTCGCGCAACAGCACATTGTAGGCGGGACGGAAACGCTTGATCAGCTGCGCTTCGAGCAGCAGCGCCTCAGCCTCGTTATTGGTCGTGACGATCGTCATCGATCGCGTCTGCGCGACCATCCGCTGCAGGCGTTTGGGCAGGCGGTCGACCTGGGTGTAATTGGTGACCCGGTTCTTGAGCGCGCGCGCCTTGCCGACATAGAGCACATCGCCGCGCGCATCCTGCATGCGATAGACGCCCGGGCGAGCGGGCAAGGTCTTCAGCACATTGCGGATCGCCGCGACGCCCGCCGCAAGGTCGGGCACCTCACCACCGCCGCGGACGGTGTAGGTGGCTTTGTCTTCGTTGAATCGGGTCGGCGAATTGGGGTCGGACATGCCCGGCGAATCTAGGGACTCGCCGGGCGTGAAGCTACCCCATGTTACTGGATCGCGGCGAGGTCGGTGGCGATCTTCTTGAGCACGTCGTCGGTGATCTTGCCACCCGACATCGGCGCGACCTGGTTGAGGCTCATCGACTTGAAGCTCTCATACATCGGATGCTGCGAGACGTCGCCGCCGAGATCGGCAGTGAGCACTTCCTTGGCCTTGGCGTCGGCTTCGATCGTCTCGATCGGAGTGTCGAGGGTGAACTTGCCGGCGGCGGCCGGAGCAGCGGCCGCGGGCGCGACCGGCGCGGGCGCGGGCGTAGCGGTAGGAGCCGGCGCGGTCTGACCGGCGAGCAGAGCGATAGCGATCAGCGACATCATGTTTTCGTTCTCCCCTAAAGGTTGGGCCGGTGTGGCGGCGATTGGCGTCGGAATTATGGCAGCCACCCTGCCATCAGGCGCGATGCTGATCCCAGCGATCGAATTCATAGGCGATCGAGCCTTCGACCAGCCGTTCCCACAAGTCGCCGACGAGCTGGGACGGCACGCCCGCGGTTTCGGCGGCGGCTTTGGCGTTGGCGATGACTTGCGCCTTGCGGCCTTCGTCGCGGACCGTGCCGCGATCTTGCTTGATCCGCGCGGCAGCGGTCATGAAGCGGAACCGGATCGCCAGCAGGTCGACGATCTGACGGTCCACCGCATCGACGCCGGCACGGACGTCGGTCATCGTCTGGCAGTCTTCGGGGGAAATCATGACGGCGTCCCCTAAGGGGTAAGGCAGTCAGCGGCAATGGTTCGGGATGACCGCGCCACTCTTCCTCCGTCATCCCGGCCCTGTGCCGGGATCCGACGGGCCGCGAGCTGGAAGCTGGAGCCTCTCGTCCAGGGCTTGTGGCACCTTGGATCCCGGCACAAGGCCGGGATGACGACGGAGGTGGAAGTATCGCAGCCCGTCTTAACGGGCCGGGAAAGCTCAGTTGATCCGCGACAAACCGGCGATGGTCTTGTCGACCAGCTTGGCGTCGGCGGCGGCGCCATGGCTGTCGGCGATGATCGACGTGGCGGCGCGGGTCGCGACATCGGCGGCCTTGGCACGAACCTCGGCGACCGCGGCGCGCTCGGCGGCGCCGATCTTGTCCTCGGCCATCTTGCCGCGGCGCGCGACCAATTCGGTCGCGTCGGTTTGCGCCTTGGCGACTAGAGCGGCGGCTTCCTGTTTGGCATGCGCGACGATCGCCGCGGCGTCGGACGCCGACGACGCATCGCGCTTCTTCGCTTCGACAAGCAATGCCTCGGCCTCGGCGCGCAACGCGGCGGCCTCATCGAGTTGCTGGCGGATCGTCGCGATCTTGCCGTCCAGGATGCGGCCGATCAGCGCCGGCACTTTCTGCCAGAGCATGATGCCGATCACGCACAGCATCGCCAGCGCCACCCAGGCCGGCGGGGTCAAGCCCAATGCCGACGGCTCATGGTGAAGCTCGGTGGTGCCGGTTTCCTTGGCCAGCGTGGTCGCCTGGAGATTAGCCATTGGCCAGTTCCGCTTTCACTCGTGCCGCCACCGTCGCGCGGTCGGGCGTGACGCCCGACAGCTTGGCGACGATCGCCTCGACCGCATCCACCGTGGCATCCTCGATCCCGGCGAACGCGGTCGCCTTGGCCGTATTGATGCGCGCGGTGGCCTCGGCCAGCGCCTTTTCCTGGTCGGCATTGCCTGCCTTGATCGCCTGTTCGGTCGATGCGGTGGCTTTCGCCTTGGCCTCGCCGACCAGCTTCAGGGCCTGGCTGCGCGCGCTGTCGAGGCTGGCGGTATAGCCTTCCTCGGCTGCGCGCGCGGTGTCGCGCGCTTCCTCCGCCGCGGCGATGTCGGCCGAGACGCGAGCGTTACGATCGTCGATCGTCCGCTCGATCTTCGGCACCATCGCCCGGCCGATCCCGAAATAGACCGCCGCGAACACGATCGCGAGCCAGAACAGCTGCGACGCGTAGATGGAGGCTGCTTGGGATATCTGAGGCATCGGAAGCGCTCGTTTTGCTGCTTACTTGACGACGAACAGGATCAGGATCGCGACGACGAACGCGATCAGACCCAGAAGCTCGGCGGCCGCGAAGCCGATGAACAGGCGGCCCTGCTGGCCGTCGGCGGCCGACGGGTTGCGCAGCGCGCCTTCGAGGAACGAGCCGAACACGTTGCCCACGCCGAGCGCAGCCGCGCCGACGCCGATCGCCGCGAGGCCGGCACCGATGTACATCAAACCATGATCAGTCATTTTAAACTCCCAGAATAATCTACAGCATTGAAAACGGGACTTAGTGCAGGTGCACCGCGTCGTGGAGATACAGCGAGGTGAGCAGCGCGAACACATAGGCCTGGATCGCGCAGACCAGCAGTTCGAGCGCCGAAACGCCCAGGATCATCAGGAAGCTGCCGATCCACACGACGAAGCCGATCGGGCTGCCGCTGAGGCCGGCATTGAGCCCCTGGACCGCGAAACTGCCGAACACTTCGAGCAGGATGTGCCCCGCGGTCATCGCGACGAACAGCCGCAGACCCAGCGAGAACGGGCGCACCAGGAACGAGATCAGCTCGACCGGGACGATCACCGGCAGCAGCACCAAAGGCGCGCCGTGCGGCACGAACAGCGAGAAGAATTTCAGGCCATGCTTCCAGAAGCCGACCGCCAGCACGATCCCGAACGAGAAGAACGCCAGCACCGCGGTCACCGTGATGTGGCTGGTGACGGCGAAGGTATGGAGATGCGGGATGATCGCCAGCGGCAGCACGCCGACCAGATTGGCGAACAGGATGAAGAAGAACAGCGAGAACACGTACGGCGCGAACTTCTTGCCGCCCTTGCCAATGTTCACATTGACCATCGAATCGATGAACGACACCGCGCTTTCGGCCGCGACTTGCCAGCGGCCGGGGATCAGCTGACGCTTCAGCCCGCCTGCCATGAAGACGGCGAGCAGCACGAACACGACGACCATGAACAGCGCCGAGTTGGTGAACGAGACGTCGTAGCCGAAAAGCTTGAGATCGATCAGGTGACCGACCTCGAACTGTTCCATCGGGTTGATGTCGCCGGCCATTATTCGGCTCGCTCCTTAGAAATGCGGTAGATATTGCGGAACGCGACGATGATCGCGAGCGCGAGGAAGGTCAGCAGCAGCCAGGGGCTGGTGCCGAGCCAGTAATCGAGCGCCCAACCGACGATGCCGCCGCCGAGCGGGGCGCCGATCAGTTCCATCAGGACGCGCGAGCCCTGGCCGTACCCCTTGGAAGGTTGCGGCCCGGCGCCCGAACGCGCCTGAATCAGGCACTCCGCTCCAGTTATTTGTGATCGCATCGCTGTTTGCGGAAAACCGGTACCCACTTTTCCGCGCGATACTCTAGATGCAGCGCGGATCGCGCTTCGGCGCGGCGGCAGTGCGCGTCTGCCAATTACCCGCGGGATCGCGATATTTCTCGCCCGGCGCGGTCTTGAGGATCAGGTTGCACCCGGTGGTGAACGCCATTTCCTCGACCGTCGACCCGCTCGCCGCGCTCTTCTGGGTATAGACCGCCTTGCGCTGGATGTTGATCTTGTTGACCAGCGCGGACAGGTCCTTGGTCGGGGCACCGACCGCGCCGATATAGCCATCGGGCAGTTCGCCGATCTGTCCCGCGGCGCGCGCCGCAGCATAAGCGGGGTCGCGCTCCTGCGCCGTCGCCGGCAGCGCGATCGCGATCAGGGTGCCCAGCAGCAGGGCGGAAGCAGTCATGGTGCGTTTCATCATCAGAATATTCCCGGATTCTCGTCGATCAGCGCCTTGGCCTGGCCGTCCAGTTTATACACCACTTGCTGGGTGATGTTGATGTTCAGATTGATCTCGATCGGCTTGTCCGGCGCGGTCACGTTGACGCAACCGCCGAGCAATCCGGTGGCGCAGGTCGCGCCGATCAATACCATCCGTCGCATCTTCCTGGTGGTCAGGCTCAATCGCTCCATCGTCAATCCTAATCGTATCATGGCTTGGTCTCGCTTGCGGGAGGCTGAACGGGTCGCACACCCGGCTGGATCTTGTTCTGCTCGCGGATCAGCGCGGGCAGGTTGCGCTTTATCAGCAGCGTGGGGTCGTAGAAGCTCTGCGCCGAATCGAGCAGCGAGCGGAAAGGCGCGCGGATCTTGACGTTGAACACGAATGGCAGCCGCTGCAACCGGCGGATCAGGAAGTTGGACTTGGTCCCCTCCCCCTGACTGACACCCGCGAAATGCGCTTCGGTGATGACTTCCCCCGCCAGCGGGCCGTTCAAGGTCAAATCGAGGTTGCGATAGCGCAGCGACTTCAGGGCCTGGAACGCCAGATTGCCCCACACGCCGACATCCTCCTTGGTGACCTGACCGACATAAGCCAAGGTGCCGCCGCCGGGGCGCACGTGCAATTCGCCCTTTTCGATCCGCCCGCCGGTGATGTCGAAAATCATCGGCAGCGTGCCGTCGAACACGCCGGTCGCATTCAGATTCTTGAAGTTGAATTGCTGCAGGAATTGCGCGGCATCGACCGCCGTCAGGCGGAAGGTCAAATGCCGGCCGCCGGGATCAGCGAAATCGAGCAAGGTCGGGGCGAGATCGAGCCGCCCGCCGGCAAACGGCCAGCGCGCGTCGGTGACCTGGATGCGCTGCGGGCCGAGCAACTGATAATGGACCACTCCGTCACTGACGGTGATGCCGGTATCGATCGTCTTGACCGTCGCGACCTGATCGGGTGCGGACACCATCCCCAGCAAATCGGTGAAGCGGATTTCGCCCGACAGGCCGGCGACCGGGCCGAAAGCGGCGGCAAGATTGGCGTTCTGCGTGCGGAACACGCCATTGCTGGTCACCGCCTGCGGGGTCCAGGCGATATGGCCGTGGCCAGTCACCGTGCCCGCGACATCGGCGATCACGCCTTCGGTCACCGGCGTCAGCGCTTCGGGCTGGAAGGACTTGGTGAAGGTCAGTCCAGTGACGTCGATATCGGCCGAGCCCGAACCGCTCGACAAATCGTGGGCGATCGCGACGTCGGCGACCTTCACCGCACCGTTGGTCGTGGTCAGCTTGCCGGTCGCGGCGAGGCGATTGTCGGCGAGCGTCAGCGACACGTCGCGGCCAGCCAACTGCCTGAAGCGCGGATCGTGCGCGGCATCCGCCACCGTCAGCGCGCCGCCGACCAGCAACCGCCCGTTCTCCATCCGCCACGTCCCCGCCGCTTGCGACAGGATCAGCGGCACCGCGCCGATTTGGCCGCCGGCATCGTCGAACTTGCCGCCGATCGATTGGCCGAAGCTGCCGTCGAGCGTCGCGATATCGAGCCGGGTCAGTCGCTCAGGCGCGCCGAGCCGCACCGCCAGGCGATCGAGGACGAATTGGCGGTCGCCGAGCCGCAAGGTCGCCTGGGCTACAGCGAGCGCAAGCGGATTGCTGCCAAGTGCACCGTTGAGCCGAAGGTCTCGCGCCACCGCGCCGCCGCCGATCCGTCCGCCCGCGATCCGCAGCATCGCGCCGTCGACCGGGCAAAGCTGCGTCCGGAACTCGCGCGCATCCAATCCGGAGAGGCGCAGCCGCGCGATCGCCACCGGCGCGCAGGCCGGATTGACCGCCAGGCTCCCGCGACCATCCCATTGCGCGAGCAGCGGCAGCCGCAGCCCGTCCACCGCGCCGCCGGGCAGCGGGCCGGATAAAGTCGCTTCGCTCTCGATCCGCGTCCGCCCGTCGAGCCCGGCGCTGAACCGGACCGGCGCGAGCGCGAGGCGCGCATTGCCGGCCTCGTAGGGCTCCATCGTCGCGGTGCCGGTAATCGGCGCGCCGGCGCGCTGCTGATCGAGATGCGCGCTGAGATCGGGCAATCCGCCGCCGCCGGCAACCAGATCGCCGCGCAGGATGACGCCACCGTTGGGCCAGACGATCTGCGCGCCGTCGCGGCTGGTCAGCGTGACGCTCGCGCCGCTATCGGCGACAGCGAGCAGGCGGGAGAGCTTGACCGCACCTCGCCCGCCATCGGTTGCCGCCGACAATTCGGCGGACAAGGCGAATTCGCGCGACGCATCGTCGATAGCGCGGGCAAGTTGGGCAGCCAGCGGCGCGAGCGGCGTGCCCGCGCCGGACGATCCCCATGACCGGAAGTTGGCGCGGATCGCGTCGGGCAAGGCGGCACGTCCCAGCTGCGCCTTGCCGGTGAACGCGCTTTTTGCATCGGCATAGCGATAAGCGCCGTCGATCGCCGCCGCCTGACCGGCAATGCCACCGCTGGTCAGCCGGTCCGCGGCGAGCCTCACACTCCCCTGTATGCCGCGCGCGGTACCGGCAAAGCCGAGCGATCCGGCGATCGCTTCGGCGTTCAGCGACGGCGCGGTCACGCGATCGGCGGCGAGATTGGCATGGCCATTCCAGCGATCGAACGTCTGCGCGACCGCCGCGTCGATATCGGCGCGAAACCGGGTCGCGCCGTTGCCATTGCAGCCCGCTTCGCCCGCGCGCATCGGGCCGCGGAGATGGATCGCGTCCGAGCGGATATCGATCCTGAGCGCGGCGACTGCCTTGTCCGCAGCGCAGGCGCCGCTCGCGATCCGCGCGCTGATCGCTGCCACTTGTCCCTGAAACCCGCCGTCGAGCCGACCGCTGCCTGACGCCTTCAGGCCCACCACACCCTGCGGCGCTTCCAACCGCATCCGGCCGTCCTGAAGGTCGAGCTGGATCGCGGGCAGTCGAAAGGCGCCGCCTGCCCCCTTGGGAATCAGCCGGTCGAGCGCCCCCAGCGACAGTGCACCGTCAACGATCCGCGCGCGCGTCCGCACATGCCCGGCGCGGACCCCGGTGACATGCGCGCCGCCGAAATCGACCGAGGTCTGCACTTCCACCCAATCGGCGATGAGGTCGGGGTGAGCGGGATCACCGATGACGATATTGGTGAGGCGCTGATGGCCGAGCGCAAGGTCCTCGATCGTATAGCGCGCCGGCACCTTTGCCTGCGACAAGGCATCGTCGATGAAATGCTCGGCGACCGGCTTGCGCACCAGCCACAGTCCGGCGAGCACGACCAGCAACACCGCCAGGGCGACGCCGAGCCGAAACCGGATGCGACGGGCGCGCGACGGGCGGGCAATATCCGGCTCGCTCTCGGTCATCGGGCCCTTGCTTGTTGTCATTGACCACCACGCTACACGCCGCAACGGCACCGGGGCAATTGCGTCGCCCCGGATCGCCGATTAACCCGTGACAGATGGGGGACGTTCCGGAACCGGATCATCTTGGTCACCGCGCGCGATTGCGGCAACGGCTGCTCGCCGATGCCGACGGCCTGCTCGACCATGAATTGATCGAATATCTGCTCGCGCTCGCCATCCCGCGGCGCGACACCAAGCCGCTGGCTTATGCCTTGCTGCGCGAGTTCGGCGGGATCGCCGGCCTGCTGACCGCCGCGCCCGAGGAACTGGCGCGGGTCAAGGGCATGGGCGAAACCTCGGTCGCCGCGCTCAAGATCGCGCAGGCGACCGCGCTGCGGCTGCTGAAGGCGGAGGTGGCGGAGAAGCCGTTACTGTCCAACTGGCAAGCGGTGCTCGATTACCTCCGCGCCGACATGGCGCATCACGGCAATGAGCGCGTCCGCGTGCTCCATTTAAACACCCGCAACATGCTGATCCGCGACGAGCTGATGAACGAAGGCTCGATCGACGAGGCGCCCGTCTATGTCCGCGAAGTCATCCGACGCGCGATCGACCTCAAGTCCGCGTCGATCATCCTGGTCCACAACCACCCCTCTGGCGATCCCTCGCCGAGCCGCGCGGACATCGACTTGACGCGTGCGGTGGTCGAGGCGGGGAAGAAGATGGGGATCGCGGTACACGATCATATCATCGTGGGGACGAAGGGGTTTGTTAGTTTGCGGGGTCAGGGGCTGATTTGAAGGGGCCGCGGTTACCGAGGTGGAGGAGGTCGGCATGGGTCATGACGTACAGGCCGGATTGATCGGCGGAGCGCTATTTCTCGGCGGCATGCTCACCGGCCTTATTCTCCAGAAGCTATTTGGAGCTTGGAAGAATCGCGTCCGATAGTTTGGTGTATTTAGTAAACTGTCACAGCAATTCTGGCCTGGCATTTATTAGACTGTCGCCGCAATCCAAGAGGGTGAGCGAACAATGATCTCTCCTGTGACCCTAGTCGTTAGGGCTTGGTTTTACGCTCAGCAGGATACTGCTGCGTACACCCGCGCGATTGAAAATGCAGGCTACGAGGTGAGCGCCCCGTTTCAGTTGAAAGATGGCCGAATCAATTTTGATTTTCAAATATATAGTTCGGATGAATTTGATCAGGCAGAGATCGAATCGGCAGTTTACGACATGAAGTCGAGATTGAATTTTCCCGACGGCAAAATGCCAAGCCAATCATGGATAGTTGTACGGATGCATGCCAATGCATGGCATACGCTGAATATCGATAGAAAGCTAATTGACGCTTTAAGTTCGATGAATACACAATTGTCTGTAGAAAATAGATCTTAGGTATTATCCCGACGGCAGTGTTCATCATATTTGGTGTATTTACTGTCACGTAATTCGAGCTTTAATGCTTTCTACGACTAGCCGCCGTCATTGGCCGCATGGTCAGCGAGCAGCGCCCTGAGGGCAGCGGCGGTCTCCTTTGCAGCCACCGCCTTTTTCCGTTTGTGTTCCTCCTGCTCAAGCATCTGGAAGATGACCAACTTCACGACCGGGAACATGAGTTTGCAATGTTCGTCAGTAAGTTCGTGAATGCCCTTGCTCAGCAAGGAGAACACCTTCTTGTTCTGCACCACCAAATCCGGGAGGCTGTCCTTCAAGGCTTCGATCTTCTCGTCCCAGCGCAAGCTATCATAATCAGCCGGCTTGTTTCCCTCCTCGCCGAGACGCTCGTAAGCGCGCCGGATCATTCGCTCGAAAACGCGCCGCAGGTAGGTGAAGGCGCCTGACGCGGCATCGTGCGCGAATAGCCCTAGGGCCGTCCCAAGCTCTTTGCGATCGAGCTCGTCCAACCCTTTTTCAATGTCCTTCAACTCGCCGAACGAAATGTCCGCCATCGACGGATGCTGACCGATCTTGATGAAGCGGTGTCCGACCTTGCGGAAAGCGTAGAGGTAAATGCCCACACAGCGCTGACACACTGAACGCAACCCGTAGATGTGCGGCGGATTTTGGACTCGGGCTATTCCGCGCAATCCTCCGCCTGTCGTCTGGGCGACTATTGTCGCCACGATAAATGGCGTAACCTGCTTACACCCGATACAAAAACAATCGAACGTCCCGATCCGCGCATTCGTAATCTGCCGTTCGACCTCAGCACCAACTGGATCGTCTGTGCTGACGAATGAGTAGAGCCCCTTATTAAGCAGCAAGTCGATTGCCGCTTCCCGCCCTTGATCGTGGACCTGCGTTTGCGCTTTCAGTTCAGCCTGTTCGTCTGTGTCTGCCATACGCGGAACTTAGGCACCCCCAGCGCGTCCGGCAATTCCAGATGCCCAAGGACTTTGCGCAAATATTTGGCCAGCAAACACCCCGCAATGCTGATCCGTGACTAATCTACGAACGCGGATTCAATCGACGAGGGTTGGGCTAATGTCCGCGTTTTGGTGACCGTTCACCAAAAGCACTAATTGCCGATACGGCCCTCCGTTGACACCACCCCCACCATCCCCGATAATCCCGCCCAGAGCGCATCTGGAGCGCCACCTGTCCGCGGCAAGGGAGCTTCTCCCATCCAGCTAAGAACGATACTTACGAACCCTTCTTCCGGCCTTTCGTAAGCGGACGTCTGGCATTTGGAAGGAAGGTTTCCGATGCGTCGTACACTCACGCCCAAGACCAATCTCGATACTCTCCGCAAGGACGCCAAGCGCTGGCTGAAAGCCATTCGCGCGGGCGATGAAACCGCGATCGCGCAGCTGCGCGACGCCGGCGCGAAACCGTCCGGCGATCCCGGACTGCGCGACGTGCACCAAGCGCTCGCGCTCGAATATGGCTACGAAAGCTGGGTCGCGCTCAAGGCGGCGATCGCCGATCTCGCGCTCGATCGCCAAAGCTATACCGAACGGCTCGACCAGGTCTTGCTGCACGGCTGGGATGGCGACCCGGCGGTCGCGCGACGGATCGTCGATCGCCACCCTGTCATCGCTCGCGACAGCGTGTTCACTGCCGCTACGTGCGGCGATATCGACGAGGTCGAGCGGCGATTGGCGCGCGATCCCGGTGCCGCACTCGCGGCGGGCGGCCCGAAGAATTGGACCGCGCTCGCTTATGTCGCTTACGGCCGGCTCGATCCCACGAACGGCATGGCGATCGCGCGGCTGTTGCTGGCGGCGGGCGCGGATCCGAACTTCTCGTTCAACGATGGCTGGGACAATTCCTTCACGCTGGTGACCGGCGCGATCGGCCTGGGCGAAGGCGCCAAATCGAGCCATCCCCAGGCAACCGAGTTGGTCGAGTTGCTGGTCAGCGCCGGCGCGTCGCCGTTCGACACGCAGGCGCTCTACAACATCTCGATCGTCGGCTCGGACGTCTATTGGTACGATCTGCTGTGGCGGCATTGCGAGGCGCAAGGGGTGACCGAGCCCTGGCACGATGCGGTCAGCTATCGCATCGGCGGGAACCGGCCGCTCAACCCGCTCGACTATCTGCTCGGCAATGCGGTCGGGCAGAACCATCTGGAGCGCGCCGAATGGCTGCTCGAGCGGGGCGCCAACGCCGATACGCCGCATGCCTATACCGGCCAGCCGGTCCATGCGCTCGCGCAGCTTTCCGGGTTCGTCGACATGGCCGCCTTGCTCGAGCGTCATGGCGCGGCGCGCGTGGCGCTGAGCGGCGCGCAGGCGTTCCGGGCCGCATGCCTGCGCGGTGACGAAGCGAGCGCGCGAGCGCTGCTCGCGGGCGACCCGCAATTGGTGACCAATCCCGCCCTGCTGCTAGCGGCCGCCGAGTTCGGCAATGCGCCCGCCATCGCGTTGCTGCTATCGCTGGGTGCCGATGTCGGCGGAGGCGATCATGAGGGGATCAGCCCGCTACACCGCGCGGTGCAGTCGGGATCGCTGGAGGCGGCGAATCTGTTGATCGCCGCGGGTGCCGAGATCGATCGCCGCGAGCGCAAATGGAACGGGACGCCGCTCAGTTGGGCAGTCGTGCTCGAGCAACCGCAGATGGTGGATCTGCTCGCACCGTTGAGCCGCGATATGTGGCCGCTGGTCCATCTCGGCCTGACCGAGCGGCTCGCTGCCGTGCTGAGCGCCGATCCCGATCTCGCCAATCGGGTGCGGGTGAACAAAGATACCCCGACGCCGCTTTTCTTCCTGCCCGATGACGAGGACAAAGCGGTCGAGGTCGCGCGCATCCTGCTGCGTCATGGCGCCGATCCGCGGACACGCAACAAAAGCGGCCAGACCGCGATCGACGCGGCGCGGCGGCGCGATCTCGACGAAGCGGCGGATTTGATGGAGGGCTGGCGTCATGACGGCTGAACGATCGGCACTGCCGCTGCGTATCGTGGTCGACCGACCCGTGCCGGGTGTCGCGCTGGCGCTTCAGCGCGGCGCCAGCGGCAAGGCGACGTTGGTCGGGCCGGTTCATCGCTCGGCCGACGCGCTCGTGTTCGAGCTCGACGTCACGCTGGACGGCAGCACTGCCGCCGGCGGGCCGCGCTTGCTCGGGCCGTTCGTCCAGGGACCGCCGACCGCGCGGTTCGTCTATCTCAATATCGGTGCAAGCGCCGGCCAGATCGGCTCGCTTTGGCAGCGGCGCGCCAAGGTGCCGCTCGGCGCGATTGGCTGGCAAAAGATCGAGGCGCTGGCGCCGGGCGAGCGCCTGACCGCGCATTTCAACGGCACCGCGCGCGACGGCAGCCCCGCTTGTGCCACCGTGCCGATCCTGCCGCCGGGCTGGGTGGCTAGGCGATCTTTTGCGCCCGGATGACTTTGAATTTGTCCTTGCTGATGGTCAGACGCAGCACTGGTCCTGGTCTTGGTGGGGGTTCGACTTCGACCACCCAGGTGTCCGCGGTATCCTTGATCGAATAATGTTCGCGGGGTCCGGGCGTTAGGCAGTCACCGGCCATCCCGATCTTGCGTGCGAACAATTGGGCCGACGCCAGCGCCTTCCGAGTCTCCGGCCCCAGCGATGCTAAGGGCTGGGGCTGCGAACATGCGGCTGCGGCGAGCAGGACAAGGAGGGGGGAGCACTTCATGTAGATATGAGATCACATTACATTTTGCCGCGCAAGCGGGCTCGCGCGAGGATCGCGAGCCCTCTCCCGCTTGCGGGAGAGGGTTGGGTGAGGGTCTTCTTTCTTCTTCCAAGCGGGCCCGCGCCCAAGAACAAGAAGAAGAAGAAGAAGAAGAAGACCCTCACCCTCCCACCGCTTCGCGGCGGGCCCCTCCCTCTCCCGCAAGCGGGAGAGGGAAAACGGCGAGGGAGTTTAAGGATGGCCGTCCTCAACGACGGACAGACAACGCCCCGCGCTCGGACTCGCAACAAAAGCCCGGTGACCGCGCGACGTAAGGTCTAACCCGCCACCGACCGTCCAGCGATCACCTTCAACCACGGCGCCGCGTGGAAGACACTCATCAGCAGGTACATCGGCACCATCCCGCCCAGCGGAAAGCCCGTCGTCCCGGAGCATAAAACCATCGGGCCGCTGCCCAGGCTCGTCAGCACCGCCATCGCCGCGAAGGTCGGCGATGCCGCCAGGCCCAGCCATTTGGCGAGCCCCGCGCTGCCGGCTGCGCCCGCGGTGATCATGCCTTATCCTCGTCGCGGAACGCGGCCTCGCCAGCATCGGACACTTCGACCCATTTGGGATCGGGCGCGGCTTGCTCGGCCTCGTAATTGTCGTGCCAGTTCCACCATTTATAGGGCGGCGTCTGGGGGTAGCCTTCGGGCGAATCCTCCCACGCTTCCTGGCGTCCGAGCGGAGTGATATCGAGAAAGTTCCAGGTCGAGCCCATCGCCTCGTCGCCGCGATTGTTGATGTAATAGGTGCGATAGATCTGCCCGTCCTCCCGGATGAAGACGTTATGGCCATGCCATTCGTCCACCCCGAAATCGGCATCGAAGCTGTCGGTGATCGTGTACCAGGGCATGTCCCAGCCCATCCGCGCCTTCAGCCGCGCGATATCGGCTTGCGGCGCGCGCGAGGCGTAGGCCAGCGTGGTGTCGCGGGCATTGAGATGCGCGAGATGCGCGACCTGATCGGCGCCGAACGAGCAGCCGCGACAGCCATGATCGGGCCAGCCGAACACGCCGGGCTCGAAAAAGGCGCGATAGACGATGAGCTGGCGCCGGCCCTCGAACAGGTCGAGCAGGCTCACTGCGCCATCGGGTCCGTCGAACCGATAATCCTTGTCGACCAGCATCCACGGCATCCGCCGGCGCTCGGCGGCGAGCGCGTCGCGGGCGCGGGAGAAGGCCTTCTCCTTGACCAGCATGCGTTCCCATGCCGCGGTCCAATCGGATGCCGGCACCGTCGGCGGGTGGTTCTCGAGCTTGCTGTCTTGCATGACATTCCTCCTGATCAGAAAGGCTTGCGCTCACTGCGCCTTGGTCGACGCCTCTTCCTCGGTCACCGCGCCGATCCGGCCGATGACCTGGGTCCAACCGCCGCTCATGTTGCGATAGGCGGTCTCGTTCTTCGGCAGGACGAAGCCCGAATGGACGACGCGCAGGCGTGTCCCGCCATCGACTTCCTCCAGCGTGAAAGTGACGATCGTGTCGAGCCGCGATCCGTAGCCGACATTGGCCTCATCGCCGCCCTTCCACGAATAGGATAGGCGTTCGCCCGGCACGACCTCGAGCACTTCGCACTGGATCGTCCCGTCCCATGCGCCCGCGGGTGAGGTCTTGTAGGTGAAAAGATTGCCGACCACCGGCTCGTATCCGGTTGGCGTCATGTTGAGCCAGCGCCCCATCAGGTCGCTGGTGGCCAGCGTCTTCCACACCGTGGCCGGCGCATGCGGGAACACTTCGTCGATCACGATGTCTCGCGTGTCGGCGTGCAAGATGGTGTCGGTCACGTGTCGATCTCCTTGAGCAAATCACGCAGATTGGCGAAGCGGTCGCGCCAAAAGGCGTCGTAATGGCTCAGCCAGTCGAACAGCGGCGCGAGCCCATCGGGCGTCGCGCGATAGAAGACGTTCCGCCCTTGCGGGCGTTCGGCGACGAGCCCGGCCAGCTTCAGCGATTTGAGATGTTGCGAAATCGCGCCCTGGGTGACGCCGCTCGCGCGGGTCAGTTCGGCGACATTGACCTCTCCGCCGCGCGCGAGTTGCTCGAACACGGCCCGGCGGGTCGGGTCGGCCAGGGCGCGCATGACGGCGTCGACGGGCAAGGCAGGAAGCATGCGAATCGATTAGCCAATACTAATCAATTAGTCAATACTAATGTTTCATCCGCTCGCGGCGGAGATAGATGCGCACGAAAAAGGGCCGCCGCGCCAAGGGGAAAACGCGGCGGCCCTCTGCGTGGGCGTCGTGGGAGTTAGATTACGACGCCTTTTGACCCGAAGCCTGTGAGAGGAAATTGGTCAGCTCATCCTTCGATACCGACTTGGACTTGTCGGTGTCGGCCTGGGTAAAGGCTTGGGCGACCCAGCCCTTGTTCGCGGCATCGTCCTTCACCGACGGATCGGCCTTGGTGCGCAGCGCGGTCATCCACGCGCCGAACTCGGTCTTGCTCAGCGAGCCGTTCTTGTTCTTGTCGTAGGTGCCGAACTCGCCGTTGACGACATCGGCGACCTGCGCGCCCTGGCCGGACGGCGCCGGATTGGCCGCCTGAGCGTCGGCTGGGGGCGCAGTCGGCGCGGGTGCCGTTTGCGGCTGAGCATCGGCAGTGGTCGGCGCCGGCGGCGTCGTCGGAGCCGCGGTGGTTGGTGCCGACGTGGTCTGTGGCGCCGGATTGGTCGCGGTCGGTGCCTCCGGCACCGGCGCGGTCTGCGGCTGCGCAGGTGCAGCGTTAGTATCCGGCTGCGGTGTTGCAGTCTGCGGCTGGTTCTGCGCCAATACAGGCGTAGAAATCAGAAAGGCACTAGCTAATAATACATGCTTCAGCATGGCAAATCTCCTTGCAATTTGGACCTGTTTCTGCGAAGCGGTTGTTCACCACCCCATGCGAATTGCTCTAGTAGAACATTCGACTTTCGATATGGGTCCGAAATTTCCAATATGGAAGGCCGATTTGTCCCGCGATTGGCGCAGGTCGTCGTGGACTTGTGCTTTGGTTGCGACGAGCTGACTCACGATTTTAGGGAACCGTCACTTCGGCACCACAGTGGGCAAACCGGGAACCCCTTTCCCCGGTTGGCCCGTAAAGGCGATTGAGGGTCGGGACCGCGCTTGCTATCGGCGCGGACATTCCCGGCATCCCGTTTTCGAAAGGCCCTTCATGGTCCCGCGCTATTCCCGTCCCGACATGACCGCGATCTGGGCCCCGGAGGAGCGCTTCAAGATCTGGTTCGAGATCGAGGCGCACGCCACCGACGCGCTGGCCGAGCTCGGCGTGGTGCCCAAGGAAGCCGCCGCCGCTCTATGGGCGTGGTGGGCAACCAATCCCAAGATCGACGTCGCAGCGATCGATGCGATCGAAGCAGTGACCAAGCACGACGTCATCGCCTTCCTGACCTGGGTCGCCGAGAATGTCGGCGATGAGGCGCGGTTCATGCACCAGGGCATGACCTCGTCCGACGTGCTCGACACCTGCCTGGCGGTGCAATTGGCGCGCGCGTCGGATATCCTGCTGACCGATATCGATGCGCTGCTGGTGGTGCTCAAGCGCCGTGCCGAAGAACACAAGCTGACCCCGACGATCGGGCGCAGCCACGGCATCCATGCCGAGCCGGTGACGTTCGGGCTCAAGCTGGCAGAGGCTTATGCCGAATTCGCGCGCAATCGCGAGCGGCTGGTCGCGGCGCGCAAGGATATCGCCACCTGCGCGATTTCAGGCGCGGTCGGCACCTTCGCCAATATCGACCCGCGCGTCGAAGCGCATGTCGCCGAGAAGCTCGGCCTGGCGGTCGAGCCGGTCTCGACCCAGGTGATCCCGCGCGACCGCCATGCGATGTTCTTCGCGACCCTGGGCGTGATCGCCTCGTCGATCGAGCGACTGGCGGTCGAGATCCGTCACCTCCAGCGCACCGAAGTGCTCGAGGCCGAGGAATATTTCTCGCCCGGGCAAAAGGGCTCGTCGGCAATGCCGCACAAGCGCAACCCGGTGCTGACCGAGAATCTGACCGGGCTCGCCCGCATGGTGCGCAGCGCGGCGATCCCGGCGATGGAGAATGTCGCCCTGTGGCACGAGCGCGATATCAGCCATTCCTCGGTCGAGCGCTATATCGCCCCCGACGCCACGATCACGCTCGACTTCGCGCTGGCACGGCTGACCGGGGTGATCGACAAATTGCTGATCTATCCGGCGCGGATGGAGAAGAACCTCAATAAAATGGGCGGCCTGGTCCATTCGCAGCGCGTGCTGCTGGCGCTGACCCAGGCTGGGGTCAGCCGCGAGGATTCGTACCGGCTGGTCCAGCGCAACGCGATGAAAGTGTGGGAATCGGACGGCGAGCTCTCGTTGCTCGAATTGCTCAAGGCCGATCCCGAAGTGACCGCGGCGCTGTCGCCGGCCGAGATCGAGGAGAAGTTCGACCTCGATTACCACCTCAAGCATGTCGACACGATCTTCGCGCGGGTGTTCGCGGACGCCTGAGCATGGGCCGACTGTGCCCTTTTAGGCACATCCGGATGCAACATGGCAACACAAGTGCAAATGCTGCAACTGCGAAGGATTGAAACAATATTGCGTGTTAGCGCAACTATTTCCATATGCCTTCCAGCCGGACTGATCCGGCTCTAAGGAGAAGCAACCATGCGTATCATGGAAATGCTGGCCACCGCGATGGTGAGTGTCGGCAGCCTGGCGCTGGTGGCGGGGGTCCTTTCCCTCTAAACCATCGGCCCAACCGCACCCCGTGAAAGTCGGGGGCGGTCAGGGCGGGTTGGGTGGACGACCCACCTCACATCCCTACCGAAATTTTAGCCTACCGAAATTTTAGCGACGTCTGTTGCGACTCCGGTACGTCGTACCGGGTATTCCTGGCGGCAGGGCGATCGCAGCGACGATTGGCGAAGGGAATCCCGCCGATCTACGTTGTGACCCTAAAGGGGCACGGCGGGGACCAGTGGACAATATCGATTTTGACGGGCGTGCTACGCCCGAACCGGAGCGGTCGAGCGCGACCGGCCCCGCTTTGCCGACCATCACGGTGGTCGGTTCGGCGCTGGCGCTCGCCGCCTGCGGTGGCGGCAGCGATGGCGGCGGCGCCTCCGGCGGTTCGCCGCCCCCGCCCGCCCCGCCCCCGGTCATTCCGCTGAGCGACATCCAGGCGAGCCGTTTCCTCGGCCAGGCCACGATGGGCGCGACGCGCAGCACGATCAACGCACTGGTCACCCGTGGCATCACTGGTTGGCTGAACGATCAGTTCGCGATGCCGCGTGCGACCACGCATTGGGACTGGCTGGTCGCCAACGGCTATTCGGCCGCGACCAATATCAACAACGAAGCAGGGTTCGACGCGACGATGTGGCGTCAGATGATCGTCGAGCCCGATCAATTGCGCCAGCGCGTCGGCATGGCGCTGCTCGACATGTTGGTGGTCGGGATCGACGGGCTCAACCTCAATTGGAAACAATTCGCGATGGCCGCCTATGTCGACGTGCTGCTCGACAATGCGTTCGGCAATTTCCGCGACATCCTCGACAAGATCACCACCAACGCGGCGATGGCGTCGTTCCTGACTTTCCTGGGCAACCGCAAGGCGAACGCCTCGACCGGCGCCCAACCCGACGAGAATTACGCGCGCGAGCTGATGCAGCTGTTCACTTTGGGCCTCTACCGGCTCAACACCGACGGCACCTTGGTCGGCGGCGCGACCCCGACCGAAACCTATACTCAGCTCGACGTCACCGGCCTGGCGCGCGTGTTCACCGGCCTGGTGCTGGCGAACAATACGAGCACGACGCCCGATCGCTACCGCCTGCCGCTGGTGATCAATGCGGCGATCAACGAGACCGGACCGTCGAGCTTTCTCAACGCGAGCACGACCGGGGGCGGCATGGCGGCGATCAAGACCGCGCTGGACGCCATCTTCGCGCACCCCAACGTACCGCCCTTCGTCTCGAAGCAATTGATCCAGCGGATGGTCACCAGCAACCCGACCCCCGGGTATGTCGGCCGCGTCGCCAGCGCATTCGCCGATAACGGCGCGGGTATACGCGGCGACATGAAGGCGGTGATCCGCGCGATCCTAACCGACAGCGAAGCGCGCGCCGACAGCATGATGGCCGATGCGACCTTCGGCAAATTGCGCGAACCGGTGATGCGGCTGACCGGCTGGGCGCGCGCGTTCAACATGACCTCGCCCGCCAACACCTGGCCGATCGGCGATACCAGCAGCCCGTCGACCCGGCTAGGCCAGTCGATGGGCCGCGCTCCCTCGGTGTTCAATTTCTTCCGGCCCGGCTACACGCCGCCAAGCACTGCGATTTCCAATGCCGGACTGGTCGCCCCCGAATTCCAGATCACCAACGAGCAATCGGTGGTCGGCTATGTCAATTTCATCAACGCCCTGGTCAACAATGGCAGCGGCGATGCAAAGCCCGATTATACCGACATCCTGACCAAGGCAGCGGACAGCGCCGCTCTGGTCGACGAAGTGAACGTCGTGCTGGCCGCCGGCCAGCTGTCGACCGCGACGTTGTCATCGATCCGCGCCGCCGTCGACAGCGTGTCGGCGACGGCGACCAACGGCCCCACCAATCGCGCGAAGATCGCCATCCTGCTGACGCTGGCGTCGCCCGACTATCTGACGGTGAAGTGATGAGCTGTTTCGAGCACGACCAATCCCGCCGCGCCTTCCTGAAGCGGAGCGCCGCCCTCGGCATGGCCGGCGTCGCGGCGCCCTTCGTCACCAGCCTGGCCGCGATCGGCGAGGCGGCCGCCGCGGTCTCGAGCGATTACAAGGCGCTGGTGTGCGTGTTCCTGTACGGCGGCAATGACTACGCCAACACGCTGCCGCCTTACGATGCCGCCAGCTACGCGCTCTATCAGGCCGCACGGTCGAATATCGCCTTGCCGCGCGACGCTCTGACCGCGACCGCGCTCAACCCGGCCAACAGCCTTGGCGGACGGCAATATGCGCTCGCCCCCGCCATGGCGTCGCTGCTGCCGGTGTTCGACGCCGGGCGGATGGCGGTGGTGCTCAACGTCGGCACCTTGGTGATGCCGACGACCAAGGCGCAATATCAGTCGAACGCGGTGCGGCTGCCGCCCAAATTGTTCAGCCACAACGACCAGCAAAGCTATTTCCAGGCGTCGAATCCCGAAGGCGCGACGAGCGGCTGGGGCGGCCGGATCGGCGATCTGTTCCAGAGCGGCAACGGATCGGCGACACTGACCTGCGTCAACGCCAGCGGCAATGCGGTCTACCTGACCGGACGCAGCGCGGTGCAATATGCGGTCGGTTCGGGCGGCCCGATCGCGTTGCTCAACAATGCGGCGTCGCTCTATTCGTCCTCGACCGCGATGGCGACGCTCAAGGCGCTGATGACCGGCGGCAGCGCCAATATCCTGGCCAACGAACATGCCCGGGTGAGCCAGCGGTCGCTCGACACCTATACCCAGCTGAGTGCCGCGCTGGCGGGTGCTCCGGCCGCCAATTTCCCTTCATTCCCCAGCGGCAACAGCCTGGCCGACCAGTTGAAGATCGTCGCGCGGATGATCTCGGTCTCGGCCACGCTCGGGGCGCGGCGGCAAGTGTTCTTCGTGTCGCTGGGCGGGTTCGACATGCACGACAATCTCGCGACCGATCATCCGCGCCAGATCGGGTTGGTCGCCGACGCGCTCAAGGCGTTTTACGACACTACCGGCGCGATGGGCGTCGCCGACAAGGTGACGACGTTCACCGCGTCCGATTTCGGCCGCACGCTGACGTCGAACAGCGATGGCGCCGACCATGGCTGGGGATCGATGCATTTCGTGCTCGGCGGCGCGGTGCGCGGCCGGACGATCTACGGCACGCCGCCCGCTATCGGCAGCAACACGCCCGACGATGTCGGCCAGGGCCGCCTGCTTCCGACGATCGCGGTCGACCAATATGCGGCGACCTTGGCGAACTGGTTCGGCGTCAGCGGCGGCGACATGGCGACGGTGCTGCCCAATATCGGCAATTATGCTCCATCGAGCTGGAATATCGGCTTCGTTTAAGACGAGCCGGACTCCTCCGGAGACTATCCCCAATTCGGATATATTTCCGCACAAGCGCCGGCGAGCTATGCCGGTCTTTTCGTGGGAGGCACGCGTGAAGAAACCGCAAACGGTCGCCAAGCTGACCGAACTGGGCCGTGTCCAGTTGTCGCGAACCTTTTTCATGCGCGATTTCCTCTATTCGGACATTGCCGAGATCCATGGCCTGTCGAACATTCCCGACGATCCCGATCTGGCGATCGCGGCAGGAACGCGGCTATGCGAGGATTTGCTCGAGCCGCTGCAGGACGTATTCGGGCGGATCGCGATCCGATCGGCCTATCGCTCGGCCGAGGTCAATCGGCTGGGCAACGTCAAAGGCTATAATTGCGCGTCGAACGAACGCAGCGCCGCCGGCCATATCTGGGACCAGCGTGACGCCCAGGGCCAGATGGGCGCCACCGCGTGCATCGTCGTCCCGCGCTTCGCCAACGAATGGACCGGCCCCGACGACTGGAAGCGCATCGCCTGGTGGGTGCACGACCATTTGCCTTATTCGACGATGGAATTCTTCCCCATCCGCTGGGCGTTCAACCTGCAATGGCACGAGCGGCCGCTACGGATGATCTACAGCCATATCCCGGACGCGCGCGGGTATCTGACTAAGGCTGGGATGCCGGGGTTCGATGAGGATCACAGGGAATTGTGGGGGCCGATCGTTCCCCAACTCTAATCCCTTCTCCCGGTGGGAGAAGGATAGCGTAGCTTGGCGGCGTGCCGCCTAGCGAAGCTTGGATGAGGGTAGTTTGAGAGGCGGACGGCGCGAGCAACGCGCGTCTGCCCTCACCCTTCCGCGCCTTTGGCGCTCCCTCCCTCTCCCTAAGGGAGAGGGATTGGAACTCACCCCCCGACCGCCTTCTTCACCTTCTGGAAGAAGCCCTGCGTCTGGGGGCATTCATCCCCCGTCTCGGTGCAGCGGAATTCCTCGAGCAGTTCGCGCTGCTTGGCGGTCAGCCTGGTCGGGGTCTCGACCGAGATGCGGACCACCAAATCGCCGCGACCCTTGCCCTGGAGCACCGGCATGCCGGCGCCGCGCTGGCGGACTTCGCGGCCCGATTGCGTCCCGGCGGCGACCTTGACGTCGTGCTGCTCGCCATCGAGCCCGGGAATGGTGATCGATCCGCCGAGCGCCGCGGTGGTGAAGCTGATCGGCGCGTGCGCGAACAGGGTCGTCCCCTCGCGCTCGAAGATCGCGTGCCGTTTCACATGGAGGAAGATGTAGAGGTCGCCCGCGGGCGCGCCGCGCGGTCCGGCCTCGCCTTCGCCGGTCAGGCGCACGCGCGTGCCTTCGTCGACCCCGGCGGGAATGTTGACGGTCAGCGTCTTGGTCTTTTCGACGCGGCCTTCGCCGCGGCATGACGAGCACGGATCGGCGATCACCTGGCCGGCGCCGTGGCAGGACGGACAGGTGCGTTCTACAACGAAGAAGCCCTGTTGCGCGCGCACCTTGCCATGGCCGGCGCACGTGCCGCAGGTCTTGGCCGAGGTACCGGGCTTGGCGCCCGAACCGTCGCACGCCTCGCACAAAGCGGCGACGTCGATGGTGATCGGCTCGGACTTGCCGTGAAAGGCTTCCTCCAGGCTGATTTCCATGTCGTAGCGCAGATCGGCGCCGCGCTGCGGCCGGCGCTGGCCGCCACGGCCGCCGCCCATGAACTCGCCGAACACACTTTCGAAAATGTCGGAAAAGCCCGAGAAATCGTTACCCCCGCCGAACCCGCCGGGTCCGCCGCCCTGCTGGAACGCGGCATGGCCGAAGCGATCGTACGCGGCACGCTTCTGCGGGTCTTTCAGGCATTCATACGCCTGACTGACCGCCTTGAACTTCGCTTCGTGATCCTTGCAGCCCCCGTTCTTGTCGGGGTGGTATTTCATTGCGAGCTTGCGATACGCCGACTTGATCGTCGAATCGTCGGCGTCGCGCTCGACTTCGAGCAGTTCGTAAAAATCAACTTCGGTGGTCATTTACCCGGCCCCCGCCGACTTTCCCCGCCACCCCCGCCAAGGCGGGAGCCCATCTCCTGATCCTGCCTCGGTCGAAGCGAGGGAGATGGGTTCCCGCTTTCGCGGGAATGACGGGTAGAGTCCATCACTTACGCCTTGTGGTCGTCCACTTCGGAGAATTCGGCGTCGACCACATCCTCGCCACCGGCTTCGCTGCCCGCGGCAGCACCATCGGCAGCGGGCGAGGCTTCGGACGCCGCCTGCTTCTCGTAGATCGCCTGGCCGAGCTTCATCGCGACCTGGGCAAGCGCGCTGGCCTTTTCCTTCATCGCCTCGGGATCGCCGCCCTCGACCGCGGTCTTGGCCTCGGCGATCGCCGCCTCGATCTCGGACTTCAGGGCCTCGTCGACCTTGTCGCCATTATCGGCCAGCTGACGCTCGGTGGTGTGGATCAGGCTCTCGGCATTGTTCTTCGCCTCGGCGCCTTCACGCCTTTTCTTGTCCTCGTCGGCGAAGCGCTCGGCGTCCTTGACCATCTGGTCGATGTCGGCGTCCGACAGGCCGCCCGAGGCCTGGATGCGGATCTGCTGCTCCTTGCCGGTGCCCTTGTCCTTGGCACTGACGTTGACCAGGCCGTTGGCGTCGATGTCGAACGTGACCTCGATCTGCGGCACGCCGCGCGGCGCCGGCGGAATGCCGACCAGGTCGAACTGGCCCAGCAGCTTGTTGTCCGCCGCCATTTCGCGCTCGCCCTGGAACACGCGGATCGTCACCGCCTGCTGATTGTCGTCGGCAGTCGAATAGGTCTGCGCCTTCTTGGTCGGGATCGTCGTGTTGCGGTCGATCATCCGGGTGAACACGCCACCCAAAGTCTCGATGCCAAGCGACAGCGGAGTCACGTCGAGCAGCAGCACGTCCTTGACGTCGCCCTGCAGCACGCCGGCCTGGATCGCAGCGCCCATCGCGACGACCTCATCCGGGTTGACGCCGGTGTGCGGCTCCTTGCCGAAAAAGTCCTTCACGACCTCACGGACGCGCGGCATGCGGGTCATGCCGCCGACCAGCACGACTTCGCTGATGTCCGACGCCTTGACGCCGGCATCGGCCAGCGCCTTCTTGCACGGATCGAGCGTGCGCTTGATCAAATCCTCGACCAGCTTTTCGAGGTCGGCGCGGGTGATCGTCTCCACCAGATGCAGCGGGGTCGACGAACCGCCTTCCATGCGCGCGGTGATGAAGGGCAGGTTGACCTCGGTCGTCGCGGCCGACGACAGTTCGATCTTCGCCTTCTCGGCGGCTTCCTTCAGCCGCTGCAGCGCGAGCTTGTCGGTGCGGAGGTCGAGACCTTCCTTCTTCTTGAACTGGTTGGCCAGGAATTCGACCAGCTTGTTGTCGAAATCCTCACCGCCCAGGAAAGTGTCGCCATTGGTCGCCTTCACTTCGAACACGCCGTCGCCGATCTCGAGGACCGAAATGTCGAACGTGCCGCCGCCAAGGTCATAGACCGCGATCGTCTTGCCGTCCTGCTTCTCCAGGCCATAGGCCAGGGCCGCCGCGGTCGGCTCGTTGATGATACGCAGCACTTCGAGACCCGCAATCTGGCCGGCGTCCTTGGTCGCCTGGCGCTGCGCGTCGTTGAAATAGGCCGGCACAGTGATGACCGCCTGGGTCACCGTCTCACCGAGATACGATTCGGCGGTTTCCTTCATCTTCTGCAGGATGAAGGCCGAAATCTGCGAGGGGCTGTAATCCTGACCGCCGGCCTGGACCCAGGCGTCGCCATTGGCGCCCTTGACGATATGATACGGGACCAGTTCGGTGTCCTTCTTGGTCACCGGGTCGTCGAAGCGGCGGCCGATCAGGCGCTTCACCGCGAATACCGTATTGTCGGGATTGGTCACCGCCTGGCGCTTGGCCGGCTGGCCGATCAGGCGCTCGCCATCCTTGGCGAAGGCGACGATGGAGGGCGTGGTACGCGCGCCTTCCGCATTTTCGATCACCTTGGGCTTGCCGCCTTCCATTACGGCAACGCAGCTGTTGGTCGTACCCAGGTCGATACCGATTACTTTTGCCATTGGTCCTCTGTGGCCCCTCAATCAAAATAAAACCCAGCCCGCGCCCCTCACGAGAGGCGACGCAAGCACCAAATACCCCGGCGATATAGGGGGGGATTCGCTTGCCGCAAGATTGCGTCGTGCCTAGGGATTTCAAGTGTTCCCAAAGTGGGAAGGAGAAGGAATGAAGTCCGCGCTGCTGCTGGTTCCCGCGATCGTCGCCTTGTCGGCCTGCCAACAGCCCAAGGAGGTGTCCGTCGGCAAGGCCTGGATCCGGCTCGCCGCGGTGCCATCGAACCCGTCCGCGGCCTATTTCACGCTGAAAGGCGGTCCCAAGGACGCAACGCTGACCGGCGTCTCGACGACCGCCGCAATGCGCAGCGAGATGCACGAGAGCATGAACGCCGGGGGCATGATGTCGATGGCCCCGCTCAAGCTCGTCGCGCTGCGCGCCGCCGGCGAGGTCAAGTTCGCACCCGGCGGCAAGCACGTCATGCTCTATGGTCTCAAGGCGACCGCCGGCGGAACCGTGCCGCTGACCTTCACTTTCGCCGACGGCCATAGCCTGACCGCATCGGCAAAGGTGGTTGGCGCGGGCGACCCAGCTCCGGAATGAGAAGGGTGCAGACCCATTACTAATGAGGATCGAGACAGCCATGTCCGGGATGCTGTGGGAGGAGGAGCGCAAAGAACGGGGGTTTTCCCCCGTTCGAGCGCTCCGACGCGCCACAGCGCCCGGACATGGCTGCCGCGAAGCGGTGGGACGAAAAAGCCCGCTGGAGCGGTCGGACGCTTGCCAGATAGACACCGCTATCTGGCTGCGCGCCCTCTCTCCCAGCGGGCTTTTTCGTCTCCATCTCGACCTCATTAGTAATGGGTCTGCACCCTAACTTGGCGTGAGGCAGGAGGTCCGCCCGTTGACCGCCGGCGAGATCGACCTCGCGCGGTCGGTGTTCGGCGATGCGATCGATGTCGCATCCGTGCGCGTGGTGCTCGGCAAATGGGCGTTCTTCCAGCCCAGGAGCGTGGTGATGAGCCCACGCGGCCGGATCCATTTCCATCCGCGCGGCACGGCCTATCGCGACGATTTCAGCCACGCCGAATTGGGCGAACAAGGGCTGTTCGTGCACGAGATGGTGCATATCTGGCAGCACCAGTCGGGCATCTTCCTGCCGCTGCGGCGCGTCCCCTGGGCAAGGTACGACTACGCCGTGAAGCCCGGCTGGGACTTGCGCAGATATGGTCTGGAGCAGCAGGCTGAGATCGTGCGGCATGCCTTCCTGCTGGGTCACAACGCTCTGATCCCGGGCGCGCCGCCGTTGCAGCAGTTGAAGACGATCCTGCCGTTTCGGGCGGTGCATGAGGATGCGCACCAATAACCCTCTGCCATTGGGGAGAGGGGAAGACGGGCTGGCCTATCCCTCCCACTGCGCTAAACTCTCCCAACCCAGGGGAGATGCCAATGTCACAGACGCTCGACCGTTTCCGTTCTTCGACCTGGGGCTGGCTGCGCGGCACGCTGGCCGGGTGGGGAACGCTGTTGCTGGTGCCGATTGGCGTGGTGGGCACTCTGGTGACGGGCGCGCCATTTCCGCTCGGCTTCGTCGCGCTCGCGGCGCTGATCGCAGCGGTGAAATGGTTCCAGAATCTCGCCACCACGTACGAAGTGACCGAAGACCGGCTGATCCTGCACCGCGGCATCCTCCGAAAATCGATCGACGAGATCGAGCTCTATCGGATCAAGGATATCCGGATCGACTTTTCGCTGATCAACCAATGGGCGGGAATCGGCACCATCACCCTGTTGTCGAGCGACGAGACCACCGCCGGCCGCCCGTTCGTGATCCGCTATGTCGAGCAAGCACAAGCGCGGCGCGAGAAATTGCGCGACCTGGTCAACGCCGCCAGGCGCGCGCGCGGCGTGCGCGAGTTCGACATGGTGCAGGAAGCCACCATGCCCTGAGGGGCATTTGCAGTCAGGCAACCCGGGGCGGACAGCGCGCGTTCAGTCGGTCGCGCGTAAACGCCGCATGACGATGACCGCAACGATTACTCCGGAACGCCTCAAGGGCCTGATCGGCGCCGCTCTGGTGCAGGCGGCGATCCTGTATCTGTTGGTTGCGGGGCTGGTCGTGAACCTGCCGACGATCGGGGCGGTCGAAAACGACTTGCTTGCCTTCGTGCCGCCACCGCCCCCACCCGAAATCAAGGTCGAAACCCAGCCCAAGCCGAGCCACAAGACCGAAGGCAAGGCCGCGCCGCCCAATATCAAGTCGAAGGCGACCGAAGTCACCGCGCCGCCGGTGCCGACACCGCCTGTCCCTCCCCCGCCACTGCCCGCCGCGACCAAGCCGTTCCAGGGCAACCAGTCGACCCAGGGCGCCGCGCCTGTCGCGGGACCGGGCACCGGCGCGGGCGGGATCGGAAACGGCACGGGGAGCGGCGGCGCCGGCGACGGCGACGGGAGTGGCGATGGTGACGGCCGCGAGATCGCGCCGCGCTACAAAAGCGGTCGGCTCAAATCGTCGGATATCCCCGAATCGGCCTGGGAAGCGGGTATCGAGGGCAGGGTTTCGGTGCGTTATTTCGTCAATGTCGACGGCAGCGTCAGCGACTGCCGGGTGACGCGGTCGAGTGGCTATGCGCTGCTCGACACCACCACCTGCCGGCTGATCGAGCAACGCTTCCGCTACCGGCCCTCGCTCGACGAGAACGGGACGCCGATCCGCTCGATCATCGTCGAGAACCACACCTGGGTGAACCCGCTCAAGGACGATCCTGAGGATCGGGACCGCAGCCGGGACAGGGATTAGCGCGATTTCAACCAGCGCTGCTTAAAGGCCGTGCCATGATTCACGACGCGCATGCCTTTCGCGGCGAATATATCGATGTCTGTGCCCAGATCGAACGCTGGGCAGTGGAAGTAATCCGCAACGCGGAGACAAGCGCCAGTGCGCCGCGCAAGATGCCACATCTGCTCGGTCAGAAACTGAAACTGGTCGCCGAACTCGCCTCGGACGACACGATATTCGCCAAGCCGACGCGGGTCCGTGAACTGCTGGCCAGATTGCAGGCTTATATCGACCTGAGGTCGCACCTTGCCCATGCCACTATGACGGTCACGGGAGAGGGCACTGCCGAGATCTATGCATTCGACCTGCCTGGGGCGGATGGGCCGCCATCGTGCGACGGACGCTTCTGGCTGACTCCTGACGACGGGCGAAGCCTGCTCAGCCGACTCAAGAAGAACCGCAAAGAACTATCAGACCAAAAGCTTCGGTCGGGTAGCTAGAGCGCCGCGAGATCAATCGCCCCGTTCTTGTCGAGCGCCTCCGCCGCATCGGGCATCGGATATTTGAGGCCGGTCGCGCAATTGAACAGCACCACCTCGTCCTCTTCATCGACTAGGCCGTCGGCCAGCGCCTGACGATATGCAGCAAGCGTCGCGCCGCCTTCGGGGCAAAGCAGCAGGCCGTCCTTCTTCGCGCAATCGTCCGCCGCGCGCAGGATCGCGGGGTCGCCGACCGCGACGGCCTTGCCACCGCTCTGGCGCACGGCGCGCAGGATCAGGAAATCGCCGATCGCCTTGGGGACGCGGATACCGGCGGCGATGGTGTGCGCATCCTCCCAGCGTTCGGCATGCACTTCGCCCGCTTCGAACGCGCGCACGATCGGAGCGCAGCCCGAGGCCTGGACCGCGAACATCTTGGGCCGCTCCGGGCCGATCCAGCCGAGTTGTTCGAGTTCGTCGAACGCTTTCCACATACCGATCAGGCCGGTGCCGCCGCCGGTCGGATAGAAGATCGCCTTGGGCAGGCGCCAGCCCAATTGGGCGGCGAGTTCGAGGCCCATCGTCTTCTTGCCCTCGATCCGATACGGCTCCTTGAGCGTCGAGAAATCGAACCAGAGGCCCTCGGCAGCGCCCTTGCCGACGATCGCGCCGCATTCGTCGATCAGCCCGTTGACGCGATAGACGCGCGCACCCTGCGCCGCGATCTCGCGCACGTTGATCTCAGGCGTGTCGTCGGGGCACAGCACGATCGTCTCGATGCCGACGCGACTGGCATAGGCCGCCAGCGCGGCGCCGGCATTGCCGTTGGTCGGCATCGCGATCCTGGTGACGCCCAATTCCTTGGCCATCGCCACCGCCATCACCAGCCCGCGCGCCTTGAACGATCCGGTCGGCAACCGGCCTTCGTCCTTGACCAGCACGTTAGGGCCGCCCGATTTGGCGATTGACACCAAAGGTGTCTCGATCTCGCCCAGGCTGACGATGTTTTCGGTGTGGCGAACGGGCAGCAATTCGCGCCAGCGCCAGAGATCGGTCGGCCGCGCCTCGATCATCGCGCGCGGCACGAACCCCCGCACTGCGCCGAGATCGTAGCGCACCAGTAGCGGCCGCCCGGCGCGCGACAGGCCGTGCAACTGGTCCGCCTCATAGTGCTCGCCGGTCAGCGAACATTCGAGATGGGTGACGAAGGTCGGACGCTCGGCGGTGAGGTTTGGGTTCATTCTCATGCCATATCAACCCGATGCCTCTTGCGGGAGGGGTTGAAGCGGGAGCGGCGGAAATTCCTGTAAATTCCTCCCCGGCACGGGGAGGGGGACCAAGACGCGAAGCGGCTTGGTGGAGGGGGCGGGCCCCAAGCGACGTAGGCGTGGAGGGCCCCCTCCACCACTCGCTACGCGAGCGGTCCCCCTCCCCGTACCGGGGAGGATTTTTAATCCGGTTTCTTCGCGACACCCACCAGCGACGGGCGCAACAAGCGGTCGCGGAGCATGTATCCCGCCTGCATTTCCTGGACGATCGTGCCGGGCGCCTGGTCCGACGGGATTTCGAGCATCGCCTGATGCTGGTTGGGATCGAGCGGCAGGCCCATCGCGGCGATCTTGGTGACGCCGTTGCGCTGGAATACCGCGTCGAGCTCGCGCTGGGTCGCTTCGAGCCCGGCGATCAGGCCTTTCAGCCGGTCGTCGTCGCGCAGGTCCACTGGGATCGCCGACAGGCCGCGGGCCAGATTGTCGGCGACCGACAAGATCTCGCGCGCGAAGCTAGTCACGGCATAAGCGCGCGTGTCGGCGGCCTCCTTTTCGGCACGGCGGCGGACGTTCTGCGCCTCGGCGTGCGCGTACATCACTGCGGCCTTGGCCTCGGCGAGTTCGGCTTCCAATTGGGCGACACGGTCATGCTCGGCCAGTTCGGGTGCGGCCTGTGCGGTTTCGGCGCGAAGGTCCTCGCCATTGGCGGTCGCGGTGTCGATCTTGTCGTCTTCGGTCATCATTCTCTTCGTCTTGTCCCGGAAATATAGCTGCCTCTCAACCGATCAAACGGGAGAGGGTTGCGGCGGTGAAATCCACCATGGGCACGACTCGCGCATAGTTCAACCGGGTCGGCCCGATAACACCCACCACGCCGACCACGCGTCCGTCGATCCCGCGGAACGGTCGGGCGATCACCGACGAGCCCGACAGCGCGAACAATTTGTTCTCCGCGCCGATGAAGATGCGGGTCGATTCGGCAGTGCGCGCGCTGTCGAGCAGCCCGGCGATTTCCTGCTTGCCCTCGAGATCGTCGAGCAGGTCGCGGATGCGCTCAAGGTCCTCAGCCGCGGCGGCGTCGATCAGCCGCCCCTGCCCACGCACGATCAGCACCGGCCGGCGATCCGAATCCTCGCTCCACACCGCGATGCCCTGTTCGATCAAGGTCGCCGCAGCCTTGTCGAGCGCGGCGCGGTCGGCGGCGAGCTGGCGGTCGAGCCGGACGCGCGCCTCGGCCAGGGTCAACCCGGCCAGCGTCGCCGACATGTAATTGCCCGCCTCGACCAAGGCCGCCTGGCTGGTTCCCGGCGCGAGATCGACGACGCGATTCTCGACCTGGCCGTCGTCCCCGACGATCACCGCGAGAGCGCGGCCCGGCGACAAAGGCACGAAGCTGATCTGGCGCAGCACCAATTCGCTCCGGGGGACCAGCACCAGGCCCGCGCAGGCCGACAGGCCGGAGAGCGCCGCCGTGGTCGCGGCCAGCGCCTCTTCGACCGGGCCCGAGCGCACTGCCCTGCCCTCGATCGCCGCGCGTTCCTCCAGGCTCGGCTCGGCGACGCGCATCATCCCGTCGACGAACAGGCGTAGCCCGGTATCGGTCGGCATCCGCCCGGCGCTGGTATGTGGATGGCTGAGCAGCCCGAGCGCTTCGAGCTCCGCCATGACGTTGCGGATCGACGCGGGCGACAGACTGAACGCCCCGGCATCGGCAAGTGTGCGCGACCCCACCGGCTGGCCGGTATCGAGATAGCCTTCCACCACCGCGCGAAAAATGTCGCGCGCGCGATCGGACAATTCGGTGACGGCGGGAGCGGTCATCCTGCTGATCTAGGCGGCGCAGCCCCGCTGCTCAATCCCACCACTCGCCGCAAACGCTCCGCATCGAGGTGATTGCCGCCCGTGGCTTGAGGCCCTAGGGCCGTCGCGACCTTTATCAGGAGACTTTCATGCGCCCCAGCGGCCGCGCCCCCGATCAAATGCGTGCGATCACCATCGAACCCCATTTCACCAAACATGCCGAGGGATCGGTACTGGTCGGGTTCGGCGACACCAAGGTGCTGGTCACCGCCTCGGTCGAGGACCGCCTGCCACCCTGGCTGCGCGGCAAGGGATCGGGTTGGGTCACTGCCGAATATGGCATGCTGCCGCGCGCGACGCACACGCGAGGCGCACGCGAGGCGGCGCGTGGCAAGCAATCGGGGAGGACACAGGAGATCCAGCGGCTGATCGGGCGCAGCTTGCGCGCGGTGACCGACCTGTCGCTGCTCGGCGAGCACCAGATCACGCTCGATTGCGACGTCATCCAGGCCGATGGCGGCACGCGCACCGCTTCCATCTCGGGCGCCTGGGTCGCGCTCAGGCTGGCGATCAACGGACTGATGCGCGACGGCAAGCTGACCAGCGATCCGCTGACCCAGAAAGTCGCCGCGGTCAGCTGCGGCATCTTCCAGGGCACGCCGGTGCTCGACCTCGATTATGACGAGGATTCGAATGCCGATGCCGACGCCAATTTCGTCCTGCTCGAAAATGGCCATATAGCCGAGGCGCAAGCGACCGCCGAACATGCAACGTATGACGAGGAAGCGTTGTTGAGGTTGCTTCGGCTCGCGCGGATCGGCTGTAACGAGATTTTCGCGGCACAGGCAAAGGCGGTTGGATCGGCATGAGCGGACCGGACGAGGGAATTGGCGGCGACGCGCCCCAGGCGATCCGCAAGCTGGCGCCAGGTAAATTGGTCATCGCCAGCCACAATGAAGGCAAGGTGCGCGAGATCGAAGCGCTGCTCGGGCCCTACGGAATCCGGCCCGTCTCGGCGAAGTCGCTCGACCTGCCCGAGCCCGAGGAAACCGGCACGACCTTCGTCGCCAATGCCGAATTGAAGGCGCTGCAGGCGGCCGATCTGTCGGGCTTGCCGGCACTGGCCGACGATAGCGGGCTGTGCGTCGAGGCGCTGAACGGCGATCCGGGCATCTTCTCGGCACGCTGGGCGGGGCCGGGCAAGGATTTCGGCGTGGCGATGAAGCTGGTCGAGGACAGGCTCGCCGCGGCCGGACCCGATGCGGTTCGCGACGCCCATTTCGTCTGCGCGCTGGCGCTGGCCTGGCCCGACGGCCATGTCGAATGGTTCGAAGGGCGGGTCGACGGCCTGCTGGTCTGGCCGCCGCGCGGCGAGCATGGCTTCGGCTACGATCCGATGTTCGTGCCTAACGGCCATGACCGTACGTTCGGCGAGATGACGCACGAGGAGAAGACCCCGCTGACGCACCGCGCCGCGGCGTTCAGGCAGTTAGTCGACGCGGTTCTCTAAGCCGGGGTCAGCGCGGGCTCTCGCCATAGAAATTGCCCGGCTCGGAATAGCGGCAGACGAGATAATCGTCCTCGCCATTGTTCGCCAGCGCGCAGCCGACGCGGCGGGTCGAGCTCCAGATGATCTGGGTGTAATGGCCAACATCGTCCCAATTCCCGGTGGTCGAGAGATTGGGCATCACGCCGTCGCGATAGAATTTCTTCTCATCGACCCACATGCCGACCATCTGCTGATAGCTGTACGCGTCCTGGGTGCCCATGAAGAGGTTCTCGCCCTCTCCATCGGGATCGCTGCCGCGATCATTGTCAGAATGATAGAAGCTGCTGGTGCCGGCGAGATGGTCGGCCCATTGCTTCGCATCGATGGCGAGATTGTCGTCCCAGCTGATCTCGGGCACACCCGCGGCGCGCCGCGCCTCGTTCTGACTGTCGAGCATCGCGCGGATGAAGGCGACGCCACCCGGACGCGGCATCGGCGCGTTCGCGGTCAGCGGCAGCAGCGCGATCGCGGCGAGGAAACGAAAGCGGATCATTGCCGCACGTAATGCGCGCGGCGCGTTAATTAAGGCTCGGCACGAAGGCTAAAAGCGCCCTCAACCCTATCACGTTGCCCGGCGGCGCGTAGCGGCAGACGAGGTAATCGTCGCGATCGTTGCTCGCGACCGCGCAGCCGACCCGCGTCGTCGTGCGCCAGATGATCTGGGTGTAATGCGCCACCGCCTCGCCGTTGCCGGTGGTGCTGAAATCGGGCGCGGGGGCGTTCACGAACCACTTCCGCTCGTCGATCCAGTACTGGATCATCTCGGCAAAGGAATAAGCGTCGCGCGTGCCGGTGAAGAGGTTCTCGCCCTCGCGCCCCGGCCCCATCGGCTGCGGCGCGTGCTGAAAGCGGCGGGTACGGGCGAGTTCGCGGGCATAATCGAGCGCGTGCGCGGCGAGGCCATCGTCCCAGGCGAGCGGCGGGGCGCCAACCGCGCGGCGCGCGTCGTTGTGCCTGGCGAGCATGATCTGGCGAAGCAAGGCGCCGCCGCGCTGCGCGGGCGCGGCACCGTTGCGCGGCTCGACCACGCGCTCCGGGCCGCTTTGCGCCCCGCACGCGGTCAGCGCCATCGCCAGTAGCGCGATCCCTGCTTTCCTGATCATGCGCGCGTCTCCATATGCTCGGGTCTGATGTCCGAGCCCCTCGCCTTATACGTCCATTGGCCGTTCTGCGTGTCGAAATGTCCCTATTGCGACTTCAACAGCCATGTCCGCGAGAGCGTCGACCAGGAGAGGTGGCGCGACGCGCTGCTCGCCGACCTGGCGCACGAGGCGTCGGTGTTGCCCGGGCGGCGGCTGGGATCAATCTTCTTTGGCGGCGGCACGCCGTCGCTGATGCCGCCGGCGACGGTGACGGCAGTGCTCGATGCCGCCGAACGCGCCTGGGGATTCGCGCCGGGGATCGAAATCACACTGGAGGCCAACCCATCGTCCGTCGAGGCGGCACGGTTCGCCGATCTTGCCGCGGCTGGCGTCAACCGGGTGAGCCTGGGGCTGCAGGCGCTCGACAATAAGACCTTGGCCTTTCTGGGCCGCGCCCATGACGTGACAGAAGGGCTGGCCGCGCTCGACACCGCACAGCGCGTGTTCGACCGGGTCAGCTTCGACCTGATCTATGCGCGGCCCGACCAGGGATTGGCCGACTGGCACGCCGAACTCGCGCGCGCGCTGTCGTTCGGCACCGAGCATCTGTCGCTCTATCAGCTGACGATCGAGCCGGGCACGCGGTTCCAGACCGAGGCGCTGGCCGGGCGGCTGGTGCTGCCGGACGATGACCGCGCCGCCGATCTGTTCGAACTCACCCGCGCCTTGACCGCGAGCGCTGGAATGCCCGCGTACGAGATTTCCAACCATGCGCGGGCAGGCGCGGAAAGCCGCCACAACCTGACCTATTGGCGCTACCAGGATTATGCCGGGATCGGACCGGGCGCGCATGGCCGGCGCACCGGCGTCGCGACGCAGCGGCGGCGCAAACCGGAGAATTGGATCGAGGCGGTCGCGCGCAATGGCCACGGCATCGAGCAGGAAGAACCACTCACACCGCGAGAACGTGCGGTCGAAGCGACGCTGATGGGCCTGCGGCTGGCCGAAGGGATCGACCTGGATCGGATCGCGACGCTGGGCGAGCGGCCGATCGACGAACTGGCAGACCGTCAGGCGATCGAGCGGCTGGCCGCACAGGGGTTGCTCGAGCAGGACGGCACAGGCCTACGCGCCACCGACGCGGGCATGCCGGTGCTCAATGCGATCCTGGGTGAGATCGTTCGGGCACCGGAAGAGACCTAGGCAGGTCGTCCACTTACTCGTCATCCCCGCGAACGCGGGGACCCATCTCCGGCACGTGAAGCATAAACAAACGGCGAATTCGCGGAGCTGACAGGAGCTGGGTCCCCGCGTTCGCGGGGATGACGGTTTGTCTCCGACATACCGTCGTACACTTAATACACTTCAGGCGTGGCCCGCGACGAAAGCCGCGAGTTGACCGATCGCCGTTCCCCAGCCTTCCTCGAATCCCATCTCCTCATGCTTGCGCGCATCGGCCGCAGTCTTGTGCAGCACGCGGGAAGCGTAGCGGGTGCCGTCGCCTTCCGCTTCGAAGGTGATGATCGCGGTCAGCGCGAGCCACGGCTCGACCGGATGCCAGCCTTCCCTGAGCACGGTGGTGAAGACCAGGCGCGATTCGGAAACGACCTCGAGGAAACAAGCCTCGACGTGCGGCTGGAAGTCGCCATCGCCTTCGCGCATCAAGGTCTCGAACCCGCCGCCGGGGCGCAAGTCTAGCTTGACCACCTGGCATTCGATCGGCGCCGGTATCCACCATTTCGCCAGATGATCGGGCGTGCTCCACGCTTTCCACACCCGGGCGGGCGGTGCCGCGATGAAGCGATCGATCGTGAGTTCGGACGAGTCGATGGGCATGGTCATTGCTCCTCGGGCAGTTGGGTTTCGACAAAGTCGGCGAGACGATCGGCTCTGGATCGCCAGATCTCGCGTTGCTCGGAAAGCCAGGATTCAGCGGCGGCGAGCCGCTCGGCATTGATCCGGCAGGTGCGGACGCGGCCGATCTTCTCGGAGCGGATCAGCCCGTCTTTTTCCAGCACGCGCAGGTGCTTCATGAACGACGGCAGCGCCATGGCGAAGGGCGAAGCCAACTCCGTCACCGCCGCCGGCCCCCTGACGAGCCGGCCGACGACCGCCCTTCTGGTCGGATCGGCGAGCGCATGAAAAGCGGAGTCGAGCGCGAGTTGATGGTTATCCATATGGATAACCATGGGCAAAACTTAGCCGTTTGGCAAACTAAAAATCCTCCCCCACTTGTGGGAGGGGGACCGCGCGATAGCGCGGTGGAGGGAGTGGTGGGCCGCGAGCGATGACATATGTGGCCCACCCCCTCCACCGCCGCTGCGCGTCGGTCCCCCTCCCCGTAAACGGGGAGGATTTTCTAGCTGTTAGAACCCCGCCGGCGCGGGCGAGATCGTCACCGTCGTGCCACCACGAATTTCCTGCACCTCCAACGCACGTTCGGCGATGCCGTCGCGGCTGAACCGGAACGCGCCGTCAATGCCCGAAAAGCCGTCCTTGTCGCGCAAGCGGTCCTCCGGGAACGACGCGCCGATCCGCCAGTCACGCGCGATGCGGATGGTCAGCAATACCGCGTCATAGCCCATGCTCGACAGGCGATAGGGAGCGGCGCCGAACCGTGCGCGGTATTTGACCGCATATTGGCGGTAGAGAGTGTCGGGCACGCTGGCGAACCACGCGCCGTTGAGCGCAGGCTTGGCGGCGATCGATGCCTCGGTGTTCCAGCGTTCGGTGCCAAGCACGCGCGCGCCGGCCTCGCCGTTACGGCGCAGCAGCGGAACGATCCCCGCCGCCGTCGCACCGTCATCGACGACCAGGACCGCGCCGACCGAACCGGCCTTGCCGAGGCGCAACGTCGCGCCGGTGATCGACGGATTGGTATGATCGTAATTCTGCAGCGAGATCACCTGGCCCTTGGCGGATTCGACCGCGCGCAGAAACGCGGTCGAGGCGCGCTGGCCATAGACGCCGTTGGCGACCAGGCCGCCATAAGTGGTGATCCCCTGATCGCGGGCATAATCGACGACTCGCTCGATCGACTGGCCCGGCGAATAGCCCATCAGATACGCGCCCGATCCGGCCAGACTCGAATCGTTCGAGAAACTGATCACCGGAACCCCGGCGCGCTTGGCGATCGGACCGACCGCGCGAACGTCTTCGGCGAGCAAGGGCCCGAGAATCACCCGCGCGCCGTCATCGATCGCGCGCTGCGCCGCCGCGGCCGCGCCGGTCGCGGTGTCGTAGGTGGTGATGCGCAGCGAGCTGTTGTTGGTATCGAGCAAAGCGAGCTGGGTCGCGTTGGCGATGCTCTTGCCGACGCCGGCATTGTTGCCGGTCAGCGGGACCAGCAAGGCCACCATGTGATGCTCGTTATCGGTCGGCAGGCCGGGCATCACCGGCGGGGCGACCGGCGGGGCGACGACCGCAGGACCGCGCTCTACCGGCGGTCCGGAGCGCGGCACGACGGTCGAACAGGCGCTGAGCACCAGCAGTCCGAACAGGAAAACCGCCCGCTTTAATTGCGTCAGTCGTTGCGGTGCGGTTGCTGCCTCTGCCATGACGGTCCCCTGATGTCTGATGTTCTTATGCCCGGTCTCTATATCGTCGCCACCCCGATCGGCAATCTCGGTGACCTGTCGCCGCGCGCGGCGCACGTACTGTCGAATGCCGCCTTGGTCGCGGTCGAGGATACGCGCGTGACGGCGGGACTGTTCCGCCACATCGGCATAAAACGGCCGATGATCGCCTATCACGACCATAATGCCGACCGCGTTCGCCCCGGACTGATCGAGCGGATGGGGCGTGAGGCGGTAGCGTTGGTCAGCGACGCGGGGACCCCGCTGATCTCCGATCCCGGCTACAAATTGGTCCGCGATGCGCGCGCGGCCGGGCATGCGGTGGTGACGATCCCCGGGCCGTGCGCGGCGATCGCGGCGCTGACCCTGGCCGGGCTGCCGACCGACCGGTTCCTGTTCATCGGCTTCCTGCCGGCCAAAGCAGGGGCCAAGGCGGAGGCGATCGTCGAAGTGGCGGCGATTCGCGCGACTTTGGTGCTGTACGAATCAGGCCCGCGGCTGGCGGCGACTTTGGCGCTGCTGGCGGAGAAGCTCGGCGACCGCGAAGCGGCGGTGACGCGCGAAATCACCAAGAAGTTCGAGGAAGCGGTGACGGGAACATTGTCGATGCTCGCCGCGCGTTATGCCGAAGCGGCGCCCAAGGGGGAGATCGTCGTGGTCGTGGCGCCGCCGGGCGAGGCGGCACCGGCGAGCGTGGAGGATGCGGATAGCGCGCTGGCCGAGGCGTTGACGCGGCTGCCCGCGAGCAAGGCGGCGGGGGAAGTGGCCAAGCGGCTGAACCTGGATCGCCGCGAACTCTACGCGCGGGCGATGGAGATGAAGAAGTGAGTGTGGAGCTCATCAATAGCCCCTCCCCTTCGGGGGAGGGGTCGGGGTGGGGGAGGCTTGGCTGAGCGCCGGAGACCCAACCCCACCCCCAACCCCTCCCCTGAAGGGGAGGGGCTTTAAGAGGGATCGCCGCGCCGCCGAGGCCTCGGGCCGGCGCGGGGAACGGATCGCTGCCTGGTGGCTTCGGCTCAAGGGCTGGCGCATCCTCGACAAGCGCGTCCGCACGCCGGCGGGCGAAGTCGACCTCGTCGCGCGCAAGGGCAATTTGATCGCGTTCGTCGAAGTGAAGATGCGCGCGACCGCGGCCGAACTCGATTTCGCGATCGACGAACGGCGGCTCGCTCGGGTAGCGGCGGCAGCCGAAGTATTGATGCCGCGTTATGCCGGGCCGGGCGACGATATCCGTGTCGACGTTATCCTGCTGGCGCCCGGCACCAGGCCTCGCCATATCGAGAATGCGTGGATCGGGTGACATAGCCGACTAATACGCTAAAGCATTAACCGTCATGCCAGCGAAAGCTGGCATCTCTGGCGGTAAAAGCCCGACGAGACCCCAGCGTTCGCTGGGGTGACGAGTAAGGAAAGAGAATCGCATGCCGCTGAATGTCGCCGTCCAGATGGATCCCATGGAGTCGATCAACATCGCCGGCGATTCGAGCTTTGCGCTGATGCTGACGGCGCAGGCGCGCGGGCACCGGCTATTCCATTATACCGCCGATGCGCTCAATTATCGCGACGGCCGTGTCTGGGCGAAGGCGCATCCGGTCACCGTCGAGCGCGTGGCCGGCAAGCATTTCAGCTTTGGCGAGCCGGTGAACCTGGATTTGGGCGACGAGGCCGATGTCGTGCTGATGCGCCAGGATCCCCCGTTCGACCTGGGCTATATCACCGCGACCCACCTGCTCGAGCGGATCGCGGACAAGACGCTGGTGGTCAACGATCCCGCCAGCGTCCGCAACGCGCCGGAAAAGGTGTTCGTGCTCGACTTTGCGCGCTTCATGCCGCCGACCTTGGTCACGCGCAGCCTGGAGGAAGCGCGCAAATTCCTCCACGAACATGGCGAGATCGTCGTCAAGCCGATCCATGGCAATGGCGGCAAGGCTGTGTTCAAGGTCGATCGCGAGGGCACCAATTTGTCGGCGCTGATCGAGGTGTTCAACATGACCTGGCGCGAGCCGCACATGCTCCAGGCGTTCCTGCCCGGCGTGGCCAGCGGCGACAAGCGCATCGTGCTGGTCGATGGCGAGATCGCCGGCGCGATCAACCGCATTCCAGGCGAAGGCGAATTCCGCTCCAACCTGGCGGTCGGCGGGTCGGCGGCGAAAACCGAGCTGACCGCAAAGGAGCGCGAGATCTGCGCCGCGCTCGCCCCAGAACTCAAAAAACGCGGGCTGCTGTTCGTCGGGATCGACGTGATCGGCGGCGAATGGCTGACCGAGATCAACGTCACTTCCCCCACCGGCATCGTCGCTATCGAGCGGCTCGACGGCGTGGATGTCTCGGCAATGATCTGGGACGCGATCGAGAAGAAGGTCGCGGCAACAGGATGACCGAGTGGTTCCTCGATGGCCTCGAACAATGGGGCTATGCGGCGATTTTCCTGTGGATGGCGCTGGAGAATATCATCCCGCCGATCCCGTCCGAAGTCATTATGGGCTTCGCCGGGATCGCGGTCGCGCATGGCAAGCTCAGTTTCGCCGGGGTGATGATTGCCGGCACCCTGGGCTCCACGATGGGCAATTATTTCTGGTACTGGATCGGCCGCAACGTGCCGCTGCAGAAGCTCAAGCCGTTCGTCGACCGCAACGGGCGCTGGCTGACGGTCAACTGGTCGGACGTCGAGCGGATCGACAATTTCTTCTTCCGCCACGGCCAATGGCTGGTGTTCGCGCTCCGCTTCGCGCCGTTCGGGCGGTCGATCGTGTCGCTGCCGGCCGGCATCTCGAAAATGCCGCGGTGGAAGTTCATCGTCTGGACACTGGCCGGAACGACGATCTGGAATGCGTTCCTGACCGGCGCGGGTTGGTATCTCGGCGCCAATTTCCGCGAGGCCGAGGGCTGGACCGGGCCGGCGGCGATCGCGATCTGCGCGGCGATTGCAGTCTGGTATGCGTGGCGCGTCGTGACGTGGAAGCCGCGGGCTTAGACTCGCGACGCCTGAAATTCCCCTCCCTGACAGGGAGGGGCTAGGGGTGGGTGCGCGCGTCTGCGCGCCTATAAAGACTCACTCATCGCTCACCAAAAAAGCGTCGGACGAGGCATCGAGCCTCGCCCGGCGCAACACCCACCCCTTGATCCCCTCCCTTTCAGGGAGGGGAAAACTGCTTCCCTCATGCCCGCGGATGCGCGTTCCGGTACACGTCGAGCAAATGGGCGGCGTCGACTGCGGTGTAGATCTGGGTCGAGCTCAGGCTGGCATGACCGAGCAATTCCTGAAGCTGGCGGAGGTCGGCACCGCGCCCCAACAGATGCGTCGCGAAACTGTGCCGCAGCGCATGTGGCGTGGTGCGATCGGCCAGTCCGAGACGGATCCGCGCCGCCTGAACGGATTTCCTGACCACGCCGGCCGATAGCTGCCCGCCCTTCGCCCCTCGAAACAAGGGCTCGCTGCGCACCACCGGCCAAGGCGACGCCGCGACATAGGTGTCGATCGCCTCGCGCACCTGGGGCAGTAACGGCACGATCCGCGTCTTGTCGCGCTTGCCGGTGACCGCCATCGCCTCGCCCAGCGGCAATATCGCGCCGGTCAGCCCGACCGCCTCGCCGATGCGCAGCCCTGCGCCATAAAGCAGCAGCAGCACCGCCCAATCGCGCGCGGCAATCCAGGGTTCGGCGGCGTCCTCGGCGACTTCTTCGGCCAATGCGATTGCATCGGCGGGCGAGACCGGACGCGGCACGCCTTTCTTGACGCGCGGCCCGCGCATCCGCGGCGACGCCTCGTCCCCCGCCGCCCATTTGAGGAAGGTCTTGACCGCCGACAGCTCGCGGGCAGCCGAGGAATTGCCCAGGCCCTGTCCACGCCGCCGCGCGAGATAGGCGCGCAAATCGGCCGCCGTCACGTGGCCGAGCGCCGCGCGATCCGCCTCCTCGCCCCAATGTTCGCCGAGAAACTGGACCAGGCGGACAGCAGTCGCCTCGTAGGCGCGGACGGTATGCGCCGAGCGCCGCCGGTCGCGCGACAGATGCTGGCCGAACTCGAACGGCAGCGCCGTCACGGGCGCCGCGCCCGTTGCTTGGCCGAGACCGATTTGATTACCAGCCGCCCCTCGCCCGCCGGATCGATCGGCGTTGCAACGCTGGCTAGGGCGGCATCGATCAGCGCGGCGACCGCCGGGCTGTTCATGCGGTCGCCGACCAGCTTGACGTGGCGAACGGTATTGCCCTCGCCTTCCAGCAGTGCTTCGGGATCGGGCAATGTCGGGCCGTTGGACAGGAACAGGCTGACCCAACGCGGATAGCCAGCGACCGAGCAGATGATCGACTGGCGCTTCTCGCTCGCCCCAAACGCGATCGCGAGCGCGTTGTAATTGTCATAGACCAGGATCGTCGCGCCCGGCAGCCGCGCCGACACCATCGCCACCGCGCGCCGGATCGTCGCCGCGACATCGGGCGTGAATTTGTCGATGAAGCCGTCGAGTTGTTCCTGCGGGGTCACCCCCTTGTTCTAGCGGGCATGGACGAACCGGAACAGGGCGGACGAAACCGGCATGCGCGAGGTTTCGCCTACGCACAGGAATCGCCATATGAGCGGCAATGTCCCGCGCTCGCGTCCTCGTCATGAACTCCGCTCTGGGTCCGCTCGATTATCGCGTGCCGCATGGCATGACGGTCGAGCCGGGGTCGCTGGTGGTCGCGCCTTTGGGTCCGCGCCAGCTGCTCGGCGTGGTGTGGGAGCCCGAGCGGATGCCGTCGGATGCCGAGGTCGGCGACAATCGGTTACGCAACCTGATCGACGTGCTGCCGGTACCGCCGCTGACCGATGCGATGCGGCGGCTGATCGAGTGGACGGCGGATTATTATCTCGCTTCCCCGGTCTCGGTGGCGCGGATGGCGCTGCCCTCCTCCTCCGCGCTCGAAGGCGCGCGGACCGTTACCGAATATCGCCCGACCGGGCATGTCCCCGACCGGCTGACGCCGCAACGCGCCCAGGCATTGGAGCGGATCGGCGACCGCCAGGGTCTCGTCCGCGAGCTGGCGACGATCGCCGACGTATCCGACGGCGTGATTCGAGGCCTGGTCAAGGTCGGCGCGATCGAGGCGGTTGAGGTCGATATCGACAGCCCCTTTCCGCTCCCCAATCCCGGCCACGACGTCCCGGTTCTGTCCGAAGAGCAGCAGCGCGCCGCCGACGCGCTGACCGCCGACGTCGCCGCGCATGCCTTCAAGCCGACTTTGCTCGACGGGGTGACCGGATCGGGCAAGACCGAGGTCTATTTCGAGGCGATCGCCTCCGCGATCCGCGCCGGGCGCCAGACCCTGGTGTTGCTCCCCGAGATCGCGTTGACCGAACCGTTTCTGCAGCGCTTCACCGCGCGCTTCGGGTGCGAGCCGGTGGCGTGGCATTCGGGGCTGCGCCAGTCGCAACGGCGGCGCGCCTGGCGCGCAATCGCTACCGGCCAGGCGCTGGTCACGGTCGGCGCGCGCTCGGCATTGTTCCTGCCTTATTCCAATCTCGGCCTGATCGTCGTCGACGAGGCGCACGAGACCAGCTTCAAGCAGGAAGAGGGCGTGCATTACCATGCGCGCGATGTCGCGGTGATGCGCGGCAAGTTCGAGGACATTCCGGTCGTGCTCGCCACTGCCACCCCGGCGATCGAGACGCGCCAGCAGGTCGAGATCGGCAATTATGCCGAAGTGAAGCTGCCCGGCCGCTATGGCGCCGCGGAAATGCCCGATATCGAGGCGATCGATCTGTTGCTGGACCCGCCGGAGCGCGGCCGCTGGATCGCGCCCAAATTGGTTAAGGCGATCGACGAGACCCTGGCGCGCGGCGAGCAGGCGCTGATGTTCCTCAACCGCCGCGGCTATGCGCCGCTGACCTTGTGCCGCGCCTGCGGGCATCGCTTCCAATGCCCCAATTGTACGGCCTGGATGGTTGAGCACCGGCTGGTCCGGCGGCTGAGCTGCCACCATTGCGGCCACGTCATGCCGACGCCGCGCGCATGCCCTGAATGCAAGGAAGAGGATTCGCTGGTCGCCTGCGGGCCAGGCGTGGAACGCATCGCCGATGAAGTGGCGGCGCTATGGCCCGAAGCGCGTACCGCCATCGTCACCAGCGACACGATCTGGTCCCCGGCCAAGGCGGCTGAGTTCGTCAACCGAATGGAAGCGGGCGAGATCGACATCGTCATCGGGACCCAGCTCGTCACCAAGGGCTATCATTTCCCCAATCTGACCCTGGTCGGGGTGATCGACGCCGATCTTGGCCTCGGCGGTGGCGATTTGCGCGCGGCGGAGCGCACCTTCCAACAGATCATGCAGGTGGCGGGGCGCGCCGGCCGCGGCGAGAAACCCGGCCATGTCTTCATCCAGACGCACGACCCCAAGGCGCCGGTGATGGAAGCGTTGGTGTCGGGTGACGCCGACGCGTTCACCGCAGCCGAGACCGAGGCGCGGCGCGAGGCCGGCGCCCCGCCGTTCGGCCGCTACGCCGCGATCGTGGTCAGTTCGGAAGATCAATCCGCCGCTTATGACATCGCCAAGCTGGTGGGCCGAACTGCCCCGCGGGTCGAGGGGATGGAAGTCTACGGCCCCGCCCCGGCCCCGCTGGCGATGCTGCGCGGCCGCCATCGCTATCGCCTGCTGATCCACGCGCGGCGCGGACTCGACGTCCAGGACGTGATCCGCGCCTGGCTCGGCGGGCTCGACTGGCCGTCCAAGGTTCGCGTCATTGTGGACGTTGATCCATATAGCTTTGTCTGATGCAGGCTCCTAGCCTCCGCGGCAAAGTCACGCGTTCTCCGGGGGATGGGATGGTACGCAAGTTATTGATGTCAGCCGCGCTTGTCGTGTCGGCATGGCCGTTCGCCGCGCACGCCGTATGGCAGGAAGCGAGTTCCACGCATTTCATCGTCTATGCCGACGACAAACCGGAGCGGATCAGGGCGTTCACCGAACGGCTGGAGAAATTCGATAAAGCGATGCGGGTAATGCGCGGCGTCCCCGACGAAAAGTTGGCCGACGCCGACCGCGTCCGAGTCTACATGGTGGGGAGCATCGGCGACGTTCGCCGCCTAGCCGGCAAGGGCATGAGCAACGTCGCCGGCTTCTACGAGACGCGAATAGGCGGCCCGGTGGCTTTCGTTCCGCGCGACGCGCCCAGCGGATCGGTGTTCGATCTCAGCGCTCAAGCCATTCTGCTGCACGAATATGCCCATCATTTCATGTTCCTGAACTGGCCGAACACGGTCTTTCCCGAATGGTTTGTGGAGGGTTTTGCGGAATTCAACGCGACCGCGTCCTTCAACAAGGACGGCGGTGTGACCATCGGCCAGCCCCCGGTCTATCGCGTCTGGTCGCTGGGGGACAGTTCGGCATTGCCGGCAGGTCGCATGTTGCAGCTCGACCCCGGCAAGCTGCGCGAGGATCAGACCGAGGCGCTCTACGGCCGCGGCTGGCTGTTGCTGCATTATCTGAGCTTCGACGAGTCTCGCAAAGGACAGTTGGCGAAGTATATGGACGCGATCAATGCCGGCAAGAAGGTCGAGGAAGCGACCAATGCGTTCGGCGATTTGAAGAAGCTCGATAGCGATATGACCGCCTATATCATGCGGTCGAGGATCACCGTCGCGACGCTGAAAGCGAGTTCGCTTCCGATCGGCGAGATCAAGCTGCGCGTCCTTTCCCCCGGCGAGGCAGCGGTGATGCCGGCACGCCTGCGCTCGACCCGCGGTGTCGACGCGTCCAGCGCGGACGAGGTCGCCGCGCTGGCAAGCAAGTTGGCGGCCCCATTCCCCAATGACGCCGGCGCGCAGAACGAGCTGGCCGAAGCCGCATTCGACGCAGGAGATTTGCCGACGGCCAAGGCGGCGGTCGAGCGCGCGCTGGCCGCCGATCCCAAGTCGATCCACGCGCTGATCTACAAGAGCATGGTGATGTGCGCCGAGTTGGCCAAGACCGAAGATCGCGACCCATCGCATTGGCGCACCGCACGGCACGGCTATATCGAAGCCAATCATCTCGACCCCGATAATCCCGAGCCGCTGACCCTCTATTACCAGAGCTTCTTCCAGGCGCACGCCAAGCCGACCAGCAATGCCGAGGACGGGCTGCTGTCGGCCTATACCGACGCCCCTTATGCCTATGAGCTGCGGATGAACGCGGCGATCATCCTGCTGCATCGCGGGGAGAAGGAGCGCGCCCGGCTGGCGCTGCTGCCGGTGGCCTATAGCCCGCATCGCGCCGGCTCGGTCAACACCGCGCTCGACGCGGTGACGGCGATCGACGCGGGCAAGATCGACGAAGCGCTGAAAGCGCTGGAGTCTAGCAAAAGCGACAAGAGCGAGGCGTCGCAGAGCTAGCGAACGAGAACAGATCGCCGGAAGCGCCGGAAAACAAACCGCCGATCGCGCATTGAAGCGCGGCGCGTTTCGTGGAAGGGCAGGCCTATGGTTCGTTTGCTTCGTCTGCTGGTAATTCTGACGGCCTTTGGCTGGGTTGCAGCTCCGTCGCTCGCCATGGCCGACGACATCGCGGCGGCCTCGCGTAGCGTCGTCCGCGTCGTGACGATCGCGATCGTCGATCAGGAAGTGGTTGGATTCGGCCATGGTTCGGGCTTCGCGGTCGGACCCAATCGGATCGTCACCAACGCGCATGTCGTCGAGCTCGCACAGAAATATCCCGACAATGTCGTCATCGGTGTGGTGCCCTCTGAGGGATCCAAATCGTACCAGGGTCGCGTCGTCGCGATCGATGCCAAGCGCGACCTGGCGCTGATCGAAATCACCGGCGCCGCGCTGCCGGTGGCGACGCTGTACACCGGCGCGCCCGACGACAGCATGGGCCTCGTCTCGCTCGGCTATCCCGGCAATGTCGACCTGGCGACCGCGCAATCGGCGGCGGATTATATCAAGCCGCTGGCGCCGGTGCGCTCCGAAGGGTCCTTGTCGGCCAGCCGCAATATCGACGGCATCAACGTGCTGCTCCACAGCGCGAGCATCTCGCGCGGCAATTCGGGCGGCCCGCTGCTCGACCGCTGCGGACGCGTGATGGGAGTCAATTCGGCGATCACGCGCGGCGAAGATGGCGATGCCAATTTCGCCTTCGCGATCGCCGAGAGCGAGCTTGCCGGCTTCCTGCGCGAGCACAGGCAGGCGTTCAACACGGTCGACATTCCCTGCATGAGCCTCGAAGCGCGGCTGAGCGCCGATGAGGCGGCGGACTCAGCGGCGCGCGAGGCGGCCGATGCGTCGCGCCGCGATTCCGCCGCGCGCGACCAGGCCAGCCGCCAACAGGCGGTCGAAGCGGCGCGGCTCAATGCCCAGCGCGCCAGCGAGAACGTCATGGCGATCTCGGCCTTGCTGCTCGTACTCGGCGCGTTGTCCGTCGGCGGCGGCGGTCTGCTCTATTCGCGCGGACGCCAGCGCGAGGCGATCTGGGCGGGATCGGCCGGCGGCGTGCTGATCGTCGCGGCGGTCATCGTCTTCCTGTTGCGGCCGAGCGAGGAGCCGATGCTGCCCCCGGGCTTTGCGGTACCCGTCGCGACGCCGACTCCGTCGGCGGCGGGCGCGAGCTCGCTGGGCAAGATGGCATGCAAGTTCCAGCCCGACCGCAGCCGCGTGACGGTGTCGGCCACCGCCGACGTCAATCTCGATTGGGGGCAGGACGGGTGCTTGAACGGCAAGACGCAATATGCCGATGACAACGGCAAATGGACGCGCGTGCTGGTGCCGAACGACGAGCAGACCGTATCGGTACTGCAATTCGACCCCGAGACGCGGACCTACACCGCCTATCGCTATTTCCTGAGCGCGGTGCAGATGGACGCCGCGCGTAAGGTGCGCGCGCAGAGCCCGCTCAAGCAATGCAGCGCCGATGCCGGCACGCGCAACAATCTGATGGTGCAACAGCAGTCGATCCGCGCCGCCTTGCCGACGACCTATAGCGAGAAATTGGTTTACGCCTGTTCGACCACGCCCTGACGGCGACGGACCCAAAGCGGGGCCATGAACCGACCGCGCCGCCACGCGACATAGAGCAGCACGAGTCCGAAGGCGGTCGCGACGACGATCGCGGGAAGCGACGCTTCGGCGCCGAACGCACCGCCGGTCAACAGGTCGGAGCCGCGAATATCGGGCCGCAGCACGCCATCCATATTTTCCCCGGAAACCGGGATGCCATACAGACCGCCCTGAGCCAGGTTCCACGCCGCATGGAGGCCGATCACTGCCCACAGCCTGCGAGTGATCATGTAGATCGCCGCCAGCATGATTCCGGCTTCGAACATGATCGCGATTCCCGCGAGCAGCGTCGCATTCGGATTATGCAGATGCAGGGCGCCGAATAGGACCGCCGACAGGACCAGCGCTGCCCAGCTTCCGAGCCAGCGCTCGACCAGTCGAAAGAACCAGCCGCGGAACATAATTTCCTCGGTCACACCCGACAGGATCGCGATCGCCAGCGCCGGGACGAGCACGCTCCAGGGATGCGTACCGATCACGCGATATCCGCCAAACACGGCAATCACACCGACGATGATCGAAAAGAGGATCAGGCCGGTCAGAAACCCAGCCCCCAATTCGGACGCCGCGCCCGGCATCGCAAACTCGCGCACCGGTTGCCCCTCCACCCAGTAGCGAAAGGCGGCATAGACGGCGATGAACAGCACTGCGACGGTGACGGCAGCGGCAAGCATACCCGCCGGACCGCTCACGGTCCCGCTGATCACCTTTCCGATCTCGCCGGTCACGATGATTGCGCAGAACGCCGTCAAGACCGCGAGAACGAGCAGCATTGCCGGGTGGCGCAGGATCCTGAGCGTCGGCGTCGATTGATCGTCTTCGTCCATGCCACCTCCGTCCGCCGCGAGCCTAGATCAACAGGTGTCTTGCGCAAGCAATTCGGATATCCGGGAATGAAAGGGAATCGGCTGGCGTCGGATGACAAGGCCGGGCGGTCGCGACGACATTGGGGAAAAGAGCGATGAAGCGACTTGGCCTGCTGGCTTGCCTGGCGTTGATCGGCGCAGCGGACACGCCCGCCTCCCCGGTGGTTATCCCGGTGACCGTGGCGCCCGCGCTGGGCGATCATTTCTCGGGGCGACTGATCGTCTTCGCCGAAAAGGCCAAGCCCGACGCCAAGCCGGCGGACGCAGTCGACTTCTCGCCGTTCGAGCCCACCGGTGCGTCGATCGCGGCACGCGAGGTGAGCGACCTCGGCCCCAAGACGATCGCGCAGATCGATGGCGAGGCCGATACCTTTCCCGCGCCGCTGTCGAGCCTGCCGCCCGGGACCTATCGCGTCCAGGCGGTGCTCGATCGCAACCGCAATTACAATTATGGCGGCCGCGATGCCGGCGATCTGGTGTCGAAGGTGGTCGAGGTGACCCTACCCGGCAAGCTACCGACGATCGCGCTCGACACCATGGTCCCGGCCGGTGATCCGACGGCGATGCTGGCACGCCTGTCGCCCAAGGAGCGGCCGCCAGTCGAAGCCGCGCTCGCCCAGCTCAAGCCAGTCGAGTTCCAAAGTACGGCGCTGACCGCTTTCCGCGGCACTCCGACATCGATCCGCGGTTGGATCGCGCTACCGCCCGACTATGACGGCAAGACGAAATTCCCCACCGTCTATTCGGACAGCGGCTTCGGCGGGACGCTCGCGTCGGAGCGGATGCAGGGCGCGCGCATTTCGGCGATGATGGACGATCATTCGCTGCCGCCGATGATCTGGGTGTTCCTCGATCATAGCGGCGCGACCGGGACCAACGAATTCGCCGATTCGGCCAATAACGGTCCCTGGGGCAAGGCGCTGACCGAGGAACTGATCCCCGCGCTCGAGCGCCAATATGCGATGGACGCCAGGCCGAGCGGGCGGTTTCTGACCGGGCACAGTTCGGGCGGTTGGTCGACGCTCTGGCTCCAGGTTCGCTATCCGAAGCTGTTCGGTGGCAGCTGGCCGACCTCACCCGACCCAAGCGACTTCCACAACTTCACCAATATCGACCTCTACGCGCCGGGCGCGAATTTCTACCGCGACGCCAAGGGCCAGCCGATTCCATTGGTCCGCGATCACGGCAAATTGATCGCGACGATGGAGCAATTCGCCCGCGCCGAGGCAGTGCTCGGCCCCTATGGCGGCCAGATCGCCTCGTTCGAATGGGTGTTCAGCCCGCGCGCCGCCGATGGCCGGCCGGCGCCGGTGTTCGACCGCGGGACCGGCAAGGTCGATCCCACCGTGGTCGCCTATTGGCGCGACAATTACGACATCGCCAATATCGTCACGCGCGACGCCGCGGTGCTGCGCCCCGACCTCGACGGCAAGATCCACCTGACCGTGGGCACTGCCGACACCTTCTATCTCGATGGTCCGGCGCATCTGCTCGAGGCAGCGATGGCCAAGGCGCGGATCAAGGCGAGCTTCACCTACCTGCCCGACAAGACGCACTTCGACCTCTATGTCCGCGGCGACGACAAGATGGCGCTGATGAAGGACAATGCCTGGGCGATGTATGCCGTGGCGCGGCCGGGAGTGAAGCGCCCGGCGCCTTAAGCTTCACTAGGGCTTTCCCCTCCCTGCAAGGGAGGGGATTAAGGGGTGGGTTGAGCGTTGGGCGGGGCTCGATGCCCCGTCCGACGCTGCTTTTCCGGGCCGCCGACGAGTTTTTGTGAGCGCGCAGACGCGCGCACCCACCCCCTGCCCCTCCCTGCAAGCAGGGAGGGGAGTTCAAAGACGTCGCTTAAGCCCGGTCGATCCGCGCCGCGAAGCATCCTGCGCGGGCATTGTACGCCTGGAGATAGGCGACGTTCGGATCCTCCAGCCACGGGTCGATCGTCTCGGCCAGGTCGCCGCCGTCCATCACGTCGCCCTTGAGCAACATCCCTTGGGCATCGAACGCGCGCAATGCGAGCAGGCGGCGGGAAAGCTGTTCGGGAACCGCGTCGCGATATTCCGCCGCTTGCTCGGCGCCTTCGCGAACGAAGATCGCGTAGCTCGCACGATAGGGGCTATCGACCGGCAAATGCTGGTAGTTGATGAGGATCAGATCCTCGCCCGGTTCGGCATCCGCCAGCGTTACGCGGCAGGGAAAACCGGGCTTTTCGTCGGCGCGGCGGCGCATCGCGCCGAACGCGGCGAGCTCGCCGTCGCTCAGGCCATAAAGCGGCTTGAACGGGGTGGGGTCGAGCCCGCGGATCACATACGCCATTACTTCACTCCTTCACGATCGAGCAGGAAGGTCTTGCGGTCGACGCCATAAGCATAGCCGCCCATCGAGCCGTCGCTGCGCAGCGCGCGGTGGCAAGGGATGACGACCGCGACATGATTGGCGCCGCACGCGCTGCCGACGGCACGCACTGCCTTGGGGTTGCCCGCGATGGCGGCGAGCTCGGCATAGGACCGCGTCTCCCCCGCGGGGATGTCGCGAAGCGCTTGCCATACTGCCTCTTGAAAGGCGGTGCCCTGGACGTCGATCGGCAGATTCTGGTCGCGATCAGGCGATTCGACCTTGGCGACGACGCGCGCGGCGAGGTCGCCGAGCGCGGCGCCTCCAGGGACGATCTCGGCCTTGGGAAAATGCTTGGCGAGATCGAGCGCATCCTCGTCGAACGAAACGCGGCACAATCCCTTGTCGGTAGCGGCGATCAGCAACTTGCCCAGGCTGGTATCGGCGATCGTCCAGCGGATCGTCACCCCTGCCCCGCCCTGCCGCCAGGCGCTCGGGGTCATGCCCAGCCGCTTGGCGCCGCCTTCGTAGAAGCGACTGGGGGCTGAATATCCAGCCTCGTAGATCGCATTGGTGACCGAGCTTTCTTCCTTGAGTGCCTGGGCAACGCGGGTGGCGCGCAGACCGCGGAGATAAGCGGCCGGCGTCACCCCGGTGGCGCGCTTGAACAAGCGGTGGAAATGGTGCGGCGCATAGCCGACCTCGGCCGCCAACTCCTCGAGCGGGATCGCCTCCTCCGCCGCTTCTAGCAGCGCAATAGCGTTGGCCACCGCGATGCGATCACGGCCAACCTCATCGGGCTTGCAGCGCAGGCAGGCGCGGAACCCAGCAGCCCGCGCGCCGGCGGCATCGCGATGGAACTCGACATTCTCGCGCCTCGGATGCCGCGCCGGGCAGCTCGGCTTGCAATAGATGCCGGTCGTCTTGACCGCGACGACGAAGCGTCCGTCATGCGCGCGGTCGCGAGCCTCGAAGGCCGCCCAGGCGGCGTCGATATCGATGGGGGTTTCGGTCGTCATGCAGCCTATGTAGGCGCCCGCGCACTTCCCCACATCCCGGCGTTTGCGGCCAAAGCGGCAACGGGATTACGCCGCCTTGGCGGGCCGATCGATCGTGTAGATCACGTGCGTCACGGGCTTGCCCGCCATCTCGGCATGATGGCGCCGATCGGTCAGCTTGCCGCCGATCTTCTCGACCGCGCGGCGCGAGCGGACATTGGTTTCGCCGATCATGAACATCACCCGCGACACGCCGGCAAAGACATGATCGAGCATCAGCCGCTTCATCTCGCCGTTATAGCGGCCGCCCCAATGCGACCGCGCGAGAAAGGTCCAGCCGATCTCCACCTCATCGGCCTCGGCGCGACCGAAATCGTAGCGGGAGCTGCCAATCACCGCCCCGCTCGCGCGGTCGATCGCGACCAGCATCCCACCCGAGGCAAGTCCATCGGCGAAGAAGCGGCGGAATACCGGCTCTTGCCAGCGATCGTGCGCAGGATGGACTTCCCAGATCAGCGGGTCGCTGGCGACCGCGAACAAGACGTCGAAATCGTCGGCGGTCGCCGGGCGAAGCTCGATCAGCTCGCCGATCAGGTGTGGCTGGCGGTCGAGCGCCATCGTCACAGCACCAGCAGGACGACGGGCACGACGACTCCGAGCCCAAACGCAATCAGCGACTTGCGACGCATCGCGCGAGTGCCCAACGCAATGGTCAGGCCGATCAGCGTGGTCGTGAACAGTCCGGTCGCGACCAGCAAGGCGAAGACCTTGAGCGGTGTAAGTCCGCCATGATCGTCATCCCCAGCTGGCCGGGCAGCGGCGGGCTTGTGCGCGGGTTCGGCCGGCCGCGGCTTGGGCCATGCCTGCTTCTTGTGGATACCTGCGATCGCCGACACCCACCCGGCAGGTGGCGGGTTGCGCGCATCCTGCCAGCCAAGCACCTGGATCAACCCGCTGAACGCGAAGAACAGGATCGCGGGGGCCAGGAAGACACCGATAAGGTGGTGCCATTGGCGCAGGCTGCGCAGCGTGGTGCCTTTCATTGTCCCGCCTTAGGCAGCGGCAGTATCGCGGACAAGCCGGATCAGGACATCAGGCGTTCGTAGAATCCGCCATAGCGGCCGGCGGGATCGACCAGGTGGATTTCGAGGATCCAGAAGCGCTCGTTGCCGTTGGGATCGGGGTCGCGCAGCCGGGTCGTGTTCTCCGGGTTGATCCGGTAGAAATCCTTGTCGCCGGGCAGATGCGCGTGCGGGAATTCGCCGACGACATGCCCGGCGATGACGCCGCCGAACCGCCAACCCGCCGCCGCCGCGCTGTCACACGCGAAAGCATAGAGATCGGCACCGGTGATGTCGGGATGCGTGTCGAACTGCGCTTTGACCTTGTCGAACTGGAGCGGGAGATCAACGACGAGGCGGATCTTGTCTGGGTCGTTGCCGACGACATAGGAGCGGCCGACATCGGCTTCCCAATCATCGAACACCGGACCGAGATCGAGGAAGACCAGATCGTCCTCGGCGATCGTCAGCACCGGCGGATTCTCGCGCGCGGTGGCGAGGCCGTTGACGCCGGCATGGACGATACGCTTGTGCCAATGCTTCTCGACCCCGAATTCGTCGCGCGCGAGGGCATAGATGTCCTGCTCGACCTCGCGTTCGGTGCGGCCCGGCGCGATCAATCCCAGCGCTTCGATCCGATCGAGCAATGTCAGCGCGATGTCTTGGGCGGCGTGAAGCTCGGCATGGCGCGCGGCGGGCGAGAGCGTGGCGTGAGTCATCGCGTGTCCAATAGGCGGTCGCACCACGCTGGGCCAGCGATCAGAGCCTATGCGCGTCGAGCCAACGGGCGATCAGTGCCTGTGCCGCCGGCGTGAACACCACTTCGTGTTCGACGCCCGGAACGACCGCGCGATCGGCAGCTGGGCGCAGCATCTTGAGCAAGGCGCTGTTCTCCGGAGGAATGGTCGTGTCGGCCGCACCGTGGATCAGCAAGGTCGGGCAGGCGATGCGGCCGATCTTGGCCGCCGTGTCGAACCGCTCGCTGACCAACAAATTGGCGGGAAGCCACCAGAAGCGGGCCGCGGCGACATGGGCGATGCTGGCATAAGGAGCGACCAGGATCAGCGCGCGGGCGCGCGCGTYGCGATAAAGTCCTTGCTCGTCAGGAATGCCGGGCGCACCGTTGAAGCCGCGGAATTCGGGCAGCACCGCGCCATAGCCCGCGGCCACCAGCGAGCGCATCGCAACCGCGCTGCCCAGCACCGAATCGCCGTTGCCGTGGAAGAACAGGATCACCGGCTTGCCAGGCTGCGGCGGATGATAGAGCAGCCGCCCGCGCAAACCGTCAGAAGTCGTGATGGTGACGTCGCGATAGTCGCTCTGATCGGGATTGACTGCCGCGGTCCCGAAATACCAACCGGGATAGATCAGCCGCCGCTGGAATGTGTAAAGCAGCCCGACGATGGCGATATAGATCAGTGCAGCCGCGGTCAGCAGCCGGATCGCGGCCCGGCGCAACCCGCGGCGCACTATTTCTTCTTGTCCTTCTGCGCCTTCATGCTCTTCGAGATGACGATCTCGGCCAGCCGCGCGCCGGGGATGAAGATGCCCGCCGCTTCGACCCCCGCATTGATCAGGAATTCGGCGTCGATCTTGTGCCCAAGGAACTGCTCGAACGTACTGCCGCCGGTCCGCGTGTCGCCGGTCACCCCGTCGAACTCGACCACCGCTTCCTTGCCCTGCCAGCGATAGCGGAAGGCGTAGACCGGCCGATAATAGAGGTCGATGTGATGGAGCGAGAGCTTCTCCTCAAGCACCTTGTCGGCCTCGATCCGCTCGATCGAGCTCGCCAGCACGTCGCGCACCAGCATCGACGCCTTGGCGGTCGGCGGCACCACCACCGCGCCATCGGCCGCCGCTTTGGCAAGGCCCGCGGCGTCGATGATCTTGGCTTCGTGCTGGACGTATTGCGCGGCGCTAGGGTCGGGGCTGCCGCTGATCGCGTCGTAATAGACTTCGCGATGGATCTCGTCGTGGCAGGTTTCGGTGCCGGTCAGCGTATAGGCGCCGGAGGTGACCTCATGCGTCTTGCCGTCGATCTCGACCTTGGTGACGTTGGCGTCGACCGCGACGCGATAGTCCTTGCGCCGCTCATAGGTCATCGTCGCGGTGCAGCCGATGCGGAAGAAGGGCTGCAACCGGCGCTCGCGATAAATCACTTCATACTCGTCGTCCTTGGGACGCGACAGGAATCCGGTGATCTTCGCCATCGTCCCGAACGCGTCGGTCCGCTTGGTCCAGGCGCGCCCCTCGGCATGGTCCATGTTGAACCGGTCGGCGAGGATCAGCACGCGTTCTTCGGCGAGTTCGACGTCCATTTGGCACCCCTATATGCACTTTTGCACACTTCCTCGCTGCATCGGTCAAGCACGGATAGGCGAAATTCGCCCTCTCGTGCCTCCTAGCCCTCTCCCGCAAGCGGGAGAGGGTTGGGTGAGGGTCTTCTTTCTTCTTCCAAGCGGCCAGTGCCAAAAAGAAGTAGCAAGAAGACCCTCACCCTCCCACCGCTACGCGGCGGCCCCTCCCTCTCCCGCACGCGGCAGAGGGGTATCGGCGCCTCATCCTAAAGCACCGGGTTGCATCCCCAGCCCCCCGATGCTAACCGCGCGCCAACCCATAGAGGGCGCCTCAGGGCTGCCCTCTTTTCGTATGGGGCCACATACCCTTTTGAAAAGGACCATCATCGCGTGGAGCAATCCGGCGGTATTCAAGCGAGCTTAGGTGGACGGTACGCAACCGCGCTGTTCGAGCTCGCCCGCGAATCGAAGTCGATCGACACGGTCGAAGCGAGCCTGGCGACGATCCGTCAGGCGCTGGCCGAATCGGCCGACTTCAAGACGCTGACCACCAGCCCGCTGATCGGCCGACTCGACGCCGCCAAGGCGGTCGCCGCCGCGGCCGGCGTGATGAAGCTCGACGCGACGACCACCAGCTTCCTGGGCGTGCTCGCGCACAACCGGCGGCTCGGCCAGTTGCCGGCGATCATCCGCGCGTTCCGCGGCCTCGCGTCGCGCTATCGCGGCGAGACCACGGCCGAAGTGACCTCCGCGCATCCGCTGAGCGCGGCACAGGTGAGCGAGCTCAAGCAGCAGCTCCGCCAGCGCGTCGGCCGCGAGGTCGCCGTTGAATTGAATGTCGACCAGTCGCTGCTCGGCGGCCTGGTCGTTCGTATCGGATCGCAGATGATCGATTCCTCGATCCGTACCCGTCTCAATACCCTCGCGCACGCGATGAAAGGCTGAAGGTTTAGAACATGGACATCCGCGCCGCAGAAATCTCGAAGGTCATCAAGGACCAGATCGCCAATTTCGGCACCGAGGCCGAGGTCTCGGAAACCGGCCAGGTGCTGAGCGTCGGTGACGGCATCGCCCGCATCCACGGCCTCGACAACGTCCAGGCGGGCGAGATGGTCGAGTTCGCCAATGGCGTGCAGGGCATGGCGCTCAACCTCGAAGCCGACAATGTCGGCGTCGTGATCTTCGGCTCGGACGCCGAGATCAAGGAAGGCGACGTCGTCAAGCGGACCGGCACCATCGTCGACGTCCCCGTCGGCAAGGGCCTGCTCGGCCGCGTCGTGGACGGCCTCGGCAATCCGATCGACGGCAAGGGCCCGATCGTCGCCGAGAAGCGCAGCCGCGTCGAGGTGAAGGCGCCGGGCATCATCCCGCGCCAGTCGGTCAGCGAGCCGATGCAGTCGGGCTTGAAGGCGATCGACGCACTCGTCCCCGTCGGCCGCGGCCAGCGCGAATTGATCATCGGCGACCGTCAGACCGGAAAGTCGGCCGTCGCGATCGACACCTTCATCAACCAGAAGACGGTCAACGCTGGCGACGACGAGTCGAAGAAGCTGTATTGCGTCTATGTCGCAATCGGCCAGAAGCGCTCGACCGTCGCGCAGCTGGTCAAGACGCTGACCGAGAACGGCGCGATGGAATATTCGATCGTGGTCGCCGCGACCGCGTCGGAGCCCGCCCCGCTGCAGTTCCTGGCGCCCTATACCGGCACCGCGATGGGTGAATATTTCCGCGACAACGGCATGCACGCGCTGATCGTGTTCGACGATCTGTCGAAGCAGGCGGTCGCCTATCGCCAGATGTCGCTGTTGCTGCGCCGCCCGCCGGGCCGCGAAGCCTATCCGGGCGACGTCTTCTATCTCCACTCGCGCCTGCTCGAGCGCGCCGCCAAGATGTCGGACGCGATGGGCGGCGGATCGCTGACCGCGCTGCCGATCATCGAGACCCAGGCGGGCGACGTGTCGGCGTACATCCCGACCAACGTGATCTCGATCACCGACGGCCAGATCTTCCTCGAAACCGATCTGTTCTTCGCGGGCATCCGTCCCGCCATCAACGTCGGTCTGTCGGTGTCGCGCGTCGGCTCGGCCGCGCAGACCAAGGCGATGAAGAAGGTCGCCGGCTCGATCAAGCTCGAGCTCGCCCAGTATCGCGAGATGGCGGCGTTCGCGCAGTTCGGCTCGGACCTCGACGCCTCGACCCAGAAGCTGCTCAACCGCGGCGCGCGCCTGACCGAACTGCTCAAGCAGCCGCAGTTCAGCCCGCTGCCGTTCGAAGAGCAGACGGTGTCGATCTTCGCCGGTACCGCTGGCTATCTCGACGCGGTACCGACGCTCGACGTGGTGCGCTACGAAGCGGCGATGCTCGCCGACATGCGTGCGAACCACGCCGGCATCCTGAAGGCGATCCGCGACAGCAAGGATCTGAAGGATGACGTCCGCGACCAGCTCAAGGCCGCGCTCGACGCCTTCGCCAAGACGTTTGCGTAAGTTCTAGCCCTCTCCCGCTTGCGGGAGAGGGTTGGGTGAGGGTCTTCTTTCTTCTTCCAGGCGGTTGAGCGAGAAGAACAAGGAAGACCCTCACCAACTCCGACTAGGCAGCAAGCTGCCAAGTCTCCGTATCCTCTCCCGCAGGCGGGAGAGGCAAAGAAGGTTACGATGGCAAGTCTTAAGGCCCTCAAGATCCGCATCGGCTCGGTGAAGTCGACGCAGAAGATCACCAAGGCGATGAAGATGGTCGCCGCCGCCAAGCTGCGCCGCGCGCAGGAAGCGGCCGAGGCCGGCCGCCCCTATGCCGAGCGGCTGGAGAAGGTCGTGGCGAGCCTCGCCTCGACCGTCACCGTCGGGCCGAACTCGCCCAAATTGCTCGCCGGCACCGGCCGCGATCAGGTTCACCTGTTCGTCGTCGCGACGTCGGACAAGGGTCTGGCCGGCGCGTTCAACACCAATATCGCGCGTCTGGCGCGCCGTCGCGCCGCCGAGCTGATCGCCGAGGGCAAGACCGTCAAGTTCTACACCATCGGCAAAAAGGGTCGCGCGGTGCTCAACCGCTTGTACCCCAACGACTTTATCCACTCGATCGAACCCGGCGCGCTCGACAAGCTCGGCTTCGCCGATGCGCGCGGCTATGCCGACGATCTGATCGCGCGGTTCGAAGCGGGCGAGTTCGACGTCGCGCATCTATTCTATTCGCGCTTCAAGTCGGTGCTGACCCAGGAACCGACCGAGCAGCAGATCATCCCGGTGTCGATCCCTGCGATCGCCGCCGACGCGACGGGCGTCAGCGCCGCGGTCGATTACGAGCCGGATGAAGAGGAAATCCTCGCCGACCTGCTGCCGCGCAACGTCGGCATCCAACTGTTCCGAGCGATCCGCGAGAATTCGGCGTCGGAGCAGGGCAGCAAGATGACCGCGATGGACAACGCCACCCGCAACGCCGGCGACCTGATCAAGCGGCTGTCGATCCAGTACAACCGCGCCCGCCAGGCCGCGATCACCACCGAGTTGGTGGAAATCATTTCGGGCGCTGAAGCGCTGTAGTGAAGAAGGGAGCGGCCCTCGTCCTCGTGATCGCGGTGTTGGCGGTCGTATGGATCTGGGCGGTTCCGGCGATCAAGATTGATAAATGTCTCGATGGCGGCGGCCGTTGGGACGATGTGACGAAGAGCTGTCAGTTCGCGACTGGCAACAGGAAGTAACAAGGAAAGACCGATGGCAACCGCTGCTCCCAAGACCAAGGCCCCGGCCAAGAAGCCGGCCGCTCCGCGCAAGGCCGCCGCGCCCCAGGCCGAGGCGACCACTGCCGCGCCGATCGCGACGACCAACAATGTCGGCGTCATCAGCCAGGTGATCGGCGCGGTCGTCGACGTGACCTTCCCCGACCAGCTGCCGGCGATCCTGTCGGCGCTCGAGACCGATAACAACGGCAACCGCCTGGTCCTCGAAGTTGCGCAGCATCTCGGCGAGAACACCGTCCGCACGATCGCGATGGACTCGACCGAGGGGCTGACCCGCGGCCAGAACGTCACCGACACCGGGTCGCAAATCCGCGTGCCCGTCGGCCCGGCCACGCTCGGCCGCATCCTCAACGTCATCGGCGAGCCGATCGACGAGCGCGGTCCGGTCAACGCCACGCAGACCTCGCCGATCCACGCAGACGCGCCGCTGTTCGTCGATCAGTCGACCGAGAGCTCGATCCTGGTCACCGGCATCAAGGTCATCGACCTGCTCGCGCCCTACGCCAAGGGCGGCAAGATCGGCCTGTTCGGCGGCGCCGGCGTCGGCAAGACCGTGCTGATCCAGGAGCTGATCAACAACATCGCCAAGGGCCATGGCGGCACCTCGGTGTTCGCCGGCGTCGGCGAGCGCACGCGTGAAGGCAACGACCTCTATCACGAATTCCTCGACGCGGGCGTCATCGCCAAGGATGCCGACGGCAATGCCGTCAGCGAGGGATCGAAGGTCGCCTTGGTCTATGGCCAGATGAACGAGCCGCCGGGCGCGCGTGCCCGCGTCGCTTTGTCGGGCCTGACCATCGCGGAATATTTCCGCGACGTCGAAGGCCAGGATGTGCTGTTCTTCGTCGACAACATCTTCCGCTTCACCCAGGCGGGCGCCGAAGTGTCGGCTCTGCTCGGCCGCATCCCGTCGGCGGTGGGCTATCAGCCGACCTTGTCGACCGATATGGGTGCGCTCCAGGAACGCATCACCTCGACCAACAAGGGCTCGATCACCTCGGTCCAGGCCGTGTACGTCCCCGCGGACGACTTGACCGACCCGGCGCCGGCGACCTCGTTCGCCCACTTGGACGCGACGACCGTGCTCAACCGCGCGATCTCCGAGCTCGGCATCTATCCGGCGGTCGATCCGCTCGATTCGACCAGCCGCGTGCTCGAACCGCGGATCGTTGGCCAGGAGCATTACGACACCGCGCGCGCCGTCCAGTCGACCCTGCAGAAGTATAAGTCGCTGCAGGACATCATCGCCATCCTGGGCATGGACGAGCTGTCGGAAGAAGATAAGCTGACCGTGTCGCGTGCGCGCAAGATCCAGCGCTTCCTCAGCCAGCCGTTCCACGTCGCCGAGGTGTTCACCAACATCCCGGGCGAGTTCGTCCAGATCGAGGACACGATCCGCTCGTTCAAGGCAGTGGTGAACGGCGAGTATGATCACCTGCCGGAAGCGGCCTTCTACATGGTCGGCGGCATCGACGGCGCGATCGCCAAGGCCGAGAAGATGGCCGCGGAGGCGTAAGGCTACTGCAAACCTTCTCCAGAGGGAGAAGGATACGAAGGCTTGGCAGCTTGCTGCCTAGCCGAAGTTGGATGAGGGGACCCGCTCTCGATAGGGTGATCCCCTCACCCAGCTCCGACTAAGGCCCTGACGGGCCTAAGTCTGCGCAACCATCGGGCTGTCCCGCCGGGTCAACGATGCTCCCAGCATCGTTGAGAAATTCCCGGGGGGAATTTCGGCCCGGCGGAACAGCCCGATCCCGACGGGAGAGGGAAAACAGGACAAGGCAATGCTGCATTTCGAACTCGTCACGCCCGAAAAGCTGCTCCGCTCGGAGGAAGTCTATCAGGTCGTCGTGCCCGGCACCGAAGGCGATTTCGGCGTGCTGGAAGGCCATGCGCCTTTCATGTCGACGATTCGCGACGGCAATCTGGCGATCTATCGCGCCGACAAGACCGAGCCCGAGCTGGTGCCGATCAAGGGCGGATTCGCCGAGGTGTCGGCAACCGGCTTGACGGTGCTGGCTGAGCAGGCGGGGTAAGGCTCGGCGCAGGGAAATAGCCGCAGCTATTTCCCGCCCGGCGACAAGCCCGGCCGGCCTCGCATAGCGAGGACCGACGACGCGGCCTTGCCGCGGCGCTCCATTCCCAAGTTAGAATTAACGGCTCGGCGAAAGCTGGCGCCTTATTGTTGCAGTCCCAAAGCTGCTTGAGATCCTAGCTTTCGCTGGGATGACGAAAAAGCCTCAACTCCCGAGTTGCCGCTTGTACCGCCAGCGAAACGCCTTGGTCCCGTCCATCAGGCTGGTTTCCGCCGCCAGGTCCATCCCCTCGCGCCAATAGCGGATACGTTGCGGATAATCGTGCCGCGGGTTGGCGAAGACGATCTCGCGTGACCCTGACGATAGTTCCGGAAAAGCGACCCGCGGCGCGCCCTTGGGCGAGCCGTAGAAGACGAGCCTGCCGTCCGGCCCACGCTCGATCTGCATCGCTTCCCATGATCGGAGGTCGTCGCCGCGCCCATTGCGGCCGCTCCCCAGCATGTTGCCGGCGCGCGGGCTCGTCCAGCATTCCTCGGTCCAGTTGGGGCCTTTCTGCTCGCTCCAGCATCCGGTGAGCCAGCCCGGCATCGCCGGCACCGGCGCCGATCCGGCCCCCGTCGCCAGCAATGCCAGTCCGAGCAATATCGTTCGACGCATCCTCGCCTCCCCGTTGTCGCCAAGCCCAGCTTAGCCCGGCATCGCCTTGGTTAGGAAATTGTCAAAGCTTAGCCCCTACGAACCGGACCTGACCATGAAGGATCGAGGGGCATGAGCGCGTTCGGACGCCGTAATGGATTGGGTGCCGGGCAGGCTGCAAGGCCGGCCTTCGGCGTGGCGCGTCCGATGCAAGGTGGCGGCGCCCAGCCCGCCGCCGATGCTGCCGAGCAGTTCCCACCGCTTCCCGATACGAGCGAGATCGACGCCGATCTGCCGGGCAATATGCCGGGCAGCAACGGCGACGCGATGGCGCGCCTGACCGAACGCCAGAATTCCAGTGGCGAAGCCGCCGGGATGAAGGCGGAAGGGTTCGAGGCATCGGTCCACAAGATCAAGGAACAGGTGCTGCCGCGCCTGCTCGAACGCGTCGATCCGGAAGCCGCCGCCACGCTCAACAAGGACGAGCTGGCCGAGGAATTCCGCCCAATCATCGGCGAGGTGCTCGCCGAGCTCAAGCTAACGCTCAACCGCCGCGAGCAATTCGCGCTCGAAAAGGTGCTGGTCGACGAATTGCTCGGCCTTGGCCCGTTGGAAGAACTGATCGCCGACCCCGATATCAGCGATATCATGGTCAACGGTCCTAACCAGACCTTCATCGAAAAGAAGGGTCGGCTGGAAATCGCGCCGATCCAGTTCCGCGACGAGGAGCATCTGTTCCAGATCGCGCAGCGCATCTGCAACTCGGTCGGCCGCCGTGTCGACCAGACCACGCCGCTGGCCGACGCCCGCCTCAAGGACGGCAGCCGCGTCAACGTGATCGTCCCGCCGCTCAGCTTGCGCGGCACCGCGATCTCGATTCGTAAATTCTCCAACAAGCCGATCACGCTCGACATGATGGCGGGCTTCGGCTCGATGTCGCAGAAGATGGCGACCGCGCTCAAGATCGCGGGCGCGTGCCGGTTCAACGTCGTCATCTCGGGCGGTACCGGCTCGGGTAAGACGACGATGCTCAACGCGCTGTCGAAGATGATCGACCCGGGCGAGCGCGTGCTGACGATCGAGGACGCGGCCGAACTCCGGCTGCAGCAGCCGCATTGGCTACCGCTGGAAACGCGCCCGGCCAATCTCGAGGGCCAGGGCGAAATCACCATCCGCGACCTCGTCAAGAACGCGCTGCGTATGCGGCCGGATCGCATCATCCTCGGCGAAATCCGCGGGTCGGAATGTTTCGACCTGCTCGCCGCGATGAACACCGGTCACGACGGATCGATGTGCACGCTCCACTCCAACAGCCCGCGCGAATGCCTGGGCCGTATGGAGAACATGGTGCTGATGGGCGACATCAAGATTCCCAAGGAAGCGATCAGCCGCCAGATCGCCGATTCGGTCGACATGATCGTCCAGGTGAAGCGCTTGCGCGACGGCAGCCGCCGCGTGACCAACATCACCGAGGTGATCGGCATGGAAGGGCCGGTCATCGTGACGCAGGAATTGTTCAAGTTCGAATATCAGAGCGAATCGGCCGACGGTAAGATCGTCGGCGAATATCGCGCGATGGGGTTGCGCCCCTACACGCTGGAAAAGGCGCGCCAGTTCGGGTTCGACCAGGCCTTCCTCGAAGCCTGCCTCTGAGCTTCTGCCTACGATACCGATGAACCGTCAACAACGCGGTTAATAGGCATTTTACCCCGTATCCGCGGGGTCGCGACAGGTATAAGCGGGGGGCATGCGCCGCCGCATGCTGCCCTTGCTGATGTTCGCCGCTTTGCCGCTCGGCGCGGCGATGCCGCCGGCTATGCCCGCGCCGCAGCCCGAACGCGTCGTATTGTCACTCGATGCCGAGGCGCAATGGGTGCCGTTCGAACTGACCCCCGGCAACCAGATTCAATTCCAGATGACGGTCGATGGCCGTCCGGTCGCCGCGATTCTCGACACCGGGTTCAGCCTGTCCGTCGTGTCGCGCCGTTTCGCCACCCGCGCCGGATTGAAGGTCTCTGGCGGCGGCGAAGGCGTCGGCATCGGCGGCACCGTCGCGATGGGCCAGATCAACGGGCGCATCTTGGCGATCGGCGGACTGACGCGCAGCGGCGGGCGGCTCGGCGTGCTCGACTTGCCCGGCGGCGCGACCGGCAACGGCACGACGATCGACGCGGTGATCGGCAGCGACCTGTTGCGCCGCTACGCGCTCGATATCGACTTCGCAGCACAGCGTTTCCGCTTGCTGCCGAGCGGCCGCCTGCCCTTTGTTGGCCAGACCGCGCCACTGGCGATGGCCTTGCGCGACCAATTCTATGTCAGCGAGATGTCGATCGACGGCACAAGGCTGCGTCCGATGATCGTCGACACCGGGGACGGCGCGACGATCACCATGTCGGACGAGGCGTGGAAATCGGTCGGCGGCGTCAAGCCGACCACGACCACCACCATTTCGTACAGCATCGCCGGACCGGTCACGTCCGAGCTGACGGTGCTGCCCGCGGTCCGCGTCGGCGAGACGATGGTGCGCGATGCCGAGGCGCGCATTGAGCCGGGCCGCGGCTTTTCCGCGCAGATGGGCGCGGCGGGGCGGATCGGTCTGGGCTATCTCCAGCGTTACCGCGTGCTGCTCGATCCCGGCGCGGGCAGGATGGTGATGGCGGCCGGCGCCGATGTCGACCGCCCGCCGCTGCGGTCGACCAGTGGATTGCTGCTCGGCTTCTATAGCGATCGCCTGCGCGTCCTCCACGTCATGCGCGGCAGCCCGGCGGCGAGCGCCGGCTGGCAAGCGGGCGACCAGATCTGCAGCGTCGATGGCCAGCCGATCACCGCCAATTACGCCAGCGAGCCGATCTCGACCTGGTCGGTCGCCGACCCGGGGCGAATCGTACGTCTGGGCATTTGCGGCGGCGGCGAGCGCAAGCTGAGGCTGGAGCGCTTCTATTGAGCGCAGGCGGGTTGGATCGTCTCAGGGCCTGGCAGATGGCGGCGGTGCTCGCGGTCGTCGCGCTTGCCTTGCGCGCCTGGGATTTCGGCAACCCGGTCATCCATGTCGATGAGCAATATTATCTGCTGGTCGGCGACCGCATCTTGCACGGCGCGATACCCTATCTCGACATCTGGGACCGCAAGCCGGTCGGGTTGTTCCTGCTCTATGCCGCGATGCGGCTGCTGCCCGGCGACGGCGTGATCGCCTATCAATTGGTCGCGAGCCTGTTCGCCGCCGCGACCGCTTATATCGTCTGGCGCGCGGCATTGCGGACGGGGGCGAGCCGGACCGGGGCGCTGGCGGCGGGGGCAGCGTATCTGATCTGGCTGCCGTTGCTGGGTGGGCGCGGCGGGCAATCGCCGGTCTTCTACAATCTGTTCGTCGCCGGCGCAGCGCTGATCGCGCTCCACTTGCCCAATCGCGCGCGGGCTGGCGCAGCTCGCGCGATTATCGCCTGGGGGACATTCGCCTGCTTGCTCGGCGGGCTTGCGATCCAGACCAAATACACGCCCGCGATCGAAGGCGCGTTCATCGGCTGCGCCCATCTCTGGTATCTGCGCCGCGCAGGCGCAGGCTGGGCAATGCTCGCGGCCGCCGCGCTGTTATGGGTGTTGGCGGGACTGGCACCGACCTTGGCGATCGGCGCATATTATTGGCACCTCGGCCCGCAGGCGTTCGACGCCTTCTGGTTCGCCAACGTCACCTCGATCTTCCTGCGCGCGGGCTATCCGGCCGACCAATTGGCGATGCGACTGCTCGGCATCGTCGCGACCTTGTCGCCGTTGATCGTGTCGGCTGCGATCGCCTGGGCATGGCGGCCCCGCGCCGATCGACGCGAGGAAGCGCTGATCGGGTTCGGCTGGCTGGCGGCCGCCGGCGGCGGGTTCCTGCTGATCGGCACGTTCTTCGATCACTACGCCTTGCCGCTGGTCGCGCCGGTCGCGGTCGTCGCGGCGCGCGCGCTGGGGCGCTCGTCGCGACTGCTCATCGCCACGCTCGCGCTCGGACTGCTGCTCAACGTCGTCGAGCGCGGGATCAAGAGCAACGATGGCGAAGGCGCCTACGCCGTGGCGGCATTGGTCAAGGCCAATAGCCATGGCGGCTGCCCCTATGTCTTTATCGGCGACACCTTCACCTACGAGCGCGCCGGCACGTGCCTGCCGACACGCTATGCCTTTCCGAACCTGCTGGCCTATACCACCGAGCAGGGCGCGACCGGGATCGACGAGGCGGCCGAAGTCCGGCGCATCCTCGCCGCGCGGCCGCCGGTGATCGTCACCTCGACCCGCCTGCTCGATATCTGGAACCCGGGCAGCCTGGTCGCACTGAAAGCGGCACTGGGCGGCTATCGCGTGATCTACAGCGTGCCGCGCGCCGATTATCGCACCTTGGTCTATCTGCGCCGCGACCTGCCCGCCCGCGATGTACCGGCTACAATTGGAACGCCACCGCCGCGGCAATGATCGCGCTGATCAGCGCGAACACCTGGATATTGCGCCAGTCGAGCAACGATACGCGGTCGAGATTGTCGCGCTTGCGATGACGCCAATCGATAACCCCCGCGGCCAGCGCGGTCAGTGCCAGCGCAGCCGCGACCGCCTCCGCAATCTGTTTCGGCGAAAAGCCCAATCCCTAGTGGCCGAGCTTGTCGATCTTTTCCTGCAGACGCGCCAATTCGGCCTTGAGCGCGGAGACGTCGTCGTCGCCTTCTGCCGGCTTGGTCGGAGTAGCCCCCATGCCCGCCTGCGGCTTGAACGCCGAAGTCGCCGCTTCGAACATCTCCAAATTGCGCTTGGCGATCTCGGCGAAGGGCGAGTTGGCGAACGCGCCCTCGACCGCCGATTTGAACTGTTCCTGGTTGCGGCGGAAACTGTCCATCGACGCCTCGAGATAGCTCGGCACGAACGCCTGCATCGAATCGCCGTACATCGCGATCAGCTGGCGAAGGAAATTGACCGGCAGCATGGTCTGGCCGCGGGCTTCCTCTTCCATGATGATCTGGGTCAGCACGTTATGCGTGATGTCCTCGTCGGTCTTGGCATCGACGACCTTGAAATCGCGTCCCTCGCGCGTCATCGCGGCGAGATGGTCGAGCGTGATGTAGGACGAGCTTTCGGTATTATAGAGTCGACGATTGGCGTATTTCTTGATGATCACCGGGCCGTCAGTGGCCGCCTGCTTCTTCATGGGAACGCCCCTCCAATGATTTGTCGCGGCTGTACCATCAATGCATGACGCACCGCAACATGGACCGCGTCCATTACCGTTGTTCCTCGAGATGCTGCGCGAAGAGACCGCAGCATCGCCCGAGCGCCGCGCCGCCGCCCTGGCCGGGCTGAAAGCGTATCAGGAGGCGCCGCGAGTGTCGAAAAAACGACCTGCGCCAACGCGTTTCAGGGCCGGGCGGGCAAGATTGCGCGATTATGGCGGCAGCGGGCGCAACGTGATCTTCGTGCCGTCGCTGATCAATCCGCCCTTCATTCTCGATCTTGCGCCGCAAAATTCTCTGTTGCGCTGGTGCAGCGAACACGGACTGCATCCGTATCTGCTCGATTGGGGCGAGCCGTCGCCGGCCGATCGCGCGATGGACGTGACCGCGCATGTCGAGCATATCCTGCTGCCGCTGATCGCAAGGTTCGACGAACCGCCGTTGCTGGTCGGCTATTGCCTGGGGGGCACGCTGGCGATCGGCGCCGCGGCGGCAGGCGGGGTGGCCGGGCTCGCCTTGATCGCGACGCCATGGCATTTTGTCGGCTTCGGCGGCGGGCGCTCGGCGATCGGCGAGCTGTGGCAATCCGCCAAGCCGGCCTGCGAACGGATGGGCCTGGTGCCGATGGAAGTGCTGCAAACCGGGTTCTGGCGCCTCGACCCGGCGCGCACGGTGAGCAAATATGAAGCGTTCGGGCGGATGGAACCAGGCAGCCCGGGCTGGAATGGGTTCATCGCGCTGGAGGATTGGGCGAATGCGGGCGCACCATTGCCTTATGCGGCCGGGCGGCAATTGTTCGAGGAATTTGTCGGCGGCGACCTGACCGGCAAAGGCGGCTGGGCCGTCGCGGGTCGCACGGTCGATCCGATCGCCTTGCCCTGCCCCGCGGTCGAATTCGTCTCGCTGAGCGACCGCATCGTTCCCAAGGAAAGCGCCGTCGACCTCGCCGACCGCCGCGACCTGGGTTCGGGGCATGTCGGCATGATCGTCGGCGGCCGGGCCAAAGTCCAATTGTGGGAGCCGCTGGCGGACTGGCTCAAGCGCGCCTAGATAGCGGGCAAATCCCACACGTTCATTGCTGGAGTCTCCCATGACCGACATCGTCATCACCGCCGCCAAGCGTACGCCGGTCGGCAGCTTCATGGGGGCGTTCAGCGGGACCCCGGCGCATGAGCTTGGCCGCATCGCGATCGAGGCGGCATTGGCGCAGGCGGGGGTCGCGGGCGACGACGTGTCCGAAGTCATCCTGGGCCAGGTGCTGACCGCCGCCCAAGGCCAGAACCCGGCGCGCCAGGCGTCGATGGCAGCCGGCGTGCCCAAGGAAATCCCCGCCTGGGGCGTCAATCAGGTGTGCGGATCGGGCTTGCGCACCGTGGCGCTGGCGGCGCAGGCGGTCGCGACTGGCGATGCCCGTATCGTCGTCGCCGGCGGGCAGGAATCGATGTCGCTGAGCGCGCATGCCCAGACTATCCGCGCCGGCCAGAAAATGGGGACGCTCGAACTGATCGACACGATGATCCGCGACGGCCTGACCGACGTGTTCAACGGCTATCACATGGGGATCACCGCCGAAAACCTGGCCGAGCAATATCAGATCACGCGCGAGATGCAGGACGAATTCTCGGTCCGCTCGCAGAACCTGGCCGACGCCGCGCGCTCGTCGGGTCGCTTCCGCGACGAGATCGTGCCCGTCACGATCAAGGGCCGCAAGGGCGACACGATCGTCGCCGATGACGAATATATCCGCGCCGGCGTGACGATCGACAGCGTGTCGGGTGTGCGCCCCGCGTTCAAGAAGGACGGTACGGTGACCGCGGCCAATGCCTCGGGCCTGAACGACGGCGCGGCGGCGTTGGTGGTGATGTCGGCCGACGAAGCGGCGAAGCGCGGCGCGCCCGTGCTGGCGCGGATCGCGAGCTGGGCATCGGCCGGGGTCGACCCCTCGATCATGGGCATCGGCCCGGTCCCGGCGACGCGCCGCGCGCTGGAAAAGGCCGGCTGGTCGATCGCCGATCTCGACCTGATCGAGGCCAATGAGGCGTTCGCCGCGCAGGCGCTGTCGGTCGGCAAGGAACTTGGTTGGGATCCCGACAAGGTCAACGTCAATGGCGGCGCGATCGCGATCGGCCATCCGATCGGCGCGTCGGGCGCGCGCGTGCTGACCACATTGCTGTACGAAATGGCCAAGCGCGACGCGAAGAAGGGATTGGCGACGCTGTGCATCGGCGGCGGGATGGGGATTGCGATGTGCGTCGAGCGGTAGCGGCCTACTCGCTGAGTTCTAAAATTACGTAACGGGGAGCGGCGACGTAAGCTTCGCCAAGTAGCGTTGCAGATTTACCACGCCTCATTGGAAACATTGTCACTAACGAGGTGCTGAACCTTGCATGAATGAAGCCGCAAGGGTTCTATCGCTGTACCGAGGCATATAGACCTCGACAGCAAGGGGCCTAACATGAACATCCAGCGTTTTCTGGGCGCGACCGCGCTCGTTGGCGTGCTGTCCGCAATGCCGGCAGTCGCCTTTGCCAAAGCTGACAAATCCACGCCTGCGGCTACCACCGCTCCCGAAGCGGCGCCGCAGACCGACCCGCAGACCACCACCGCGACCGACGACGGCAAGCCGAACAAGGACGAGATTATCATCACGGGCTCGCGCATTGCTCGCCCGACCCTGTCGTCGCCCGTTCCGATAACGACGGTCACCGCCGAAGATCTGCTTTCCAACGGCCAGCTCAACGTCGGTGATGCACTCAACAACCTGCCGGCGCTGCGTTCGACGTTTAGCCAAGCCAACTCGACCCGCTTCATCGGAACCTCGGGCCTCAACCTGCTCGACCTTCGCGGCTTGGGCACCGCCCGCACCCTGGTGTTGGTTAACGGCCGCCGTCATGTCACGGCGTCGCCAGGTGACTATCTGGTCGACACCAATACCATTCCGGATGATTTGCTAGAGCGTGTCGACATCGTCACCGGCGGCAGCTCGGCGGTCTACGGTTCGGACGCAGTCGCCGGCGTCGTCAACTTCGTCATGAAGCGTAATTTCACCGGCATCAAAATCTCGGGCCAGGGCGGCATTTCGTCGCGGGGCGACCGTGGCGGCTACTTCGGGTCGATCGCTGCCGGTACGAATTTCGCCGGTGGCCGGGGCAACATCGCCGTCGCCGCCGAATATTCGAAGAACAATGCGCTTTACCTGACCGATCGCGACTATCTGACCGGCGCATTCAGCGGCCGCAACCAGTTCAACACCGATTCCGACACCACGCTCGATGGTACCAGCGGTTCGAACGGCATCATCGACCAGCATTTCTACAGGGGCGTTCGCAACGGCACGATCTCGGATGGCGGCGAGTTGACCGCGATCTGTCCGAGCACCGCGGCCGGCGGCCCGGCAGCTGGTAGCATCCTGGCCGGCAGGTGCCGCGCCAGCCGAGTGACCGGCGCGTCGGCAAACAACGCCGAGCGCTACATGTTCATGCCGGACGGTTCGCTGGCGCTCAGTCAGCCGACGATCGACTTCCGCGACATCACCAACGGCATCAGCTCAAATACCGTGGGCGGCCTTGGCTCGACGCTGAACAACACCGGTCAGCTCGACCCAGAGCTCGAGCGCATATCGGTCAGTCTGTTGGCGCATTTCGATGTCTCGCCGGCGTTCAAGCCGTTCGTCGAAGCCAAGTTCGTCCGCATCAACGCCAATCAGGAAGGTCAGCCGAGCTTCTTCCAGGGCTCGCTGGCCGGGTTCTTCGCGACCACCGACGACCAGTTCGCGGCAATCAAGGAACTTCGCTGCAACAATCCGTTCCTGAGCAATCAAGCGCTGCAAACGCTGCAGTCGATCGGCCGTTGCGCCAACCCGGCGACCGGCTTGCTGACGCTCAGCCGCTTCAATGTCGACTTCGGCGGCCGCGGCGAACTGCATCGTCGCGACACCTTCCGTATCGTCGGCGGCGTCGAGGGTACGTTCAATGAAGATTGGCGCTACGAAGTGGCGGTCAATTATGGGCAACTCGACACGCACATGACGTCGTTGAACAACCTTAAGTTGTTCGATCTCAACGGCAACCTTGACGGGTTCCTGCTTGCGGAAGACGCCGTGGTTGCGCCGGCCGGCTTTAGCGGCAGCAACTTCGCTACCGGCGCGAACGGACAAAAGGTCATCTGCGGGATCAACGCGGGTGCGGGCGGCAACGTTCGTCCGGACTGCGTACCGATCAACCTGTTCGGCAGCGGAGCACCGTCGGCCGCCGCATTGAAGTTCATCAACACGACCGCAACCCGCGTCGAGCGCGCTACCGAGCTCGACATCACGGCGAACCTCACCGGCGACCTTTCGCAGCTCTTCTCGTTGCCGGGCGGGCCCGTCGCGTTCAACCTCGGCGCTGAGTACCGTCGGGAAACCGCGCGTTCGGTCTACGACGCTCTGACCCAGTCGGGCGGCACCTTCCTCAACGCGATCCAGCCGTTCCTGCCGCCGGCCTTGGACGTCAAGGAGGCGTTTGCGGAAATCAACATCCCGATCCTCAAGGACCTGCCGTTTGCGCAGGAGCTGACGATCGCCGGCGCCGGCCGCGTATCGGACTATAACACGGCAACCGGCACGGTATGGACCTACAACGTGTCGGGAATCTGGGCACCGGTCAGGGATATCCGGTTCCGCGCAGGTTATTCGAAGTCGGTACGTGCGCCGACCCAGAGCGATCTGTTTTCACCATTGTCACAGAACTTCGCCTCGGTCGGCGATCCCTGTGACATCGCCAACATCAATAACGGCACTGGCGGCAGCACCAACCGCAAGGCCAATTGTGCGGCTGCTGGCGTCCCGGTCGGGTTCGTCAACACCCCGGCGCGTACCCAGACGCTCAGCTATCTGGACGGCGGTAACTCGCAGCTGACGGCCGAGACGTCGAACAGCTGGACCTACGGCGCGGTGATCACCCCACGCTTCGCGCCCGGCCTCGTGCTGACGTTCGACTATTATAATATCAACGTGAAGAGCCTGATCGCGTCGTTGAGCCTGCAGACAATCCTCAACCAATGCTACGACGCGTCATCGCTGAACAACCAATATTGCGCGCTGCTCAATCCGCGTAACTCAACCACCCACGAATTCGCGACGCCCTATGTCGGCTCGTCGGGTCCGGTTAACTTCGCGCGGCAACAGACTCGCGGTTTGGACGCTGACTTGTCATATACCCGCACCGTTCTGGGCGGTCGTTTGTCGCTTCGCGGTATCGGAACCTACGTGTTCGAGAAGACCAACTATCTCGATCCGGTCAACCCGAACAAGCCAGACCGTCAGTTGAGCGAACTGGGCGATCCGCAGTTCGAGGCGCAGGCGTCTGTCGCTTACGAGACCCAGGGTGGGTTTAGCCTGCGCTACCAGGCACGGTATATCGGCAAGATGACGATCGGCACCTACGAGGCACAGCATTCGTTCAACGGCAGCCCTCCGCAGAACGCAGATCTCACCTCTGAGGTCTGGTACCCGGCAACGTGGTATCACAACGTCCGGCTGGGCGCGACGATCAGCAAGAAGTATGAGTTCTACGCTGGCGTCGACAACTTGTTCGATACCAAGCCGCCGTTCTTGCTGACCGGCACTGGTGCGGGCAGCTCGATCTACGACAACGTGGGTCGCTTCTTCTACGCCGGCTTCAAACTCAAGTTCCGCTAAGCAGGCAAAGACAAATAAAAAGGGGCCGTCTCGCAAGAGGCGGCCCTTCTTTTTTGGGGATTGCGAACCCGCCGCGGGCAGCGACAGTTCGAACGCGACCGGTCAACCCATCCGATCGAACCGGCGCCCCAGCCCCGTCAGCAGTTCATATTGCGACATGCCCGACAGCGCCGCGGCGCGCGGCAGGTCGAAGTCGATCGTCAGCCAGTCGCCCTCGCCGACATCATGCCCTGTCACATCTATCGCGATCAGGTCCATCGACACACGGCCGAGTAGCGGCAGCACCTCAGAACCGATCAGCGCAGAACCGCGCCCCGAAAAGCCCCTGAAATAGCCGTCGGCATAGCCGTAGTTGAGGATCGCGACCTCGGTATCCGCAGGCGCCTCCCACGTCGCGTTGTAGCCGACCGCTTCGCCCGCCCGCACGGTGCGTCGCTGGAGCACCTGCGCCTCTGGCCGGGCGACCTGAATGATGGCACCGCCAAGCTCCGGCCGCGGAACGCCGCCGTACAGCGCCAGGCCCGGACGGGTGAGGTCAAAGGTATAATTGGCGCCGAGCGCGATCCCCGCCGAATTGGCGAGGCTCAGGCGCTGTGCCGTGATCCCATCGGCCATCGCGATGAACCGGCCGCGCTGGTCGCCGCTCTGCGGCCCGTCCTCGTCGGCCGAGGCGAGATGGCTCATCAGCGTGTCGATCTCGAGTCCCTCGACCGCGCCGGCGGCGAGGTCGTCCTCGCCGAGCCCCAGCCGGTTCATCCCGGTGTCCAGCATGACATGGCACATGCCGCCACCGGCTTCGCGCCAACGTGCCGCCTGCTTCACGGTGTTGAGAACGGGCGTCGCGATGCCCGACAGCGCCAGTTCCATGTCCTCGTCGCGCACGCCGTGGAAGACCGACAGGCTGGGCAACCCCAGCGTCGCCAGCGCAGCGGCCTCGGCCCAGGTGGCGACAAAGAAGTCGCGACATCCGACCGCTGCCAGCCTCTCCGCAACCCAGCCGGCGCCGAGCCCATAACCATCGGCTTTGATCGCCGCGCCGCACGCAGCGGACCCACTCAGCCGCGCAAGCGCGCGCCAATTGGCGACCAGGGCGTCGGCATCGCGACGCAAACGAAGGGGAGCTGCGACCATGCGCCGCTGCCTAGCGGCAGGGCGGCGGTGACGCTACCCTGAGTGCCGCCCGCAAGACCGAACTCACAGGAGCCGCCGTTACTCGGCCAGCTTATCGCCTTTCCATTTGAGGCCCCAGAGCGACACCAGCAGCGCCATCAGCACCACAGCCCAAGTATACCACAGCCCGGCATAGGGATCGCCGGTCTTGGCGACGATATATTGGCTGATGAACGGCAGGAAGCCGCCGAAATAGCCGGTGCCGATATGATAGGGGATCGACATCGAACTGTAGCGGATGCGCGCCGGAAACATCTCGGCGAGCAAGGCCGCTACCGGCCCATACGTGGCGCCGGCCAATGCCCCCATCACCAGCATGGCGAAGATGATCACTGCGATCCCAATCGCCGTCGGCCGCACCTTGTCGAGCTTGTACCCATTGGCGGCGAGCGCCGCATCGAGCCCGGCCGGGCTGGTGTCGGACACCGCGTCTCCCCCGATGATCACCGCGATCGCGGGGGTGGTGTCCTTGGTATAGGCGATCCCCTTTTTGGAGAAATAGTCGAGCAGCTGGCCGCATTCGTCGACCTGCTTCGCGGCGAACGGATCATAGCTGCAATGCGGCCCCGACACGATGACGGGCGCGCGCTTCGCGGCATGCGCGAGATCCGGATTGGCGGCGCTGCCGATCACCCAGAAGATCGGGAAGAGCAGGGCCAGGGTCACCGCATAGCCGATCACGATCGGCGCCTTGCGCCCGACGCGATCGGACATCCGGCCGAAATAGATGAACCAGAACAATCCCGCGCCGCCGGCGACGCCGACGATCAGCTGTGCGGTGGTTTCCTCGACCCGCATCGTCGTCGTCAGGAAAGACAAAGTCGAGAACAACGCGGTGTACCAGATCACCGTCAGCCCAGCGGCGACGCCGAACAAGGCGACGAACAGCCGCTTAAGATTGCCGGGATAAGTGAAGCTGGAAACGATCGGATTCTTGACCGTCTCCCCCGCTTCCTTGATCGCCCGGAACACCGGGCTTTCGCTGAGCTTGAGCCGCATCCACAGCGACACCGCGAGCAACACCAGCGAGAACAGGAACGGGAACCGCCATGCCCAGGCCGCCCAGTCCGCCTCGCTCACCGCGAGCTTGGTCAGCAGCACGACCGCCAGGCTGAGGATGAAACCACCGGCGACGCAGGCCTGGATGAAGCTGGTGTAGAAACCCGATTTACCGGGCGGAGAATGCTCCGCGACATAGATCGCCGCCCCGCCATATTCGCCGCCCAGCGCCAGGCCCTGCGCGACGCGCAGCAGGATGATGATACCGGGCGCCCATAGGCCGATCTGCGCGGCCGGCGGGACCAGCCCGACGCCGGCGGTGGCGATGCCCATCAATGTGATAGTGACGAGGAACGTATATTTTCGGCCCAATTTGTCGCCGAGATAGCCGAACAGCACCGCGCCCAGCGGACGGAAACCGAAGCCGACCGCGAACCCCGCCCAGGCGAGCAGCGTCTGGACCATCTCGTTCCCCGCCGGGAAGAACGCCGCGCCGATGATCTTGGCGAGCGTGCCGTAGATGAAGAAATCGTACCACTCGAATGCGGTGCCGAGCGACGAGGCGGCGATGACCAGCCGGATATCGGATGGGCTGGGATCCGGCCGCAACTCTTCCGCCATTACCGTCGCCATCGATCAATCCCCTGTTTGCCGCCGGTTTAGCGTGTCATGTGGCGGCGGCAAGCATGATGCTTGGCCGCGATGCTTGACGTTATCGGTGCGCGGGCGTAACGGGCCCGGCCTCGGGTGGCGAGTCCGCCCGATATGTGAGGACAACGCATGTTTGGACGCAAGATCATAACGGGGCTCCGCTCCGTCCGCGTCCCGCGCCAGCCCTAGCGCAAGCCCTTGCGCGCCGGCCCGCGGGCATCGGGCGCGCCGATCTCCACAACCACTGAACGAGTTGCCGCAGGCGTGCACCTTTGCGCGCGTGCGGCACGAAGGAGATGTCATGGGCGAGTTGCGCCTGGTGGCGACGCTGTTGCGCCACCTGATCGATACTTACAGAGGGTCCGTCACGGTCGCCCGCGCGCTGACCGAATGGGCCGAAACCAATGCGACCTGGCTGGCCGGCGCACCCGTGGAGGGTGTGGCGACCGATCTCGCATGGCTGGAAAACGCCGCCGCACGGGCGATCGCAGCACCTGACGAGACAGACTCGCTGGTCGATCTTGCTACGGCGCTTGGCGATCTGCTCGCGCTGGACGCGTTTGACCGGCGGTTGCTGACACTGGCGCTGATGTTCGAGCGGCGCCCGCGCGCCAATGCGCTGGCGCGAGCGATGGCGCGCGCGCAGGTCGACATGGCGATGGCGCTTGGCACCCTCGCCGGTGCCACCACCGCGTCCGCGGCGCGCGCCAGCCTGGTGATGCGACTGGGCTTGTTCGAATTCAGCCGCGAACATCTCGAGGCGCCGCGGATCGAGACGACCTGGCGATTCGACCGGCTGCTCGACCGCGGCATCACTGACGGCGAGGAGATCGTCGCCGCGATGGTCGGCGCACGCCAGCGCGGGACGCTGCCGCTCGACGCCTTCCCTCAGGCGCGCGCGTGCAGCGATCTGCTCGTTGGCTTGCTGCGCGGCGCGGCGGCGACGCGGACGCCCGGAGTCAACATCCTGATCCACGGGCCGCCCGGCACCGGCAAGACCGAGTTCGCGCGCAGCCTCGTCGAAGCGGCAGACGCGGCGTTGTTCGCGGTTGGCGAGCACGATTTCGATGGCGAGGAACCGAGCCGGTTCGACCGGATCGGCTCGCTCAATCTCGGCCAGCGGGCATTCGCCGCGCGCGGCAATACCGTGCTGCTGTTCGACGAGTTCGAGGATTTGATTGGCGATGCCTCGCCGAGCAACGGCGACTTCATGCGCGGACGGCAGGGGTCCAAAGTGTTCGTCAATCGGATGCTGGAAACCAACCAGCTGCCGGTGATTTGGACCAGCAACGCGATCGGCAATGTCGACCCCGCGATCCTGCGACGGATGAGCTTCGTGCTGCATATGAAGCAGCCGTCGGCACGCGCGGCGCGGCAGGTGCTGGCGCGGATCGCGGCGGAGGAGGGCGTGGCGGTGCCGCCGGCGTTCGACGCTTTGGTGTCGCGCGCGCCAGAGGCAGCGAGCATCGCGCGCGTCGCGATCCGATCGGCCAAACTGGGGGGCGGCGATGCGGTGGCGACGGCCGAATCTTTGGTCACAGCGCTGTCCGGGCCGTTGCGCCCGGTCGAAGGCACGGCGCGGTTCGACCCCGCCTTGGTCGAAGCGGATATCGACGTCGCCGCGTTGCTCGATCGCGTCACCCGCACCGAGGCGCCGCGCGACTTCTCATTGCTGCTGACCGGGCCGCCGGGCACCGGCAAGACCGCGCTGGCGCATCACTTGGCCGAGCGGCTCGACCGGCCGCTGATCGTCAAGCGCGCGTCGGACTTGTTGTCCAAATGGGTCGGCGGGACCGAGGCGAACATCGCCGATGCGTTCGCCGAAGCGCGAGAGGACGAGGCGGTGTTGCTATTCGACGAGATCGACTCGATCCTCGCCGATCGCGGCAATGCACAGGCGAGTTGGGAAGTCAGCCAGGTCAACGAATTGCTGACCTGGTTCGAGCGGCACCCCCTGCCGTTCGTCGCGGCGACCAACCACGCGGCAAAGCTCGACCCGGCGGCGATGCGGCGGTTCGTGTTCAAGCTCGAATTGCGCGCGTTGTCACCGGCGCGCGCGGCGCAGGCATTCGAGCGGACATTCGGTGTTTCCGCGCCGCGCTCGCTGGCCCAGCTGCACGGCGCGACGCCGGGCGACCTCGCGGTCGTGGCGCGCGGCCTGCGCTTCGCCGAGGCCCGACCCGAGCCCGAGGCGCTGGTCGGGCTGATCGCGAAGGAAGTGGCGTCGCGGCCGGAAGGTGGTGGACGGATTGGGTTCTAAAACCGTGTYCCTGCAAAAGCAGGAACACCGCGCTATTGGTTCACGGCTTGCGCGTCGCGACGTTGTTCGACCGGTCGCGATCGGGCAGCTTATGGTCCGGGTCGAGCTCGGCCCTCACGACCGTGCCGCGCGGCACCGCGACGTCGGTTGCTGCCTGGCGAATCCACGTCTCTGCTGGCAACGCGACGTCGCTCGTCCGCCCGTCTGCATAAGTCATGCGCAACGTCACCGGCATGACCAGCTTGTCACGCGACACGACGCGGACCAATGGCGTGCCGTCTTTGGCTGTCGAGATAGTGTCGACCGCCAAATCCATCTGCCAATTGTTCGCGTACCAGCCGCGCCACCACCAGGACAAATCCTCGCCGCTTTCGCTTTCCATCGCGCGAAAGAAGTCGGCCGGTTTCGGATGCTTGAATGCCCAAGCGGCGATGAAGCGGCGGAACGCAGCATCGAACCGCTGCGGGCCGAGAATCTGTTCACGCAACAGCACCAGCCCGAGTGCCGATTTGAAATAGGTCACCGGGTGGCGGTACTTGCCGGGGATCGTGTCGGCGCGCGACAGGATCGGCGGGGCGTCGGGATCGGCCAAAATCGGAAGGATTTCGTCGACCGGATTGCCGCCGCCCGGCGCATATTCGCTATCGCGCTTGGGGGCATATTCGCCACGGTTGAACTCGTCCGATTCATAGGTGTCGATGAACGTGTTGAAGCCTTCGTCCATCCAGGCGTTGCGGCGCTCGTCGAAGCCGACGATCATCGGGAACCAGCTGTGCCCGATCTCGTGCGCGCTGATCCAGAACAGCTCCTTGCCCTTGTCCTCGACACCGTCGAACACGATGCCGGGATATTCCATCCCCGATGCGGGACCGGCGATGTTGATCGCGGCGGGCCAGGGATAGGGGTACCATTTGGCCGAATAGCGCTCGACCGCGTCCTTCATATATTCGGTCGAGCGCGCCCATCGGTCGGGGCCGGCCGATTCCGCCGGATAGAAGGACATGGCGAGCGAGCTCTTGCCGCCCGGCAGGTTGATCCGCGCCGCGTCCCAGGCGAAGGCCGACGAGGCGCTGAACGCAACGTCGCGGCTATTGTCCATGTGGAAATGCCAGGTCAGCGGACCCGCCTTGGGACGCGTGGCCGAGTCGCCGATCCGCTCGGGTTCGCGGATCATCACCGTGCGGTCGCTGCGCCGCGCTGTCGCCAGCCGCGCCTGTTGCTGCGGCGTGAGCACTTCCTGCGGGTTCACCAGCTCGCCCGATCCGGCGACGATCATGTCCGGCGGGACGGTGATGAAATAGTCGAAATTGCCGTATTCGAGGTAGAATTCCTGCGCGAGATAGGGCGCCGGGTCCCAGCCGCGCAGGTCGTCGAACACCGCCATGCGCGGATACCATTGCGCGACCGAATAGATCGGCGCGCCATTCTTCGCGGTCAGCCAGCCGGTGCGCCCGCCGAAATCGTCATTGGGCACTTCGTAATGATAGCGGATGTGGATCACCGCCTTGCCGCCGGATGCGAGTGGAGCCGGCAGTCGAAGCTGCGCGCGGGTGTCGCTGATCACCGGGTCGACCGCCACCGCGGCCTTGCCGAGCGTCACCGTCACCTGGTCGAGAATCATCCCCTCGGTATTGCCGCGCGGCGCGCCGCCCTGCGCCAGGCTGCCGCGCGATCCGGGACGGTAGATATTCTGCTCGAGTTGCAGCCACAGCACGTCGAGCGCGCTCGGGCTGGCATTGGTATAAGTGATCGCGACCTCACCCTTGATCGTGTGCGCGGCGGGGTCGAGCGTCGCGCGGATCACGTAATCGGCGCGGTTCTGCCAGTAATCGGGGCCGGGCAGGCCGTCACCGCCACGATAGCGATTGACCGCTTGCTCCATGTCGAACGGCGCGAAGGTCTTGCGCGGTTGGTAGCTCGGTCCGCTCGCCGCGGTGGTCGCGGCGACGATCAGGGCGGAACCGATGAGGCGGGCGAGCCGGCTGAACATGGAGGGAGAATCCTGGACCTGGGAGGGGTGCGCCCTTCCGCCACAATGGCGGGCGGATGTCCAGCCGGTGACACATGCCCTCACCCTTCCGCGCCTTCGGCGCTCCCTCCCTCTCCCGCATGCGGGAGAGGGAAGGGGCCCGCCGCCGCAGGCGGTGGGAAGGGTGAGGGTCTGTTTCTAGGAGTCCGCCGCCTGCAAGATTTCGATCACCTCAACCGCATCAGGCCGGCCCGGCAGAGACACCGCCTCCCCCTCCTCTGCCCCGATCAACGCCCGCGCCAGCGGCGCCGAAAACGCGATCAGCCCTGCCGCCGGATCGGCCTCGTCATCGCCAACGATCCGGATCACCCGCTCACCGCCATCGATCGCGATCCGTACCCGCGACCCGAAGGCGATCTCATCCGCGTGCGGCACCGGCGCGACGATCGCGGTGACACGACGCGTGTGCCAGTAGCGCAAGTCCCGCGCGATCTCCTCGCGCCGTGCTTCATCCGCTTCCGCCTGCTCGGCTTCGAGCGCGGCGATACGTCCGTCGATCAGCGCCGGTCCGCCTTCGGTGACCAGATTCGGCCCGGCCGGAATCGGCAGCTCGAACCGCGGTTCCTTATGCTCCTCGTCGCTCTCGCGGCGGAACGCGACGCTCATTGCCGGTCCTTGCCGAGCAAGCGGATGATCGCCGAGAAATCGAGCCCGCCATTCCCGGCATCGTTGAACGCTTGATAGAGCTCCGCCGCTTTAGCCCCCATCGGCGTATCGGCATCGACCGACGCCGCTGCTTCCATCGCCAGCCGCAAGTCCTTGAGCATCAGCGCGGTCGCGAAGCCGCCCTGATAGTCGCGGTCAGCCGGCGTTTCCGGGCCGACACCGGGCCAGGGCGCATAGCTCGTCAGCGACCAGCTCTGGCCCGAACTCACGCTGGCGATGTCGAAGAATTTCTGCGGATCGAGGCCGAGCTTGTCGGCCAGCACGAACGCCTCGCAGGTCGCGATCATCTCGGCACCGAGCACCATGTTGTTGCAGATCTTGGCCGCCTGTCCGGCACCCGACGCGCCGGCATGGATCACCGCCTTGCCCATGTCGGCGAGAAACGGCTGGGCGCGATCGAACGCCTCTGCCGAGCCGCCGACCATGAAGGTCAGGGTGCCCGCATTGGCCGCCGCGATCCCGCCCGACACCGGCGCGTCGACCGCGGCATAGCCCTTGGCCTGCGCCGCCTCGCCGACGCGCTTGGCGGTCGCGACGTCGATCGTCGAGCAATCCATCAGGATCGCGCTGAGCGGCGCCTTGCCCAGGATCGACTCGTCATAGACGCTTTCGACATGCTTGCCCGCGGGCAGCATCGTCACCACCGCCTCGGCACCGTCGACCGCTTCGGCTGCGTTCGCGGCAGGCAGGCAGCCGGCAGCCTTGGCCTTGTCGAGCGCCTCGGCCGACAGATCGAAGGCGCGGACGTCGTGCCCCTTCTTCGCCAGATTCGCGGCCATCCCGCCGCCCATATTGCCCAGCCCGATGAATGCGACGCGTGCCATGTTCTTCTCTCCGTCGCCCCGGCGAAGGCCGGGGCCGCTATKTTTCGGGGGGGACAGACCGCCTACGGCCCCGGCCTTCGCCGGGGCGACGGCTTACTTCCCCACCCATTTCCCCGGCCGCTTCTCGACGAACGCGGCCATGCCTTCCTTCTGGTCTTCCGTCCCGAACAGGCCGTGGAACAGCCGGCGCTCGAACTGCACGCCTTGCATCAGCATCGTCTCAAACGCGGCGTTGACCATTTCCTTGTTGGCGAGCACCGCCAGCGGCGCCATGCCGGCGATCGTCGCGGCGGTCTTGACCGCTTCCTCGACCAGATCGGCGGCCGGAATGATCCGCGACACCAAGCCGGCGCGCTCGGCCTCCTCGGCGTCCATGAAGCGGCCGGTCAGGCACATCTCCATCGCCTTGGCCTTGCCGACCGCGCGGGTCAGGCGCTGCGATCCGCCCATGCCGGGCGCGACCGCCAGCTTGATCTCGGGCTGACCAAACTTGGCGGTGTCGGCGGCGAGGATGAAGTCGCACATCATCGCCAGTTCGCACCCGCCGCCGAGCGCGAAACCCGCGACCGCCGCGATCACGGGCTTGCGGGTACGGGTGAACATCTCCCAGCCGGCGAAATAATTGCCGCCATACATGTCGCCGAACGATTGCGGCTGCATCTCCTTGATATCGGCACCTGCGGCAAAGGCCTTTTCGCTGCCGGTCAGCACCGCGCAGCCCTGCGACGGGTCGGCGTCGAACACCTGAAGTGCGGCGACCAATTCGCCCAGCACCTGGTTGTTGAGCGCGTTGAGCGCCTGCGGCCGATTGAGCGTGATCAGCGTGACGCCGCCCTCGCGCTGGTCGACCAGGATGGTTTCGTAATCAGCCATTCAATTCCTCCAATCGTCATCCCAGCGAAAGCTGGGCTGACGGACAAATTCACGCCGGCGTCCAAGCCTCTGCCGCCGGCAATGGTGCGAAAATCGCGTCGATCAGCTCGTCGGTGACGCCTTCGGGGGTGTCGGGGTTCCAGACCGGCGCATTGTCCTTGTCGACGATCACCGCGCGGACGCCTTCGAGGAAATCGTGGCGTACGACGACGCGGGCGCCGACGGCATATTCCTGGACCATCTCGGCGGCGAAATCGACCATCTGCCGCCCTTCCTTAAGCAAGCGCAGCGACACTTTCATCGTCTGCGGCGACTTGGTCCTGAGCGTCGCCAGCGTTGCCGCGCCCCAGGCGCCGCCTTCGCTCTCCAGCACCGCGTAGATGTCTTCCAGCCGATCGGACTCGAACAGGCGGTTGATATCCTCTTCCTGCGCGACGATCTTCGCCTCGGGCACCGGCGACCCCAGCTCGACGAGAATTTCCTCGATCTCGGTCGGCGCCGCGGCGATCCGCGCCTTGGCCTCATCGAGCGTGTCGCTGGTCAGATAATCGCTCGCCAGCCCGAGATTGAGGCACTCAGCGCCGTCGAGCCGATGCCCGGTCAGCGCGAGATACTGGCCGACGCGCCCGGGCAGGCGCGACAGATACCAACCGCCGCCGACATCGGGAAACAGGCCGATCCCGGTTTCGGGCATGGCGAGCCGCGTATTCTCGGTGGCGACACGGTAGCGCGCTGGTTGCGAGATACCGACGCCGCCGCCCATCGTGATGCCGTCCATGAAGGCGACCACCGGCTTCTCATAGGTGAACAGCCGATGGTTCATGCGGTATTCGGTGAAGAAGAATTCGCGCGCTTCGACACCGTCCTTGGCGCCGGATTCCGCGAGCATGCGGATGTCGCCACCCGCGCAGAACCCGCGACCCTCGGCATGATCGATCATCACTGCCTCGACCGCGGGGTCGTGGCGCCATGCCGCCAGCGCGTCGAGCACCGCCGTGCACATCGCGGTGTTGAGCGCATGGATCGCCTTAGGCCGGTTGAGCCGGATGCGGCCGACCTTGCCCTCGATGAAGGTGAGGACGTCGTCGGTCATCCCAAATCCTCCCCGTTTACGGGGAGGGGGACCAAGGCGCGAAGCGGCTTGGTGGAGGGGGTGGGCCACGAGCGATGTAGGTGGGGAGATCCCCCTCCACCACTCGCTGCGCGAGCGGTCCCCCTCCCCATGAATGGGGAGGAACTAGCGAGCCCCCTCATTGCCGCGTCAGATCCCGGCCGACGATCATCCGCATCACCTGATTGGTCCCCTCCAGGATCGAATGGACCCTGAGGTCGCGCCAGAAGCGCTCGATCGGATAGTCCATCAGATAGCCGTAACCGCCATGCAGCTGGAGCGCGCGGTCGACGATCGAGCTGCCATTGTCGGTCGCCAGCCGCTTCGCCATCGCCGAGAAGCGCGATTTGTCGGGCGCGTTGGCGGTCACCTTGGCCGCCGCCAGATAGAGCAAAGCCCGCGCCGCCTCGAGGTCGGTGGCCATGTCGGCAAGCATGAATTGCGTGTTCTGAAAATCGGCGACCGGCGTGCCGAATTGCTGGCGTTCCTTTGTGTAGTTGATCGATTCGTCGAGGCAGCGTTGCGCGCCGCCGAGCGAGCAGGCGCCGATATTGAGCCGGCCGCCATCCAGCCCGGCCATCGCGAAGCGGAAGCCGTCGCCTTCGGCGCCGACGCGATTCTCGACCGGTACGCGGCAATCCTCGAAGATCACTTGCGCGGTCGGCGACGCGTTCCAGCCGAGCTTCCTTTCGGGCGCACCGAACGACAAACCAGGCGTGTCCTTCTCGACCACCAGACAGGAAATGCCCTTCGACTTCTCCTCACCGGTGCGGACCATGCAGACATAGATGTCGTTATAGCCGGCACCCGAGATGAACTGCTTGGTGCCGTTGAGCACATAATGGTCGCCGTCGCGCTTCGCGCTGGTCTTGAGCGCCGCCGCGTCCGAGCCCGAGCCCGGCTCGGTCAGGCAGTAGCTGGCGATCTTGTCCATGCTGACAAGGTCGGGGAGGAAACGATCTTTGATCGCCTGATCGCCGAAACGGTCGATCATCCAAGTCGCCATATTGTGGATCGAGATATAGGCGCTGGTCGCGGGGCAGCCATAGGCCATCGCTTCCATGATCAGCGCCGCCTCGAGCCGACCGAGCCCAATCCCACCCGATTCCTCGGCGACATAGATCGCCCCGAAGCCGAGCTCGCCGGCCGCTTTCCAGACGTCGACCGGATAATGCCGCTTCTCGTCCCATTCGGCCGCGAACGGCGTGATGCGGTCGGCGGTGAACTTGCGCGCGAGATCCTGGATCTCGCGCTGGTCATCGGTCAGGTCGAACTGGTTGGTCATGCGGAAAGTCTCGTCTGGACGGTGTGGAGAGGGCCATAGACCCGCGGTCGGGGCGAAGCCATAACGCGTGAGCAATGACGCGGATGCTGCTCATCGATACCGCGCTGCGCCTGCTGTCGGCAGGGCAGCTGATGCTGATCGCACTGGTCATCGGCCGCGGACGCGCGCCGCGCCCGATCCGCTGGGCAACCGTGCTGCTGCTGCTGTGCGTGGCGGCCTATCTGGCCGACGTCGCGCCGGTGATCGACGTGCGCAGCATGCGGATCTGGCCGGTCGTCCAGCTCGGCTCGCAGAGCTCGCCGCTCGCTTTGTGGGTATTCGCCCACCTGATCTTCGAACGCCGCATCGACCGGCGGTTGCTGGCGATCGCCCTTGCCACCACGCTCGCCTGCTGGATCAATTTCCTTGCGGCGGTGTACTGGACGCATCGCATGCCGGTGACCGCCGACATCATCCAGCATGCTTTGGCCTTCGCGCTCTGCATCCACGCCATCTGGATCGCGATCACCGAACGCGGCGACGATCTGATCGAGCCTCGCCGCGCGTTCCGCACCGGTTTCGTGATCGTGGTGGGGTTGCAGACGATCGCGGTCGTCGTGGTCGAGACCATCGTCGGCTACGCCACCATCCCCTGGCTGATGCTGCTGCAATCGGGCAGCACCCTGATCGCGGTGCTGGCGTTCGGCGCCGTGCTGCTGTCGAGCAATGCCGATCTGCTGTTCGATGCCGAGGCCCCTGCCCCGCCGCAGCCGAGCCTCGCGCCCGCCGACAATGTGCTCAAGCAGAAGCTCGACGCGGCGATGGCCAGCCATGTCTATCGCGAGCCCAGTCTGTCGATCGGCGTCCTCGCTGCCAAGCTCGGCGTGCCCGAGCATCGCCTGCGCGCGCTGATCAACCAGCGGCTGGGCTATCGCAACTTTTCGGACTTCCTCAATTCGCATCGCATCGCCGACGCGCAGGCGTGGCTCGGCGACCCGGCCAAGGTCGCGCTGCCGGTGCTCACCATCGCGATGGACCTGGGCTATGGCAGTCTGGCGCCGTTCAACCGCGCATTCCGCGACACCACCGGCCAGACCCCGACCGACTGGCGTCGCGCGGCGCTGGGCGGTTTCGAAAATAGCTGATCGATTCCGGAATCGACCGGCTTTTTCCGGCGGCGCCGCGACCGCCTGCTCCCGATCGGCCAGACAGCCCGCATCATTTGACGGGAGCTTGGTATGACCGACTCGATCCGAACGCTCATCATGGGCGGCGCACAAGGCTATATGATCGAACTGACCCGCTATCTGGCCGCGGCGGGCGGCGTGACCCTGGTCCTGTGGCTGGGCGCGCGCTGGACGGAGAGCCGACGCATCCAGTTGCGCACGCCCGATTTCGCCGATTGGCAGCACGAAGTGGTCAGTTCGCTGATCACGATGGTGACCTTCGCCGCCTCCACCATGTTGACGATCGCGCTGGCGCGGATGGGCATCATCCATGTCTCGATGGCCGCGCCGCCGCTCTGGCTGGCGGGCGTCGAGTTCGTCGCGGTGGTCATCGCGCACGACGCCTATTTCTACTGGATGCACCGGGCGTTGCACCTGAAGGCGCTGTTTCGCCGCGCGCATATGACGCATCACATGTCGCGCACGCCGACGCCCTGGGCTGCCTACAGCTTCGCGCCGATCGAGGCGGCATTCGAAGCCGCCTTCCTGCCGCTGTTCCTGTTGATCGTGCCGTTCCATGCACTCGTGGTGCTGGCGTTCCTGCTTCACCAGATCATCCGCAACGTGATCGGCCATTCGGGGCATGAACTCGCCTGGTCGGGGTTCACGAAGAGCCGCTGGACGGGATGGCTGACCACCACTACGCATCACGACCTCCACCATAGCGAGGGCCGGCACAATTTCGGCCTCTACTTCACCTGGTGGGACCGGATGATGGGGACGGAGCACCCGCGCTATCATGAGAAGTTCGAGGCGATCGTCGCCGACCGCCCCGCCCTTACCCCATCGTCGGGATGACGAAGGCGTTGGCGCCGTCACCGACGCCGCCATCGGGCCAGCGCTGGGTGATCGTCTTGACCTTGGTCCAGAACTTGACCCCTTCCAGGCCGTGCTGGTTGGTGTCGCCGAACGCCGAGCGCTTCCAGCCGCCGAAGGTGTGATAGGCGACCGGCACCGGGATCGGCACGTTGATCCCGACCATGCCGACATTGACCCGCGCGGCGAATTCGCGCGCGGCATGGCCGTTGCGCGTGAAGATCGCGACGCCGTTGCCATATTGGTGGTCGCTTGGCAGCCTGAGCGCGGTTTCGAAATCGGGGGCGCGGACGATCTGCAGGACGGGTCCGAAAATCTCTTCCTTGTACGACTGCATGTCGGGCGTGACATGGTCGAACAAGGACGGGCCGATGAAGAAGCCCTGTTCATGTCCCTGGAGCTGGAAGCCGCGGCCGTCGACGACCAGTTCGGCGCCTTCGTCGACCCCGGTCTGGATCCAGTTTTCGACGCGCTGCTTGTGCGCGGCATTCACCACCGGGCCGTAATGCGCGTCATTGTCGGTCGAGACGCCGACCCGCAGCGCCGCGATCGCCGGGATCAATTTGGCCTTGAGCGCCTCGGCGGTCTTGTCGCCGACCGGCACCACGACGGGCAGCGCCATGCAGCGCTCGCCGGCCGAGCCGAATGCGGCGCCCGACAGATCGGCGACAACCTGGTCGAGATCGGCATCGGGCATGACGATGCCGTGGTTCTTGGCCCCGCCCATCGCCTGGACGCGCTTTCCGGCAGCGACGCCGCGATTATAGACGTAATGCGCGATGTCGGACGAGCCGACGAAGCTGACCGCGGCGATCGCGGGATGGTCGAGGATCGCGTCGACCATCTCCTTGTCGCCGTGCACGACCTGGAAGATGCCCTCCGGCATGCCCGCCTCGCGCATCAGTTCGGCGAGGCGCACCGGCACCGAGGGGTCGCGCTCCGACGGCTTGAGGATGAAGGCATTGCCGCACGCGGTCGCAACGGCGCCCATCCACAAGGGGATCATCGCCGGGAAATTGAACGGCGTGATGCCGACGCCGATGCCGACCGGCTGGCGCATCGAATAGACGTCGATCCCCGGCCCCGCGCCCTGGGTATATTCGCCCTTGAGCACGTGGGGGATGCCGCAGGCAAATTCGACGACCTCAAGCCCGCGCTGGATGTCGCCCTTCGAATCGGCGATCACCTTGCCGTGCTCGGACGAGAGCAGGTGGGCGAGCTCGTCCATATTCTTTTCGACCAGCGCCTTGAAGTTGAACATCACCCGGGCGCGGCGCTGCGGATTGGTCATCGCCCAGGCCGGCTGCGCGGCCTGCGCGGCGGCGACGGCGCGATCGAGATCGGCTTGCGCCCCGAGGTTTACCTTGGCCTGGACCTGCCCGGTATTGGGGTCGAACACGTCGCTGGTACGAGTGGCGCCACCGCCGGCAGAGCCCGCGATGAAATGGTCGATGGTGCGCATGGTCAACTCTCCTGGGCCTCGTTCGGCTCGATGCTCTATTTCACTAGGCAAATTCGCACGCAAGGCTACTTAATTGCCAAATGAACATGCAAAAATGCAGGTGGCGCGATGCAGAATTGGGATGACCTGCGTATCTTCCTCGCCGTCGCGCGCTCGAAGCGGATCGCGCCGGCGGCACGATCGCTCGGCGTCGATGCCACCACCGTCGGGCGGCGGCTCGCCCGGTTGTCGGCGCGGGTCGATCGGCCGCTCTTCGAGTCGGTTGGGGGTGAGCGCCGGCTGACCGAGGAAGGCGAAGCGCTGCTCGCGCATGCCGAGACGGTCGAAGCCGCGGTGATCGCCGCAATCGCGCCCGCGAGCGACCTGGCGCCTGCCGGTCATGTCCGGGTGAGCGTGGCGGAGGGCCTTGCGACCTGGGTGATCGCGCCCGCGATCGCACCGTTCCAGGTGAGCCATCCGCGCATCCGGCTCGACCTCATCACCGCCTCGGGTTTCCTCAATCCCTCCAAACGCGAAGCCGATATCGCGGTGATGCTCGCCCGCCCACGCAGCGCACAGCTCCGCGCTAGCGAGTTCGCCCGCTATCGCCTGCGCCTTTATGCCACGCCCGATTATCTCGACCGCCACGGCCGGCCGACGTCCAATGCCGACCTCGGCAAGCACATCCTCGTCGGCTATGTGCCCGAGCATATCTATGCGCCTGAGCTCGACTATCTGTCGGAGATCGAGCCCGGCCTGTCCCCGCAGGTGCGGAGCACCAGCATCAACGTCCAGCGCGCGCTGGTGTCCGCCGGCGGGGGGATCGGGGTGCTTCCCGACTTCATGGCGCAGCACGATCCTCGGCTCGAACCCGTGCTGGGCGAGAGCGTCGCCGTCCATCGCACCTTCTGGCTGGTGACCCACCAGGACACTCACGCGACCTCGCGCATCCAGGCGGTGTCCACCTGGCTCCAGGCGATCGGCCGGGGGCTAGGCTGACGCTGAGCGACCCGCCGGGACGGGAAGCATCCGCCCCTGCGCATCGGCGAAGAGCAGCACATCGACGCCGAATGCGTCGCGCAGATGCTGCTGCGTCAGCACCTCGTCGGGCGGGCCGAAGGCGAAGACGCGGCCGTCGCGCAGCATCAGGATCTCGTCCGCGACACGCGCGGCCTGGACCAGATCGTGGAGCACCACGACCACGCCGACCCCGCGCGCCGCTTGGCCGCGCAAGCGATCGAGCAGATCGAGCTGATGCGCGGGGTCGAGACTGGCCAGCGGCTCGTCGGCGAGCAACCATTGCGGCTCGCCCGCCAATACGCGCGCCAGCAGCACCCGCGCGCGCTCGCCGCCCGATAGCTCGCCGACGCGGCGCTCGGCGAATTGCTCGGTGTCAGTCGCCGCCATCGCCGACAGCACCGCTGCGATGTCTTCCGCCACGCCCGCGCGGTGCGGCAGGCGGCCGAGCGCCACGACGTCGCGCGCCGGCATGTTCCAGGCGACATCGCCCGATTGCGGCAGGTAGCCGATCGTCCGCGCGCGGTCATCGCGGCGCATCGCACCGATCGCGCGGCCGTCGATCGCGATCTTGCCTGCGCTCGGGGCGATCAACCCGGCGGCGGCGCGCAACAGGCTGGTCTTGCCCGCGCCGTTGGGCCCCAGGATCACGGTGATGCGGCCGGCGGCGAACATGGCGCTCGCATCGGTCAGCACTCGGCGCCCGCGCAGATCGAGTGTCACCCGGTCGAGAGTCAGCGCCATTGCTTGGCTCCTTCGCGGAACAGCAACGCCAGAAAGAACGGCGCGCCGATCAGCGCCATGGCAACGCCCAGCCGCACCTCACCCGCACCCGGCGCGAGCCGGCACAGGCTGTCGGCCGCCAGCGTCAGCGCGGCGCCACCCAGCGCGCTCGGCACCAGCAACGCCGAGGGTTTGGCGCCGAACACTGGCCGCAACAGATGCGGGACGACCAAGCCGACGAACCCGACCACGCCGGTCACCGCGACGCCCGCGCCGACCGCCAGCCCGGTGCCGATCACCACTTGCCAGCGCAACCGGCCGAGATTGGCGCCGAGCGAGCGCGCGGCATCCTCGCCCAGCGCCAGCGCGTCGAGCGCTGGCCCCGTGAACAGCATCAACAGCATGCCCGCGCCGATGAACGGCGCCGCCATCAACACGTCGTCGGGCCCACGGTCGGTCAGCGCGCCCATCAGCCAGTCGATCGCCTCGGCGATGGCATAGGGATTGGGCGCGATCGAGATCAGGAACGCGGTCAGCGCGCCCGCCAAACTGGCGAGCACGGTGCCGGCCAGCACGAACACCACTGGCGTCTCCGCACGCGCGGTCAGCATCGCGAGCAGCGCCATCGCACCCCCCGCCCCCGCCATCGCCCAGCCGAACTGGCCAAGCCAGCCGGCACCGAATCCGAGGACGATCGACGCGACCGCGCCGAGCGCCGCGCAGGACGACACGCCGATCACCGTCGGATCGGCGAGCGGGTTGCGAAGATAGCCCTGCAGCACCGCGCCCGACAGGCCGAGCGCGGCGCCGAGCAGGACACCGAGCACCGCACGCGGGATGCGCAACTCGGCAATGATCGCCCAGCGCGGATCGTGCCCAAACCAGGCGTCGAACGGGATCCATTGCTTGCCCGCCATCAGCGACAGCGCGAACAAAGCCGCGGTCAGCAACACGAGCAGGCCGAGGCGGATCGCGCGGCTCATGACAACGCCCGCGATCGAATCGCGGCGAGCGCCTGCAGCGCGGGGATGATGGTCGGCCCGCCGCAATTGACCAATTGGCGCGGGAAACGCTCCTCGATCACCTGATACCCCGCCATGCCGAGCACGCGGCGGCGCAGCGACGCGGTGCGGCCATTGGGGTCGGGGTCGATCACGATGCGCGGCGGATGCGCGACCACACTTTCGATCGGCACGTTGCCCGAGAAAGCGAGCCCGAAATCCTTGCTGGCATCGCCCAGCCCGGCGAGTTCGACCATCTCGGTCAACAGGCTGGGCCCGGCATTGGCGAAACTGTCGGAAATATAGAGCAAGGTCGCGGGCCGGCGGCCGTCACGCGGAGCGGCGTTGGCCACGGCGCGATCGATGCGCGCGATCAGCCGCTCGCCCGCCGCGGGTTCCCCCACCGCGGCGGCGACGCTGCGGATCTGGTCGCGGCTGGAGGCGACATTGGTCGGCGAATCGAGCGTCAGCACCTTGAGCCCGGCGCGACGATACGCGGCGAGTGTAGTCTTGGAGGTAAAGCTCGACGCGACCACCAGGTCAGGTTTGAGCGCGATCACTTCCTCGGCGGTCCCCGCGGTCGCGCGATAGCGCCGCGCGAGGCCGAGCGGGATCGAGGTCGCGCCCGGCTCCTGCGAATAATGGCTGATCGCCGTGACCTTGCCCGGCGCCAGCGCCAGCAGCAATTGGTCCGAACACGGATTGGTCGAGACGATCCCCCCGGTCGTGGCGGGCTGCGCACTCGCGCACCCCGCCAGCCCGAGGGCGATCAAGGCGATCAAAGGCTTCAATTGAACTTCAAGCGAATGCCGCCATAGGCCGCGCGGCCCGGTGTGCTGTAATATTTCACCACGGCATATTTCTCATCGAACAGATTATCGACGCGACCATAGATCGAGAATTTATCGCCGATTGGGAAGTCCGCGCGCAGCCCGACCACAGTATAGCCATCGAGTCGGCTGAAATTGCCGGCGTCATCGAAGCTGTCGCCGACGCTCAGCACGGTCGCGCCGATCCCGAGACCGACCGGAGTCTTCCAGTCGATCGACGCGCTGACCGATTGGCGCGGACGGCGCGCCAGCTCGTTGCCGAAATTGAACCCGGGCGAGAGGTTGATCGAATCGATGAAGCTGTAGGACCCGCTGAGCGTCAGGCGATCGCTCGGCCGCACCGACAGCGCGAACTCCACGCCCTTGGTCCGGGCGCGGTCGATATTGACGTAGGAGAAGGCCGGACCGAAATCGATTTGATCGGTCGTGTCGCGGTGGAACCAGGTGATGCCGGCGACGATCCGCCCGCCGACCAGCCGCTGCTCGACTCCGATGTCATAGCTTTGCGCGGTTTCGGGCTTGAGATCCTGGTTGCCGAACACCGACGTTCCGAACCGTCCGTAGAGTTGGTAGAGGGTCGGCGCCTTGAACCCTTCGGCATAGCTGGCGCGGAACGTCGTCTCGGTCGGCAAGGTATAGACCGCATTGGCGCCCCAGGTCGTGTGCCCGCCGAACGCCGAATCGTCGTCGTAGCGAACGCCGCCGGTGATGGTCAGACGATCGATCGGCGACAGGATGGCTTCGCCGTAGAAGCTGGTGACGCCGCGCGTCGCGGAGAGATCGCCGTCGAAATAGCGCGTATTCTCGCGCTCCGCGCCGGCGACCAGCCGGACGCCGTCGATCACCTGGAAATCACCCTGATATTGATAACGCTCGCTACGGCCGCGGCCGAAGAAGCTGACCGCGGGCCCGAACGCCGGGTCGTAATTGTCGCGATTGATATCGGCGATGGTGAAGGCGATGCGGTTCTTGAAGCGGCCGCCGAGGAAATCGGCGTTGAGCCCGGCATAGCCGTACAATTCTTGTGTCTTGGCATATTCGCCGTCATCGGCGGGCAGGAAGGTCACGCCGTCAAAGCCATCGATATCGACCTTGCTGTGCGCATAATAACCGCGCAGGTCGAGCCTGATGTTATCGGCCAAGGCGATCTCGATCCGCCCGGTCGCGCCGAACTGGCGATAGCCGTCGGGCTCACTTCCCGACGACACTGCCGAGAAGCCGTTGGTCTTGAGATAGCCGGCGTTGAGCGAGGCCGAGACGATCCCGCTCTTTCCCGACACGCCGCCATTGGCGAAGACCGTATCGAAGCTGCCATATTCGACATTGCCGCGCGCCTGGAGGCCATAGCCCGGCTGCATCGTGGTGACGTTGACGACACCGCCGATCGCCTGGCTGCCCCATGGCACCGAGTTCGGGCCACGCAACACCTCGACGCGGTCGATCGAACCGGCGAGCAAGCTGGCGAAATCGAACGCGCCGCCGGGCGACGAGGGGTCGTTGACCCGCACGCCATCGATCAAGGTCAGCGTCTGCGAATCCTCGGCGCCGCGGATGCGGACGGCGGTCAGGGCGCCGAGCCCGCCGTTGCGCGACACGGTCACGCCCGGCGTGGTCGCCAGCAGGTCGGACAACGCGACCGTCTGGCGCTGCTCGATCGTCTGGCGGTCGATCACCGTCACTGCCTGGCCGATCGTCTCCGGCGCCTGCGGCACACCGGTCGCGGTCACGATAATGTCGGTTCGGGTCTGATCGGCGAGGACGATATTGTTATCGTCGGTCGCCGCCGTCTCCTGCGCATAGGCTGGCGTCGCGATGGCGATCGCGGCGAACGCCGAGGTCGCGAGGATGGAAAACTTCAACATTGGACATGCCCCTTTGGTGGGGCCGCGGACTCCGGGCGCCTGAACGCGACACCCGGACCTTACGGCCCGGTTCATGTCGCTCACACGAGGGATGTCCCTCGTTCGCCCGGCACACCCCGTCCGCGCAAAGGATCGACCGTGGCGGGCAGGTCTCCTGGCTTCCGGGTCGTCGCGTTCGCCCCGCCTTCCCGACCCTGCGGCCAGTGGCATTGTTGGGGCGACCGCTCTCCGGTCACAGTTGCGGGGGCAGCGCCGGCATCTCGACCGGACTTCCCTTTTGCTTCCCCTTGCGGGGAACCCGTCACGGCGCGGCGTCTATGCCGCAGCGCGGTAAAGCGCAAGCGATGCCTGATTTCAGAATTCGAACGCGGTCTGCGCGGCAGGCGGCGGCTCGGTCGCCACGCCCTCGATCTCGAGCATGCGGACCTTGGCGAGCGCCCCGCCGGGCGCCGAGAAACCGTGGACCCGGCTGCCCGCGGCAAGCACGCGGTGGCAGGGCACGATCAACGGGATCGGATTCCTCGCCATCGCCTGACCCACTGCGCGCGCCGCTTCCGGCCCTGCGCCGAGTTCGCGCGCGACCGCGCCATAGGTCATCGTTTCGCCGCGGCCGATCGCTCGGACACGGTCATAGACCCGCGCGAAGAACGGCTCCTGCTCGCCGAGATCGATCGTGACCGCATCGAAATCGACCGGCTCCCCGGCGAAATAGCGGATCGCGTCGGCGATCACCGCGGCGATGGCTGGGGGCGGGTCGCCCGCGACAGCGTCGGGCAAGCGGCGAAGCAGCGACCACTCCGCCTCGCGCGCCGTTTCTCCCGGCAGACGAAAGGCGGTGACCGCGTCGCCGCTCCACGCGATCGCGGCGACGCCGTGTGCGGTCTCGAAAACGCGGTAGCGATGGAGCGTGGCCATGCTGCCAAGATCGGCGACCCGATCGTTCAAATCAACCTTCGCATGAGTCACGGTTGTTCGACAGCTTACCCGGCTTCGACCTTGGCCGATTCCGGCAGATCGTAGCGGCGCTTGTCCTTATCCTCGACGCCATTCTTGACCCACGCGCCATGCGCATGCGCGGTCGCGATCACTTGCCATTGGTCATGACCGGGCCAGCTCTTCACGCGGATCACCTGATGCGCGAAGGCGCGGTCGGGTTCCATCATCACCCAGGCGAGCGGACGCTCGATCGTGGCGCGCTCGCCCGCCGCGGTCATCGCCGCGCGGGTACGATTGGCGCTATCCTCGGGCAGATATTGCCACACCACCGAATGCATCAGCACGCGCGTCACGCCGGCTTGTTGCGGTTCGGCGAGTCGCGCCTCGATCCAATCGGCGGCGTCGGCCTGGACCAGATCGACCGGCTTCGCGCGCTGCATCGCGATCGCCTGGCGCAGCCGCTCGGCACGCGCCGGCGTTTCGGCCCAGACATAAGCGGCCAGCCGCGCCTCGACCGCGGGATCGGTGGCGTCGAGCGGACGGACGTCGCAACCGCGCACCGAGACGATCTCGATCGGCGCCGGCACCGGCGGTTCACCGCGCCAGTCGGGCGTGATCGTGACGGGCGCGTCGGCGGGGCCGACCTTCACGCCGCCAAGATCGAAGGCATAGCGGTCGATCAGCAGGTTAAGCCCGGCGCTCGATCCGATTTCGAGCAGTTCGATTTTGGGTCCGTAACGCCGCGCGATCTCGAGCAGACCGACGATCAGCGCGCCCGATCGGCCCGGTTCGTTGGTCTGCGGCGGCCCGTCGAGCCAGGGCAGCAGGAAATCGTCATGCGCGATCAGCGCGGCGTTCACTGCGGTGCCTATCGCATCCTGGCCGGTGATTTCGCCGCGAAACACCGCCGCCAAACCCGAATCGGCGCCCGCTTGTACCAGCGCATGCAGTCCGCCGATGAACCTGAGCGGCAAGGCATCGCGAGTCGGCTCGCCCGGCCAGTCGAGGATGCGGGCGCCGGTGCGGCTGTCGCGGGTCAGTCCCACGGCGATCGCGGCGCACAGCCGCGCATAGATCGGCGCGTCCATGTTGCGGCAATAGAATTCCTGGACCCGGAACGCCTCGCGATTGCCCGCCTCGTCGGCCATGTCGCCTCCTGAATATCCAGTCCCGGCGCGCTAACCCGCGCGACCTTCCATAGATTGCTGTCCTTCGGAGGGTCGGGCGGGGAAGCGCGCCGGCGCGGCAGGCCGCTGAAAGCGGAGCCACCAGGGTGCATTGCGCCTTCGCAGGTGCACAAGTAAAGCCCCGCCATGGCGCAACCCCTAGTCATTGCCGTCCCCAAGGGCCGTATCCTGTCGGAAGCCGTGCCGCTGCTCGTGCGCGCCGGCGTCGAGCCCGAGGCGGCATTCTCCGACGAGGATAGCCGCGCGCTGCGCTTTTCGACCAACCATCCCGGCATCGACCTGATCCGCGTCCGCGCGTTCGACGTCGCCACCTTCGTCGCGCACGGCGCCGCGCAGATCGGCATTGTCGGGTCGGACGTGCTCGCGGAGTTCGACTATCCCGAACTCTACGCGCCGGTCGATCTCGGCATCGGCCATTGCCGCCTGTCGGTCGCCGAACCGGCCGAAATGGCGGCGGCCGATGATCCGCGCGGCTGGAGCCACGTTCGTGTCGCGACCAAATACCCGCATGTGACGCAGCGCCATTTCGAAGCGCGCGGCGTCCAGGCCGAATGCGTCAAGCTCAACGGCGCGATGGAATTGGCGCCGACCTTGGGCCTCGCGCCGCGAATCGTCGATCTCGTCTCGTCGGGCCGCACGCTCAAGGAGAATGGCCTGGTCGAGGTCGAGGTGATCGCGGAAGTGACCAGCCGCCTGATCGTCAACCGCGCGGCATTCAAGACGCGGCCGGAACTGGTGCCGTTGGTCGATGCGTTTAGGCGCGCGGTGGAGAAGCGCGATGTGGCATGATCGTGTTCTTAGCCCCTCCCCTTCAGGGGAGGGGTTGGGGTGGGGCGAAGCCTCGCAGAGCGCATCCCTTTTGACTCCCCCACCCCAAACCCCTCCCCTGAAGGGGAGGGGCTTAAAATGATCAAACTCTCCACGTCCGAGCCCGGCTTCGAGCGCCAGTTCCAGGCGCTGGTCGACGCGCGGCGCGAGGCGGATAGCGACGTCGCGCGCGATGTCCGCACGATCGTCGCCAGCGTGCGCGACGAAGGCGATGCCGCCGTCCACGCCTTCACCCGCAAGTTCGACCATCACGACCTCAATGAGACCGGCTGGCGGATCGAGCGCGCCGAATGGCTCGCCGCGCACGAAGCGCTGGCGCCCGATCTGCGTGACGCGCTCGAACTCGCCGCAGAGCGGATCGCCGCTTATCATATCAAGCAGAAGCCGGAGGACCGCGACGAGATCGACGCGGTCGGCGCGCGGCTCGGCGCGCGGTGGCGCGGGGTCGATGCGGCGGGAATCTATGTCCCCGGCGGGCGTGCGGCCTATCCCAGCTCGGTGCTGATGAACGCGATTCCGGCCAAGGTCGCGGGGGTCGAGCGGCTGGTGATGGTCACGCCCACCCCCAATGGCGAGGTCAATCCTTTGGTGCTCGCCGCCGCGCATATCGCCGGCGTCGATGAAGTCTGGCGGATCGGCGGCGCACAGGCCGTCGCCGCGCTGGCATACGGCACCGGCCACATCGCACCGGTCGACGTGGTGTGCGGTCCCGGCAATGCCTGGGTCGCGGAGGCCAAGCGTCAGCTCTACGGCGTGGTCGGGATCGACATGGTCGCCGGGCCCAGCGAGATCGTCGTCGTCGCCGACGGCAAGAACGATCCGCACTGGATCGCCGCCGATCTGTTGAGCCAGGCCGAGCACGATCCGTCGAGCCAGTCGATCCTGTTCACCGACAACGCGGCCTTGGCCCGTGCGGTGGCCGAGGCGGTCGACCTCCAGATCGGCGAACTCTCGACCGCCAAGGTCGCACGCGCGAGTTGGGACGCGAACGGTGCGATCATCGTCACCGCCGACCTGGTCGAGGCGATGCCATTGGTCAATCGGCTGGCGCCTGAGCATCTCGAGCTCGCCTGCGACGAAGCAGATGCGCTGTTCGACATGGTCAAACATGCCGGGTCGGTGTTCATCGGCCGCTACACGCCCGAAGCGGTGGGCGATTATGTCGCCGGTCCCAACCACGTATTGCCGACCGGCCGCCGCGCCCGCTTTTCGAGCGGATTGTCGGTGCTCGACTTCATGAAGCGCACCAGTTTCCTCTCGCTCGATCCGGCCTCGCTGGCCGCGATCGGCCCCGCCGCGGTTACCCTGGCGGAAGCCGAGGGCTTGCCCGCGCATGCCCGCTCGGTCGCGCTGCGGCTGGGCTGATGGCTGTTGGTTGAGGCGCGGCGTCGTGCGCCCCTAACCTCCCCACAATTCCTTCGTCACCCCGGCCATGTGCCGGGGTCCACTCCTCCGCAACCGAGATGAGGAGTTGTTGCATGGTGGATGCCGGGACAAGCCCGGCATGACGAACTTAGATAACGTCGCCCGGAGGAACGATTCATCATGGCACCGCTTTTTTTTGGCGGCGCGCGCGCCTAAGGCACCGTCATGTCCCAACGTACAGCCACACGATCCAAAGCCCGCGCCGCCGCGCGGCTCGCCGCGACCCAGGCGCTCTATCAGCACGATATGGACGGGACGGCCGTCGTCTCGCTGCTTCACGAATTCCATCAGCATCGCCTCGGCGCGACGATCGAGGACGCCGAATATGCCGATGCCGATGTCGATTTCTTCGACGATCTGGTGACCGGCGCGCTGGCACGGATCGACGAGATCGATGCGCTGATCTCGGCCAATGTGACCGCCGACTGGAAGATCGAGCGGCTCGACAAATTGATGAAGGCGATCCTGCGCGCCGGGACCTACGAATTGCTCGCGCGTAAGGACGTCGCGGTCGGCACCGTGATCAACGAATATCTCGACGTCACCGATGCCTTTTACGAACGCCGCGAAAAGGGCTTCGTCAACGGCATCCTGGACGGCGTCGCCAAGAGCGCGCGGGCCTGACCGGCGGCGCGGATGGCGGAGGTCGTCAACCTCAACCGCGCCCGCAAGGCGAAAGCGCGCGGCGAGGCCCAGGCGACCGCCGCCGCCAACCGGGTCGTCCACGGCCGGACCAAGGCAGAGAAGCAGGCCGTCCAGGCGGAGACCGAGCGCCGCGCCCGCGAACTGGACGGGGCCAAGCGCGAGCCATGAAGCGGCGGGCGTGACTGAGGACGATTTCATCGCCGCGTTGCGCACGCTGCGCCTCCACCCGGGCGCGCACGACCTGCGCGACGATAATGCGACGATCGGCGGATTGACCGTCACCACCGACACGATCGTCGAGGGCGTCCATTTCCTGCCCGACGATCCACCCGGCGACGTCGCCTGGAAGCTGCTCGCGGTCAATCTGTCCGACCTCGCCGCCAAAGGCGCGCGGATCGAGGGCGTATTGCTCAATTATCCGCTGTCGAGCGACGCGTGGGATCGCGCGTTCCTCGACGGCCTGCGCGCAGCGCTCGACACGTTCGGTTGTCTGCTGATCGGCGGCGACACCGTGTCGCTTCCCGCGAACGCGCCACGCGTGCTCACCTTGACTGCGATCGGGCACGATGCGCCCGCCCCCTTACGCTCGGGCGCGCAAGCGGGCGACGAGCTTTGGGTGACGGGGACGATCGGCGACGCCGGCGCGGGCTTGCGGATCGCGCAGGGATCAGCGGGTCCGCAAGCGCTGCTCGCTCGCTATCGCCGCCCGACCCCGCGTCTCGCCGAGGGATTCCGGCTGGCCCCGCTCGTCCATGCGATGATGGATGTGTCGGACGGACTGTTGATCGACGCCAGCCGCATGGCCGCGGCCTCGGGCCTGGCGGTCACCGTCGAACTCGCCGCCGTTCCGCTATCGGCAGACTATCTCGCCTTCGCGGGCGCTGATCTCGCCGCCCACCTCGCCGCGGCGACCGCGGGTGACGATTACGAATTGCTGTTCGCGCTGCCCAAGGGCGACGAGCCGCCCATCAGCGCATTCTCGGTCGGCCGTTTCGCCGCCGGCAGCGGGATCGCGCTGACGTGGCAGGGCGCCGCCGTCCCGCTCCCGGCCAGCCTCGGTTTTCAGCACTGACGGCGAGGGTCGGTGGGCGCTTGCGCTCGCTCGATCCCTCCTTATACCTCCTGCCCACCTTCGGGAAAGTTCGCGCGCGCCATCCGGCGCGACGTGTCTAATAGGGGAAGAGGAATGACGATTGTCTATGCGGCCATCGTCTGCGGCCTGATCGCCGTAGTCTATGGCTTCATCACCAGTCAGCAGGTGCTCCGCGCGCCCGCCGGCAACGAAAAGATGCAGGATATCGCCGCCGCCATCCAGGAAGGCGCCAAAGCCTATCTGGGTCGCCAATATACCACCATCGCGATCGTCGGCGTCATCGTCGCCGTGATCCTGTTCTTCACGCTCGGCCTTTTGTCGACCGTGGCGTTCCTGATCGGCGCAGTGCTGTCGGGCATTGCCGGGTTCATCGGCATGAACATCTCGGTCCGGGCCAATGTGCGCACCGCGGAAGCCGCACGGACCTCGCTTCAGGGCGGCCTGACCATGGCGTTCCGCTCCGGCGCGATCACCGGCATGCTGGTGGCGGGTCTCGGCCTGCTCTCGATCGCCGGGATCTTCTGGTATCTGACCGGGGTCAAGCATCTCGAGCCGGGCGATCATGAGATCGTCGCCGCGCTGACCGCGCTGGCCTTCGGGGCCTCGCTGATCTCGATCTTCGCGCGTCTTGGCGGCGGTATCTTCACCAAGGCCGCCGATGTCGGCGCCGATTTGGTCGGCAAGGTCGAGGCAGGCATTCCCGAGGACGATCCCCGCAACCCGGCGACGATTGCGGACAATGTCGGCGACAATGTCGGCGATTGCGCCGGCATGGCGGCCGATCTGTTCGAAACCTATGTCGTGACCATCGGCCTGACCATGGTGTCGATCGCGCTGCTGCTGTCGGACGCGCCCAATCTGTTCGCGCTGATGGCCTTGCCGCTGATCGTCGGCGGCGTGTGCATCATCACCTCGATCATCGGCACCTATTTCGTCCGGCTCGGCAAGGGCGAGTCGATCATGGGCGCGCTGTACAAGGGGTTCTGGACCACTGTCGTGCTTTCGGCATTCGCCATCTTCGGTGCCGAAAAATGGGTGCTCGGCGACCTCAACGCCGCGATCGGCACTGTCGGCGACAAGAGCTTCAACGGCATGTCGCTCTTCTATTGCATGCTGATCGGCCTGGCCGTGACCGGCCTGCTGGTGTGGATCACCGAATATTACACCGGCACCAACTATCGCCCGGTCAAGTCGATCGCCAAGGCGTCGACCACCGGCCACGGCACCAACGTCATCCAGGGGCTGGCGATCAGCCTCGAATCGACCGCGCTGCCGACGCTCGTCATCGTCGTCGCGGTGATCGCGACGTACCAGTTGGCCGGGATCATCGGCGTGGCTTTCGCCGCGACGTCGCTGCTCGCGCTCGCCGGCATGGTGGTCGCGCTCGACGCTTATGGTCCGGTCACCGACAATGCCGGCGGCATCGCCGAAATGGCAGGGCTGCCTGATGATGTGCGGCACCGTACCGATGCGCTCGACGCGGTCGGCAACACCACCAAGGCCGTGACCAAGGGCTATGCGATCGGTTCGGCGGCGCTCGCCGCTCTGGTGCTGTTCGGCGCCTACACGACCGATCTCGATCGCTATGCGACCCAGCTCGGCATCGGCAAGATCAACTTCGAGTTGAGCAATCCCTATGTCATCGTCGGGTTGCTGCTGGGCGCGCTGCTTCCCTATCTGTTCGGCGCGTTCGGCATGACCGCGGTCGGCCGGGCGGCGGGATCGGTGGTCGAGGACGTTCGCGCGCAGTTCGCCGCCGACAAGGGGATCATGGAAGGGACCAGCCGTCCCAATTACGGTCGCACCGTCGATATCGTGACCAAGGCGGCGATCAAGGAAATGATCATCCCGTCGCTGCTGCCGGTGCTGAGCCCGGTGGTAGTCTTCTTTGTCATCCAGGCAGTGGCCAATCGTGAGGAAGGTTTCGCCACGGTCGGCGCGATGCTGCTCGGCGTGATCGTCTCCGGCCTGTTCGTCGCCATCTCGATGACCTCGGGCGGCGGCGCCTGGGACAATGCCAAGAAGTATATCGAGGACGGCAATTACGGCGGCAAGGGCTCCGAAGCCCATAAGGCCGCTGTCACCGGCGACACCGTGGGCGATCCGTACAAGGATACGGCCGGCCCGGCGGTCAACCCGATGATCAAGATCACCAACATCGTGGCGCTGCTACTGCTCGCGGCACTGGCCGCGCACGGCGTCGGCTAAAGCGATCTGCCCCCGCCCGGCCATTGCGCCGGACGGGGCAGATTGTTCTTTTCGGACATAAAAATGGATCAGGGGCAGCTTGTCTGCCCCTTTTTCATTGCTAGACTTGGCGCCGGGGCATTGGGGGGAAAGCCATGTTCGGGCGTATCATATCGATAGCGGCGGCGGCCGCGCTGTTTCCGGCGATCACCGCGGTGTCGGCGCAAGACGCCAAGCCGGCCGCGCCGGAGGCAAAGCCGGTCCCGGCCAATGCCGGTCCGCCCCCCGCTGCCGCCTTCGCGCAATTGCCGTTCATCGAGGCGCCGGCGCTGTCGCCCGACGGTACCCGCATCGCCGCGCGAATGGCGATCCAGGGCAAGATGCGGCTGGCGATCATTCCGCTCGCCGACACCACCAAGCTCAAGCTCCTCGATCCGGGCGATTTCGAGCTGACGAGCTGGAAATGGGTCAACAATGACTGGCTGTTGCTCCGCGCCGGAGAGATGCAACCGGTTCAAGGCGACAGCTGGTATGTCAGCCGCGCGTTCGGCGTCCGGGCCGATGGCGGCAAGATCAATGTCCTGGCGACGCCAACCACCGGCCAGAATGGCGCCGATATATTGTGGATCGCACGCGACGGCAGCCCGCATGCCCTGATCGCGATGCAGAACTCGATCTATATGGACGAGGATTTCTGGCCGCATGTACGCGACTTCGACATCTCGACCGGCAAGAGCAAGATCGTCCAGGGCTCGACGACGAATGTGATGGACTGGTATGCCGATACTGCCGGAACGGTCAGGATGGGCATCGCCTATGACGACGACCGGCGGTCGTACCGTACGCTGTACCGCACGCAGGCCGGCGGCTCGCTGAAAACGATAGCTCGCACGACCGGCAAGGGCAGCACGCTCAGCACTTTGCCGGCATTGATCTTGCCGCAATCGGGCAAGGCAATCGCGATCGACGATGCCGACGGGTTCGACGCGGTCTACGATTTCGATCTCGACACGATGAAGATCGGCGCCAAGATCTTCGATTCGCCCGGCTATGACGTCGACGGGCCTTTTCTCGACCCGACAGGCACGAAGCTGATGGGATTCCAATATACCGATACGCGGACGCGCACGAAGTGGCTCGACCTCACTTTGGCCCAGGTCCAGGCGGATCTCGACAAAGCGGTTCCCAATTTGTGGCCCGATATCGTGTCGTGGAGCAACGATCTGAGCGTGTTGATCGTGCATATCGGCGCGGCCGACAGCCCGGGCGCCTATTATCTCTATCGGCCGGCCGACGGACGCATGTCGGTCTTCGCGACGATCAACGCGACGCTCGGCACCAGGACCTATGCGCCGGTCAAGACCGTCCGCTACACCGCGCGCGACGGTACCGAAATGTCCGCGGTACTGACCTTGCCCAGGGGGCGCGAGGCGAAGGATCTCCCGCTGATCCTGATGCCGCATGGCGGTCCGGCGGTTCGAGACGAGGAGGACTGGGACTGGTGGTCTGAGTTCCTGGCAAGCCGCGGCTATGCCGTGCTGAAGCCCAATTATCGCGGCTCGACCGGTTTCGGCACCAAGTTCAACAAGCTCGGCGAGGGCCAATGGGGCCTGAAGATGCAGGACGACCTGGTCGACGCGGTCGGCTGGGCGGCGAAACAGGGGATCGCCGATCCCAAGCGCGTGTGCATCGTCGGCGCGTCCTATGGCGGCTATGCCGCGTTCCGCGCGGCGCAGCGCGACAAGGGCGTCTATCGCTGCGCGGTGTCCTTTGCCGGCGTGTCCGACATGACGGCGATGCTGCGCTACGACGGATCGTTCCTCAACGGCGGCCGAAACAAGGATTATCTGCGCAAGCAGGCTCCCGACCTGAAGGGGGTGTCGCCGATCAACTTCGCCACCGATTTCTCGACGCCGATCCTGATCATGCACGGCAAGGCCGACCAGGTCGTACCGGTCAAGCAATCGCGCGAGATGGTCGAGAGACTGAAAGCGGCCGGCGCGACCTATCGCTATGTCGAGCAGCCTTTGGGCGACCACCATTTCACGCGTCAGGCCGACCGCCTGCAATTCCTGGAGGAACTCGAGACGTTCCTGGCGAAGTACAATCCGGCATGACGGGATATCTGGCGTCGGCAGTGTGGTTGCCCGCGTCTGGATGCGCGTTACTATTCAACCATTGATAGAGGCAGGGGGCAGCCTTTTATGAAGACACTTCATCGCGCGGTGCTTGGCGCGGCAGCATCGATCGTCCTGGCGGGGACAATGGCATCGGGGCAAGTGCCGCCGACAAGTAGCGATTGGGCGACCAAGACCGTTCCGCTCGAGGTCCTGGCGCAATTTCCGATGATCACCCAGCCGCGTATGAGCCCGGATGGCAAATGGATCGCAACCCGGATCAGGGCCGGCGGCGAACAGGTGCTCGCGATCGTCCCGGTGAAGCCGGGGGAAGCCAAGACAGAAGTCATCGCGCGCAACGGCGAGGCGATCAAGGACAAGGAAGGTGATCGCCAGATCGTCGATTATCGCTGGGCCGATTCCGATCATCTGGTCATTACGTTCGACACACGCGAGAATTTCTACGGACAGTGGATCGATGATGTCCGCTATGCTTCGTACAACCGCACGACGAAAAAGATACTTCCGCTCGGGTGGGACAAGTCGCTCGGCTCGACCGAAATGTTGTGGCTGTCCAACTCGGGCAAGCCGCACATGCTGCTTCAACGCATTCCGTGGGACGCCAACTCGACACGCGGTCCAGACACCGAGATGACGCGCAATCCGGAAGTCATCGACGTGGATCTCGACACCGGCAATTCGACCACCGTCATGCCGCACAACGCAGCGGTCGAGGATTGGACCGCCGATGCCGACGGCGTCGTCCGGATCGGGACCGCGAGCGACGCGGATTCGGGCAAGGTGCAGGTCTATTACCGCACTGTATCGAGCCAGCAGCTGAAGAAAATCTTCGACGGCACGCCCGATCGCTATGGCGAACTCGGTATCCCCTCGCTGTTCCTGGCGGGCGGCACCAAAGCCTATGCCTATGGCAAGGAAGACGGATATCGCTCGCTGTACGAATTCGACCTCAGCACGATGAAGCTGGGCAAGAAGGTCTTCGGCGTGCCGGGATACGATATCGGGGGTGCTGCGCTCACTCCCGACCGCTCCGCTTTGCTCGGCGTGACCTATACGACCGGCCGCGAGCATTGGACCTATTTCGATCCGCGGTTGAAGGAAATCCAAAGCCTGCTCGAGGAAAGCTTCGGCAAGGACAATGTGCTGATCGCCACCGCCGATGCCAAGCGCGAGACGATCCTGTTCCGCGTCGCCAAGATGGGTCAGGCGGAGACCTGGTACATTTTCGACACGGTGTCGGGCGGCATCGGACGCTTCGCTTACGGCAACGACACGCTGAAGGACGCGATGCTCAATCCGGTGTCGGTCGTCACCTATCCGGCGTCGGACGGAAAGAAGATCGAGGCGATCCTGACCATGCCGCGCCATCGCGCCGGCCAGAAGAATCTGCCATTGATCGTGTTGCCGCATGGCGGTCCCTGGGCTCGTGATCGCGCGGATTGGGACCCCTATGGCTGGGCGCAGTCGCTCGCCGAGTTGGGCTATGTCGTCATCCAGCCCAATTACCGCGGCTCGACCGGCTATGGCAGCAACTGGGAAAAGGCGTCCGAAAAGGCCTGGGGATATCGGATGCAGGATGATCTGAACGACGCCATTCCCTGGCTCGCCGGCCAGGGAATCGCCGATCCCAAGCGCGTTTGCATGTTCGGCTGGTCCTATGGCGGCTACGCCGCGTCTCGCGCGGCCGAACGCGACGGCGATAAATATCGCTGCGCGATCAGCGGCGCCGGCGTCCACGACCTCATCGCGATGCAGCGCTACGACAAATCCTATCTCGGCCGATACGGCGCCAAGATGGGCATGGGGTCGGCCAGCAGCGACCTGGAAGACGCATCGCCGGGTCTCCACCCGGAAAAATATTCCATCCCGATCCTGATCGTCCAGGGCGCCAAAGACATCCGAGTCCCGCCCGCCCAGGCGCGGGACCTGGTCGGACGGCTGAAAAAGGCGGGCAAAGTGGAGGGCAAGGACTTCTTCTACCTCGAGCAACCGCTCAATACGCACAATCTGTTGCGCGAATCCGACCGCGTCCAGTTGATGCAGGAGGTCAGGAAGTTCCTCGACCGTTTCAACCCGGCGACCTGATCGCGCCGGTTGACGCATCGCCGGGGTTGATCGAAGGAGGGGCGCCGCCGGCCGCGGTGGCGCCCTTTCCCTTTGCCCCGTGAGGACCCCATGGCCGCCTTGTACGACCGCGAAGCCCTTCGCACGCTGCTCGCCACGCGCACGCTCAAGCGTGGCGATTTCCTGCTCGTCTCGGGCAAGCGCAGCCGCATCTATTTCAATATGAAGGCGACGATGATGACGCCCGAGGGTGCCGCGCAATGCGCGCGCGGGCTGTTGTCGGTGCTCGATGGGCTCGATGCCGATTATGTCGCCGGGCTGGAGATGGGCGCGGTGCCGCTGCTCGGCGGGATCGCGGCCTTGAGCTGGGACGTCGGCCGGCCGATCGGCGCGGTGTTCGTGCGCAAGGCGGCGAAGGCGCATGGCACCTCACTGATGGTCGAGGGGCTCGACGATAGCGGCGGCGAGACGCTGCAGGGCAAGCACGTCGTGCTGATCGACGATGTCGCGACCAGCGGCGGATCGATCCTCAAGGCCGCCGAGCAGATCGAAGCGGCGGGCGGGATCATGAAGGACGCCATCGTCATCCTCGATCGCGAACAGGGGGCGGACGCCAATCTCGCCGAGCGCGGTATCACGCTGCACGCGCTGTTCACCGCGACCGATCTGGGGGTGACCGAGGCGGACAAGCAGCCGATCGAGTGAAAGCCGTCGCCCCGGCGGAGGCCGGGGCCTCAGGCCGTACCGCGACTCTCCTGCGATCCCGGCCTTCGCCGGGATGACGGTTATTTCCAGTTGATTGCCGGCCGCGCTTGCTCCTCGAGCCAGGCCATCGCCGCGAACCACGGGCTGCCGCCATAACTGACGCGCGCGACGCCGGCATCGGCGAGCGGCTTGGTTGGCGCGCCAGGACCGGGAATGACGTTGATCAGCGCGCCGGTACGCTTGACGATCTCGGCGATCGCCGTCGTATCGCGCAGACCGGGGACGAAAATGCCGCTCGCACCTGCCGCCATATAGGCCGCGGCGCGATCGACGGTTTCGTCGAGCATCGATGCGTCGTGCTGATCGGCCGGCGCGCGCAGATAGAGGTCGATACGGGCATTGATGAAGAACGCCTCACCCGCGCCCTTGCGCGCCGCCGCGACGCGGTCGGCCTGGGTCGCGATCGGATAGACGCCCTCACCGCCGATCACCGAATCCTCGAAATTGCAGCCGACCGCACCGGTCGCGGCGAGGCCGGCCAGATTGACGGTGATCCCGGCCGCGTCCCGGGCATAGCCGCTCTCGAAATCGATCGAGACGGGGACGTCGACCACATTCATGATCCGCTTCGCATTGTCGAAGACGAGATCGAGCGGCACTTCCTCGCCATCGCCGAAGCCGAGCGACCCAGCCGCGCCGTAGCTGCCGGTCGCGATCGCCTTAGCCCCCGCCTTGGCGATCGCCACCGCGCTACCCGGATCCCAGCAATTGTAGATGATCAGCGGGTCGCCAGGGACGTGGAGCGCGGTGAAGGTTTCAAAGGCGGACATGACGATTCTCCTGGAAGGCTCGACTTTTGTTGCCAATTTGTTCCGCACTGGTCAAGCGATGGGAATCCGGCGGAGCGAGCGGGGAGAGCCGACGTGACCCTCCCCGCTCGGCTCTAGTGGACGAAGCGCGCCACCACGTCGCGATAGCTGCGGCTGACTTTCACCTGGCCGCCCGAATCGAGCACCAGGAAACATTCGCCATTGGTATGCGGCTTGACCTGTCGGACAAGGTCGAGATTGACGATCGTCGAGCGATGCACGCGCTGGAAGCGGCGCGGGTCGAGCCGCTTTTCCAGATCCTTCATCGTCTGGCGCAGGATCAGCGTGTTGTCGCCGGTCTTGATGCACATGTAGTCGCCCGCCGCTTCGACCACCTCGATCGTGTCGACGTCGACGCGGAAGATCTTTCCACGATCCTTGATGTTGATCAGCTTTTCGAAGCGATTGGACGACACCTCGCCGCCATCGGCGATCTCCTCAGCTGCTTCCGGCGCAACCTCGGCGAGCGCTTCCTTGTATTTGCCGACTTCCTCGGCAGTGCGCTTCTCGCTCAGGCGCTGGCGGACGCGGTCGAGCGTGTCGGCAAGGCGCGATTCCTCGACCGGCTTGACCAGATAATCGGTCGCCTGTGCCTCGAAGGCGCGAATGGCGTGGTCGGAATAAGCGGTGACGAAGACGAACAGCGGCGGTTCGACTTCCATCAGGCCCTGGATCACCGAAAAGCCGTCGAATCCCGGCATCTGGATATCGAGAAACACCAGATCGGGCTTGTTTGTCTTGATACTGCGGATCGCCTCGCGTCCGTTGGCGCAACGATCGATGATTTCGACATCGTCATGCGCTTGAAGGCGGAGTTCGAGCCCCTGGATCGCGAGCGCTTCGTCGTCCACCAGGATGGTTCTTATGGTCATGCGGCCTCTCTATTCGGATCTTCCAACTGGTACGGAATCTCGATCTCCACAGCAAAGCCGCCCCCTGGTGTAGACCGAGCATCGAAACGGTGGTCAGGTCCGTACGCCTGAGCCAACCGATCTCTTATATTGGCGAGCCCCACGCCAGTTGAAAGGCTCGGCCCTAACTTGCTCTCGATCAAGCCAGGGCCAGTGTCCGAGACGGTAATCCGGACCCGTTCGCCGACGAGACGTGCCGAAACTGCGATTTCCGCCCCCTCCTCGCTCGGCGTGACCGCATATTTGATCGCGTTTTCGACCAATGGCTGGAGCAACAGCGAGGGCAAACGCGCGCGTTCGGCGCGAGGATCGATCTCGAATACCGGGCGCAGGCGCTTTTCGAACCGCATCTTCTCGATCTCGAGATAGAGTTTGAGCGTATGTACCTCCTGCGCGACCGTCACGTTCGCGGTAGGCTCGTAAATCAAGGTGAAGCGCAGGAAGTCGGCCAGCCGCGACAGCATCGCATTGGCGCGCTCGGTCTCCTTGAGCAGCACCAGGGTCGAGATCGAATTGAGCGTGTTGAACAGGAAATGCGGGTTGAGCTGATAGCGCAGCATCGCCAGCTGCGCCGACGACGCCTGATTGCCGAGCACCAGCAGCTGATCCGCCTGCTGTTCGACGATCAGGTAGAAATTGATCCCGAAATAGAGCGCCGACCATCCCGCCAACACGGTGAAATTGAGGAACAGCTGGCCGAACACCAGGCCGAGGTTGAGGCCCGGATTGTCCTTCATGATGCTGTAGGAGAAACCGTTGAGCACCGCCGCCAGGAACGTCGCGCCGGCCAGCGTCACCACCGTCAGCAGGATCGCGCTGATCCGCGGCAGGCGGCGATAATAACCGTACAGGGTCGAAAGCAGCAACGTGATGCAATAGCCGACGATCGATTCGATGATCCCGGGGACCAACGCCGACATCGGTGCGCCATTGGACACCGACGACACCGAGCGAAGCAGCAGATAGCCGCCCCAGCCGACACCCTGCAGGATCCAGAAGGCACGACTCTTGTCCTCGAAGAACGGACGCGAAAAGATCGCGGGAGTCCAGAAGCGGCGCTTCTGGCCCGTCAATGAGGTGTCGGCCGGCGCCGGCACGGGAGAGGAAATCGTGGCCATCGGGCTGGTCCCTTTATACCGGCCGGACCGGCCACGCAAAGCATCGCCTGTGCGCGGCTGTCCATGGACAGGAATATCAATGGCATCAGCACGGTCTTTTGCTTAGGAGCAGCCCCGCAATGAATCCCGCCACTCGCCCCGACATGCTTGGCCGCCGCTTCGGCTGGCTGCTGTTGCTGGTGGCCGCGTTGCTGGTGCGCAGCGTCGCTCCCGAAGGTTGGATGCCGGTGGTCAATGCCGCCGGCGGGATCGAGATCACCGTCTGCAACGGCACCGGCCCCGACGACGCGATGATATTGTCGCCCGACGGCAAGCTGCACCACAAGGCGCCAGGCAAAAGCCAGCCCGGGGACCATGTTTGCGCCTTTTCGGGGCTCGGCATTGCCGACGCGCCGCCGACGCTCGTTACGCTAGCCGCGCCGATCTTCGCTCCCGGCGCCGCGCCGACGCTCGATCCGATCGACGCCTTCCCCGGCCGCGGCCTCGCCGCGCCTCCGCCTCCCGCCACCGGACCGCCTTCCCTCGCCTGAACCGACGCTGCCTCCGGCAGCTTGAGCGATTCAGTAAGGGGAATGATTGTGACTATAGCCAAGCGCACCCTGTGGTGCGCCTCGCTCGCCGCGACGGCGAGCGTCATCGCGCTGCCCGTGCATGCCGCCGATGACCCAGCGCCGGGCGACGACCGCCGCGACGACATATTGATCACCGCGCAACGCCAGCAACAGACGATCGAGAACGCACCCTCGACACGCGCGTCGGTCGACGCCGACACGATCGCGCGGACGGTCAACGCGATGAACGTCGAAGACACGCTCAAATATCTGCCCAGCCTGATCGTGCGCAAACGCCATATCGGCGACACCCAGGCGCCGCTGGCGACGCGCACCGCCGGCCTGGGCGCCAGCGCACGCAGCCTGATCTATGCCGATGGCGCGTTGCTGTCGGCATTGATCGGCAACAACAACACCTCGGCCAGCCCGCGGTGGAGCGCGGTCAGCCCGCAGGAGGTGGCGCGGATCGACGTGCTCTATGGGCCGTTCTCGGCCGCCTATCCGGGCAATTCTATCGGCGCGGTGGTCAATATCACGACGCGCCTACCCGACGAACTCGAGGCGACCGCGACCGCGGGGGTCAGCGTCCAGACCTATGACCTCTATGGGCGGCGCGATACCTATCCGGCCTATCAGGCGGGGCTGACGATCGGTGATCGCTTCGGCCCGCTGGCGCTGTTCGCGAGCTACGATCACGTCACGAGTCGTTCGCAGCCGATCGGCTATGTCACCGGCGCCGCGGGCCCGGGCGTGGTCGGGGCGATCCCTGATCGCAACCGGACGGGACAGCCGATCACTATCCTGGGGTCGAGCGGGATCGAGCGTCAGGGGCAGGATCGCGTCAAGCTCAAGGCCGCGCTCGACCTGAGCAGCGATATTCGCCTGACCTATGTCGGCGGGCTGTTCCTCAACCGCACCAATGCCAGCGCCGAGAGCTATCTGACGGCGACCGCGACCGGCCTCCCCGCCTATCCCTCGGCATCGTTCGCCAGCGGCACCTACCTATCGCGCCAGCGCCACTGGTCGCACGCCGTGTCGCTCGGGGGATCGGCCGGCGCCGTCGATTGGCAAGTGATCGGAACGCGCTACCGCTTCGCCGATGACGAGCAGCGGGTGCCGACGGGCTCCCTACCCGCCGCTTTGTCGGGCGGTGCCGGCAACGTCACCCGGCTCGACGGCACCGGATGGGACACGCTCGATGCCAAGGCGGCCTGGAGTCGCGGCGGCAATGTGCTGAGCGCCGGTGCGCATTGGGACCGGTTCGTACTGGCTAGCAATCGCTATGCGACGACCGACTGGATCAAGGGCACCGACGGCGCGCTGAACCAGCAGTCGCTGGGGAAGACGCGCACCGCTGCCTTGTGGGCGCAGGACGCGCTCGACCTTCTGCCCAGGCTGACGCTGACGCTCGGCGGCCGCTACGAATGGTGGCGCGCCTATGACGGGGTCAATTTCTCGGCCTCGCCGATTGTATCCAATATCCAGCCCGAGCGTTCCGCCGCCCGCTTCTCGCCCAAAGCGTCACTGGCCTGGAAACCCGCCGACAAGTGGAAGGTGCAGCTGTCCTATGGCGATGCCTGGCGCTTCCCCACGGTCGGCGAACTCTATCAACTCGTCACCAGCGGCGTGCTCGGCGCAATCCCCAATCCCGACCTCAAGCCGGAACATGCTCGTTCGGCCGAGCTCGCCATCGAACGCGTGGATGCGAAGGGATCGATTCGCTTGTCCCTGTTCAACGAGGTCGTGACCGATGCACTCATATCGCAGACCGGCACCCTCACGGCGGTCAGCGGCGGGACGCTCACCGCGAGCTTCGTCCAGAATGTCGACCGCACGCGAGCGCGTGGCGTGGAACTGGCCGTCGTCCGCAACGACCTGATCCCGCGCATCGATCTGTCGGGGAGCGTGACTTATGCCGACGCCACGACGCGCGCCGATCCCGGTCTTCCGGCGGCGGTCGGCAAGCTGATCCCGACCGTACCGCGCTGGAAGGCAAATGCGGTCGCGACCTGGCGGCCGGTCGATGGCGTCTCGCTGTCGGCGGCGGCGCGCTATTCGAGCCGGATGTACGGCCAGCTCGACAATAAAGACGTGGTCGGCAACACCTATCAGGGCTTCTACAAATTCTTCGTCGTCGACCTGCGCGCGCAATTTGTCGTCGCGAAGAAGTATGCGCTCGGGCTCGGCGTGGATAATGTCAACAATGACAAATACTTCCTGTTCCACCCCTTTCCGCAGCGGACGTTCCACGCCGACCTGACGATCAAGCTATGAGCGTCCGGCCGCCCGGCTCGCGCTGGTACAATGCGGTCTGGCGCTGGCATTTCTATGCGGGGATGTTCTGCGTCCCGTTCGTTTTGTGGCTGGCGATCACCGGCAGCATCTACGCCTGGCGGCCGCAGATCGAGGCGTGGCTCGACCGGCCTTACGACTCGCTCGTCCCCATCGCTACGCGCGCGACGCCCGAGGCGATCGCCGCGGCTGCGGTGGCGGCAGTGCCAGGATCGCGGCTGCACAAATATGAGCTGCCGCAATCGGATAGGGCAGCGGTGCGAGTCCTGGTCGGCACCGATAGCGGGGATCGGCGTGTCTATGTCGATCCTTACAGACTGATACCGCTCAAGGTCGTGGCCGAAGACAATCGACCGATGCAAATCGTGTCGCGCCTACACGGCGAGTTGCTCGCGGGCGCCTGGGGCAGTTATATCGTCGAGATCGCGGCCTGTTGGACCCTGGTGATGATCCTGACCGGCCTGTATCTCTGGTGGCCGCGGGGACGAGAGAGATATGCGGGCGTGCTCTATCCCCGTCTGTCGGGCGGGCGCCGATTGTTCTGGCGCGACTTGCACGCCGTGACCGGCATCTGGGTATCGCTGCTCGCGCTGTTCGTGATCGCCACCGGTCTGCCTTGGGCAAAGGCATGGGGAAGCTATTTCAAGGAGATACGGACGGTGACCGGCACGCTCGACGGGCCGGTCGACTGGACGATTGGCGGCCGCAAACCCGCCGACGACCCGATGCTCGGCGATCATGCCGGACATATCGGCATGGCGATGGCGCACCAAGGCGTCCAGCCGGGAGAGCTGAATCGCGCGGTCGCCATGGCGACAGCACTCCACTTCGCGCCGCCGGTGCTCGTCTCGCCGCCGGGCAAGCGACCGCACGGCTGGACAGTCTCCTCCGATGCCGCCGACCGGCCATTGCGCGCACAAGCAGTGGTCGACGGCGCGGCGGGCGCCGTGCTCGCCCGCAAGGACTTCGCCGAACGCCACTGGATCGACCGTGCTGTTGGCTACGGCATCGCGACGCATGAGGGCCAGTTGTTCGGCATTGCCAACCAAATGCTGATCACACTTGGCGCGCTGATGCTGATGACGCTGAGCGTATCGGGAGTAATCTCATGGTGGCAGCGGCGTCCTTCGGGGCGACTTGGCGCACCTTTGCCGCTCTCGCGCCCGCGCTTCCACGCCGTGTTGATCGCAGTGATTGTCGCGCTTGGGCTGGCGATGCCGCTGTTCGGCGCGTCGCTGCTGGTGGTGCTCGCGGTTGAGCGCGGACTGAAACGCTGGTCGAGCGTCGCCCGCTGGTTGGGATTGCGAACCGCCCGGGGCTGACGCTTCAGCCATCGCGGCGCGGCCTCAATCCCCAACCGATCCGTCGCTGGCAAAAGAAAGCGCCGCCCCTGCCCGAAGGCAGGAGCGGCGCCCTTAGTCCGTCGATCGGTTCAAATCAGAACTGGAAGTTCAGCGTGCCGATGAAAGCGCGCGGGCTGCCGATCTGGACGAACGGTACCGAGTACTGGACCGTCGAGCCACCGGTGAAGCCGCCGACATAGTATTTATTGAAGATGTTCTGGACGTTGACCTGGAAGAAGGTCTTATCGTTCAGGCCGAGGAAACCGAGCTTAAGGCGCGCGTCGAAGTCGACGGTGCCATAAGCCGGCGTCTTCGCGCCATAGACCTGATAGACGAAGCCACGCGTCCCGGCGAACGCCGTCGTCGTGCCGCTGGTGTTCGCCAGCGTCGGGCAGACCTGGTTCACAAGCGACGCGGTGCACTGCAGGTTCGGCAGGTTCTGATCATTCAGATAGCGCGGACCAGTGACCTTGCCCTGAAGCGCAAGTGAGAGCGGGCCAACGTCACCCTGCAAACGCAGGCCGTAGGTATAGGTGGGCGAACCCGATTCGCGCTTGCCGGCCGTCGCGGCGTAGATCGGCGCACCGACCGAGGTGCAGTTCACGGTCTGAGTATTGGCGCACTCGCCGATCACAACGTCATTCTTGATTTCAGACTTAAGATACGAGCCCCAGGCATAGACAAGGACTTCGCGGATCGGACGATAAGCGAAGCTGGCATCGATGCCGTATTTGTCCACGCGACCCAGGTTGCGATAGATCGTCTGGTCGGTGGTAACGTCATAGGCGCTCGCCAGACGATTGGTGAAGCGCGTGTACCACGGGCTGAGCGTCGCCTGGATCTTGCTGGTCGTGTAGCGGACACCGGCGTCGAAATTGTCCGTCGTCTCCGGGGTCGGATGCGCCGCCGGATTGCTCAGGGCATAGAAGAAGCTCTGATACAGGTTATCCGTGCCAGGGACCTGCAGGCCCTTCGAATAGTTTACGTAAGCTGTGAAACCACCGCCGAACTTATAGGTCGCGCCGGCGTTCGGCAGCACCCGATTGTAGGTGAACACGCGGCGCTGGGGTGCGGACGCAAGTGGGTTCGCCGTAGCATAGACCGTGTTGTCGGCGGTGTTGCCGCGGCCGAGGCAGTCGACGTTGCCGTTCGCTGCCGTGGTGAAGCAGAAGTTGTTGAGGTTGCGCTTGAACCAGGGTGCGCGGACGCCGAGGTTCAGGGTCAATCCGCCGAACGTGCCGCGATACTCGCCCGCGACCTGGTCGAGGATCGCATACGACAGCCGGTCACGCTTCTCGACGAGGCGACCATTCGTCGCGGTGAGACCATTGTTGATCGGGAACACGTCGAACGGCACGCCGTTCGCCTGCAACTTGCCGAGCTCGCCCGTCTGACGGTGACGGCCGTAATCGTGCGAATAGGCGATACGGATCGAGTTGTTCTCGTTCAGATCGTAACGCAGCGACGAGATCAAGCCGTAGCGATGGGTGACCGTCTGGCTTGGCGCCAAAAGGGTGACCGTGTCGAGCTTGTCGCCGTCGCCGTTCAGATCGGTGCCAATATAATATTGGCCGCCGATGAAGCCGTAGAGCGGCGTGGTGATCGCGCCACGCGTCGCATTCGCGGTCTGCGTGTAGCCGGCGGTTTCGCGACCGGTAACCGTGCCGCCGCCGTTCGCCTTGACGTACTGGAAGCTCGGCTCGACCGTCAGGACAAGGCCGCGGGCCAGCGTAAAGCGCGAACTGATGCGGATATTGCCGGTGTTCGACGGATTGTATCGCTCATCGAAGCTCGTGCCGCACGCTATGCCGTTGTTGGAAGCGGTCGGATCGTTGACGGTGCCCGGCGCGTCGGCAACGCCGAATGTGCCCTGTTTCGTCTGGCAGCGCGCGATCGAATAAGGCAGCTCATCGCGATCGAACGGAAAACGGTTATTCGTGCCGGTGCCCGCCGTGCGCGCCGCACCGGTAAGCAGAATCGGGTTCAGCGGCGTCGCGACGACACCCCCAACCGTGCCCGAGGTCGCCTGGGTCAGGACGTTGCTGTCCGTCCGGAGCGGCGCCGAGCCGAAGAAGTTGTTGCGGTTGACGTTGTAATTGGCCGCGATCGAGATGAAGTCGCCGTTCGAACCGATCGGCTGATAGACGCGGCCGTTATACTGCGCCTTGCGGATCTTGCCGAAGTTGTTGAACACCACGTTGTTCTCGGCGTGGCTCATCGACAGCCAGGCCTTGGTGCCGAACTTGGTGAACTCGCCCGTGTTGATCAGGCCAAAAATGCGGAAGAAATTGTAGTCGCCGATCGAACCCTGCAGACGCGCACCGAACTCGTCGGTCGGCATGATCGTGCGATAGTTGACGGTCGAGCCCGATGCCGCGGCGGTCGGGCTGTCGACGTCGGTCGAGCCGTAGCTGACATTGACCTGCTCGATCAGTTCGGGGTCGAGCTGCTGGTTCGAATAGAGTGCGTAATTGCCCGTGTCGTTCAACGGAACGCCGTCGAAAGTCAGCGCGATGCGCGACGAATCGAAGCCGCGGATGGTCAGCGTGCCGCCGCCCGAACCGAACGGATCGTTATTCTGGAAGCTAACGCCCGGCAGTGCGTTGATCGTGTCGAGGATCGAGTTGCCCGGGGTCTGACGCGAGATGAACTCCTGGTTCAGCACGCCGCGCGCCTTGGTCGTGTCCGGAATCTGCATGCCGCCGACGCCCTTGGAATTGGTCGTCGCGGTGATAACGATGTCGCCTTCGAAGTCCGCCGAACCGGCCGACTGCGCAAAGGCTGCCCCCGGAAGCATGATCGCGGCCGCAGCCACGCCAATAAGAAATTGAGTCCGCATTATATTCCCCTTTGGGCGCGAGTCGCTGTTGAGCGCGGCGTTGTTTCACCGTCGCGAGGGCCCATGGAGACTGAATATTTCCGTTGGATGACAACGCAAGAGGGCGATGAGATTACTGTGGATTAAGCCATGCTGCGTTGCAAAAAAGCATCATCCCGCATCCGCCACGATTGCGGCCCATCCGGCCTCATCCATGACTTCAATATTGAGTTCGGCCGCTTTCTTGAGCTTTGAGCCAGCACCGGGGCCCGCGACGACCAGATCGGTCTTCGCCGAGACCGAACCCGACACGCGCGCGCCGAGCGCTTCGGCCTGCGCCTTGGCCTCGTCACGGCTCATCGTTTCCAGGCTGCCGGTGAACACCACGGTCTTGCCGCTGACGCGTGATTCGCGCGCCTTGAAGACGAAGGCGGGCGGGCTGACTTCCGCCAGCAGGTCATCCCACACCGCGCGGTTATGCGGCTCGTGGAAGAAATCCGCCAGCGCATTGCCGACCGCGGCACCGACATTGTCGACGCCGATATGCTCGGCGATCGCCTTGTCGCGCCGCGCGCGGAATTTCTGCTCGTCTTCCGCCAGCGCGGGGACGATGCTGTCGCGGAGTGCGATGATCTCGTCGGCCAGCGCCTTGATCTCCGGCAGGGTGGCATGGCGCTTCAGCAAGTCACGCGCGGTGACCACGCCGACATGTCGGATGCCCAGCCCGAACAGCAGCCGCACCGGATCGGGTGCGCGCTTCGCCTCGATCGCCTCGAGCAGATTGTCGACCGACTTCTCCTTCCACCCCTCTCGCCCGAGCAATTCCTCGCGATGCGCGGCGAGGCGGAAGATATCGGCCGGCTCGGCGATCCAGCCGAGGTCGAGGAATTCGCGAATCGTCTTGTCGCCCAGCCCTTCGATGTCGAGCGCGCCTCGGCTGACGAAATGGCGCAGCCGCTCCTGGCGTTGCGCAGGACAAATCAACCCGCCGGTGCAGCGGATATCGACCTCGCCTTCCTCGGCCAGAGCTTCCGAGCCGCATTCCGGGCAATGGGTCGGAAAGATCCAGGGATCGCGCGGTTCGTCGCGAGTCAGATTCTCGACGATTTGCGGGATGACGTCGCCCGCACGTTGCAGCACGACACGGTCGCCCGGGCGCACGCCGAGCCGCGCGATCTCGTCGGCATTGTGGAGCGTGGCGTTGGTAACGACGACGCCGCCGACCGTCACCGGCTCGAGCCGCGCGACCGGGGTCAGCTTACCGGTTCGCCCGACCTGGATGTCAATTCGCTCGAGCGTCGTCTGCGCGCGCTCGGCGGGGAATTTGTGCGCCAGCCCCCAGCGCGGCGCGCGGCCGACAAACCCCAATCGCGCCTGCCAGTCGAGCCGGTCGACCTTGTAGACCACGCCGTCGATGTCGAACGGCAAATCGGCGCGCTCAGCCTCGATTGCCTTGTATGTCGCCAGCGCCTGGTCGAGCGTGCCGCCCGGCTGGAACTGGCGCGTGACGGGGAAACCCCAGGCGCGGATCGCAGCGATCACCGCCGATTGCGTGTCGCCTGGTAGCGCGCTGGCATCCCCCCAACCCCAGGCAAAGAAGCGCAGGGGACGTGATGCGGTGACGGCCGCGTCCTTCTGGCGCAGCGACCCGGCCGCAGCATTGCGGGGATTGGCGAATTGGCGCGCTTCCTTGCCTGTGTCCTCGGCTTCGGCGAGCAGGCGCGCGTTGAGCGCGGCGAACGCCTGTTTCTCCATATAGACTTCGCCGCGCACCTCGAACAATTCGGGCGCGCCGGCGGGAAGCGTCGCGGGGATATCGTCGATCGTGCGGACGTTGGCAGTGACGTCCTCGCCGATCTGGCCATCGCCGCGCGTCAGCGCCTGGACCAGTCGCCCCATTTCGTAGCGCAGCGAGCAGCTCAGTCCGTCGATCTTGGGTTCGGCAGTCAGCGCGATCGCTTCGCCTTCGCCCAGATTGAGGAAGCGGCGGACGCGGCCGACGAAATCGCCGACCTCCGCGTCATCAAAGGCATTGTCCAGGCTGAACATCGGCCGCGCATGCGCCACCTTGGCGAGGTGTCCGGCAGGCGCGGCGCCAACTTTGCGGCTGGGCGAATCGTCGCGGATCAGATGCGGGAATGCCGCCTCGATCGCGCTGTTGCGGCGCATCAGCGCGTCATAGTCTGCGTCCGAAATCTCCGGCGCGTCGTCGGCATGATAAAGCCGGTTATGGTGCGCGATCTCCGCCGCGAGCTGCTCGAGTTCCTGAGCGGCGGCTTCATCGTTGGCGGGCAGCGGAATCGTCATGCGCCTTTCTTTAGCAGCCAATGCGGCGCAGGAAACCGCGCCGCTCGCCGCAATTGCGCCATGCGCGTCCGGCAAGTTCGACGGCGATGCTGATCGTCCTCCTCGCGATGCAGGCGGCGCCCGTCACCGGCGAGCGGACAATCCATTCCGGCAACGATCTCAACGAGTTCGACCTGGCCAAGGCCAAGCCCAAAGCCGCCGACAATGCATGCGGCGTCGACAACCCCGGCGACGATATCGTCGTCTGTGCGCGCCGCAAGATGATGGATATCGACACCAGCCGGATGCCCGATTTCGCCGAAAAACCGGTCCGCTCGGTCGTCGATCTTCCCGGAGGCGCCAAGGCCGGCCTCGGCACAACCTCGCGCGATGTCGGCGGATTCACCTCGAAAGCCATCATGGCGAAAGTGAAGATCCCTTTCTGAATTTCCCTCCCTGTAAGGGAGGGGCGTTTGCTAGATGGGCAGGTCGAAATGCCCCCCGGGCATTTCTAAATCATGCCGGGGGCATGATTTACCTGCCAATCTCGCAAACGGGGGTGGGTGTAGCGTCGGGCGAGGCTCGATGCCTCGTCCGGCGCTTTTTTTGTCGACGGTGCTGCTGAGTCTTTGAAGGCGCGCAGACGCGCGCACCCMCCCCCTGCCCCTCCCTTGTCAGGGAGGGGAGACCGGCTGACTTAATGCCCAATCACCGTCGCGACCACGAGCACGACGATCCCGGCCAACGACAGCAGCGACAGCCGCACCGTTCGCTCGATCCAGTATGAGCGCCGCCGCGTGAGCGCGAGCGTGGCCGCGATTTCGCGCGAAAAGGTCGTGAAGTTGGCGACATAGCCCCAGCGCGCGCGAAACAGGAACAGACAGATCGCGCTCGATCCGGCCAGCAACCCCATCAGCAGCAGGACGGGCACCATATGCGCGGTCGCGATGTCCAGCTTTGCCGTGTTACGCGCGATCAGGCCGAGAAAGGCCAGGATCAAGCCGTCGAACGAAAGGATTCCCCGCGCCTTGGTCAGCTGCCGGTCGACGATGCGATCGACATAAGCAACCGCCGCATCGCCATAACTCGGATGATCGTCGATCGCACCGTCATCGCTTTTTTCGTATCGCGCCGTCAGCGCTTCGTGATGCCCTTCGGTGCCGCCGGGAATGTCGGGAAACCACGTCATCGCCCAGATCGCGGCAACGATCAGCACCGTGACGAAGATCAGGTCGAACGTTCCCATTATAGTCCGCCGACCGTCCAGGCGGCGCGCGAGGAACGCGACGCGGTCATGCCGCCTCGAGCAAGCGTTCGGCTTGCGCCCGCGCCTCGTCGGTGATGGTCGCGCCCGACAACATGCGGGCAATCTCCTCGCGCCGCGCCGCGCTGTCGAGCGCGCTCACGCCGGTGCGTGTCACCAGGCCATCGGAGGACTTGGCGATGAAATAATGCTGCCCGCCGCGCGCCGCGACTTGCGGGCTGTGTGTGACCACCAGCAATTGCGTGCGATCGGCCAATCGCGCGAGCCGTTCGCCGATCGCGGAGGCGACTGCGCCGCCGACGCCGCGATCGATCTCGTCAAAGATCATCGTCGCCGCCCCGCCTTCCTCGGCCAGACTGACCTTGAGTGCGAGGATGAAGCGCGACAATTCGCCACCCGAGGCGATCTTGGTCAGCGGCGCGAACGGCGCGCCGGGATTGGTCGCGATCTCGAATTCGACGCGATCCTTGCCGCCCGGCCCCCATTGCTCGTCGGGCAAGGTCTCGATCATCGTGCGGAAGCGCGCGGCATCGAGCTTGAGCGGGGCGAGCTCGCCCGCCACCGCGGCATCGAGCCGTGTCGCAGCTGCGTGGCGTTCGGCGGACAAAGCGTCCGCAGCCGCTTCATAGGCAGCGCGCGTTTCGGCCACCCGGCGATCGAGTTGGGCGAGCCCTTCCTCCCCCGCCTCGATCGTCGCGAGTCGCCCGGCCATGTCCTCGGCGAGTTGCGCGAGATCGTCGGGCTGGACGCGATGCTTGCGCGCCATCGCGCGGAGATCGAACAGCCGCGCCTCATCTTCTTCAAGCGCACGCGGATCGAACATCAACGCGGCGCGCGCGGCCGCGAGTTGATCCTCGGCCAGCGCGCCTTCGTTGATCGCGCGATCGAGCGCCGCCAGTGCCTCGCCCAGCGCAGGATGCGCATCGGCGATACGCTCGAGCACGCGCGCGGCTTGACGCAGCCGGGCAAGGCCGCCGTCGGAACCGGCCAGATAGTCGTCGAGCGCCACCATATCTTCGGCGATCTTCTCGGCGCGCTGCATCGAGCGGCGGCGCTCGGCCAGCGTTTCCTCCTCGCCGGGTTCGGGTGCCAGTTGCCGCAATTCGGCGACGGCATGCGCGAGATAGTCGCGGTCACGGGCGGCGGCATCGATCTCCGCGCGCGCCACTGCCAGTGCATCCTCGGCGTCGCGCCAGGCGCGATAGGCTTGCGCCACCAAGCCGGCATGACAACGCCCGAACGCGTCGAGCAAGGCACGGTGACCGCGCGGGTTGAGCAGCCCGCGATCGTCATGCTGGCCGTGAACCTCGACCAGATATTGCGCGAGTTCGCGCAGCAACCCGGCCGAGGCCGGCTGGTCGTTGACGAAACCGCGGCTGCCGCCATCGGCCTTGACGATACGGCGGATGATCAGCGGCTCGCCCGGATCGATCTCGAGCGCATTCTCGGCGAGCAAAGAGGCGATCGGACCGCCATCATGCGGCGTGTCGAAGCTGGCGGTGACCGCCGCTTGCGCCGCGCCCTGGCGGACCAGCCCGCTATCGGCGCGCGCGCCAAGTGCGAGCCCCAGCGCATCGAGCAGGATCGACTTGCCCGCGCCGGTCTCTCCGGTCAGCACGCCCAGCCCGGCCCCGAAATCGAGTTCGAGCGCTTCGATCAGCACAACGTCCCGAATGGCGAGCGAGGTCAGCATCGCGCCATCCTTAGCGGCAAAAATGATGCCGGGTCATCATGCTAATTTGTCGCGCGCGTGCCGCTTATTCCCTCTCCCGCTTGCGGGAGAGGGAGGGGCCCGCCGCCGCAGGCGGTGGGAGGGTGAGGGTCTTCTTTCTTCTTCTGTTTCGGCACACGCTCGGAAGAAGGAAGAAGACCCTCACCCAACCCTCTCCCGCAGGCGGGAGAGGGCTAATGAGCAGGAGAGGACTAAATTACTTCGGGATCGGACCGTTGCCCGCGCCGCCGGTGTTGCTGGTGCCGGTCGAACCGCGACCTTCGTCCTTGGCGGCGACGCCCGGCGTGCCCGGCGCGATCGGCTGGGCATCCTTGAAGCCGACCGGGATCGGCAATTCGCCCGCCGCCAGCGGCGCCGTCGGCTTATAGGGATGGTCTTCCATCAATTTATAGGCGCGCTTGTACCAGTCGGTGCCGGGATAATTGGCGCCGAGCACGGCGGCCGATTTCTGCGCTTCCTCGGGCACGCCGAGCGCGAGATAGGTTTCGGTCAGGCGCATCAGCGCCTCCGGCACGTGAGTCGTGGTCTGATAGCCGTCGACCACCGCGCGGAAGCGGAGCGTCGCCGCCAGCCACTGGCCGCGCGTTTCGTAGAAACGGCCGATCTCCATTTCCTTGCCCGCGAGGTGGTCGCGGACCAGATCGATCTTGAGCCGGGCATCGGCGGCATATTTGGTGTTGGGATAGCGGCGGACCAATTCGCCCAGCGCGTCGAGCGCCTGCTGGGTGATCTTCTGGTCGCGGGTGACGTCGGCGATCTGCTCGTAATAGCCGAGCGCCACCAGGTAATAAGCATAAGGCGCGTCGCGATTGCCGGGATGGACCGCCAGGAAGCGCTGCGCCGACTGGATCGACTGCGTGTAGTCGGTGTCCATATAATAGCTGAACGAACTCATCAGCTGCGCGCGGCGTGCCCAGATCGAGTAAGGATGCTGGCGCTCGACTTCGTCGAACAGCACCGCCGCTTCCTTGTATCGACCCTGGTCGAGCCGGGTCTTGGCGAGCGTGTAGAGCGTGCCGACATCGCGCGCGATATAGGGCACGTCGCCCTTCTTCAGGCCGCCGCCGCGGCCGGCGCAGCCCGCCATTGGCAAAGCGAGGAGAGCGATGAGCGCGAACGCGACGGGACGGGACTTGGCAATACGCATGGCGCGTGGTCTTAGCGCAGCGCGCGCGGGGCGCAAACTATCCTTTTACGCGGCCCGTCGCGTTGCGATGACGTTGCGCGGGATCAGTCGCCGGGTCCATGCGTTCGCATCCTGAAACCGTTAACCGGGAGGGCTTTGACCGATGACCGCCACCTTGCTTGCCACCAAACGCGTCGAAAAGCCGTGGGGCCGGCACACTTTATGGCCAGGCTTCAGCGATCCGGCGCCCGGCGGCGACCCGGTCGGCGAGATATGGTTCCAGACTCCGGACGCGGGCACGCCCGACCTGCTGATCAAATATCTGTTCACCAGCGACCGGTTGTCGGTCCAGGACCATCCTGATGACGAAGCGGCGCGCGCGGCGGGCTATCCGCGCGGCAAGGATGAATGCTGGGTGATTCTCGACGCCGAACCGGACGCGACGATCGCGCTCGGTACGAAGGAGCCGACCACGCGCGAGAAGCTGCGCGCGGGCGCGCTCGACGGATCGATCGTCGACATGCTCGACTGGAAGCCGGTCAAGGCCGGCGACTTCCTCTATTCGCCGGCCGGCACCGTCCATGCGATCGGCGGCGGCATCACCTTGGTCGAGGTCCAGCAGAATGTCGATCTGACCTATCGCCTGTACGATTATGGCAGCGACCGCGAACTCCATCTCGATGCGGGGTTGAAGGTCGCCGATCCCAATCCATTCGTGCCCGAGCCGATCGTCGGCGAAGTCGAGCAAGGCCGCACGATCCTGTGCGAGGGCCCGAAATTCGTGCTCGAACGCTGGACCGGCGGCGATCGGACGGTCACCTTGCCGGATGGCGTCACCGGCTGGCTCACCCCGCTCAAGGGCGAAGGCGTCGCTGACGGCGTCGCGTGGCGTGCCGGCGAATGCGTGACGGTCAGCGGGACGGCGCACGTCCACGCCGCGATAGGAAGCGACGTCCTGTTCGCTTATCCCGGCGATACGCGCGTTTGAACTTGGGCCGCTCTAGCCCTCATTAACCATATCGGGTTTAGAACAGACGGATGCTGCGCGTCCTCACGCTTTCGACCCTGTTTCCCGACGCCGGCCGGCGCAATTTCGGGGTGTTCGTCGAGCGCCAGACATTGGGGCTGGCCGCGCATCCCGATGTCGAGTTGCGCGTGGTGGCGCCGATCGGACTGCCCCCCTTTCCGCTCGCGCTGCGCGGCCGCCATGCCCAGCTGGCGGCGCTCCCGCTGGGCGAGCAATGGAAGGGCGTCGACGTTTACCGGCCGCGCTTCCTCGCGATGCCGGCTACCGCCGGTCGGCTCCATGTCCATTTCCTGATCCGCGCCTTGGCCCCCTTGCTGACCGATTTGCGGCGCGAGTTCGCCTTCGACGTGATCGACGCTTCGTTCTTCTTTCCCGACGGCCCCGCCGCGGTCGCGCTCGGGCGGCGATTCGGCGTCCCCGTCTCGATCAAGGCGCGGGGCAGCGACATTCATCACTGGGGCACCGCCGCCGCAACCGCTGGCCAGGTCCGCGCCGCGGGCAAGGGCGCCGCCGGGCTGCTCGCCGTGTCGGACGCGATGAAGCGCGACATGGTGGCGATGGGCATGCCGGCCAAGCAGATCCGCGTCCATCGTACCGGGGTCGATCTTGGCCAATTCGCGCCGCGCGATCGTGGCGAAGCCAAGGCGGCGTTGAACGTTCGCGGACCGCTGGTGGTGTCGACCGGCGCGCTGATCGAGCGCAAGGGCCACGACATCGTCATCGAGGCGATCGCAGCGCTGCCCAACGTGCATCTGCTGATCGCCGGCGAAGGTGCCTGTCGCGGCGCCCTCGAAGCCAAGATCGCGGCGCTGGGACTAACCGATCGCGTCCGGCTGCTTGGCGCGGTGCCGCACGGCGACATGGCGGCCTTACTCGCTGCCGCCGACGTCATGGCGCTGGCGTCCGAGAATGAGGGCCTGGCCAATGCCTGGGTCGAGGCACTCGCCAGCGGCGTCCCGGTGGTGATCCCCGATGTCGGCGGCGCCCCGGAAGTCGTGACCGAACGCGCTTATGGCCGGATCGTCGGGCGCACCCCGGCCGGGTTCGCCTCGGGCATTGCCGCGGTGCTGTCGGACCACACGCCGCCAATGACCGTCAGGGCCGGCGCCGAGCGCTTCACTTGGGAAGCGAACACCGCCGGCCTGTACGATCACCTGAAAGCGCTGGTCACTTCTTCTTAGGCAGGTCCAACGGCGTCCCGCGCCAGGATGCCGCCTGATATTCGCTGAGGCTCACCAGATTGCCCATCTCGACCGGCATGTCGATCAGATGGAGTCCCCAATCCTTGAGCGTCGCGCCGTTGACGACGACATCGCCGACGATCGTATCGGTGCGCGGATCCTGGGGATTGGCGTTCACCGTCACCGCCAGATAATTGAACCCGCCGTTCGACACGCATTCGGCGGAGATCAGCCCGGGCACCGAGACGAACGGCGTGGTGACCGGTGCATTGTCGCTGGTCCACGGTCCCATCGGCGCGCTGGCGAGTCCTGCGCCCTTGGCGCCAAGGACCGCATCGGTCACTGCCTTGCCGCCACCCAGTGCCGCCGGATTGACGCAGGCCGCGACCATGCCGGGCTGTGGCACCTTGCCGAAGCGGCTATTCTCGGGTGGGGGCGAATCGGCACGGAAGGTCACGTAGCTGACGACGCAGCCATATTGATCCATCGCCTTGCACAGCTTAGTCCGCTTGAAGTCGCCCCCGACATCGCCGCCCACCGGCACCGCGACATTGGTGCCGAGCAGATAGGCAGCGATCAGCAAGCGGCGCTGGCTGGGGTCATTCTCGATCACCTCGGCGAGCAGTTGCTTGAGGATCCCTGCTCCCTGGCTGTGGCCGATCAGCACGACGCCGCGGCCAGCCTGATATTTGTCGCGATAGGCGCGCCACGCCGCCTCGATATCGAGATAGGCGAGCTTGCGGTCGGCGGCGCTCGCCTTGCCGGCCATGATGTCGCGCAGCGCGGTCAGCGTGACCTGGCGATAGAGCGGCGCATAGACGCGGCACTTGGCGCTGAAGCGCGCGGCCTGCGATGCCGCGACCTGCTTTTCCTCCGGCCCGATATTGAGATCGCTGTTGGGCGTCGGGTCGAGCGACACGGTCGGATAGACGTAGAAGCAATCATATTTGGGCGCAGGGTCGGCCTTGAACTTGACCACCTTGCGCTTGCCGTCGCCGGTGATGACGGTGACGTTCTGGTCGACCGCACAAGCGTCCTGGCGGCCGGGCAGGCAGAGCCAGCCCGCGTCGGCGTTGTAATCGGGCGCAGGGATGGCGGCGAATTGCGGCGGGGGCGGTGCCGGCACGACGATCGGCGCGGGTGGTGCCGCTGCCGGCGATACCGTCGGCGCGGTTTGCGCCATGACGGGCGCGGCGAACGCCGTCATCAGCGCGCCCACGAACAGCAACCTCTTCATGTCAAGACTCCCCTAGCTTTTATGCCCGGGCGGAGCCTAGCCGAGCGCGCGCCGGGATCAAGCCACGGGGTAGAAGGCGCCGACGACCCAGCGTCCCTCGCCGCGCAACATGCCCCAGGCGCGCGCCGCCGCGCGGCTGTCCATCGCCTCGATCCCGATACCCCGCGCCTCGAGCGCGCGAACCAGAGTCACCGGTGGCCGAACCAGCGTCTGGCCGGTCCCGAGCAACAGGAATTCGGGGCGCGGGTCGAGCGCCAGCACCAGCTCTAAATCGCCCTGAGCGAGCGCCGCGAGCGGTGGCGGCGTCCAGCCATCGGCGCGCTCGGGCGTGATCGCCAGCGCGTGATAGACATTGTCGTCGACGCGAAAGCCGGCCGCGCTCAGTCCCGAGACGACCGGCCCGTCGCTACGGGCACGGTCCATCCGCATCAGTTGTTACCCGGTCCGACGCGCTCCGCCCCGGTCGCCGCATTGGGCTTGCCCGGCTTGTCCGGCGTCGGCTCGGCGCGCAGGCCGAGCGTGATCAGCAGAGACGACGACACGTAGATCGACGAATAGGTCCCGACGATCACGCCCAGGATCATCGCCGCGGTGAAGCCCCGCAGCACGTGTCCGCCGAAGATCAGCAGCGCGACCAGCGCGAGCAGGATGGTCAACGAGGTCATCACGGTCCGCGGCAGCGTCTCGTTGACCGACAGGTTGATGATCTCGCGCATGTCCATCTTGCGATAGCGGCGCATATTCTCGCGGATGCGGTCGTCGATGACGATCTTGTCGTTGATCGAATAACCGATGATCGTCAGCACCGCGGCGACGATGTTGAGGTCGAATTCGAGCTGGGTCAGCGCGAAGAAGCCCAGGGTCATCAGCACGTCGTGCATGATCGCGACCACGGTCGAGACGCCGAATTGCCATTCGAAGCGGAAGATCGCGAACAGCCCGATCAGCAGCACCGCGACGACCACCGCGAGAATGCCGTTCCACACGAGTTCGCCCGACACCTTGCCTGACACCGCGTCCTGCTTGGAGAATTGCGCGCCGGCGAAGTTCGCCGCCAACGCCGCCTTGACCTTCTCGACCACCTGGTTGGTCGCCGCCGGATCGCTGCTTTCCGGACGCGGCAGGCGGATCGACAGCGTGGTCGGACCCCCGACCTGTTGCAGCGACGCCTCGCCGACCTTCAGGTCGTCGACCACCTTGCGCACCTTGTCGACGCTCGGCGCGACCATGAACTTCTCTTCGATCATGATGCCGCCGACGAAGTCGACGCCCATGTTGAGGCGGTGGATGAACACCAGCGCCACCGCTGCGATGGTCAGCAAGGTGGTCAGCCCGAACGCCCAATAACGCAGGCGGACGAAATCGATATTGGTATCGTCGGGGACGATCTTGAGCAGGCGCATGGTGAGCGGCCCCTTAAATGTTGATGGTCTGCGGACGATGCTTCCGCAGCCAGAGGACGACGAGCATGCGGGTGAAGGTCACCGCGGTGAACACCGAGGTCGCGATGCCGATCAGCAGCACGACCGCGAAGCCCTTCACCGGGCCCGATCCCAGCAACAGCATGACAACGCCCGAAATGGCGTGAGTCATGTTCGCCTCGAAAATGGTGCGGCTGGCTTCCTTATACCCCAGCTCGACCGACTGCATGACGCTTCGCCCGCGCCGTCGTTCTTCGCGGATACGTTCGTTGATCAGCACGTTGGCGTCGACCGCGGTGCCGATCGTCAACACGAAACCGGCGATACCGGGCAAGGTCAGCGTACCGTTGAGCACCGCGAGCACGCCCATGATGACGAGCACGTTGATGACCACGGCGTAATTGGCGTAGAGGCCGAACCGGCCATAGGTCACCAGCATGAACAGGACGACCAGGATCACGGCGATGATCGACGCCTTGATACCGGCATCGATCGAGTCCTTGCCGAGTTCGGGACCGACAGTGCGTTCCTCGATCACCTTGAGCGCGACAGGCAGCGCGCCCGACTTGAGCTGGATCGCGAGATCATTGGCGCTCTGGAAGGTGAAGCCGCCCTGGATGACGCCGCTGCCGCCCAGGATCGGCCCTTCGATATTGGGGGCCGAAATCACCGAGCCGTCGAGGATGATCGCGAACGGCTTGTTGACGTTCTCCTGCGTGGTCTTGGCGAAGCGCTTGCCGCCTTCGGTATTGAACTGGAACGCCACGACCGGCGCGTTGGTCTGCGGATCGTTCTGGACGCGCGCGTCGGTCAGATCCTGACCGGTGATGATCGCGGCGCGGCGCACCGCGATGACCGGTACCTTGTTCGCCGGATAGCCGACATAGGGATAGCCGCGGCCCGCGGCACTCGGATAGGGCAAAATCTGGTCGCCGATCGGCGACTGTCCCTGCGCCAGTTTGGCGGTGTCGGCCGTCGTATCGACCAGCTTGAACTCGAGCTTGGCGGTCTTGCCCAGCAGCGCCTTGAGCGCGGTCGGATCCTGCAGGCCCGGCACCTGGACGACGATACGTGTCGCGCCTTGGCGGATGATGGTCGGCTCGCGCGTGCCGAGCGAGTCGATGCGGCGACGCACGACTTCCGTCGCGCCGCTCATCGCGCTGTCGATCGCCTCGTCGACCCCGGCCTTGGTCGGCGTGATCACGAAGCGCGTCGAATCGACGACCTGGATGTCCCAATCCCGCTGCCCGGTCATCTGCGCGCCCGTGGTCATTTGCGACAGGCGCTGGCGCGCATCCTCCAGCTGGGCGACATTGCGCAGCATGAAGCTGACCTTGCCGCCGTCGGTGGTGATATCGCCGACGTCGATCCGGGGCGCCTTGCGCATCGCGGTCGCGACGCTGTCGCTCATCAGGTTGACGCGGTCGGTCACCAGCTGGCTGGTATCCGCTTCGAGCAGCAGATAGCTGCCGCCGGCGAGATCGAGACCCAGGTTGATGCGCGGATGGACCGGCCAGCCTTTGGTCATGTCCTCGGGGAAGAAGCTCGGGATCGCGAGCGCCATCAGCACCGCGAGGAACCCGAAGATCGAGAGGACTTTCCAGCGCGGGAAATCGAGCATCAGTCGTTCGCCGGCTTTGCCGTGGTCGGCGACAGGATCTCGGTGATCGCGCCGCGCGCGACCTGAACCTTGACGTTAGGCGCGATTTCCAACTCGACATAGCTGTCGGTGGTCTTGCTGACCTTGCCCAGGATCCCGCCCGAGGTGATCACTTGATCGTTCTTCTTGAGCGCGTCGATCGCGTTGCGCAGTTCCTTCGCGCGCCGCTGTTGCGGGCGGATCATCAGGAAATAGAAGCCGACGAACAGCAGGATGAAGGGAGCGAAGTTGACCAGCAGGGCGAAGGGGTCGGAACCGGGAGCGGCGCCGCCGGCGACCTGGGCATAAGCTGAAGGAATGAACATGAGCATCCTGAAAAAAGGGCATGGCTGACGCGCCCGTCAGGGGCGCTACCGTAAGCGCCGCGCGCTATCACCATGCGGAGCGCGGTGCAACACATCGCCACCGTCCCACCACCCGGCACCAGGGTGCTTGCTCAGACTACTTCCATAGCGTGCCTAGGCTCCAGTGACTTCCGGCGTCATCCCGGCCTTGTGCCGGAATCCAAGGCGCCGCGAGTCCTGGGCAAGAGGTTCGAGCCGATCCCTCAGCCGCTCGTTGGACCCCGGGACAAGCCCGGGGCGACGGCAGGGCTCGTAACGAGCGACTCCGGCACGCTTGCATCGCGTGCGCCAAGCGCTTAGAGGCGCCCGCTCCGGCCCGCACCTAGATGGCGCGGGTTCGCTCTGGTCGGGGCGTAGCGCAGCCTGGTAGCGCATCACACTGGGGGTGTGGGGGTCGCAGGTTCGAATCCTGTCGCCCCGACCAATTATTTCCATGAGTTAGCACGCGGCCATCGGCCACACGCCCGCTGGCCGTTATTTGAACGCCCTTGCGATCTGCCAGATCAACATACCGAAAGTGGCGATAGTCGCGATGAAACATACAGCGGTGGCAAAATAGAGCCAGCGCTCGCTGGAGCCATTGTCAGCGGACCTCTGCTGACTCCCTGTCCTCGGCGACACAGCTGAATCTGGCGATCCGGCGACAGGCTTCTGACGAGGAAGCCAAAATCGAGGGGCGGCGTCCCAAAAACGACGGTCCGATCCGCAGAGGCCAGGCCCCGGCCTTGAAACAGCAGTCCGTTTGGGTTCGCCATCGATAGTGCGCGGCATGGAACACACCTCCGCAATCCTCATGCAGGATCAGCGCGCACGCCACGATGCGTAATGTTCCGGATATTCGCAGTTCCGATATACTCCCGGTAAGCACCGATCACCGCTCTCGAGTGTCTCCGGATAGCGACGACGCCGACCCCATATTACTTTCTATCGATTGACGGCGTTGCTACCGCCTGGCGATGAAAAGCGATCTTTCGAGCCATCTTTTGCGGCGTGCCGTTTTATGGGTCGCGACTCTCAACCTCGCCTATTTCGGCGTCGAATTCTCGGTCGCGCTCACTATCGGTTCGGTGTCGCTGTTCGCCGATAGCGTCGATTTTCTCGAAGACGCACTGGTGAACGTCCTGATCCTTGTCGCGCTCGGTTGGACGGCAAAGAACCGGGCGCGCGTCGGAATGGCGCTTGCGGCGATCCTGTTGGTGCCGGGACTCGCGACCTTGTGGACCGCTTGGGAAAAGCTCAAGGTACCGGTCGCGCCGTCGCCCTTTGCGCTGTCGGCCACCGCGATCGGCGCGCTGGCGATCAACCTGCTTTGCGCTCTCCTGCTGGCAAAGCACCGCCATCATAGCGGAAGCCTTACGCGAGCCGCGTTCCTGTCCGCTCGCAACGATGCGCTCGCCAATATCGCCATGATCGCGGCGGGATTGGTCACGGCGTTCGCCTGGCATTCGGCATGGCCCGATTTGATTGTCGGCCTGGCCATTGCGGCGATGAATGCGGACGCCGCGCGAGAGGTTTGGAATGCCGCTCGCGATGAACATGGCGCGGCGGCTTAGCCGCCTCAACGGTTGAGGAATTCCGACCCCTTCTAAATCACCACCGGATTTGCGGTGCCACGTGCAACAATCCCAAACTCTCCCTCCGAGGATGCCAACTCAAATACGCAACGTCACGATCATCAGTTTATATCCGCGCCACTACAGAAGCACAGGAGACCCGGATGGACGATCGAACCGCGCTGGCGGTGCTGGAGCGTCATTGGAACGCCTCGGACGCCGGCGATTTCGCGGCGGAACATGACATCTATTGCGACGACGCCATGCTCGATTATCCGCAATCGGGCGAGCGGATTCGCGGCCGGGACAACATCCGGGAGAGTCGCTACGTTCAGCCCAGCAAGAAGCGCTTCGCGGTTCGGCGGATCATCGGTCGCGGCGACCTTTGGGTCACCGAATTCACCCTCACTTATGACGACACGCCGTCCTATGTCGTGAGCATCATGGAGTTCCGCGACGGACTAGTGGCGCACGAAACACAGTATTTCGCCGAGCGCTTCGAGCCAGGCCCTTCGCGCGCGCATCTCGTCGAACGAATTGTGTGAGTCGCCTAGACGGCTCAACGTTCAGCGTTGGTGCCCGGTGGATGCCGGCACAAGGCCGGCATGACGAATTGGAGATATTGAATATCGATCAACCCTAGCGGTTCAGAAACTCCCACACCTTCGAAATCACCACCGACCCTTCACCCACCGACGATGCCACGCGCTTGACCGAGCCGGCGCGCACATCGCCGACCGCGAAGATGCCGGGGCGCGAGGTGGCGTAAGGCGAGGCCCCGCCGACCGCATCGCCGGTCAGCACGAAGCCCTTGTCGTCAAGATCGACCAGGCCGGACAGCCAGCCCGTATTCGGCGCGGCGCCGACCATCACGAACACGGCGCAGGCCGGTGCCTGGCGATGCGTGCCGTCCTGGGTGTTGCGGATCGTCACCGCCTCGAGCTTCTCATCGCCGTGCAGGCCGGCGACTTCGACGCCATATTCGATGGTGACCGCCGGATCCGCCTCGAGCCGGCTGGAGAGATAGCTGGACATCGAGGCGGCCAGCGACGAGCCGCGCACCAGCAGCCGGACATGCGCGGCGGTGCGGCACAAGAACATCGCCGCCTGCCCCGCTGAATTGCCGCCGCCGATGACGAAGGTCTCGGCTTCGCGGCAATAGCGTGCTTCCATCTCGGTCGCGGCATAATAGACGCCGGCGCCTTCGAACTCGGCGAGCCGGTCGATCGGCAGGCGGCGATATTGCACGCCGGTAGCGACGACGATCGCCCCCGCGCTGACGCGGCGGCCATTGTCGAACGTGGCGCAGAAGCGGCCACCCTCGAGCGTTTCGAGCTTCGCGACGCGGCGCGGCATCGCGAACTTCGTGCCAAACTTCATTGCCTGGATCTCGCCGCGCCACACCAAGTCCGCGCCCGAAATGCCGGTGGGGAAACCCATGTAATTCTCGATCCGGCTCGACGTGCCGGCCTGGCCGCCGATCGCGGTATCCTCGATCACCAGCGCATTGAGTCCCTCGGCGCCGGCATAGACGCCGGCGGCAACGCCGGCGGGGCCGCCACCGACGATCAGCACGTCGAATTCCTGATCCTCGGCAAAATCATGATTGACGCCGAGCAGCCGCGCGACCTTGCCCGGAGTTGGGTCGGTCACCACGGTATCGCGGCCGAAGATCACCGCGGGCTGGCTCGCCGAAATCCCGCTGCTCCGCGCGACATCCTCGGCCTCGGGCGATCCGAGCGGCAGCGAGGTGAAGGGCAGGCGATTGCGGCTGACGAATTCGGCCACGCGCCGGACGTCGCGGCTGGCATCCTCGCCGATCAGCACCAACGCTGCGTCGCGCGCCTCGAGCTGGCGGCGGCGGCGGGCCGACAGGACGGTGATGATGATGTCCGACATTTCGGGAATCTGCGACATCAGCCGCAGCATGTCGGCGCGCGGCACTTCGATCACCCTGGTATCGACGACCGTGCGCATCGGCATCGACCAATTGCCGCCGCTCAGCAGCGCGATCTCGGCCATGAACTGAGTGGGACCGAGCGTGGAGGGAACCAGGCGCTCGCCGGTGAAGGCGTTGACCACCTCGATCTCGCCATGCTCGACATAGACGAAGCGGTCGATCGGCTCACCCGGGCGGCACAATATCGTGCCCGCCGGATAGTTCGCCACTTGCCCCGCCGCGCGCAGTGCCGACACATGCGATGGCGCGAGCGGCGTCCGCTGCATCTCGCGCAAGTCGCGGCCGATCGTCTCCATCATTCGTCCCCGTTCGTCGTCGTCCTGCCCCCTATCGGTTGCTAGACTTGCGGTTTCAACCCGCGGATCGCCGACGGTATCAGCCGACCATAGTCGTCGATGAAGCGCGGGATCGGGCCGCGCTGCTCGGTAGTAGCGCCCTCGAAATCGACCTCGACCTCATCGACAAAACACCAGCCCCAGCCCTCGGGCGGGTCATAGCCCTCGATGATCGGGTGCCCGCTGGCGTGGTAATGCGCGGTCGCGTGCCGGAAGGGCGAATCGTCGCAGCAGCCGACATGCCCGCAGGTCCGGCACAGCCGCAGATGCACCCACCAGCTGCCGTTCTTGAGGCATTCGGCGCAGCCCAGCGTTTGCGGCGTCACGGTGGCGATGGTGTCGAGATGATCGCAAGTCGTGGCCATCGATTCCTCCTGGGGCGATTCTTCCTCGGGCGATTCCATCATGGCGCGCTCCGGCCGCGGAGGCTACCGTTCGCGCGATGGATTTGACCCGATGACCCGATACGATGCCATCATCGTCGGTGCCGGCCAGGCGGGACCGCCGCTTGCCGGGCGATTGACCGACGCGGGGATGCGGGTCGCGCTGATCGAGCGCAAGCTGGTCGGGGGTACGTGCGTCAACACCGGCTGCATGCCGACCAAGACATTGGTCGCGAGCGCCTATGCCGCCCACCTCGCGCGCCGCCGCGATCTCGGGGTCATAACGGGCGATGTCGCCATCGACATGGCCGCGGTGGCGGCGCGCGCGCATCAGGTGACGATCAACGCCCGGACCAATAACGAGACGTGGTTGGCCGGGATGAACGGCCTGACCCTGCTGCGCGGCCACGCCCGGTTCACGGGCCCGGCCAGCATTGCGGTCGACGGTGTAGAGATCAGTGCCCCGCGCATCTTCCTCAATGTCGGGGGGCGCGCGTCCGTGCCCGACATGCCCGGCGTCGGCGAAGTGCCGTATCTCGACAATACCGACATGGTCGCGCTCGACCGCGTGCCGCGCCATCTCGTCGTGATCGGCGGCAGCTATATCGGCCTCGAATTCGCGCAAATGCACGCACGGTTCGCCGCGACGGTAACGGTGATCGAGCGCGCCGATCGCCTGGTGCCGCGCGAGGATCCGGAGATTTCCGCCGCGATCCAGGCCATCCTGGAGGATGAGGGCATCGCCGTCCGCATCGGCGCCAATTGCATCGGCTTTCGTCCGCATCCGGACGGTGTCGCGGTGTCGGTCGACTGCACCAGCGGCGCGCCCGAGGTGATCGGCAGCCATGTCCTCCTCGCGGTCGGACGGCGGCCCAATACCGACGATCTGGGTCTCGACGCCGCCGGCGTCGCGGTCGACCAGCGCGGCTATGTCGTGGTCGATGACCGGCTCGCGACCAACATCCCCGGCATCTGGGCGCTGGGCGACTGCAACGGGCGCGGCGCGTTCACCCATACCGCCTATAACGATTTCGAGATCGTCGCCGCGAATCTGCTCGACGGCGGCGACCGCAAACTCAGCCAGCGCGTTCCCGGCTATGCCTTGTATATCGACCCGCCGCTCGGCCGCGCCGGCATGACCGAGACCGAAGCCCGCGCCAAAGGCCATGACGTGCTGGTCTCGACACGTCCGATGACGCGGGTCGGCCGCGCGGTCGAAAAGGGTGAGACCAAGGGGATGATGAAGGTCGTCGCCGACCGCGCCACGCGCCGCATCCTGGGGGCGGCGATCCTGGGCACCGGCGGCGACGAGGCGATCCACGGCATCCTCGACGCCATGTCGGCGGACGAGCCGTTCGACACGTTGCGCTGGGCGGTGCCGGTGCATCCGACCGTTTCGGAGCTCATTCCGACGTTGCTGCTAGGGCTGGAGGCGAAGGGCGGTTGATCGATCGACCCGTCGTTAGAATCCTTCAATCACCTTTAGCCGTCATGCCGGACTTGTTCCGGCATCCAACGTGCAACGCCGGCTGGATTCCGTGATGGAGAGTTGGACCCCGGCACAAGGCCGGGGTGACGATTTAGATTGTTAGAATTCAACTACAGATGGCTGACGTCACTCGGCTTCGGCTTGCCTCAAAGTCGCGAGTGCATCGCCTAGATTGCCCCCGGCGCTTGCCAGCCGCTCAGCGGCCTCCTCCGGGCTCACGCCGCGAGCGATCAACACCGCCCGCCTGAGATCGTTGCCGGCGAGCTCGAGTGCGTCCGCGGCCCGGGCTTCATCGATGCCGGCCAGCGTCGCCACCATGCGCCGCGCACGCCGGAAGAGCTTTTCGTTGGAAATGCGCATATTGACCATCAACCCGCGATGGACGAGCCCGCAGCGCAGCATGATCGCGGTCGACAGCATGTTGAGCGCGGCCTTTTGCGCGGTACCCGCCTTCATCCGGGTCGAGCCCGCGACGATCTCCGCGCCGGTATCGGCGACGATCGGGTGATCGGCGGCAGCCAATAGCGGCGTGCCGGGATTGTTGGCGATGGCGATGGTCAGTGCACCACGCCCGCGCGCCGCTTCGAGCGCCGCGACGGCATAAGGCGTACGACCGCTCGCGGCGACCGCGATCAGCACGTCGTTCGGCCCGACCTCCGCCGCCGCGACTTCCTCTCGCGCCGCCTCGACATTGTCCTCGGCGCCTTCGACGCTGCGCATCAATGCGCCTGTACCGCCGGCGACCAGGAAGACGAGCCGGTCCGACGGCCAATTATAGGTCGGGGTGAGCTCCACCCCGTCCTGCACCGCCAGCCGCCCCGACGTGCCGGCGCCGGCATAGACCAGCCGCCCTCCCTGGTGCATCCGCAAGGCGGCGGCCTCCGCCGCGGCGGCGATCGCACCGGTCTGGTCCTTGAGCGCAGCGATCGCGGCAAGCTGCCCTTCGAGCATCGTTTCCACCACCGACAGAGTCGGCCAACGGTCGACATCGGTGTAGCGGGGATCAACGGTTTCGGTCGGCATCGGGACCCTCGAAGGCAAAGTGCTGTTGGCTTGTCGCGACCCTGACTACCGGGACTGGCCGGGCGCGCAAAGCGCGGGCGCTATAACCAACATGACACTAGCCATAACCGCGGCGAACACCTCTGTCAGATTGAGGCTCGACACCGCCGCGCCCTTCCGCAATGCCATAGCCATGCCAGGCACGAGTCCAGTTCGAGCGGCAATCACTCATGGTCCGGCCTTCGCGGGAAAGCAGGCGCGTGGCTGAAATCTATCTCGGCGTCGATGCCGGCGGCAGCCATTGCCGCGTCCGCGTGACCGACGCTGCCGGCCAGGTGCTCGGCAGCGCCGAAGGCGGCCCCGCCAACACGCGGATGGGGCTCTACCCGCTCTACGACCGGTTGCTGAGCGTCACCGGCGAGGCGCTCGAGGCGGCCGGCATCCCCGAGCGGCGCTGGAACGAAGTCGCCGCCGGCATGGGCATTGCCGGCATTCGCCGCCCAGGCATGTCGAAGGCGTTGGCCGCGCTCGACTTTCCGTTCGCGAGCATCTCGCTCGACAGCGACGCCGCAATCGCCAATCTCGGCGCGCATAACGGGGCGGACGGAGCGATCCTGGTGCTCGGCACCGGATCGATCGGATTCGCCCAGGTCAATGGCGAGCGGTTCACGGTGGGTGGCTACGGCTTCCCGATCTCGGACGAAGGCAGCGGCGCCGCGCTCGGATTGAGCGCCGTGCGTCACGCGCTGCGGGCGATGGATGGGCGGACCAAGCGTACATCTTTGTCCAAGGAAATCGCCGGGAAATTCCGGCACGACACATTGCGCGCGATTGCCTGGATGGATCAGGCGACGCCGGCCGATTATGCCGGCTTTGCCCCGCTCGTGATGAATTATGCCGAAGCGGGCGACGAGATCGCGCTGTCGATCGTCGAGGATGCGGTGCTGCACATCGAACGCTTCATCGCAACGATCTTCGCGCGCGGCGCCCCGCGGCTAGCGCTGGTCGGCGGGCTGTCGGCGCGGCTGCGCCCCTGGCTCCGCGTCCGCACCTCAGAGCGCCTGGTCGAGCCGCTCGGCGATCCGGTATCGGGCGCGCTGCTGCTGGCGAGAGGAACGGCGGTGCATGACTGAGCGGAAGGTGGCCAGTTTGCGATCCGCGGCGCTCCTGCGGAAGCAGGAGCCCAGGGTAGCGAAGTACTGGACGGCCCTAGGCTCCTGCTTCCGCAGGAGCACCTATGTCCTGGCCACAGCCGCCGGCGCTCTCATCCTGGCGGGCCAGCCCGTTCCGGCCGCGACCTCGTCCCCCACTCCAGCGCTACAACTCATCGTCGCGACTGCCCGGCAAGACACGCGCTTTGCCCCCGCCTTTGCCGAGGTGGACGCCTGGGTCGCCAAAAGGGCGTTTCCCGGCGCGGTGCTCGCGGTCGGGCAGCATGGCCGGCTGCTCGCGCTCAAGGCGTTCGGCCGGATCGACTCCTCGGCCGATGCGCCGCCGATGCCGGTCGACGCGATTTTCGACCTCGCCTCGCTCACCAAGGTGATCGGCACGACCACCGCGGCCGAGATCCTCTACGATCGCGGCCAGCTCGACATCGACGTTCCGGTCGTGCGGTATCTGCCTGAGTTCGGCGGCACGCCCGGGCACGACACAATCACCGTGCGCAACCTGCTCAGCCATAGTTCGGGGCTGCAGTCGGCGGATGGTCTGTGGCGGAACGCCAAGGATCGGAAGGATCTCCTGCGCCAGATCTACGCCACGCCCACGCTTACACCGCCAGGGACGGTGTTCGCCTATCGCGACACCAACATCATCCTGATGGGGGAGATCGTGCAGCGTCTGTCCGGCCAGCCGCTCGACCGTTTCCTCACGCGCGAAGTCTTCGGCCCGCTCGGCATGAAGGACACCGGCTTCCGGCCGTCGCGCGCCCTGCTGCCGCGCATCGCGCCGACCGAGCAGGACGACACTTTCCGCCACATGCTGGTGCGTGGCATCGTTCATGACGAGAATGCCTATATGATGGGCGGCGTCGCCGGCCATGCCGGGTTGTTCTCGACCGCGCGGGACTTGGCGGCGCTCGCCCAGCTCTATCTCAACCATGGCAGTTATCGCGGCAAGCGGCTGATCAAGGCGAGCACGATCGCCTTGTTCGAAGCCCCGCAGAACATGCCGCCCGGCAGTTCGCGCGCGCTCGGCTGGGACATGCCGTCGCCCGGCGGCTTCACCGGTCCGCTCGCCTCGCCCCACGCGATCATCCATACCGGCTTCACCGGCACGTCGATCTATATCGACCCCGATCGCGACGCGTTCGTCGTCCTGCTCACAAACCGCGTCAATCCGACCCGCAACAATGCGTTGATCGGTCAGGCGCGACCGGCGATCCACACGGCGGTGCTGTCGGTGCTGGACGGGACCGCCCCGAAACAATGAGGCGCGGGCTCTTCCTCGTGCTGCTCGCACTGGTCGCGGCGACGCCCGCCGCCGCGCGTGTGCGGACGGGGATCGACGTGCTGGAGGACCAGCGGTTTGCACCGTTACGTGAGATCGCGGCACGCCATGGCGGGCATCTGCGACTCGGCGTGCTCGCCAATCCTGTAAGCCGGGATGGCCAGGGGCGCCGAACGATCGACATATTGCGTGAGGATGCCCACGCTGCCGTGCCGGGGCTCGATGTGGTGCGACTGTTCAGCGGCGAGCATGGCATCGACGCCGCGACCGACGACACCAATATCGACGACGAGATGGACAGAGCCAGCGGGCTGCCGATCGTCAGCCTTTACGGCAAAACCGACGCCGAGCGGCATCCCAACGCGCAGCAGCTCACCAACCTCGATGCAATCGTCATCGACCTGCAGGATGTCGGCGTGCGCTACTGGACCTTCCAGACGCTGACCAAATATTTCCTCCGGGCAGCGGCCGCCAACAAGGTCGAGGTAATCGTGCTCGACCGGCCCAATCCGATCAACGGGATCGCGGTGCAGGGACCGGTCTCCACCGCGGGGATCGAGGACTATACCACGCCGTTCCCCGAGCCGATGCGCCCCGGGATGACGCTCGGCGAACTGGCGCGGATGTTCAACGGCGAAGAGCGGATCGGCGCGCGGCTCACCGTGATCCGCATGACCGGCTGGAAGCGCGGCGACTGGTATGACGATACCGGGCTTATGTGGATCAACCCCTCGCCCAATCTGCGCAGCGTGAACCAGGCGACCGCGTACGCCGGCACCGCTCTGCTCGAAGGGACCAACGTCAACATCAAGGGACCCGGCGACGCGCCGTTTCTCCGCTTCGGCGCGCCATGGATCAAGGGCACCGAACTTGCCGCTTATCTAAACGCGCGCGCGATCCCGGGAGTCAGCTTCCTGCCGGTGAGCTATGTGGCGGCGGCCGACAAACTCTACCCATTCGCCGGGCAACGCGTCGAAGGCGTCGAAATCCTGATCCACGACCGCAGGCGGCTCGACGCACCGGCGCTGGGCGTGGAGATCGTCGCTGCCTTGTGGAAACTGTATGGCACGACCTTCCAGATCGATCGCGTCGACCGATTGCTGCGCAACCGCGCGGTGTTCGACCAGATCAAGGCCGGCAAGGACCCACGGGCGATCGTGATGAGCTGGCAGGCAGACCTCAACCGCTTCAAGGTGCGCCGCGCGCGCTATCTGTTCTACTGATGGCGACGTCGCTGCCATTCGGCCTGCTCGATTGGGTCGTGATCCTCTTCTACATCGCGCTGCTCGTCGTCGGCGGCTGGTGGTTCACGCCTCGACATACCGGCACCGCGAAGGAGTATTTCCTCGCCGGCGGCAACGTCCCCGCCTGGCTCGCCGCGATCTCGGTTCTGTCCGCGACCCAGTCGGCCGCGACGTTCCTGGGCGGGCCCGATTTCGGCTATCATGGTGACTTCACTTATCTCGGCACCAATCTGGGCGGTCTGATCGGTGCGATCTTCGTCGCGCGCGTGTTGATCCCGCGCTTCTATGCCGCGCGAGTGACGACCGTCTACGAGTTGCTGACCTTGCGCTACGGGATGCTGGCGACGCGCTGCACAGGCGCGATGTTCCTGATCGGCCGGGTATTGGCCAATGGCGCGCGGCTCTATCTGGCGGCGATCGCCGTCGCGATGGTGATGACCTCGACGGTCAGCGCGCAGGGCATCGTCATCGCGGCGACCGTGCTCGTCGTCGCCAGCTTCCTGTCGACCTTTGTCGGCGGATTGCGGTCGGTGCTGTGGATCGATCTCTTCCAGTTCGTGATCTTCCTCGGTTCGGCGATCGCCGTGCTGGTATTCCTGCGCCTGTCGATCCCGGCGACCAATGCGGAGATCATCCAGGGCCTCGCGCACGCGCCGGGGAATATCGACAAATTGCGGCTGTTCGACTTCTCGCTCGATCCGTCCAAGCCCTTTTCGCTGCTCGCGATCGTCACCGGGATCGCGCTGCTCTACGTCGCGTCGTCGGGGCTCGACCAGGACACGACGCAGCGGCTGCTCGCGTGCCGCGATGCGAAGACCGGCGCGCGCAGCCTCTATTGGTCGGTGTTCGCCACGGTGCCGGTAGTGGCGATCTTCATCACGATCGGGCTGCTGCTCCACGTCTTTTACGATCGCGCCGAGTTGATGGGCGGCACCACCGCGATCGCCGGCCAGGCGTTCGATGGCGAGAAGATCAGCATCTTCATGCACTATATCCTGACGCAATTGCCGTCGGGGCTGCGCGGGCTGGTCACTGCGGGCATCGTCGCCGCCGCCGTCGCCACCACCAATTCCGCGCTCAACGCCATGTCCTCGGTGCTGATCCAGGATTTCTACCGGCCCTGGCGCGAGCGGCGAAGCGCGGCCGCCGAATATCACTATGTCCAGGCCGGGCGCGCCGGGATGGGCGTGATCGGCGTGGCGATGCTCGGGGTCGCGGTGCTGTCCTTCTATTGGCAACATTATGCCAAGCTCGGCCTGCTCGAGTTCGCGCTGCAGGTGATGGTGTTCGCTTATGCCGGATTGCTCGGCGTCTATTTCGCCGCCGTCCTGACACCGCGCGGGAATAGCGGATCGGTGATCGCATCGCTGATCGCCGGTTTCGTCACGGTGCTCCTGCTCCAGCCGGGGATCGCCACGGCGATCGGCCTGCCGACGGCGCTATGCCACCTGGCCTTTCCGTTCCAGCTCTGCATCGGGACGGCGGTCGCCTTCCTGATCGCGATCACGCCTCGCGGCACGCCAAATCCGGAAGGCTCCACCGCAGGGACGGCGGGCGGCTGATCCTCGACCGCCACTCCGACCGATTCTCCGACCTCACCGCGCCTCGAGCACCATGTTGAACGGTCCCTCCGCCGCGCGCCGGACTGACTCGAACCCGCCTTGCAGGATGACCTCGGTCAGCTTTGCCTCGCCGGCCTGTGCGCCCAGGCCCTCGCCGACTTCCTGATCGAGCGAGGTCGGCACGCAGATCATCGTCGAGGCATTGTAATAGAGCCGGCCGACCGGGTTCATATTCTGCGCCGGCGCGTCGCCGGCGATCGGCTCGACGATCATCCAGCTGCCGCCCGGCGCCAGGATGCGCCGCATATGCCCAGCGCAACCGCGCGGGTCGCCCATGTCATGCAGGCAATCGTACATCGTGATCAGGTCGAAGCCCTGTTCGGCGATATCCTTCGCGGTCGCCACCTCGAACCGCACGCGATCGCCCAGCCCATGCTCGCCGGCATGGCGCCGCGCTTCGTCGATCGACGGCTCGTGGAAATCGTATCCGACGAAATTGCTCTCGGGATAGGCCTCAGCCATCAGCAGCGTCGAAAATCCGACACCGCACCCGACATCTGCAACCCGCGCGCCGGCGTGCAGCTTGGCCTCCACCCCGTCGAGCGCGGGAATCCAAGCCTGCACGATATTGTTGACATAGCCCGGGCGGAAAAAGGCACCGGTCGCGCAGAACAGGCACCCGGCATGGTCGCCCCAGCGCACGCCCTTGCCCTCGCGAAAACATTCTTCGACCTTGGGCTCGGCCTCGATCATCGCGGCGACCAGTTCGAACGCGCCGGCGAGATAGACCGGGCTGTCGCGGTGGTGGAACACCATCGCCTGTTCGGGCGACAGGCTGAATTGCTCGCTGGCGGGGTCGTAATCGATATAGCCGTTGGCGGATTGGGCCAATGCCCATTCTCGGACATAGCGCTCGTGCAAACCACCCGCGCGGTGCGCCAGTTCGGCCGCGGTTGCCGGAGAATCGGCAAGAGCATCGAACAACCCCAAGCGAAGGCCCAGGCGGACGGTCGGCACGCTCATCGCGCCGCCCAGGTCGCCCAGCATCTTTCCGACAAAAGCGTGAAACTTCGCGTCGTCGATAGCCGCAGCCATGGCATGTCTCCCCATGCGTGATGCGCCCGGCACTCCATCTTTCGTGGAGTCACGGAGATCGTATCACAGGGCCAACGCGGCCGCGACTCCGAGTGGCGAACTATCCCGAGGATCGCCCAATTGGTTGATGGTCGAATAGCATCTCACCGCTCAGCGATTTCCCTCGAAATGCGCCTTCATCATTGCCAATCCATGCGCCATCGCGGGCGAGACCTGATCGGCCAGCGCGTCCGGCAGGAGATCGGCGGTCCAGGTGACGTGCGCGCCATCGGCTGCCGCCGTGACGGTCAGGACGCCGTTATGATGCTCGAACTCCTTGATCGTCCAGACGAGACGCCGAGCCGCGTCGTCGATCGAGACGATCGTCTCGTCGACCACCCGTCCGTTGACGAAAGTGACGCGGCGGACCGGCGCGCCCTCGCCGGGCAGCATCTCGGTGGCGGTGACGAAACCCGGCACGAGGCGATCGTGCAGGCGGCCGACGTCGCGGGCGGCGCTCCATATCTCGTCGGGGTCCGCCGCGATGAAAGTCTGGTGATGTATCGAGGCCATGACATTCTCTCCGATCGTTAGGATTGACCTCGGATATCGCCATTGCCCCCATCCCGCTGGCAGGATTCGGACGCGGTCAACGGGATCGGGCGACAGGGGCCGCACAACCATCTATATTCGGATGGCGATGACAGGGTCTGCCGTCTTGCCAACCGAACTCGATTTCGATTTCTGCGAGCGCGTGCGTTATGCGCGTGATCCCGCGTTCGACGGCGCGATCTTCATCGCCGTCACCTCGACCCGGATCTATTGCCGGCCGGTCTGCCCGGTGCGCCAGCCCATGTCGCGCAACGTCCGATATTTCCCGAGCGCGGCCGCGGCGGAGGCCGCCGGTTTCCGGCCATGCCTGCGTTGCCGGCCGGAAACCGCGCAGCATTCGCCGGCCTGGCGCGGCGCGCGCGCCACGGTCGATCGCGCGCTCCGACTGATCGAACAGGGTGCGCTCGATCAGGCCGGCGTCGAAGCGCTGGCCGACCGCCTTGGGATCGGAGGGCGCCATTTGTCGCGGCTGTTCCGGCGCTATCTCGACACGACGCCGCTCGCGGCGGCGCGTACGGCGAGGATCCAGCGCGCCAAACGGCTAATCGACAGCACCGATCTCGGCATGACCGAGATCGCGCTCGCATCGGGATTCGGCAGCGTGCGGTCGTTCAACGCCGCGTTCCAGCAGGTCTATCGTCGCCCGCCCACCGCGATCAGACGTCGTGTAGTGCAATAGGGTTGAGCGAGTGGAGTTGAGCCAGCACCACCCCGGCGAAGGCCGGGGCCCAGTTGCGACACATCCGCGGCGGTGGGGTGCCATCTCCACGTCATCGAACCTGGGCCCCGGCCTTCGCCGGGGTGGGACTCAGAGCAAATGGATCGAACTCCGAACGCAACGGCAGGTCGGCCAAGCGCGTCAGGCGGTGCCCATCACCTGCACTGCGAAGCGTTCCATTTCCTCGGCTTGCGGGCTCATCTGGAGCAGCAACAGGTCGAGCCCGGCATCCTCATACTCCGCAATGCGCTCCTTGAGCTGTTCGGGCGTGCCGACCAGATTGGGGCGCAGGCCACGGTTCGACACCGAATATTCCTGGATCTTGAGTTCGCGCTCAAGCTGAGTGCCCGACAGCCATTGGTCGAAATTGGCATAGCCCGCGGGCAGGTCGCTGACCGTGGTGATGCGGTCGAGCTCGCGCTTGGCCTCGGCCTCGCTGTCGCGGACGATCGCATAGGCCGCCATGCCGTAGTGCATCGGCGCGCCGCCGGCCGCCTCGCGCCGTGCCGCCATATCGGCGATCTTGGGCGCGATCGCCTCGGCCGGATCGCCGTGCATCACATAGGCGTCGCATTGCGCCGCGATCATCGTCTTGGCCTTCTCGCTCTCGCCGCCGGCATAGACCGTCGGGCGTTTGGCGGGTTTTGGCGAGCAGATCGCATCCTCGGTCTTGTAGAACTGGCCGTCGAAGCTGAAGCGTTCCTCGGTCCACAGCCCGTCGACCACCTTCAGCCATTCCTCGGTCCGCGCGTAGCGATCGTCATGCTGATCGAACTGCAAGCCATATTGCCGCGCCTCGTCTGCCCACCAGGACGACACAACGTTGAGCGCGAGCCGCCCGTTGGAGATACGATCGATATTCGCCGCCGCTTTGGCGAACAAAGCCGGGTGGTGGAAATTGGGGCGTACCGCGACCATCAGCTCGATCTTGTCGGTCACCGCCGCCAGCGCCGCCGCGGTCGACCAGGCGTCGAGCGCGGGCTGCTCGACGCCCTTGATGTCGTTGAGGTTGAGCTCGGCGATCAGCGACAGGTCATAGCCCCATTGTTCGGAGCGCCGGGTCAGCCGCTTCACATAATCCCAGCTCGCCTGCATCCCCTCGTCGGGCACGTTCCTGAGCCAACCGCCGAACACCGGCATCCAGTAACCGTAGCGCATCAGGATTTGGCCTCCGCAATGAGAGTATCGAGCCAGTCGATCAGCTTTTCGTGCGGATCCCAACCGAGGACGTTCAGCGGCTGGGCGACGAAATTGGACAGAGCGTTGATATCGTAGAAGCGCGGCGTGCCGTCGCGGTCGTCGATCATCACTTCGATCCCGCCGACGTCGAGGTTCATCGCCTCGGCGATTGTTTCGACCGCGGCGATCAGCTCGGGCGCGGGATCGATCGCCTTCATGCTGATGGTCGAATCGGCGACGCAGGCATCGGCCGGGCAGAGATCGAACGCCCCGCCTCCGGCGATCTCGATCGCATAAAGGTATTTGCGGTTCAGGGTCTCGATCCGCGTGATCGTCCCACCCCGCGCGGGCACGTAATCCTGGACCAGCAGGACGCCATCGACGCTGACCGGCAATTGCTTCTCGGCCACCGCCCAGCGTAGTTCGGCCATATTGTCGAAACGCATGATCCCCGCGCCCGATCCGCCGATATTAGCCTTCACCACCAGCGGGAACGACAGAGTCGCCGCGGCCGCTTCGATATCGGCGGCACGATGGACGATCCGTGTCTCGGGAATGCCAAGGCCCAGGCTGGCGATCAGCGCGAGCTGGCGCGCCTTGGACGTGTCGATCGCCATGACGTCGGCGCCGTTGACCACGCGTGCGCCCGAGCGGCGCCAGTGATCGAGTAAGGCCATAGTGTGGAAGATCGGATGCTCGTCGGCGCGCAGGAAACTCGACATCGCGATGCGGTTGAGCACCACCGGCGCGGGGATTTCGGTGTTGGCCGGGTTCCAATAGCCGTCGGGACCGAACGAATTGTAGGAAACGCCGCGGCGATCGAGTGCGGCGAACAGCGGGGCGAACCACTGAGGATGTTCGTAGAGAATCGCTAGGTCGGTCACTTCATTCCTCGTCACCCCGGCCTTGTGCCGGGGTCCAAAGCGCAACTGGGACTCGCTCGAGCCTCGCCTCCGCCGCTTGCCGCCCGTTGGACCCCGGCACAAGGCCGGGGTGACGGTTTTGGGTAGCGCGCAGTAAATAAAGGCGCTGCCTGCCTGTGGATAGGCAAGCCCGTCACCACCTGCTACAGGCGCGGCCCTCATGCTCAATCTGACCGACATCACGGTCCGCCTCGGCGGGCGGACGATCATCGACGGCGCCACCGCGAAGCTGCCGCCGCGCAGCCGCGTCGGGCTGATCGGGCGCAACGGCGCCGGCAAGACGACGCTTGTCCGCGTCATCGCCGGGATGCTCGAGCCCGATACCGGATCGGTCGACATGCCGCGTGGTAGCCGGCTCGGCTATATCGCGCAGGACGCGCCGGCGGGCGCCGCGACACCGTTCGAGACCGTACTCGCCGCCGATGTCGAGCGCGCCGCGTTGATGCATGAGTCCGAAACCAGCCACGATCCCGACCGGCTAGGCGAGATCCACGAGCGGCTGAACGCGATCGACGCCCACACCGCACCGTCGCGCGCTGCGCGCATCCTGGTCGGGCTCGGTTTCGACGAGGAAGCGCAACATCGCCCGCTCGACAGTTTCTCGGGCGGCTGGCGGATGCGCGTCGCGCTGGCGTCGCTGCTATTCTCGCAGCCCGATCTGCTGCTGCTCGACGAGCCGTCGAACCACCTCGATCTCGAAGCGGTGCTGTGGCTGGAGGATTTCCTCAAATCCTATCCCGCGACGATCGTGCTGGTCAGCCACGAGCGCGACTTCCTCAACAACGTCGTCGACCACATCCTCCACCTCGAGCGCGGCAAGACCTGGCTCTATCCCGGCGGCTATGACGCGTTCGAACGCCAGCGGGCCGAGCGCCAGGCGCAGGCCGCCTCGGCGCGCGCCAAGCAGCAGGCCGAGCGCGAGAAATTGCAGGATTATATCGCGCGCAATTCGGCACGCGCGTCGACCGCCAAACAGGCACAGAGCCGCGCCAAGGCGCTCGCGCGGATGCAGCCGATCGCCGAAATCGTCGACGATCCGTCGTTGAGCTTCGACTTCCCCAATCCCGGCGAATTGCGCCCGCCGCTGATCACGCTCGACATGGCGGCGGTCGGTTACGGCGAGACGCCGGTGCTCAGGAAGCTCAATTTGCGGCTCGATCCCGACGATCGCATCGCGCTGCTCGGCCGCAACGGTAACGGCAAGACCACGCTCGCGCGCCTGCTTGCAGCCCAGCTCGCGCCGATGGAAGGCGCGATGAACGCGACCGGCAAGATGAAGGTCGGCTATTTCACCCAGTATCAGGTCGAGGAGCTCGACAGCGGCGACACCCCGCTCCAGCACATGACGCGGATCATGAAGGGCGCGACGCCGGGCGCGGTGCGCGCGCAGCTCGGCCGCTTCGGTTTCTCGGGCGACAAGGCGACGACGATGGTCGGCAAATTGTCGGGCGGCGAACGCGCGCGGCTGGCGCTGGCGCTGATCACGCGCGAGGCGCCGCATCTGCTGATCCTCGACGAGCCAACCAACCACCTCGACGTCGATGCGCGCGAAGCTCTGGTCCAGGCGCTCAACGCTTATTCGGGCGCGGTGGTGATCGTCAGCCACGACCGCCACATGCTCGAGATGAGCGCTGACCGGCTGGTGTTGGTCGATAACGGCACTGCGTCGGATTTCGACGGCAATCTGGACGATTATATCGCGTTCGTGCTGGCGAAGGATGCCGGGAGCGAAGGGTCGTCCGAGGCCAAGGTCAGCCGCAAGGACGCCCGCCGCGCCGCCGCCGAAGCGCGCGAACAGAGCCAGGGGCTGCGCAAGGCGGCCAAGGCAGCCGAGGCCGAGCTGGCGAGGCTGACCGAGCAGCGGAGCGTGATCGATCGCGCGATGTTCGATCCGTCGTCAGCGGCGCCGGATCTCGCCAAGCTGACGATGACGGCGCTGATGAAGCACCGGGCGGAGGTCGAGGCGAAGATCGAGGCGGCCGAGGCTGCGTGGCTGGAAGCGAGCGAAAAGCTGGAGCAGGTCGCGGCCTGATTTTCGTCATCCCAGCGAAAGCTGGGATCTCAAGCCGCATCGCGCCGCCTCTTGAGACCCCAGCTTTCGCTGGGGTGACGGCTGTTGGCGATTCGCTCCCGGCTCCTCCCCATGATACGCTCCCTCCCCGACCGGCCTGCGCCGGCGCATGGGGAGAGAGCCTGATGCAGCAATTGAGCGCGCAGGATGCGTCGTTCGTCTATCTCGAAACTCCGCACACGCCGATGCATATCGGATCGGTCGGCATCTACGATCCATCGACCTCGCCCGGCGGGTTCGTGCGGTTCAAGGACATCCTCCGCTTCATTGCCAGCCGGCTCCAGGGCGCGCGCAGTTTCCGCCAGCGGCTGGTCCGCGTGCCGTTCGACGTCGACCATCCCTATTGGATCGAGGATCCCGAGTTCGACCTCGAATTCCATGTCCGCCACATCGCTTTGCCCAAGCCCGGCGACTGGCGCCAGCTCTGCATCCAGGTCGCGCGGCTGCACGCGCGCCCGCTGGATCTGTCGAAGCCCTTGTGGGAATTCACCGTGGTCGAGGGGCTGGACAACATCCCCGGTCTGCCACCGGGGTGCTTCGCGCTCGTCTCCAAGGTCCATCACGCCGCGATCGACGGCATGTCGGGAGTCGAGATGTCGGCCGCCGTCCACGATCTCGATCCGTTGATGGCCGAACCCGACAAGCCCGACACATGGCAGCCCGAGAACATGCCGCGCGTCGCCGATCTGCTGACCCGCAGCTATTTCAACAATCTGCTCCAGCCGATGCGCATCGCCGAGACGATCGGCCGCTCGCTGCCCGGCATGGCCAAGCTCGCGGTCCAGGCGGGCAAGGGCGATGTCAGCCTCAAGAACACACGTCCCGCGCCCAATACGCGGTTCAACGGCAAGGTCGGCGCGCATCGCGTGTGGGGCGCGGTGCCGTTCAAGCTGGCCGAGGTACGCGCGGTCAAGGACGTGGTGCCGAACGCCACGGTTAACGACGTCATCCTGACCGTCGTCGGCGGCGCACTGCGCGCCTATCTGCTCGACAAGGGCGAATTGCCCAAGGAAACGCTGACCGCGATGGCGCCGATTTCGGTGCGGCAGGAAGGCGAGAAGGCCGCGCTCGGCAATCTCGTCTCGGCGATGGTGGTCGGGCTCGGCACCCAGATCGCCGATCCGCTCGAGCGGCTGCGCTTCGTCCATGGCGAGGCGGTCAATTCGAAGGCGATGACCAATGCGGTCGGCGCGCGGACCTTGGCCGATTATTCGAAGCTGATCCCGTCAGGGCTCGCCGGGCTCGGGGCGCGGCTCTACACGCGGGTGGGTGCAGCGAACATGCACGCGCCGGCGTTCAATTGCGTGGTGACCAACATCCCCGGCCCGCGCGTGCCGCTCTACTTCTCCGGCGCGAAGATGCTGGCGATGTACGGCACCGCGCCGGTGTTCGACTCGATGGGGCTGATCAATCCGGTCTATTCCTATGGCGACACGATCGCGGTGTCGTTCACCGCCGACCGCGACATGCTGCCCGATCCGGACAATTACGCCCAGGCGCTGCGGGAGTCGTTCGAGGCGCTGAAGGCCGCGGCGACGCAACCGGCCACCAAGCCCGCCAACGAGAACAAGCCTGCGCCAAAACCTCGCGCCGCGGCGAAGCTGCGCGCGGCCGCTAAACCCAAAATTCCTGCTAAACCCGCCGCCAAGCGGGCACCTCGTGCCAAAGGAGCGAAATGATGGCGAAGAAGGTCAAGGACGCGATCGACAAGGGCGCCAAACGCGCCAAGGACGCGACGGACAAGGCCGCCGCGGCGACCAAGAAGGCAACCGACCGCGCGGCGAGAGCCGCAAAGGACGCCACCGACAAGGTTGCGGGCAGCGCAAAGGCCGCCGCCGATCGTGTCGAGGGTGCGCGCGAGACCCTCAAGAAATCGGGCGAAAAGATCAAGGCATCGGGCGAGAAGATCGCCAAGCAGGGCTCGGCGGTCAGCATGAAGATGATCGAGCATGCCGAGGAGAATACGCACCAGGCCTTCGCTGCGATGCGCGCGGCGGCGAGCGCGAAGAACCCGGCGGAAGTCGCCAAGATTCAGGGCGACTATCTCAAGCAACAGGGCGCCCGCGCGCTGGCGCATGCGCGAGAGATTGGCGAACTGATCCTGCGGTTCGGGCGCGATGCCGTGGGAGAAGGGAAGAAATAGCGTTGCGATGTAAAGCCCCTCCCCTTCAGGGGAGGGGTTGGGGTGGGGGAGTCGATGGCCACCGAAGCCGAACTTCTAAGGCGCGCTCACGAAATGCGCCGCAATCCGACCGAGCCGGAAAAGCGGCTTTGGCGATCTCTCTCCAACGGGCAGCTCAACGGTTTCAAATTTCGCCGACAGCACGTCGTGTTTGAAGCTCAAGCGATTGTCGACTTCTTCTGCCCTTCGATTGGTCTGTCCGTCGAAGTCGACGGTGATACCCACGACGATCGAAGCGACGCTTCGCGCGATGCGCGGCTGAAGGCTCTGGGATTTACGGTCATACGGTTCGGAAATACCGATGTTATTTCGAACATCGACGGCGTCGCTTGGCAGCTTCTCGATACGGCGAGTTCATTGCCTAGGCGCTGGCTAGGAAGAGACACTCCCCCACCCCAACCCCTCCCCTGAAGGGGAGGGGCTGTTCTTCTTACTGTCAGGCGTGCCCCGCCGACGGATACACCAGCGCCCTGAGCCCCGTTCGCTCGAATGGATGCCAGTCATCCTCCGCCTGCGCCAGGCGATCCGCCACCGCGTAGAGCACGCTGGCGTTGATCCCGAGGCCGCAATGGCTGCCATAGACCTCGATATTGTCGCTGGTCGGGCCGACTTCCTCGCAGCAATTCTGCCACGCGACCACGCCGTCGGCGCGCGAATAGATCGCGGTCGAAGGGACCGGCGGCGGGGCCGAGACCTCGTTCAATTGCGACTTGGTATGCGCATCATCGATCTTCTGCCCGGTCATCATCTCATAGGCACGCCAGACATTCGACGCCTTGGGGCTGCCCGAGAATGGCGAACCGAGCGTGATGACCTGGCGCACCGCATGCGGAATCCGCTTGGCGACCAGCCGTGCCATCACCCCGCCCAGGCTCCACCCGACGAGGCTGACTTTCTTGCCGGTCGCTTCGTGGACCGCGAGGATGCGCGCGATCAGCTTCTCGCCCTGATGCCCGATCGCCTTGGGCCCCAGATTGCGGCCGAGTTCCCAGGCATGCGCGTCATAGCCCAGGCCCTTGAGGAACGCGCGCAACACGGAGGTCGAGCGATCGCTGGTGACGAAGCCGGGCAGAACCATCACCGGATGTCCGTCGCCGCGCGGCGCCGTGGCGAGCAGCGGCGCGGCCCAGGGCAGCGCGCCGAGCTCGGCCAGCGCGCGCGGCAACTCGGTCAGCGCGAGCAACGCCGAGGGTGGTTTGGTCTGGATATCGGTCTGCGGCATAGTGTCTCCAACCCGGCGTCTACGCGCCGTCCCCATCATTCGATCCCTGTCGCGGCATGAAGCGCCGCCACCCGCGCGGCGTCGTAGCTCAGGATCGCGACGTCGTGGCTGCGACCATCCGCGCCGCGCACCTGATCCTTGAGCATCGCTTCGGCGCGAAATCCGACGCCTTCGAACAAGGCGATCGACCCCGTCTGATCGATCGTCATCCGCGCGACCAATTTGGTCAGGCCGCGATCCTTGGCGATCATGAAGACGCCCTGGAGCAGGTCGCTGCCGAGCCCCGCGCCGCGCCGACCGGGCGCGACCAGCAACCGTACTTCGCCGACATGCGCGCTCCAGCTCAGCGGATCGCGGACCAAAGCGGCGGTGGCGACGATTTGTCCGCCATCCTCGGCGATCAGGCTGTCGATCTCGCCATCCTCGATCGCCTTGAGCCAGGCTGCGACCACACGTGGTTCGCGCACGTCGCGGCTGAGGAACAGCAGATCGTGTTCGGGCAACGACCGGGCAAAGCCGACCATCGCTTCGGCATCGTCGGAACGGAAACGGCGGATGGCATGGCTCATATCGATCGCACTCCAAGCCACTCCACCAGATTGGGCCACAGCCGCTTGATCGCATTGCCGCCGGCGACCAGGCTGACATGCCCGCCCTTGAGCATGATCTCGTTCTTGTCCTTGGAGCCAACCATCCCGACCAACGGTGCCGAGGCGGCGGTCGGCACGATATGGTCGTGCTCGGCGGCGACGTGGAGGAACGGCACATTGATATTACCGAGGTCGACCCGGCGGCCGCCGACCTCGAGCGCACCCTCGATCAACTCGTTGTCCCACATCAGTTTCTTGGTCGTCTGGCGGAAATATTCGCCCGCTAGCGGCAAGGTATCCGCCGACCAGCGATCGAACATGCGATACGACTTCACAAAATCGTCGTTCCACAGATTGTCGTAGAGCCGGATATTGCCCGCCGCGCGCTGGCCGGGGCGCAGCATGTCGAAGGCGGTGTACAGATAATCACCCGGGCAATTGCCGAACGTGTCGACCAGACGATCGACGTCGAAGAAGCGGCGATCGGCCCAGCTCTGGAACATCTCCATCCTGGAGAAATCGACCGGCGTGGTGAAGGTGACGAGATTGGCCAGCCCGTCATCGGGATGGAGGGCGGCCCAGAGCAGCGACAACACGCCGCCGAAGCAATAGGCAACGACGGTGACGTCGTCCTCGCCGCTCTCCTCCTTCACGCGCGCGACCGCGGCGGGAAGGAAATCGAGCACATAGCTTTCGAGGCTGAGAGAGCGCTCGTCGGCGCGCGGCGCGTCCCAGTCGAGCATGAAGACGTCGAACCCGGCATCGAGCAGATATCCGACCAGGCTCTGGCCGGGCACCATGTCAAAGATGTAGCCGCGATTGGTCGTCGCCATGACCAGCAGCAGCGGCACGCGGTACACGTCGTCGGTGCGCGGATGATAATGATAAAGCCGCATCGTGCCGCGCTCGATCAACACGTCCTTGGGCGTCGCGCCGAGAATCGGACCGCTCGTCTGGAAATATTCGAGCCCTTTGAGATTGCGCTGCATCGCACGTTCGAACTCGCGGGCGGCGCCGTCGAGGACGTCGAAGGCCGCGGTGGCCACCTAGCCGCACTCCTGCGAAAGCAGAAGTTCAGAGCCCCACGCGATCCGCTCGTGACCCTGGTTTCCTGCTTTCACAGGAATATTGGGGAATAACAGGCTCAGCCCTTCTTCTCCGGTGGCTTGCGCGTCCGGCTCGGCTTGGGCCGCGCGGGCCGGTCGGGCTTGCCACCCAGCGCCGCCTCGATCCGACCAAGCTGGTCCTCGATCCGCCCCAGGCGCGCCGACAGATCCTCGATCTCGGTCCGGCTCGGCATATTGGCGGCGGCGAGCGCGCGGGTCATCATCGCGCTGATCGCTTCCTGCGTGCTCATCGTCGCGGCGGTGGCACCGTGCATCGCACGGGTGAATTCGTCGGATCGGGCGAAGTCGCCCCCGACCTTGTTGGCCATCTTCTCCCATTCGCCCAGCATCTCGCGAAAGAACGCGGCTGGATCGGTGCTTGTCATGGGAGCATCCTGAGTCTCGGTGCCGATTACGTCAAGCGAGCATTTTGCTGCGGGTTGAGGTGCGGCGCTGCGAACTCCCCTCCCTGGAAGGGAGGGGTCGGGGGTGGGTGGCGAGCGGAGCGAGCTCCCTTCGGTCGCACCCACCCCTAACCCCTCCCTGGAAGGGAGGGGAATAGCTCACTTCGGACAGGCAGCCCCGCTTTCCACCCAGGCTTTCGTCAATTCTCCAAACTCGGCCTGCGTCCCCGGCGCGGGGATACGGCCCGGTCCCGGTTTCCAGCCCCAGCCGACCAGCTCATCCTTGCCATTATGGTCGATCAATTGCTCGAGGCTGAGCCCGCCATTCTTCTTCGTATCCTTGATCACCGCGCAGATCTGGCCGAGCGTCAGTCCCTGCCAGGCCATGCTGCGCGGTGCCAAATGCCATTTGGGATTGCCCGGCACCGATCCACCGCCATTGCCGAAGGCGGCGTTGCGCGGACCGTGGCAGGTCGCGCATTCCATCCCCGGCGCGCCGAACCCATCCGGCCCGCGCGTCACCGGCGGCGAATGGAGCAGCATCGCATCGCCCTGGGTCGGGCTGTCGGTGCGCGGATGGCAATTGAGGCAGCGCGGCGACATCAGCACCTTGCCCATTTCGGTGAAGATCGCCGCCGAGCGCGCATTGCGATCGGCGATGCCGGCAAAGGCGCTGGCGGGCTTGAGCCCCGACGCCTCGCCACCGCGAGCGATCGACAGCGGCAGGATGATGATCGAAGCGATCAGGGCGATAACGCCGAAGCGCGGGAGCGAGATCATGCTTTTCCTCCCAGCGTCGCGAGATTGGAAGGGTGCGCGAAGGGCAATCGTTCGACCACCTTGCCGGTCAGCCGCCGCCAGGCATTGGCCACCGCCGGCGCGGCGGGCGGCAAGCCGGGCTCGCCGATCCCGGTCGGGCTCTCGGTCGACTTGATGATCGCGACCTCGACATCGGGCATCTCGCCGATCCGCAAGGATCGATAGGTGTCGAAGTTCGACTGCTGCACTACCCCGCCCTCGCCCAAGGTGATCTCTGCATAGAGCGCGTGACCCAGGCCATAGCCGATCCCGCCTTCGACTTGCGCGCGCATGACGTTGGGATTGATCGGCACGCCGCAATCGATCGCCGCCCAGATCTTGTGCACCTTGGGCAGGCCGTCGGCCCCGACCGACACCTCGGCGATCTGCGCGACATACGACCCGAAACTCTTGTGGAAGGCGACGCCGCGGGCGCGGCCCGATTTGGCGGTCAGCCCGCCGGCAAGCTCGGCGACGCGTTTGAGCACGGCCTTGGCGCGCTCCTCCTTCATCAGCGCAAGTCGCGCCTGGATGGGGTCCTGTTTGCCGAGCTCGATCAGCCGGTCGAGGAAGGTCTCCATAACGTAGGCGGTGTGGGTGTTGCCGACCGAGCGCCACCACAAGGTCGGCACGCCGTTCTTCATCACGTTCACGCCGACGCGGTAATTGGGGAAGCCATAAGCCGACTTGGTCAGTCCCTCGACCATCGCGTCGTCGAACGGCTCCTTGGCGTCGAAGAACGGCGTGCCAATCATGAACGACTGGCCGGTGGTGATCGCGTCGAGCGCGACGATCGCGCCCTTGGCGTCGATCCCACCACGCAGCTTGTGGACCATCAGCGGGCGATAGCGGCCGCCAGTGATGTCGTTCTCGCGGGTCCACATATGCTTGACCGCCTGGGTGCCGCCAAGCGCCTTGACCGCTTGGGCGGATTCGACCGCATGGCCCATGTCAGGGGTAGCGCGACGGCCGAAGCTGCCGCCGGCATATTGCTCGTGGAGCGTCATGCCGGTGAACGGCACGCCGAGCACGCCCGCCACCGCAGCGGTATCGCCGACCTGGAACTGGCTGCCGCACCAGAAATCGGCGCCGCCCGCTTTGGGCTCGATCACCGCGTCCATCGGCTCCATCGGCGCGTGCGCCAGGAACGGGAAGACATAGGTCGCCTCGATCGTCTTGGCGGCGCCCGCAAGCGCCTTGGCCGCGTCGCCATTGGCTTCGCATTGCGTGCCGGGATTCGCCGCCTGCGCCATATAATCGCGCAGCATCGCCTCGGTCGACCGCGTCTCGGCTTGGCTAAGATCCCAGTCGACCGTGAGCGCGTTGCGGCCCTTCATCGCCGCATAGGTTTCCTTGGCATAGACGACCACACCTTGCGGGATCGCCTTGACCGCGACCACTCCGGGCACCGCCAGCGCCGCCTTGTCGTCGACCGACTTGACCTTGCCGCCGAACGCAGGCGGATGCTGGATCACCGACACGACCATGTTCGGGCGCTTGATGTCCATCGTGAATTGCGCCGCGCCGGTCGATTTGATCAGGCTGTCGATCTTGGGAACGTCGGTGCCGATCAGGGTCCATTGTTCGGGCGTCTTGAGCACCGGCTTGTCGGGGACCGGCATCGTCGCGGCGGTCGCGGCGAGATCGCCGAAGCTCGCTTTCCTAGCGCCATGGCTGACGACGCCCTTGGCTACCTTGATCTCACTCGCGGGCACGTTCCAGGTCTTGGCGGCAGCCGCAACCAGCATCGCGCGCGCCGCGGCGCCGGCATTGCGCATCTGCATCCAGCTATTGGCCATCGCGGTCGAGCCGCCGGTGCCCATCGTGCCGAAGGCGAGATTCTTGTAGAGCGGGTCGTTGGCCGGCGCAAACTCGACGCGCATCTGGGTCCAATCGGCATCCATCTCGTCGGCGACGATCGTCGTCAGGCCGGTCGCCGGCCCCTGGCCGAACTCGACATGCTTGATCGCCACGCTGACCGTGTTGTCGGGCAGAACCCGAACGAAGGCGTTGGGCGCGAAGATCGGCCCGGCGGGAGCCATTGCTTTCGCGCCGCGCATCGGCAGCACCAGGCCGAGCACCAGGCCGGACCCGGCGAGGAACTGGCGGCGGTCGGTCGCGACGGCGGTCATGCCGACACCTTCGTGCCGGCGGCCGCATCTTTGATCGCCTGGCGGATACGGACATAGGTCGCGCAGCGGCAGATATTACCCGCCATCCCCGCGTCGATATCGGCATCGGTTGGCTTTGGCTTCTGCGCGAGCAGCCCGATCGCGCTCATCACCTGGCCCGATTGGCAGAAGCCGCATTGCGGCACGTCGATCGCGACCCAGGCCTTCTGCACCGCTTCGGCGATCGGGCCCGAAACGCCCTCGATCGTCGTCACGGCTTTGCCGGCGACCGTGTCGATCGGCGTCACGCACGACCGCCGGTTCTTGCCGTCGAGATGGACGGTGCAGGCGCCGCATTGCGCGATGCCGCAGCCATATTTGGTGCCGGTCAGCCCGGCATGATCGCGGATCACCCAGAGCAACGGCGTGTCTGGATCGCCGTCGAATGACATGTGCTTGCCGTTGAGGAGGAATTCGACCGCCATGCCAGCGTCTCCGTGGTGTTCTCTTGAGAAGGTTAGCCACGCAACTGTCCGCCGCCAAGCGTAACCTGTTTTTAGGCCCACGCCGCTAAGCCGGACGGCGATGGTTCAACTCCGCTACCCGCTGGTCGATCCCAATCCGCCGCGTCTCAGCGAGCATCTCGACGTGCTGACGCGCGTCGAGCAATCGGGCATTTATTCGAACAACGGGCCGGAACTTCGCGCCTTCGAGGCGGAAGCGACCGATCGCTTGTTCGGCGGCCAGGGCGCGTGCCTCGGCGTGGCCAACGCGACTTTGGGGCTGATGCTCGCAATCCGTCAGGCGATGGGGCGCGAGCGCGGTACGGGCAAGCTCGCGCTGATGCCCGCCTTCACCTTCGCCGCGACCGCGCAAGCCGCCGAATGGAGCGGGCTGACCCCGCTGCTCGCCGATATCGACCCCGACGACTGGTCGATGTGCGCCGCCGCCGAGGAGCGCCTGCTTCAGAAGCATGCCGGGCAGATCGCGGTCGTGGTGCCCTATGCGACCTTCGGCAATGCGATCGACCTCGACCGCTATGCCTGGATGATGCGGCGGCACCAGGTTGGCGTGGTCGTCGATGCCGCCGCCTCACTCGGCACGATCGATACCGACGGCCAGGGATTCGGCGCGGGCGCGCCCTTTCCAATCGTCTATTCGCTGCACGCCACCAAGACGTTCGCGGTCGCCGAGGGCGGGTTGATCCATTGCGGCGACCCGACCCTGATCGACGAACTGCGCGCGATGGCGAATTTCGGTTTCGCCGGCAGCCGCTCGGCGGCGATGCCGGGAATCAACGCCAAAATGTCCGAATTGGTCGCGGCGATGGCGCGGCTGAAGCTCGCCCAATTGGACGATGTGGCCGCACGCCGCGCGGAGATCGAAGCAAGCTATCGTCAAACGCTCGACGGCATGACGTTGCAAGCGGTCGAGGGGGCGCGCCGAGCTCTGCAATTCATGCCGGCTTTGCTCCCAGACCAGATCGATCGCGACCGTTTCGTCGCCGCGCTGGCCGCGGACGGCATCGGCTGCGGCACCTATTTCAGCCCTCATCTCGGCCAGCAGCCGTGGATCCGCGATCATGCCGTTGTCGGTTCGACCCCGGCCGCCGACCGTGTCGCCGATCGCATTGTCTCGCTCCCCATTTCCGATCGCATGACTGCGGCCGACGCGCACCACATCGCGGCGCGGGTCAATGCCGCGATCCGCGCCCAGGGCATGCCTGCGAACGCGCGCGACGCCGACGCGATGCTGATCGTCGGTGGTGGTCCGGCCGGGACCGCGCTCCTCACCGCCGCGTCGAAACAGGATCGGCTGGTTGCGCTCGCGCGGGCGGGCCTGACCGTCGTCGAACGCGACGATGCGCTCGGCGGCGGGCGGCTGGGGCAATATGCGATTTCATCGGATTCGACCGCGGAGACCTTTTTGTCGGCGGTCAGGAATAATCCGCACCCGGAGATCGCCGCGCTGATCGACCATCCGGCAGCCCGGCAGGTCGCCAGGTTCGTCGACGCGCTTGGTGTGCCGTTGAGCGATGCCGGCCCATTGCTGCGCGTCACCGGCGACCGGCTCGGCGCGATCGTCGCGGCCAATGGCGGCAATGTCGCCACCGGGCACGAAGTGGTCGAAGCGCGGCGCTCGCCGCAAGGCGGCTGGACGACGCGGCTGCGGCGGCTGGCCGACGGCAGCGAGAGCGAGCGGCGATCGCATAACATCGTGATCGCGACCGGCGGGCACCAACCGCTCGACGAGCTGGTGGCGCGCGAGATCGCGGGCGTGCCGTTGCACCGCCTTGCCGACGGCCGTCTGATCCAGTCCGACGAATTGCTCGCTTTGGGCGGGCTCGATCGCGCGGCCGATTTGCTGCGCAGCAAACGCAATCCGAAAGTGGCGGTTATCGGCGGCTCGACCAGCGCGCTCGCCAGCGTCGCCTTGCTGTTGCGCAGCCGTCCCGGGATCGCCTTCGGCGCCGGCGGCATCACCCTGCTCCATCGCCGGCCGCTGCGGCCGTTCTACCATAGCGAAGCCGCGGCGCGGGCGGACAATTTCACCGATTTCGGCCCCGACGACATCTGCCCGGTCTCGGGATTCGTCTATCGCCTGGGTGGCTTTCGGCTGGAAGCCCGCGAACTCGTGCTGCGCATGCTGCAGGTCGACGGCCGCGTGCCGGATCCCCGCGTGGCGAAGCATCGCATCGTGGACGATGACGTCGAGGCGCGAACGATCGTCGAGACTGCCGATCTGGTGATCGCCGCCTTGGGCTATCGCCCGCGCGCTTTGTCCCTGCTCGACACCGACGGAACGCCGGTTGCGCTGGCGGCGCATGCCGGGCGGCCGATGGTCGACCGCTATTGCCGCATCCTCGACGCCTACGACCAGCCGATCCCGGGCGCTTTCGGCATCGGGCTCGCGGCAGGGTTCGTGCCGTGGGGTCGGATGGGCGGCGAGGCGAGCTTCCGCGGTCAGGCCAATGGCCTGTGGCAATGGCAGAACGATGTCGGCCAGATGATCGTCGATCAGGTGCTGGGCGAGCGCCAAAGGGCGGTGGCATGAGCGGCCCGCACGCCGCCCCGACCGTCAGCGTGGTGATGGCCGCCTATAACGGCGCGACGCTGATCGGGGAGACGCTCGACAGCCTGTGGGCGCAGAGCTTCGCCGATTTCGAAGTGATCGTGGTCGACGATTGCTCGACCGATGACACTCTCGCGGTGCTGCGTGCCTGTCCCGACCCTCGCCTCCGCGTGATCGCGGCGGAGCGGAATGCCGGGCCGGTGCGCAGCCGCAACCGCGCTTTCGCCGAGGCGCGCGGGCGCTATATCGCCGGGCTCGACCAGGACGATATCTGCCTGCCCGGCCGGTTCGCACGCCAGGTCGCCTTTCTCGACGCACATTCCGACATCGCCTTGGTCGCGGCGAGCGCTGCGATTCTCGAGAACGGCGCGGTTACGTCGAGCATCAAGTCGCCGGTCACGACGCCGCGGTTGGTCGAATGGCTGTTATGGATCGAGAATCCGCTGGTCTGGTCGACCGTCATGCTGCGCCGTGACCGCGTTTCGCCGAATGACGAGTTCACCCGGCCCGATTATCTCTATGCCGAGGATTTCGACCTCTATCACCGGATGGCGCGTCAGGGAGGGATCGCCCGGATCGACGATCCGCTGCTGCTCTATCGCAAGCATGGCGGCGGCGCGTCGCAACTCTATGCCGAGACGATGAGCACCAACGCGATGCGGGTGCTCGCGGACAGCTATGCGGCCGAAGGGTTCGACGATGCGGAGGTTGGCGCCAAGCTGATCATCGAGCATTTGATGCGCGCCGTGCCCGTCTACGACCGCGCCACATTCGAGCGGCTAGGCCACACGATCGGCGCGCTGCAGGCGCATTTCATCGCCACGCGCGAGGTCGATGCGGACAGTTTGAGGATGATCCGCTGGGAATCGGCGCTGCGCTGGGGTCGCGTGGTCCGCACCGGGCTCAAGGCCGGCACGATCGGGCTGATGGCGGCCATGGCGGTGCGGCCCGACCATCTCGGCCTGGGCTATTCGAGCATGGAGGAACTGGTCGGCTCGCGGCTGATCGGCGGTGCGCGAACGGCTGTCGGGAAAGGCCGCGCCGCGTAAGGCACCAGCTCGGCCAAACGCCGGCGCCATATCGCTTGCCATCGGCCGCGCCGCGCGCGATGTCTCGTCGGACTGAGAAGGGGGCAATGTGTCGAACCGCACCGGTGGCGCCGATCTGATCGGGCCGCTTACCAGCATCCGCTTCTTCGCCGCGTTCGCGGTCGTCCTTTATCATTCGGGCGCAGCCTTCGCCGCCGCCAGCCCGCACATCGCCACGCCGCTCAAGACATTGCTGTTGAACGGCTATCTTGGCGTGACCTTCTTCTTCGTGCTGTCGGGATTCATCCTGCACCTGACCTATCGCGGCAGGATCGCGACATCGAACCAGATCAAACGGTTCGGGATCGCACGTTTTGCGCGGCTCTATCCGGTATATGTGCTCGCGGTGCTGGCGATGCTGCCGTTCGCGACGCTCAAGGGCTGGGCGGATGTGCCGCAGTTCCTGCTGATCCACTGGTGGATCCCCAATGGCGCGCTCGGCTGGAACGACTGGAACATGCCGACCTGGACGCTGTCGGTCGAATTCTTCTTCTATCTCTGCTTCCCGCTCCTCTCGCGCCTGGCCGAGAGGCTGGGGAGCGGATCGCTATTGCTGCTGATCGCCGCCTTGCTCGCGTTCGCCGCGATCACCGGCAGTTCGGCGCTGATCGACAATCAGTTCGCGTTGTTCGCCTGGATGAAGTGGACGCCGGTGCCATTGCTCCGCCTGCCCGAATTCCTGATCGGTGTGTTCGTCGCGGAACTGCACCTCAGGGGTCATAGGATGCGGATACCCGCCTGGCCGATCGCCTTGCTGCTGGTCGTGGGTCTGGCTCTCGCGACATCGCCGCGGATCGCGGCGTTCGCGACCGCGATGTCGGCGCTGTTGATCATGGCGATCGCCGGCGACCAGCAGTCCCGCTTCGCCCGCGCCTTGAGCGCCCGCTGGTTGGTCCTGCTCGGTGCCGCGAGCTACGCTTTGTACCTGATGCACCAGCCGGTCCATTTCGCGGTACTGGCGCTGCTCGGATCGTCCAAGGCGATGGTCGCGCTGCAATATCCGATCCTGATCGCAGGATCGGTCGCGTTGTTTCTGCTTTACGAGGAGCCGGCGCGGGAATGGATCCGGAAGCGGGCCGCGTTGAAGCCGTCGACCGGCGAAGAGATCGCGACGCATCCGGTGTGACGTCGGCATCCGAGCAGGCTTTCTATGCGCGGCGTTGGCTGCACCATGATCAAACGGCGCACCCGCTGGTTGCGCACATCGCGCCCCGATGCCAATCTTGGATAAAAGGGGTCGATGTTTGAGAGCTATGGACTTGGCCATCATCCTGCCGCTGACGCTTTGTGTCGCCGGCTGCGGCGTGCTGCCCGCAGATGTGCCAGATGGATGCTACCGGTTCGACGATGGCACTCCCTTGTTCAAGATCGCGGGCAAACAAGGCTACGTTCTATCGAAGGGACAGGTGAAGACGTTCCGCATCGGCGGA
>NZ_JBFUIL010000001.1:0-32500 GCF_056401895.1 Sphingomonas sp. P4_D12 | reverse complement strand
CGCCCAGCATCTGTTCGACCAGGTTCAGGCTGCCGACCAGCCGGTCGTGATCCGAGCCCAGCATGCCCCCGCTTTCTATCGCGTGCTGGGGGAAATCGGCGAAGCGACGATCCAGACGTTCAAGACGATGGTCGGCCTGCTCGGTTTCCTGGGTGCAACGACTTTGGCGTTCGGCGCGATCATCAAGAGCATCTTCGTGCCCCCGCGCCGCTTCCGCTTCAACGCGACGGTGCAGCGGTTCGAGGTGGTTGGCGTCTCGGCGCTCGGCATCATCGGCCTGATGAGTTTCCTGATCGGCATCGTCATTGCGCAGCAAGGCGCGGTACAGCTGCGTCAGTTCGGCGCCGAGGTCTATACGATCAACCTCGTCGGGCGCCTGTCGATGCGCGAGCTCGGCGTGTTGATGACCGCGATCATGGTGGCCGGGCGATCGGGATCGTCGTTCGCCGCACAGATCGGCACGATGAAGCTGACCGAGGAAATCGACGCGATGCGAACGATCGGCGTCTCGCCGATGGAGGCACTGGTCGTACCGCGCGTGATCGCGGCGGTGGTGATGATGCCGTTGCTCGGCTTCTATTCGGCGCTCATCGCAATGATGGGTGGCTGCCTGTTGTGCTGGATCGCGCTCGGCATCCCGCCGGTCACCTATATCCAGCGCATCCGCGAAGTGGTGCCGATCAGCGACGTCTATGTCGGGATGATCAAGGCCCCGGTGTTCGGGGCGATCATCGCCATCGCCGGGTGTTTCCAGGGCATGTTGGTCGAGGCCGATGCCGAGCAGGTCGGCCTGCGCACCACCGCCGCGGTGGTCCAGGGTATCTTCCTGGTGATCGTGCTCGACGCGTTCTTCGCGGTATTCTTCTCGTCGGTCGGATGGATTTGATGGCGGACGACGACATCGTCATCCGCGTCCGCGGCTTGAAGAACAGTTTTGGCGAGCAGGTCGTGCACGAAGGGCTCGACCTCGACGTCCGGCGCGGCGAGATATTGGGCGTGGTCGGGGGATCGGGCACCGGCAAGTCGGTGCTGATGCGGTCGATCATCGGGCTGCAGGTGCCCGATGAAGGCGAGATCACCGTGTTCGGCGAACCGACGATCGACCTCGAGGAATATGAGGCGATGGAGATCCGCAAGCGTTGGGGCGTGCTGTTCCAAGGCGGGGCGCTGTTCTCGACGCTGACCGTCGCCGAGAATGTCCAGGTGCCGATCAAGGAATTCTACCCGGGCCTCGATCCCGCGCTGCTCGACGAGATCGCGTCGTATAAAGTGGTGATGACCGGCCTGCCCGCTGACGCCGGGCCCAAATATCCGGCCGAGCTGTCGGGCGGCATGCGCAAGCGCGCCGGCCTGGCGCGCGCGCTGGCGCTCGATCCCGAATTGCTGTTCCTCGACGAGCCGACCGCGGGGCTCGATCCGATCGGCGCCGCGGCGTTCGACGAGCTGACCTTGTCGTTGCAGCGCACGATGGGGCTGACCGTGTTCCTGATCACGCACGATCTCGACTCGCTTTATGCGATCTGCGACCGTGTCGCGGTGCTCGCCGACAAGAAAGTGATCGCGGTCGGCACGATCGACGAGCTGATCGCGTTGGATCACCCGTGGATCGAGGAATATTTCAAAGGCCCCCGCGGCCGCGCCGCGGTCGCGACGCAGGAAGCGGGCATGGGCAAGGCAGGGGCTGACTGATGGAAACGCGTTCCAATCATGTGCTGGTCGGCGGGGTCGTATTGATCCTGCTCGCCGTGCTCGCCTTGTTCATGGTGTGGATCTCGCGCTTCGGCGCCGAGGGCAAGCGCGAATACGACATCCTGTTCAAGCAATCGGTCGACGGCCTGGCCAAGGGCTCGGCGGTCAATTTCTCGGGCGTGCCGATCGGCCAGGTCAAGGACATCAAGCTCGACGCCAAGTCCCCCGAATTCGTGCGCGTGCGCGTGTCGGTCGACGACAAGACGCCGATCCTGCTCGGCACCACCGCCGCGATCCAGGGCAGCTTCACCGGTCCCTCGACCGTCCAGCTGGACGGCGCGCAGGCCGGCCGTCCGCTGATCGATTGCTCGAACAGCGCGTGCCCGTTGGGCGTGCCGCTGATCCCGGCCAAACCCGGCGGGCTCGGCGCGCTCCTGTCCAACGCGCCGCAATTGCTCGAGCGGCTGACGACGCTGACCGAGCGACTGACCGCTCTGCTCAGTGATCGCAACCAGGCATCGATCGCCGGCATCCTCGACAACACCAACAAGCTCAGCAAGGCGCTGTCGGATCGCGGGCCGGAAATCGCCGCGACGCTGGCCGAGACGCGGATCGCGATCCAGAAGGCGGGCGTGGCGTCGCAGCAGATCGGCGATCTCGCCGCGACGACCAACGGCCTGTTGTCCAACGACGTCAAGCCAGCCGTCGGCAACCTCAACAAGGCGGTGGCGTCGGCGCAGAAGTCGATGGAGACGCTCGACGCCGCGATCGGCGATGCCCGGCCCGGCCTGCAGAGCTTCTCCAAACAGACCATTCCCGAGCTCGGCCAGCTGATCCACGATCTGCGCCAGATGTCGCAGTCGCTGTCCTCGGTGGCCGACAAGATCGATCGCGGCGGCGCCGGATCGATCGTCGGCAGTCCCAAGCTCCCCGATTACAAGGGCAAGTGAGATGACCAAGCGCCTTCTTCCCCTGCTCCTCGCCTTGCCGCTTGCGGGCTGCCTCAGCTTCGGCGGCAAGCCGCCCAAGGTGCTGCTGACGATCAACTCGACGGCGGCCTTACCCGTCGGATCGACGCAGAATTCGGCGAGCGCCAAGACCGTGACCATCCAGGTGCCGGTGGTGCCGCAATCGCTGGCGGTCGCGCGTGTGCCGGTGCAGACCGGCGACCAGCTCGCTTATGTCACCGACGTCGCCTGGGTCGAGGCGCCGCAGCGATTGTTCGCTCGGGTGATGTCAGACACGATCGCCGCCAAGACCGGCCGCGTCGTGCTGACCCCGGCGCAATCGTTCAGCGACCCCGGCGCCCGCCTGTCGGGCGAGCTGCGCAATTTCGGGATCGACGGCAGCACGCACGAGGCAGTGGTGACGTTCGAGGGCTCGCTGATCCGGAGCGATGCGAGCAAGGTCGAGAAGAAGAAGTTCGAGGCGCGTGTGCCGGTCGCCCAGATCGACGCCAATTCGGTCGGCCCGGCGCTCAACCAGGCGGCCAATCAGGTCGCCGGCGAAGTCGCCGATTGCTGGCGGCGGCGGGCCCCTCCCTCTCCCGCACGCGGGAGAGGAGATTCAAGTTCAGCGCGCGGCCATTGCGCCCGGGCTCGCGACGCGGCGCCAGATCTGCGCCTTGCAGAACAGCCCGCCCAGGATGCAGCCCTTGATGTTGAGCGTCTGCGCATCGACCATCGTGATCGTCGAATAGAAAGCCGATTGCATATCGGGGACATAGACCTGCCCGGCCCAATGCGCGCGATCGGTCGCGCGATAGCTGCGCAACAGTTCGGTGCCGATCAGCTGGTTCACGCCCTTCTTGCGCGCATCATCCTGCGCCTTGGGGCTCGCCCACACGATCCAGCCGCAGATCTTGTCGCCGCACGACCCGGTGCGCACCTGGACCGTTCCCTTGGGATTGGCCCACACGCCATCGACCGATGGCGCCACTGGCGGGGTCTGGCCGGCAAGCGCCAGCGCCATGGTAAGCAGCGACAACATAACGATTTCCCGATTTTCCCGCCTGACCCGGGCATTTCAAACTAATCGCGATATGGGGCGGCAATGCGGCGCCACTAGCGTGGACCATGGCAAGAATTCGTATGTATGCCTCAAGCCTTGCGATGCGCCGGTCAGGTCTTGCGACGTACCGGGACGGGCACGTTGCAGATATCCGCTCCGCCCGCGGGCACGGTGAAGAATGGCGGCTCGCGATTTTCGCGGGCGTGGAGATAGCGCGCGAAATCGGGGCTGGCGGGCGAGAGATATTCGAAATGCGGGCGCTCGCCCGCCGGTAAGGCGCTCGCCAGCCGTGCGCTGACGATCGGCGTCGGTTTCTGGCCATCGCCATAGAAGCCGAGCTTGCCGGTGCCGCGCTCGAGCGAGGACAGAGCGTCGATCCCCTCGATCACGCGCCCGACCAAAGCGATGTTGCGATCGAGCGCGCGCGGCGCATGGCCGATCACCGCGTAGAGTTCGGCGCTGCTGCCGACCGAGGGCGCGAGATCGCGGCCGACGCCGACCATGGCATAGCAATGCGTCAGCCAGCTGCGCTTGCCGTCGGACGCCGCCGGCCAGCCATCGGCGGTGAACCCGGCGAGCGAGGCGAAGCTGTCGGGCCGCGTCATGCGCACCACCGGCAAGCCCCCTGCCCGCGTATATTCGCTGGGCCCGCCATCGGCGACGCCATCGGGCAGCTTCTTCTTCTCGGTGACGTCGCCCCATTGCGCGACGTAATTGTCCTGGATGCGATAGACGCTGGTGTCGTCCCACCAGCGGCGATTGGCGAGGATCCGCATCCGCGCGACGTGCTGGGGCGCGAAAGCGGGCGCGAGCTGGATGATCACCTTGCGCCCGTTGGCCAGCGTGAAGATCAGAATGTCGTCATCCGCGATCGTTCGCCACGACGCGGCCGGCGCCTTGTTGGCGATCTCGGTCGGCGAGAGCGGCGGCGTGGCCGCGGGTTTTTTCGGGGTGTCGGCGGCGGGTTGGCCGGCGAGCGCGAGAGCGAGCGAGAGCAGGATCGGCATGACCGGAAGCTGCCACACCCCCGCCCGATCCGGCAAGCGCTTGCGTGGACGCGCGGGTATCTCTAGGGGCGACGCTTCCCGGCAATGCGGAGCGGTGGCCGAGTGGTCGAAGGCGCTCGCCTGGAAAGTGAGTATACGTCAAAAGCGTATCGAGGGTTCGAATCCCTCCCGCTCCGCCAGCCGGTCTGCTCTACCACGGAACGCCGCCATGCCCGAGCCGTGAGTGGGGCCCGCTCAAGGCATGAGCAGCAACTTGCCCGTTGTCGCACGGCTTTCCATCGCTTCATGCGCCTTCGCCGCATCCGACAGGCCGAACTCGGTCGCGGCGGCCACCCGCAACTTGCCTTGGCGAACCCAGTCGAACAGGCGGCTCGTGCGGGCACGCAACAATTCGGGCGTGGGAATGTGATCGAAGAACACCGCATAACCGAGCTTGATGCTGCGCGGCAGGCTCATGAGATCGATCCGGCCGGGGCCGCCGAGCACCGGGCCGAACCAGCACAGGGTCCCCGAGCGTCGCAAGGAAGCCAACGAGCCGTCAAAAGTCGTGGGGCCCGAACCGTCATAGACGACGTGCACGCCTTCGCCGCCGGTCAGCCGGTGCACCTCGGCAGCGAAATCGCCCTCGGCATCGACCACCACGTGATCTGCCCCCGCGGCCTTTGCCGCCTCGACCTTGGCATTACTCGAAACTCGGCCAATCACCGTGCCGCCGCGCAGCTTGATGATCTGGGTGAGTAATTGTCCCAATCCGCCCGCGGCCGCATGCACCAACGCGACATCGCCCGGCTGGACGGGGTAAAAATCGGTCGCGAAATGGCTGGCGGTCAAACCCTGCATCATCAGCGACGCAGCGGTGCGGTCGTCGATATCCTCGGGCACCGGCACGACCGAGCTGGCTGAAATGGCGATCCGCTCGGCATAACTGCCCGGCGCATAGACCCAGGCCACGCGCTGTCCGATCGAGAGGTCCGTCACTCCCTCGCCTAGTGCAATTATACGCCCCGCGCCCTCGACGCCCAGCGCGCGCGGCAGCGGCGTCTCGTGCCACGCCATTCCCTGGCGCACGCCCACGTCCATGAAATTGACCCCGCTGGCCGCGACCTCGACCAGCACCTCGCCAGGCCCCGCTACGGGGTTGGGCAGATCCACCATCTCCAGTATCTCGGTCCCGCCGATCGCGGTCATCACTATGGTCTTCATATCAGACTCCTTGTTGAATGATCGTTCCAAAATTGGGCAAAAAAATCAGCGCAAGGCGCGCATCGCGAGATCGACCAAAGCGGGGAGATGTCCATCGGCGCCCGACCGTGCGGCGAGACGGATGCTGGCAATCGTCGTCACCAGGAAGGCCGCGAGATGATCGAGATCGAGGTCAGCCGCAATGTCTCCCTGGTCCCTGGCCTTCACGAGCGCGTTCTTTACCGAGCGGGCCAGGATGTCGCCCGAAGCCTCACGACTCTTCACCAGATCCGGTCGGGTGCACCCGAACTCGACGATGGAGCCGAGACCGAGGCACCCTCTCCCCGCGTCCGCCACCACGCGATCAAGCATTGCGCGGATTGCGTCGACGCCCCTTTCGCTGCTCGCCAGCACCTCGCCGTGCGCGCGCACTTCCTGCTGCGAATAGTGACGGACCGCCGCCAGATAGACGCCCCATTTATCGCCAAACGTGTCGTACAGGCTTTGCCGACCGATCCCCATCGCATCGACCAGCATCTGCGCGGACGCGCCCTCGAAACCATGCTCGCGGAACACCTCCACCGCAGCCTCCACGGCGGTATCCACGTCGAATTCCTTGGGGCGTGCCATGCCCATGAATTAATGTACTGGAACGATCGTTCAAGATGTGCTTGGGGAAATTCCAATGATTTTTCCGGCGCCCCGCATCCCGATGATCACCCCGAGCTGGTATCGCGATCTCGACCCGAATGGCCGGCGCGCGTTTCGCAGCACCTATGCCGGGTTCAGCATGGATGCGATGAACATCCAGCTCTATGCGTTCATTCTGCCGGTGCTGCTGACGCTCTGGCACCTCTCCCCTTCGGCCGGGGGATTGCTCGCGAGCGTCACGCTTGTCTCTTCCGCCGCCGGCGGCTGGCTGGCGGGCCTGCTCTCCGATCGGCTTGGTCGAGTGCGGTTGCTGCGGATCACCATTCTTTGCATGGCCGCCTCCACCATATTGTGCGGAATGGCACAGAATTACGAGCAGTTGCTCGTCGCCCGAATGCTTCAGGGTCTCGGTTTTGGTGCCGAATGGGCGGTCGGCGTGGTGTTCATGGGTGAGATCGCCGCAGCGGCGACGCGCGGTCGATTGGTTGGAACCGCGCAGAGCGCCTGGGCAATCGGCTGGGGCCTCGCGACCGCGACATCCGCGATCGCTATCGCCCTGCTCCCGCCGGAATTGGGCTGGCGCGCGACCTTTTTCGTGAGCTTGCCGCCCGCCGTCGCGATCTTTCTCGCCCGCATGCAACTCCGTGAATCCGCCACCTTTCTCGCCAGCGCCGGCGCCGATCGCTGGCATCGGATCTTCTCGCTCGAATTGGGCGGCAACACTGCCCGGGGTTCTCTGCTCGCGATCGGGACGCATGGCGGCTATTGGGCGCTGGCGACTTGGTGGCCGACAATGCTCAAGCTCGAACGCGGCATGACGACGGCCGAGACAGCCATCCACATGGCGATGCTCGTCGGCGGATCGCTCGCCGGCTATATGCTCGGCGCCACGCTCAGCGACCGGATCGGACGCCGAGCGACACTCGCGATCTTCGCGCTGGGCGGGATCGGGACGGTGCTGATCGCGACCGAACTGCCGGTGTCCGACGCCGCGCTGCTCGCGCTCGGCGTCCCGCTGGGGCTGTTCGCGATGGGCCTCTACAGCGCGATCGGGCCGGCGTTGAATGAGCTCTACCCGACGCGCTTGCGTGGATCGGGACTCGGCTTCTGCTACAATGTCGGACGCGGCGTGGCCGGCCTTACCCCTCTCGCGGTGGGCGGTAGCATCGCCGCTCATGGCATCGCGCATTCGATCGGCATCTACGTATCCATCGCCTATGCACTGGTGCTGGTCGCGGCTGCACTGTTGCGCGAAACCAGAGGCATGGATTTCACGCCGGCCGTAGAGGGCGGCTAGCCTCCGTTTCAAACTAGAAACCCAGGTCCGTCAGGCCCGGATGCTCGGCCGGGCGCGGTCCCGCCGGCCAACGCAGAGCACGCTCATGCTCCTGGATAGGATGCTCGTTGGCGGCAGTGAGCCGTCGCACGACCAGCCCGGCTCCGTCGAACGCGGTTTCCTCGCTGCCATAGACACGGAACCACGTGCCGCTGTCATTGTGGAATTCGGCGGCATGGCGCGTGCTGAGCCGGCGATCTCCCTCCGCCCAGATCTCGACGATCAGCCGGAGGTCGATCTCGCGACGCAGCTGGCGCTCGATAAAGGTGCGGATCTGCTCGCGACCCCAAAGGAAGTTCACGCGATTGCGCCACTGACAATCGATCGTGCTGGCGAGCAGGATCGCTTGCAGGTCACGCATGTTCCAGGCGTTTTCCGCGGCACGGACATGCTGCTCCATCGCCGGGCTGAAATTGGGCATCGGCCTTTCGATCCTCTCCGGAGTATCTGCGCGTGCTAGCCTGCTGGCTACTGGCTCCGCCAGTTAGGCGCTGTTAGTTTCCGAAGAGGCATCCCTGACAGCACATCATAGCGGTTAACGAGCGGCCATCGGTGCACCAGGCTATCTCGAGTGCCATTACCCCAACCACGAAAGGACTGAGTCGTGTCGAAGCCCCTGCCCGAAATCTCTACGTTCGATCGCCGCGGCTTCGTCCAGAGCGCGGCTGCGATCGTCGCGACGCTGACCGGCGCCGCGGGCGCCGCACAAGCGGCAACGGCGCCGCGCCGCGCTCCTTCGGCGCCCTCAGCTTTCGGCCCGCTCAAGCAGATCGATGCGGGCGTGCTCAACATCGGCTATGTCGAGATGGGCCCGACCAAAGGCCCGGCGGTCCTGCTCTTCCACGGCTGGCCTTATGACATCAACGCATTCGCCGACGTCGCGCCTTTGCTTGCCGCGCGCGGCTATCGCGTGATCGTGCCACATCTCCGTGGCTATGGCACCACCCTGTTCCGTTCGGCGGGGACGCCGCGCAACGCGCAACAGGCCGCGCTGGCCGCCGACGGGCTCGCGCTGATGGACGCACTCGGCATCGAGACTGCGATCGTCGCGGGATTCGACTGGGGTGCCCGCACGGCGGACATCATGGCGGTGCTCTGGCCGGAGCGGTGCAAGGCGCTGGTCTCGGTCAGCGGTTATCTGATCGGCAGCCAGGCGGGCAACGCCAAGCCGCTGCCCCCACAGGCCGAACTGCAATGGTGGTACCAATTCTATTTCGCGACCGAGCGCGGCCGAGAGGGCTATGCCGCGAACACCAAGGCGTTCAATCGGCTGATCTGGCAGCTCGCCTCGCCTCAGTGGAAGTTCGACGCCGGGACCTATGACCGCTCGGCCGCGTCGTTCGTGAATGCCGACCATGTCGCGATCGTGATTCACAATTATCGCTGGCGCCTCGGTCTCGCCCAGGGCGAACCGCAATATGACGCGACAGAGGCCAGGCTGGCCGCCGCGCCGCCGGTGACCATCCCGTCGATCACCATGGAGGGCGACGCCAATGGCGCGCCGCATCCCGACCCATCGCAATATCGCGCCAAGTTCACCGGCCTATACGAGCATCGGTTGATCGCTGGCGGCATCGGCCACAATTTGCCGCAAGAAGCGCCAGCCGCTTTCGCCAAGGCCGTGCTCGACGTGGCGAAGCTCGCCAGCTGACCATCCCGTCGGGGCGTCCAGCTCCGACGCCTTCGAGGAGCACGCCATGAAGCATCTTTCCACCTGCGGCCTCGTGGTGGCGACCCTGGTGTTCGGGGTCTCCGCTATAGCTGCCGCCCAGCGCGTCGAGGATCGGGGTTCGCCAATCTATGGCGTGAAATTGCCCAAGGGCTATCGCGACTGGAAGCTGATCAGCGTCGCGCACGAAGCTGGCAAGAACAACGACATCCGTGCCATCCTGGGCAACGACATCGCAGTGAACGCCTTTCGCACAGGCAAGCGGCCTTTCCCGGACGGCGCGATCATCGTGCGGCTCGCCTGGCGATACGATTCGTCGCCGCGCAACGATAGCGTCTTCCCCGCTCCCCAATCCTTTGTCGCGGGTCCGCCGACCAATGTTCAGGTGAGCGTCAAGGATTCCAAACGCTACGCCGCGAGCGGCGGCTGGGGCTATGGGCAATTCGAGAATGGCGCCGCGAACCAGGACGCGACGCTCACACGATCGTGCTTCGCCTGCCATGTGAAGCTCGATGCGATCGACAAGAACGCCGACCTCGTCTTCACCGGCTATTCGCACTAGGTCCCGACCAGCAAAGTGCCCTGGACAGGTTAGCGGCGTGGGTGTTTTTCCTCGTCCGCAACAAGGAGAAGTACCCACGGCCGGCCCGCTGCGGGGCAAAGCCGACCGTGGGCATGGGCGCCGGCGCAGGGGGGCTGGGATCGCCGGCGCCTCAACTCACTGGGCAGTCGCCGCCTTCTCGATCAGGCTGGCCACGGCCGGCGCGTTCGACACCATCACGACGTGCGAAGCGCCCTTCACCACCACCGTCCCGCGCGATTGTGCGCGATCGGCCATGAACTTGAGCGCGGCCGGCGGGATGTTCTTGTCCTTGTCGCCATAGATGAACCAGGACGGGATGTGCTTCCATGCGGGTGCGGTCGAAGCCTCGCCCAGCGCCGCTTCGGCGACCGGACGCTGACCGGCAGCCATCAAGAGCGCGCCGGCCGCCGGCACGTCAGCGGCGAACTGGTCGTGAAAACGCGCCTGGAGGATGTAGAGGTCGTTGCTGCCGCTGGTGAGCTTGACCGGCGGGGCCAGCGCCGGCGCGAGCGTGCTGCCCGGGAACTTGCCGGTCAGGCCAAGCGCCGTCTCGCCCGCTTCCGGTGCAAATGCCGCGACATAGACCAGCGCCCTGACGTTCGGCGCGCCTTCGGCCGCTTCGCTGATCACCGAGCCGCCATAGCTATGGCCGACGAGCACGACCGGGCCCTGGATGCTCTTGACCAGGTCGCTCACGACATCGGCATCGGCGCGCACGCCGCGCAGCGGATTGGGAGCGGCGACCACCGTGTAGCCGTCGCGCTCGAGCACGGCGATGACACCGTTCCAGCTCGACGAATCCGCGAACGCCCCGTGGACGAGCACTATGGTGGGCTTGGCCGTTTGGGCCAGCGCCGCCGGCGCCATCACGGCAGTGGCGAGCGCAAGCCCGGCGGCAATCCATTTCTTCATGTCATTCTCCTTTTGATTGGCGGTCAGACCAGCGTGACGACGGCATCGATATTGCCCTTGATCGCCTTGGAATAGGGACAAGTCCGGTGCGCCGCCTCGATCAGTTGGCGAGCGATCGCGGGATCGATCCCGGGAACGCTCACGTTCAGTCGGGCAGCCAGCGAATAGCCGTCCTCGCCCTGCCGCAGATCGACTTCGGCGTCGATCGCGAGGTCAGCGGGCAAGGCCATGCCCTTGAGCTTGGCGGCGATCGCCATCGCGCCCTCGAAACAGGCCGACCAGCCGGCGGCGAACAATTGCTCGGGATTGGTGCCGGCGCCGGGGCCGCCGGGGGTGGCGAGCTTGACGTCGAGGCGATCGTCCGAACTGCGGGCGGCGCCTTCGCGACCGCCGGTGACATGGACGCGGGCAGTATACAGGGTCTTGGTATCGGACATGAGACGTCTCCTTGGAGCGGGAAGTGAATCAGCGCAGCAGGCGGAAGGCGGCGCGCACTTGCTCGGTGAACAACTGGGGCTGCTCCCAGGCGGCGAAATGGCCGCCATTGGTCGCTTCGCTGAAATAGAAGAGATTCTTGTAACAGCGCTCGGCCCAAGTCCTGGGCGCGCGGAAGATCTCACCCGGGAACACGCTCACCGCGACCGGCAGATCGATGATGCCGCGCGCGTTGAAATTGTTGGTGTGATCTTCCCAGTAGATCCGGGCGGCGGACGCCCCCGTCCCGGTCAGCCAATAGAGCGAGATGTCGTCGAGGATCGCGTCCCGGCCAAGCACGCGTTCGGGCTGGCCGTTGCTATAGGTCCATTGCGCGATCTTCTCGTACATCCAGGCCGCCATGCCGACCGGCGAGTCGACGAGCGAATAGCCGATCGTTTGGGGGCGCGTGTTCATCATCGCGGCATAGGCCGAATTGTCGCGGTAAAAGGCTGCCAGCTGATCGAACGCGCCGCGCTCCCTGGCCGACAGGCCCGCCGGCGCGGGATCGCCGGCAGCAAGGGTCCTGGCGATGTCCGCCGGAACCACCGCCGGCATGTTGAGATGAATGCCGATCAGGCCAGGCACGTGCTGGAGCGCCATGCGCTGCGAGATGACCGAACCGCAATCGCCGCCCTGGCTGACATAGCGGTCATAGCCCAGTCGCTGCATGAGCATGCTCCAGGCGCGGCCGATATGATCCGAGCCCCAGCCGATCTGCGTCGGCTTGGCGGAGAAGCCGAAGCCCGGGATCGACGGTATCACCAGGTGGAACGCGTCTTCGGCCTTGCCGCCATAGGCCGTCGGATCGGTGAGCGGCGCGATGACCCCGAGGAACTCGAGGACCGAGCCCGGCCAGCCATGGGTCAGGATCATCGGCAGCGCATGTTCGTGGCGCGAGCGGACATGAATGAAATGCACGTCGAGACCATCGATCTCGGTCATGAACATCGGCAGCGCGTTGAGCCTGGCCTCGATCTTGCGCCAGTCATAGCCGCGTGCCCAATAGCGCATCAGCGGTTCGAGCGTCTGGCGCCGCACGCCCTGGCTATCATCGCCCGCGGGCTGCGGGTCGGCCCAGCGGGTCTCGGCAATGCGACGCTGCATCGCCAGGATTTCAGCCGCGGGAATGGCGACCTTGAAGGAGCGGATGGCGCTGCCTCCGGCCTGCGCGCGCGCCATGGCAGGCATGGCGCCGAGCGCCCCCGCCACACTCGCGCCGACGACGAACTGGCGGCGCGAGGGTTGGTCTGCGAACATTGGCTTCTCCTCGTGATCTGGTCGCGGCCAAATCTAGCGACGAAGGGGCGCGGCGCCCGTTAAGTGGAGCGATGCGGCGTTAGCCTTCACGCATCCGTTACGGCTTTCAGGAACTAACGCGCGGCCGCTCACAGCTAACAAGCGGTGCCGCGGCGCTGGCCTATATCGGCGCTGACCAGCAAGATGAGGCAGGTACCATGACCCTGAGACGTTCCCTCGGTTTCGCCGTCGCCGGCATCGCTGCGGCCGGCGCCACCACCGTCATCTGCTTCGGTGATGCACTCGGTCTCGTCCGTTCCCCGGCCAAGGCCGACGACTCCATCGTGTCCGCGCGCTTCGACACCCCCGCACACCCGATCGAGGTGCTGCAGGGCGCCAGGCCCTGGCTCACGCCCGTGCCGGACGGACCCAAGGCGCTCCGCGGCAAGGTCGTGGTGGTCAATTTCTGGACCTATTCGTGCATCAACTCGCTGCGCGCCCTTCCCTATCTTCGCACCTGGAGCGAACGATATGGGAGCAAGGGGCTCGACGTGATCGGCGTCCACGCGCCGGAGTTCGGCTTCGAGAAGAATCCGGCGAACGTCCGCCTCGCCACCAGCCAGCTCAGGGTCGCTTACCCCAACCTGCAGGACAATGATTATACGGCGTGGCGCGCCTTCGCCAACCAGGGCTGGCCGGGCATTTACTTCATCGACGCGAAGGGCAAGGTGCGCGGCTATCGCCTGGGCGAGGGCCGATATGACGAGGGCGAGCGGCTGATCCGCACGCTGCTCGCCGAGGCGGGGCATGACGTCTCCGGCGTCCCCATCGCTCCGATCGAAGGTACGGGAGTCGAGGCGCAAGCGGATTGGGCCGACCTCGGCTCGCCCGAAGCCTATATCGGCTATGACAAGGCCGCCGACTTCGCGTCGCCAGGCGGCTTCCGCAGCGACGCGCCGGGCAGCTACGCTTCCGCCGCGCGGCTATCGCTCAACCAATGGGACCTCGCGGGCAGCTGGAAGGTCGGCGGCGAATATGCGCTGCTCGACAGCGGCCCCGGCACCATCCGCTTTCGCTTCCATGCGCGAGACGTGCATCTCGTGCTCGGCGGCACGGCCGACGGCAAGCCGGTGCGCTTCCGCGTGACGATCGACGGCCGCGCCCCCGGTGCCGGCCACGGCGTCGATGTCGACGCGGCCGGCTGGGGCGAGGTCAGGGAGGACCGGCTCTATCAGCTGGTCCGCCAATCCGGCGCCATCGTCGATCGCACCGTCGCGGTCGAGTTCAGCCGCCCCGGCGTCCGCGCTTATGTTTTCACCTTTGGCTGATGGGAGCGGAACGATGACACGGACCTGGCTGGTGACCGGCAGTTCGCGCGGCTTCGGTCGCGCACTGTGCGAAACGATCCTCGATTCCGGCGACAATCTGCTGGCGACGGCGCGCGATCCGGTCCAGCTCGCCGGGCTGGGCGACGGACGCCCGGGCAAGCTTGCCACCGCCCGGCTCGACGTGACCTGCGAGGAAGACGCCGCCGCCGCTGTCGCCACCGCGATCGCCGAGTTCGGCACACTCGACGTACTGGTCAACAATGCCGGTTATGGCGATATCGGCTCGGTCGAGGATACGCCGCTCGATTCCTATCGCCGCCAGATCGAGACCAACCTGTTCGGCACGATCATCATGACCAAGGCGGTTATCCCGCACATGCGCGAGCGGCGCGCCGGCCATATCATCCAATTCTCCTCTGTCGGCGGTCGTCTCGGCGCACCCGGCCGCGCACCCTATTCGACGGCGAAATGGGGAGTGGAGGGCTTCTCCGAAGTGCTTGCGCAGGAAATGAAGCTGATCGGCGTGCGGGTGACGATCATCGAGCCTGGCGGCTTCCGCACGGACTTCGCCGGGGCCTCGACGACGCTCGACCCCGGCCGCCCGGAATATGACGCAGTGGTCGGCAATGCCGCGCGCATGCAGGCCGCCTATGATGGCAAACAGCCCGGGGATCCCCGCCGGGGCGCGCGGGCGATCCTCGAAATCGTCTCCGTGGACGCCCCGCCGCTCCGCCTGCCGCTCGGCAGCGATGCCATCGCCGCGATCGAGCGCAGTGACCGGACACGCCTCGACGAACTGGAACGCTGGCGGCCGCTCAGCATCTCCACCGATTTCCCGAAAGATCCGGGAGAATAGTATCTAGCCAAGGTTGAGGCGCGCCGTCGCTCGCGGCATGGATCGGTCGACCAGACAAGGGTAATGGCGGATCGTGGCGAACCTGGAACAGCAGCTTGGCGAAGGCATAGGTTTCGGGCCCTTCCGCCTGTCTCCGGGCGAGCGGCTGCTGACGAAGCGCGGCAAGGCGGTCGAGATCGGCGGACGCTCGTTCGATCTGCTCGTCGTGCTGACCGAGCAGCCTGGTCGCGTCTTGTCCAAGCGCGAGTTGCTCAAGCGCGTCTGGTCGGACGTAGTGGTGGAAGACGGCAGCCTGCGCTGGCACATGGCAAGCCTGCGCAAGCTGCTCGGCGATGGTGTCGACGGCGCGCGCTACATCGCGACCCAGGTCGGCGTCGGCTACGCTTTCGTCGCGCCGATCGAGCGGCAAGGCGACACGGCATCGCCGCGCCTGACCGACGGAGAATCGAGACCCGCTGGCGGCACCAATCTGCCTGCCCACCTGCCCCACCTGATCGGGCGTGAGCGCGACGTTGCCTTCCTGACGGAACGCATCGCCGATACGTCGCTCTTCTCGATCATCGGCCCGGCGGGCGTCGGCAAGACCTCGCTCGCGATCGAGGTCGGGCGCCAATTGGCCGGCAAATTCGACAACCAGGTCGCGTTCGTCGACTTCAGCATGATCGAGAATCCGGCAGTGGTCCCCTCGATGATCGCCGGTGCCATGGGGATCGCGGTGCAGAGCGAGGACCCGCTCGCGGTGATCCTCGGCCATATCCGCGATCGGGCCTTCCTGCTCATCCTCGACAATTGCGAGCACGTCATCGAGCCGGTCGCCAGCGTCGTCGAGCAGATCGTCGAGACAGCGCGCCAGACACGCGTGCTGGCCACCTCGCGCGAGCCGCTGCGGGTACGCGGCGAACATGTGCTGCGCCTCGATGCGCTCGGCTATCCCGAGGAATTGTCGGGGCTGACGCGCGACCAGCTCCTGGCCTTTCCCGCGGTCCAGCTCTTCTGCGAACGCGCCACCGCCGCCGACAGCGCGCTCGTCATCGACGAGGACGCCGCCCGGCTGATCGCCGAGATGTGTCAGCGTCTCGGCGGGATGGCGCTGCCGATCGAGCTCGCCGCGATGCGCGTCGCGACGCACGGCCTGGCTGCCACCGCACGCCAATTGGGCGAGCGGTTCAGTCTCGGCTGGGCGGGCCGGCGGACTGCGCAACCTCGCCAACAGACGCTGCAGGCAGCGCTCGACTGGAGCTATGATCTGCTCTCCGACGTCGAGCGCACCGTATTTGAAAGTCTATCGGTGTTCGTCGGCCCTTTCTCGATCGACGCTGCGCTGGAGGTAATCGCGGATGTCGGAATCGGATCGGACGAGATCGCCGCCGCGCTCGACTCGCTAACCTCCAAGTCGCTGGTCGCGCCCGATCGTTCGCGGCGCACCGACACCTATCGGCTGCTCGAAATGACCCGCGCCTATGCCCGGACCAAGCTGTCGGAGCGTGGGGCGGAGAGACAAAGCGCGGTCGCTCGCCGCCACGCCGCCTTCTTCCTCGCCGAACTCGAGGCGGCGGAGGAGGAAGACGAAGGCATGCTGCAGGACACCAAGCCCTTGCGGCAGCAACTCGGCAACATCCGCAGCGCGCTCGACTGGAGCTTCGGAAGCAGCGGCGACCTCAGGATCGCCGTGCGGCTGGCCGCCGCCAGCGCGCCTGTCTTCCTCAATCTTTCGCACTTGATCGAGTGCCGCACCTGGTGCGCCCGCGCCCTTGCCGGGATCGACGAGGCGCAGCGCGACACCGGACTGGAACTGGAGCTCCAGGCGGCGCTCGGCATCACCTTGATGTTCACCCGAGGCAATAGCGAGGCGGCGGGAGACGCGCTCGGCCGTGCGCTCGAGATCGCGACCGCGCTCGACGACAAATGGAACCAGCTGCGCCTGCTCGGCCGCCTGCACATCTTCCATGAGCGGATCGGCGAATATACGGCCGCGCTACGCTATGCCGAGCAGGCAGTGGAAGTCGCCGAGATGATCGCCATGCCCGAGGCGATCGGCGTAGCCTATTCGCTTTCGGGCATCTCACACCATCTCGCGGGCGACCAGAAGCGGGCTCGGCACGACCTCGAACTTTCGCTGAGCAAGAGCCCCGCCTCGGCACGCAGCCGGACCATCCATTATGGCTTCGATCACCGGAATCGCTCCGGTATCGCCCTCGCGCGGACCTTATGGCTCTGCGGACATGCCGACCAGGCCCGACGGCTCGCACGGGATGTCGTGCGCGAGGCAGCCGGCCTCGATCATTCGGTCACCCACTGCATCGCGCTGATCTGGTCGTTGTCGATCTCTCTGTGGATGGAGGACTTTGCTGTAGCTGAGGAGGATCTCGCGACATTCACCCAATGCGCCGAGGTCAATGCGCTCGGTCCTTATATTATTGCCGCGGTGGGCCTTCGCGGCGAGCTGGAGATCCAGCGCGGTCGCACCGGGGACGCGCTGGGCGCGGTCGAGGAAAGCCTCTCCCGGCTCCGCGCGGCGCGCTACGAATTGCTCACCACGCCATTCTCGATCGCTCTGGTGAAAGGCCTCATTCTGGACTCACGGCTCGACGAAGCGCGGGACCTCGTTGCCACTACCCTCGCCAATTGCGATGCGAATGGCGAGCGGTTCGCGGTGCCGGAACTGCTTCGCCTCAAAGCCGAGGTCGTGCGACTTAGCGAAGGAGCGCCCGACGCCAGCATCGTATTGCTCGAAGAGGCGCTCACGCTGAGCCGTGCGCAGGGCGCCCGCGCCTGGGAACTCAAGATTGCGATCGATCTCGCCAAGGCGCTCACTGCGGAGCAGAAAATGGAAGAAGCGACCGCCCTGCTCGAAGCCGTTTGGCCGGATTCGTTACCCGGAGCACTGTCAGGTTGATGGGGGCAGGCGATAGCGGGCGCGTATGAGCATAGATCAAGAGCGCCATCCCCTTAGTCTCAATCCTCGTCCGAGGTGCCCCTGATGTCATGTACGTGCGATTTCTGCTTGGTCCCGAAGCACCGAGGACTGCTCGCCGTGCGGCGCACCGGCGGAGGCTCGCAAGTCAGGCAGCCGTTCTCAAAAGCTGCGTTCCATCGCCCAGAGAGCGGTTCGCTTTAGACTGACAGCACCGCCAACCGCCTCTGGCATCAGGCACCAGATAGGAATTGTGCTGCCAGACCGACAATGCCGTTTATGCGTAGCTTTCCGGCGAGGGGCGCTGACCTCGACCCTTATTCTCTCGCATCGATGTCACCAATCTCCTGAAAGAGCTGATGAATTCGTTCCAGATAGGCATCAGCGAAATTGAAATGAGCAATGGTCACTTCTCGATTGACCGCCTGCTTCGCTTGCCTGATCTCCGTTCTGACGCGCTGCAGATAGTATCTGATGTTATCGGGCATGGCGCATGCTCGCTTCGTTGATAGGCCCGGCAAAGCAGGGTGCCAGCGGGTAACGCTTCAACCGACCAAGCTGGGCAAACCGTCTCGTGTTCAATTCAGGTCGCCGGCACCGCGACAGGGTTGTTGCTGCCTTTCAGCAGGACGACGAGGAACTTCGCGGGCTTGGTCCGGCTGGCGTTACGGCCGATCGTATGCACGTCGGTGGGGCCTTCGTAGAAGGTTTGCCCCGGCGTGAGCGTGACGGTCTTGCCCCCGCGCACACCCATCACGATCGAGCCCTCGAGCACGTAGACGAAAGCGTGCGCATTGTGACGATGCACGGGATCGACGGCACCCGGCGGATAGACGACCGTAAGCACCAGCGCTTCTTTGCCGGGATAGTCGGCAAGTGCTTTGGTCATCAACTCGGTGACGATCGCTGCGGGTGGGGTCGGCTTCGCCGGAGCGGCGCTCGCGGTGAGCGCCAGTAGCAGCAGGGGAGCGGAATATCTGAAAATGGTCATCGTGCTATCCTCGTTGCTCGCCCTGCGGGAATGATCTTGTCCGTGCTTCCCGCACAGCGTTGAGACGAGTGATAGATCGCCTGGAAACGCGTCTTGTCGCTATCGTCCGGATGGATGCTGGCACCTCGCGAAATGACAGGCGAACCTGACCCTTGGTGCAGGCTCGATGGCGCTATCTACTCCCCGCCGATCATTCGAGAACGATCAAGCCAGCGGTGTTATTGCCGGCGTCGCCCGGGCGAGCTTTTCGAGCTCGGGGCGCGAGGGCGCGAAAAATGTCGTGCCGGTCTGCGGCGTCGAGAAATCCAGCAACCGATCATAGGCGCCGGGAGGATCGCCGATATACATGCGACGCAACATGAATTCGATTACCCAGAGAAAGCGGGAATAGCCGATGAAGTAGGTCCCAAACTCCTTTCGGCCCGGCTGGCCAAACGGCATGTTGTCGCGCAGGATATCGTGCTCGGTGCCTGCTGCATCGACAATGGTCGTCAGCGACTTGTGTGACTTGCGAGGGGCGTCGTCGTCGTCGATCTCGACATTGTCGATCTTCCTTCGACCGATGATCTCCTCCTGCTGTTGGGTAGAAATTCCGCTCCACGCGCCGAGATCGTGCAGATATTTCTGTACCACGATGTAGCTGCCGCCCGCGAAGTCGGGATCTTCCGACCCTATCAGCGCGGACGCCGGCAGATCGAGCCCCGTTGGGTTGGCGGTGCCATCGACAAAACCGAGCAAGTCGCGCGCGTCGAAATACCGAAAACCTGATACCTCATCGATAACAGTGACGGCATCGCCAAGAGCTTCGAGCAAGAGGCGTTCGAACTCGAAGCACATGTCGGCACGTTCGGCGCGAATATGGAAGAGCATGTCTCCTGGCGTCGCCGGGGCCGTGTGTACCGGGCCATCGATCGGTTCAAAAGGCTTCAGCTCCTTTGGCCGCTTGCCAGGCTGAAGACGATCCCACAAATCGCTGCCGATCCCGGCGATGCACGATAGCCGGCCGGAGAGATCGCGAAAGCCAACGGTCTTGACGAGATCACCGAGCCCGCCAAGGGCCGAGCACACCGTCGCGAGGGGCCCCTGCCCGCTCGCGACGGTTACCACCAGGAAGATCGCCGAAGACGATAGCGGGGCGTCGATGCTTTGCGCATCGATCGGTACCCGGTCCCAATTATCCCCCGCCATCGTCATTCACCTCTCGAAGTGAGTTGGTTGTCCGTCAGCGGGTACCGCTTGCCGGTCAGGTTATGGTGATCGCGGGCGGTGGCGCAATATCGCCTCGCTCCCCGAGCGATCCTCATTGAGCCGTCGCTGCATCCTCGATCAGCGAGGCGACCTTGCCCGGCTGCGAGATCATCAGCGCATGTGATGCTCCCTCGACGACCACCGTTTTCTTTGCCTTCGCCCGCTCGGCCATGAACTTCATCACCGCGGCGGGAATGTTCTGATCGGCAGACCCGTAGATCATGTAAGACGGGATCGTCTTCCACGAGGCGACGCCGGATGGCTCGCCCAAGGCGGACAGTGTGATCGGGCGCTGCGTGAGTGCCATCGTATCCGCCTGTGCGGACGGTACATCGGCGGCAAACTGGGCGTGGAACTTGCCGATTTGGATATAGAGATCCTCATCGCCGTCGGGCAGCGCGACCGGCATCAGGGCATTTCCCAACGTGCTGCCGGGGAATTTCGCCGATAGGGTAAGGCTGGATTCCCCCGTATCCGGTGCGAACCCAGCAACATAGACCAGCGCCTTGACGTTGCCATTTCCATTGGCCGCCTCGGTGATCACCGGCCCGCCATAGGAATGGCCGACCAGCACTACCGGTCCATTGATCGAGCGAACGAGCGCGGAAATGGTGACAGCGTCGCTCTTGACGCTGCGGAGCGCGTTGGCGGCGGCGATAACCCGATACCCATCCTTGCTGAGCTTCGCGACGACTGCATTCCAGCCGGACGAATCCGCGAACGCGCCATGTACGAGGACGACCGTGGGCTTCTCCTGTCCGGCCTTGGCTTGAGCAGCCCCCGGGCCGGGATGAAGCAGGGTCGCGGCGACAATCAGGCCGCCAAGATTCTTGAGCATATATCCTCCTTGAACGGCCAGAAATGGCCATGGAAATCAGATGCTCCGGGCGGTTTTTGGAACCAATCGGACGAACGTATCGGCGACTAGTCCTTTGGGTAGGCTGGGGTACGCCGGGGGTATGGATAAACCTGCCAGCCTCAATGGGACGGGCTCGACACCCATTCCGGTTGCAGGCTCTGGCGCAACCAGTCGTCGAACGTTCCTCGAGCGATAAGTGCATCCGGCCCGGGAAGCAGGGATCGTTCGCCAAGCTCCGCGCCAAAGTAGCGAGCATGAATATCGGCGACGATCTGCCGGCCATCTTCGTGAGCCGTGGCGATGTCAGTCGCGACCTCGTCAAGACGCAGCAACTCGGGCCCCGCGACCTCCACCGTGGCGTTGAGCGCAATGCCCAATACCACCTCAGCAAGGGCATCGGCGACGTCGTCACCGGCAATTGGCTGCACCAACGCAGGAGATATCGCGATCTCGGTGTCGGTGCCGGCCTGCACCACGGCGCTGATGAACTCGAAGAACTGCGTCGAGCGGACAATGGTGAAGGGAATCCGCGACGCCTTGATCAGGTCTTCCTGGGTTTTCTTCGCGCGGAAATAATCGCTATCCGCCAGGCGATCGACGCCGACGATCGAGAGCGCGATATGGTGCCGGACGCCCGCTTCTCGGCCGGCTCGCAGGAGATTACGGGTCGAGGTCTCGAAGAATTGCAGCGCATTGTCGCCCTCCAGCGAGGGCACGTTCGAAACATCGACCACCGTGTCCGCGCCGATCAGCGCGTCCGCCAATCCCGTGCCGGTAACCGTATCGACGCCAGTGGTCGGAGAGGCCGGAAGCACCCAATAGTTCCGCCGGCGCAAATTCCTGACCAGTCTCGAGCCGATGCGGCCGTCACCGCCGATCACGACGATCTTCATAATCTGAGGCTTTCTTCGGCAAGGGCCCGGCGAACTGTCTCCCGCTCCGCCACGCGTTCGAAATAGCCGTGCATTTCGGGCGATATCCGCACGCCGAACGCCTTGGCCCAGCGCAGCATGACGAACAGATAGGCGTCCGCCACCGTAAAGCGCGGTCCGAACAGATAGAGTTCGTTGATCTGGTTTTCGACAAGATCGAGCCGCTGCGCGACCACCTCGCCGGCAGCGGCTTTCGCCGCATCATTCGCGTCATGGTAATAGGGTTTGAACGCGGCATGCAATTCGGTCGACAGCCAGGAAAGGATTTCGACCAGGCGAGTGCGACCGAGCGGCCCGCCCGGCGTGAGCTCGGGATCGCGATCCGCGAGAAGCGCCAGGATCGCTACGTTCTCGGTCACCGCGTTGCCGTCGTCGAGCACGAGCATGGGCACATAGCCCTTGGGATTGATGGCCGAATAATCGTAGCCGCTCTCGGTGATCTTCGAGTTGAGATCGACCCGTTCGAATTCGGCGGGAAGCCCCGCTTCATGGAGCGAAATGCGCACCGAAAGGCTGCATGCTCCGGGGGAATAATAGAGTTTCATTGGTCTCGTTCCTCTGAAGTGGGTTGGGTCCGAATGACTGAGCTGGTCCCGCCGGCGCCGGCTGCCGGCAACCGCAAGGCCATGGTGGTGCCAAGGCCCGGTTCACTATCGATGGTGATCTCGCCGCCAGCGTCGCGGACGAAGCGTTCGACCATCGGCAAGCCAATGCCCCCGAGCCCGTCAGCCTTGGTGGTGAAGAACGGATCGAAGATGCGTGCGATCGTCGCTGCCGACATGCCGACGCCGTTGTCGACGACGCGTATTTCGACCGCGGTCGACTGCTGATCGCTCCGTATCGATCGCGCGGCGATCACGATGAAACCACCACCGGCAACGGCATCGCGCGCGTTGAACACGAGGTTCAGGAGCGCCCGGCGCAATCCGATCGGATCGCAGCGCAGATCGGGCAGCCCCGGCTCGATGTCGGTTTCGAGGATCAGGCCAGGCTCGTCCATCGCGATGATCAGCGCCGCTACGTCCGAAAGGCAAGTCGCGACGTCGCTACGCTCGCCGGGAATCGCGCGGTCGCGGACAACCTCGATATTCTGTCGAACGAGTGCGCCGGCATGTTCCAGGCAGCTTCTCGCGCGGTGCAGGATCGGCCCCGAGCGCGGCGCGGGCATGTCCGGCGCCCTAGCTAATATGTTGATGGCCGAATAGGCGATCTGGATAAGATTCCCGAGATCGTGGATCAGCCCGGCGGCAGCAACCATTGAGCCGTCATGGAGGCCGCCCGACGTCACTCGACCGGCTTCGTCGAGGATCGTGACATCTTCCACGCCGTACGCACCGGGGACGGGTCGGAATTTCATGAGTCCTGCCCTTTGCAAAATAGGATGCGAGGCACGCTCGGAAGGGGGACGCGTGCCTCGCATCCACCGGTGGTCAGGCGGCTGCTGCCACCGGCTCTTCGACCGCATCCGCGGGTGCGGTCGATTGGCGACCTATCGCCGCGGCGGCGGAACGTTGGCCAGCCACCAATCGAACCTGGTCGAGCCGAGCTTTGCGTTCGGTCCGGGAACCAGCGTCCGCTCGCTCACCTTCACGCCGAAATAGGGCGCATCGGGATCGGCGATCACCTTGCGCGGGTCGCCGTCATGGGCGAGCGCCATACGAACCGGCTCGTCCAGCGTGAAGGTGTCCGGTCCGGCGATCTCGATCGTATCGTTCGCGGGCTGGCCCATTGCCGCCTCGGCAATGGCGCTCGCCACGTCCTCCGCCGCCATCGGCTGGAAGAGAACGGGCGGCAGATGCACGTCATCGCCCTGCATCGAGAATCCTGCGATCGAGCGGACGAACTCGAAGAACTGGGTGGCGTGGATCAGCGTGTAGGGGATCGGCGAGCTCTTGATCATCTCTTCCTGGGCGAGCTTGGCGCGGAAATAGCCGCTGTCCTGCAAGCGCTCGGTGCCGACCACGGAAAGCGCGACATGATGCTTGACGCCGGCCGTAACCTCGGCCGCCTTGAGGTTCTTGCCGGCGGCCTGGAAGAAATCCATTGCCGCCTGATCCTCGAACGACGGCGAGTTGGCGACGTCGACGACGACGTCGGTACCTGCCAGCGCCTCGGCCAGTCCCTCGCCGGTGACGGCATTGACGCCGGTATTGGGGGCAGCCGCGATCGCGTCATGGCCGTGCTGCTTGAGCTTCTCGACAGTCTTGGATCCGATCAGGCCGGTCCCGCCGATAACGACGATCTTCATGCTGTTGCCCTCCGTGGCGACGTGGAATGGCGGCAACATCACGCAGTTGGGCCGCCGCGGCCATCATGCGTACTGCGGTGTGGCACTCGCCATATGGCAGGCGAACCTCGCCCTTGGTGCAGGTCGGACGCACCTTATTGTCGTGTTTCTGGTTAGTGCCAAAGCGGTCGGTGCAGGCGATGCGTCGCTAGGCGAGCGTTTCTCCTCCTCTGGCCTCGATGTGCCTCACCCTGCGTCCAATCGTTCGCCAGCGCGCAGGCTCATAGGCGTGCGGCGCTGAAAGGCGTCCCATGGCGGGCCGCCAGACGCTCATTCAAGGAGACCCGCGGTGCCGATCTTCACCACCAGCGATGGACATGAGATGCACTACAAGGATTGGGGCACGGGCCCGGTGGTTACCCTCTCGCACGGCTGGCCGCTCAGCTCGGACGCCTGGAGCATCCAGATGCAGTTCCTCGCCGAGCAGGGCTATCGCTGCATCGCACATGATCGCCGCGGCCATGGCAAGTCAGCGCAGAGCAGCGCCCGCAACGATATGGACGGCTATGCCGACGACCTGGCCGAATTGTTCGACGCGCTCGACCTGCGGAACATCGTCATGGTCGGCCATTCGACCGGCGGCGGCGAAGTCGCGCGCTATATCGGCCGCCACGGTGCGAAGCGCGTCAAGAAGGCGGTGCTGCTCGGCGCTGTGCCGCCGGTGATGGTGCAAAGCGAGGCCAATCCCGAGGGGCTGCCGATCGCGGTGTTCGACGGCCTGCGTCACGACATCCTCGCCAACCGCTCGCAATTCTACAAGGACTTCGCGATCCCTTTCTATGGCGCCAATCGCGAGGGCGCGAACGTGCCGCAGAGCCTGCTCGACGAGTTCTGGCTGATCAGCATGCAGGCGGGCCTGAAGAACGCCCATGACTGCATCAAGGCATTCAGCGAGACCGACTTCACCGAGGATTTGAAGAAGGTCGACGTGCCTACATTGATCGTCCATGGCGAGGACGACCAGATCGTGCCGATCGCGGACTCTGCCTACAAATCAGCCAAGCTGGTAAAGGGAGCGCAGACGCTCTTCTATCCCGGCCTGCCCCACGGCCTGACCGCCACGCATGCGGACCGGTTCAACGCCGATCTGATCGCATTCCTGCGCAGTTGAGGCGCGCGACGTCCGGCGGTGTCCCCGGCGCCGCCGGACGTTCAGGCGGGAATCGAGGGCAACGAGAAATGGAAACAGGCACCGCCCTGTTCATGGTTCGCCGCCGCGATCGCCCCGCCATGCGCGGCGATGATCGACTGGCAGACCGCCAGGCCGATTCCCATCCCTTCCGCCTTTGTGGTGAAGAAGCCCTCGAACACGCGATCGAGATCCTCGGCAGCGATGCCGGGCCCCGTATCGCGGATCGAGAACCGCACACCCCCCGCGTCATCCGGGCCGGTGGCAAGCTCGATCCGGCCCTTCTCGACGCCCGTCAGGGCCTGGAGGCTGTTGACCAGCAGATTGACCACGACCTGCTGGAGCTGGACGCGGTCACCGAGCACAGGCGGCACGCCGATATCGAGCCGCACCGAGAGCAGGATCGCCCTGGTCTCGACATCGTGGCAAACGAACATCAGCGCCTCCTCGACCACGGCGTTGAAGTCGAGAGGCGCCCGCTCCGGCACATGGCGCGAGGCCATGCCGCGGATACGCTGGACGATCTCGCTGGCATGACGGGCGCTGTCGGCGACGCGCCGGGTGAGCTGCTCCACCTTGGCGAGGTTGGGATCGTCGCGAGACAGCCAGCGCAGGCTCGTCTCGGCGTTCATCGCGATTGCGGCGAGCGGCTGGTTGACCTCGTGCGCGATCGAGCTGGCAAGCTCGCCCAATGTGGAGATGCGCGCGGCGCGGGCATATTCCTCCTGGAGCTGGCGGAGCTGCGCCTCGGTGCGCAGCCTCTCGGTCACATCCTCGAAGGTGAGCAGAGTCACGTCCAGCCGCTCCGGCGGCGTCGGAAAGGTAACGGTGAGTTCGACGTCGAGCAGCCGGCCGTCGAAGGTCTCGAGCTTGATCAACTCGACATGGCTGCGGTGCCCCTGGAAATGAGCGATGACGACGTTGCGCGCGGTTTCGGGCGCCCGGGCGAAGATGAAGGCGACCGGGCCGATCAGATCCTCGACTCCGCTCGTCCCCATCAGCCGCGCAGCACCGCCATTCGCGTCGGTCACGCGCACGATCGCGCAAGCCTGTTCGACCAGCCCGGGACGCGCGTCGAGATGTGCGACGATGTCCGTCACGCCCTCCGCCCGCAGCTGGTAGAAGACAGCGCCCATCGGTCGCGCGTCGACCTGGAGCAGCGCGCCGGGCAGATGGTGGATCAGCCGGCGATAGCGCTGCTCGCTGGCGCGTACCGCCCAGAAAGAACGGTCGTCGGCAAGCTCGCCATCCACCTGCACCCACACCGTGTCGGCCGCGCCCGGCGCGCCCCACACAGTGAGTGTGGAGTCGCGCAGCATGAAGGAATTGACCGCCTGCGTGCGAGCGGCGTGCGCCGGATCGGTGACCACCGCGACGATCAGCGCGGCGACTGTATTCCAGCTTTCCTGAGGGCAGAAATTGGCGACCGGCTGTCCGAGAATGATCTCGCGCGCCGAAGGGGCGCCGACCAGGTCAAGGCTGCGGGTGTTGGCGTCGACGATGCGCGCGCCGTGGAGCAGCGCCGCGACCCAATCCGCCCATTCGCCCCCGGCGGCGACGGTGTCGATCAGCACGCGGACCTGCGACAAGTCAACTCGCCAGCAGGCCGCCTCCGCCGCGTCCTGCACCAAGGCCGGACCGGTCAGCATCGCGGGAGAACCGCCTTCAAGGTATCGAGCAGCGCTTCGTCATCAACCGGCTTGGTGAACCAGCCGGTCGCGCCGCCCTGGAGCGCGCGGGCGCGCAGCACGTCCTCGTCACACGAGGTCACATAGATTACCGGCATTGCCGAACCGCCGGCGCGCAGCCGGCGCTGCAGCTCGATCCCGTCGATCTCGGGCATGCGGACATCGGTGATCACGCAGTCGAAATCGCCACATGCCGCGAGAAAGGGTGCCGCTCCCTCGAAGGTACGCGCAGACAGCCCCTCCACCTGGAGCAGATCGAACAGCGCGTCGCGCACGGCCTCATCGTCATCCACGATCGCGATCACCGATAGTCTGGACAAGCGAAGGGTCCTTCTCGACGCGCAAGCCGCGCCCGCCTCCGGATGTCGCCGAATTTTCAGCGCGTCGGTACCATACCATGGTCTAGGTCCCCTCGTGCCTTAGGTGTTCGGGCAGCAGGTCCCAGGCGCGGATCAGCTCGCCGACCGTATTGGCCACCATCTTGCGCATCACGCTGCTGCGGTGGAGTTTCACCGTGACTTCGCTGATGCCGAGATCGAAGGCGATCTGTTTGTTGAGCCGGCCCTGCGCCACCTGGCGAAGCACCTGTCGTTCGCGCGGGGAAAGCGTGCCGTAGCGATCAGCGTGCAGCTTCGTGACCTGCGCGCCGACGCGCTGGGCGAGGTCGCGCGCTATGCCGAGTGCCACCGCGTCGAGCAGCGACTGATCGCGCACCGGCTTGGTGAGAAAGTCGATCGCGCCGGCCTTCATCGCCTGCACGCTCATCGGGATATCGCCATGCCCGGTCAGGAAGATGATCGGCTTGGCGTTGCCCGCGGCGGCGAGGTGCTGCTGCAGATCGAGCCCGCTCGATCCCGGCATGCGAACGTCGAGCACCAGGCAACCGGGCCGCTCGGGCAACTTCGCCTCGAGCAATTCGCGCGTCGAGCCGAAGCCGGCCGCGTCGATCCCTACCGAGAGCATCAGCTCCTCGATCGACGTGCGGACGGCGGCATCGTCATCGACGATCACCACCAGCGGTCGATCCTGGTCGGCCGGCCGGTTCATCTGCAGTCCCTCGTTCATCATGCGACCTCCGGGCTGGCGTGGCTGGAGACAGGAGAACCTCTCATGACGGGCAACCGGGCATAATCCCGAACCCGGTTAGCCCGGACCTCCCCGTTCCGGGGACCGCGGCTCGAGCCGGATCACGCGGCGACCATAGAGATGCGCGTCGATCGACCAGGCGCCGGGACCGAGCAGCACCAGCGCTACCGCACCACCCGTGCAGCCGACCAGGAACCAGGTGAGATCGTCTCGCGCGCTGCCGATTCCGATCACCAGCACGATGGCGAGCAGCAATGCCGCCGCCCGCGCGCCGAAACCCAATACAAGCGCCAGCGCGATCGCTGCCGCCCCGAGCCCGATCGGCACCGTGATCGCCGGCGCGGGCCATAAACGGGCGAGCGCCGGAAACGCGATCGCGGCATAGGATAGTCGCAGGAGCAACAGCGCGACGCCGAAAAGGCCGTCCGGATAACGTAAGATCAATTTGGGCACCTACCGGCGATAGCCCCTTTGCGGATGCCAGCCAGCCTTCGCTCCGGGGATTTTCCACTCCCCCATTCGGGGGTAGCATCACTGGCGCCTGACGGCGAAGGCCGGGTTGCTTCGGATTTGGCTCAGGAGGGATCCCCGAGGGAGTTGCTGGAACGACAATGCAACTGATCAGGGTCTTTCTTGCTGCGGCGATGCTGCTGCAGCCGGTCGCCAAGGCGGCGGCCAGGCCCGATGCGGGTTCGCCCCGCCTGATGGCGCATTACACCCACCAGCGCTGGAGCGAGGAGAGCGATGCGCCGCGCCCGGTGTTCGCGCTGGCGCAGGATCAGCGCGGCTATCTATGGATCGCCGCCGCGGCGGGGCTTTTCCGCTTCGACGGTATCCGCTTCGAGCCGGTGAGCGCCGACATGGACCTTGTCGCCCAGGGCGCGCCCTCGGCGATCCTCGTCCGGCGCAACGGCGAGGTCTGGACCAATTTCGAGCGTACCGGCCGCTTCGCCGTCTATCGCGACGGCCGGCTGCGGCTGCTCGACGCACCGCCGTCGCCCGATCGCGTGCTGGCGATGCACGAGACTGTCGATGGCACGATCTGGGTGCTGACAGAGAAGATAGGATTGCCCCTGCTGCGATACCGGGCCGGTCGCTGGGCTTCGTTCGGCACGAAAGCAGGCGCACCGCTCGACAATCCATTCAGCATGGTCGTCACCACGGACGGGACTGCCTGGGTCAGCTTTGCCCTGTCGGGCAAGGTCGCAAGAGTGCGCCCCGGCGCCAGCGGGTTCGAGTTCATCCACCACGACGCCGGTGCCCAGGGGCGCTTGTCGCTGGATCCGCAGGAGCGTGTCTGGATCAGCGACATGCACGGCAGCTATCCGCTGACCGGGCCGGGCGGTCGGGGTGCGCCCCCACCCCTTCGCTACCCCTATGCGACCGACGCCGGCGAGATTCGCGGGTGGCCGCGCTTCGATCGCGAGGGAAATCTGTGGATCGCCACTTATTATGGCGGACTGCAACGCGTCACTCGGCCCGATCCCCGCGGCGCCGCGACCAAGGCCGAGGCCACTGCACGAGTGGAGCGATTTACCGCCCGCGACGGCTTGTCGTCAAACGCCACGACCCGGATCTTCCAGGACGCGGAAGGCAATGTCTGGGCCGGCACCCAGAACGGGCTCGACCGGTTCTGGCCGGCGACCCTGCGCTACGAACCCGGGCTTGCCCAGCCCGCCGCATACGGCGACCTGTTGCTGCGCGCATCCGACGGCAGCGTCTATATCGGGGAGGCCGCGACCGTCTATCGCGTACGGCCAAACGCGCGACCGGAGCCGATCTTCCAGAGCCCGGGCAACGAACCGCGTACCTTGTGCGAGGCGCCCGACGGCGCAATCTGGATCGGTCTGAACAACGCAAACGCGCCCGGTCCGAACCCGGGCAAGCCGATCATGATCTGGCGGAACGGCACTATCCGCCCCGGCCCACGCATTCCGCTCGGATATGTCGTCTATGATTGCGCCTTCGACGGGCGGGGCGACTTCTGGGTGACCGCGTGGCACGGCGGTATGGCGCGCCTGCATCAGGGGCGTTGGCAGCAGATCGCCGGCACGCCCGGTCTGCCCTTTGCGCCACGTTCGATGATGACCGACGATCGGGGCCGGATCGTTGTGCATTGGAGCGATCGCGTGCTGAGCCGGCTCGATGGGCTAGCTCGGCAATCCTTTCGGCTTCCGTTCGGCGGATATGCGCCCGACGATATCTCGCTCAACCGCGATATCCCCGGCGCTCTTCTCGTCGCCGGGGAGTTCGGTCTCTCCCGCTTCGACGGCACGGGGTTTCACACCGTCGCGGCACGGCGATTGCCGTTCTTCAGTGGGGTCAACGGCACGGTTCGCACCCCTGCCGGGGACACCTGGCTCGCGAGCCCGGCAGGCATCCTGCGCTTGCGCTCGGCCGATCTCGACCGCGCCTTTGCCGAACCGACCTGGGCACCGCCCATGCAGGTATTCGACGCAGCCGATGGCCTCAGGAGCCGCCCCCATTCGCACAGTCGCAACGCGATCGTGCAGGGTGGCGACGGACGTCTCTGGATCGCCACGCAGACGGGCACGCTGTGGCTCGACCCCAAGGACGTGAAGCGCAGCGTGACCCCGCCCAAGGTCGCGGTCGGCGCGCTCGTCGCCGATCGGATCTATCGCGACCCGAGCAACGTGATGCTCCCAGCGGGCCGCTCCAATATCGAGATCGACTTCGCGGTGCTGAGCTTCTCCAACCCGCGCGCCATCCAGGTCCGTTATCGGATCGAGGGTCAGGACAGTGATTGGGTGGAAGCCGGCACGCGGCGCCAGGCATTCTACACCAACCTCGCTCCCGGCACCTATCGCTTCCGGCTGATCGCGGCGAACGACAATGGCGTGTGGAACGAGACCGGCGCCACGGTCGAGTTCACCATTCCGCCCACCTTCATCCAGTCCAAATACTTCCTCGCTTTGTGCGTCACGATTGTATTGGCGCTGCTGTGGCTGGCCTATCGGCTGCGCATGGCGACGGTCGCGGGCCGGATTCGGGCGCGGCTGGAGGAACGGATGGGCGAACGCGAGCGCATCGCCCGCGAGCTGCACGATACGCTGCTGCAAAGCGTGCAAGGCCTGGTGCTCCGCTTCCAATCGGTCGCCAACAAGATGCCGCCGGAAGGGCCGGCGCGCGGCCAGCTCGACTCCGCGCTCGCTCGCGCCGACGACATCATCGCCGAGGGCCGCGACCGCGTGCAGGACCTGCGCGGTGCCAGCGACAAGGGCGACCTGCCCGAGCTGCTCAAGGAACGTGCTGTGGCGGCCGGCTTCGATCCCGCGATCGGGGTGCGCATCGTGGTCGAAGGCCGGCAGCGCCCGGTCGATCCGCTCGTCGCGGTCGAACTCGGGCGGATCGTCGATGAGGCGCTGTTCAACGTCTGTCGCCATGCCAACGCCAGCGCGGTCGAGATCGTCGTCCGCTTCGGCAATCGCCAGCTCGGCGTGGAGATCCGTGACGATGGGGTGGGCATGCCGTCCGAGGTGGTCGCGCAGGGTCACAAGCCCGGCCATTTCGGCCTTGTCGGGATGCGCGAGCGCGCCGAGCGGATCGGGTGCAGCCTCTCGATCGACAGCCGCACGGGCATGGGCTGCGCAATCACCATGACGCTGCCTGCCCGCCTCGCCTTTGCCGACCACGCGCCCGGCCGGCGCTGGCGGTTTTTGTCCTGGCTTCTCCGCAAGAAGAAGGAACCGAGCCATGCCGCCTGACAAGGGCGCCTCGCCCGTCCGCATCCTGATCGTCGACGATCACCCCATCCTGCGCGAAGGCGTCATCTCGATCCTCGAGGACCGCACCGACATGATCGTGATCGGCGAAGCGCGTGACGGCGCCGAGGCAGTCGCGCGCTACCGCGAGTTGCGGCCCGATGTGACACTGATGGATCTGCAGATGCCGGTCATGAACGGCGTCGACGCGATCACCGCGATCCGTACCGATTTCCCCGATGCGCGCATCCTGGTTCTCACCACCTATGCCGGCGATGTGCAGGCCGTGCGCGCACTCAAGGCCGGGGCGACGGGCTATCTGCTCAAGAGCAGCCTCAGGACCGAGATGCTCGATGCGATCCACAATGTGCATCGCGGCCGCCGCCACGTGCATGGCGATGTCGCCGCCGAGATCGCCATGCACGTGGCCGACGACGATCTGAGCGGGCGCGAAGTCGCGGTGCTGCGCCTCGTCGCCGAAGGCAAAGCGAACAAGGAGATCGGGCACGCCATGTCGCTCTCGGAAGAGACGGTGAAGGCGCATCTCAAGAACATATTCGCCAAACTGGACGTGAGCGATCGCACCCATGCGGTGACGGTCGCCGCGCGGCGCGGGATCATCGAACTCTAGAGTTCGTTTCAGCAAGGCTGAAACGGTGGCGGCGCCGGCCCGCGCCCCCACCCGACCTCCCATAGAATATCCTGATT